>NZ_JBHVAL010000001.1:211145-840967 GCF_042667405.1 Paenarthrobacter sp. NPDC057355 | reverse complement strand
CACTCCGCGGTCTCTTCCGGATCACGATCAGGCAGCTGGGCAGTCAACCCGCTGAGGATGTGTGAGGTCTCTTCTCCTGCAGCCACGTCCAACCTTCCTTTTGGCGCATCCATCGGCGCCTCAGGTCCGGCAGGGTAACTGCCTGTCGTGAACGCGTCGTGTGCGACATCTCGGTTTCAACAGCCCGGTCGGATGCGCCGGGCAGGTCTTGTGAGCGCTTGGCTGCCCAGTAGAATCCTGCGGGGCGATCGCCCTGCAGCCAGAGCGCTCATGGCCACTCTAGCTTTCACGGCGCCGCTATGCGTAGCCGCGGACCCCGCAGAGCGTTGTATGTCACATCCAGAAGGCCTGCGTGACGTAAAGCACGCCCTCACCAGTAGTCCGAAACACCCTCGATGGTGCGGAATGTGCCCTCGTACAGGGACAATGGCTTGAAGCAGGCGCCCAAAGGGTGTTGGCTGTTAGTAATGGAAGTCACTTCAAAGGAGGAAACGTGAGCGAGGCCGACGCCGCCACATCGGTAAATGTGGCGGAACGAATGGGTTTCAAAGATGGGGATCTGATTCAGGAGCTCGGCTACGACGACGACGTCGACTTCGACTTGCGTGACGATATTGAAGATGTCACGGGCTCCGAATTGCTCGATGAAGATGATCACGATGTCGTTGACGCAGTCATTTTCTGGTGGCGCGATGGCGACGGTGACCTTGTTGATGCCCTCATGGATTCGTTGACCACGCTGAAGGAAGGCGGGGTTGTATGGGTCCTGACACCCAAGTCGGGCAGGGATAACTACGTTTCTCCCGCTGATATCCAGGACGCTGCCCCTACCTCCGGCCTGCACCTGACTACTTCTGCCGGAGTCTCGAAGGACTGGAGCGCCACCCGCCTGGTGCCCAAGAAGAACAAATGACGGAAGTCCAGCAGGCGCCAACTCTGGTCGGTGTTCCCGTACCAGGGCAGCCCGCACCGGATTTCGAACTGCTGAACCAACACGGTGAGCCTGTCCGGTTGACGGACTATCGCGGCGTCAACGTGGTTGTTGTGTTCTTTCCTTTCGCCTTCTCCGGTATCTGCACCGGTGAGTTATGCGAGATTCGCGACAACATCGCCCAGTTCAAGGATTCAAATGCGACGGTGTTGGCGATTTCCGTCGACAGCAAGTTCGCCCAACGCGCCTACGCGGAGCACGAGGGTTTCGACTTCGATCTTCTGGCGGACTTCTGGCCGCACGGAGCTGTTGCCCGGGAGTTTGGGGTGTTCGACGAAGTCAGCGGAATGGCGCTGAGGGGAACCTTCATCATCGACGCCGGCGGCATCATCCGCTACGTCGTGGTCAATCCGCGGGGCAAAGCGAGGGACCTTGTGGAGTATCAGAGGGCGCTGGCGTCCCTGGTGGACCGGCGGCCATGAGCAACCCGGGACCGGGAGTCGGTATGACGGGGTTTGCCAGCATGGCACCCGCGGCTGAGGTGCAACTCGGTCCCCACGAGCAGGAAGCCCTCGGTTCCGCCGTGCAGGTCCTGCAGGGCAAGCGCCTGGCTGTGCTGACCGGAGCCGGTTTGAGCACGGATTCCGGCATCCCCGATTACCGGGGGCCGGGGTCTGCACCGCGGAATCCCATGACGTACCAGGAGTTCATCCGAAGCGAGGCCAACAGGCGTCGTTACTGGGCGCGAAACCATATCGGTTGGTCCCACCTCCGGCATGCCGATCCGAATGCCGGCCATGCCGCCGTCGCCCTGATGGAACGGCGCGGCCTCCTGACCGGCCTGATTACCCAAAATGTAGACAGGCTTCATGAGGACGCCGGCAGCGTCAATGTGGTGGACCTCCATGGTCGTTTTGACCGAGTGATCTGCCTGCCGCACGGTCATACTTTCAGCAGGCAATTGATAGCGGCGATCCTGGAGGAGATCAATCCAGGTTTCGTGGAAGCTGCCGTGGAATCCGGGCTGGTTGAGATGGCCCCGGATGCGGACGCCACGGTAGAGGATCCTGCTCTCATCAGATCCTTCGTCATGGCTGTCTGCCCGGTCTGCGGCGGAATCCTTAAGCCCGACTTTGTCTATTTTGGCGAGAACGTCCCCAAGGACCGTGTCGTGCGTGCCTACGCCATGGTTGATGGCGCGGACGCCCTTTTGGTGGCGGGTTCGTCACTGACGGTGCAGAGCGGCCTACGGTTCGTCCGTCATGCATCAAAGGCCGAAAAGCCTGTGGTCATCATCAACAGGGGAATCACCCGGGGGGACGGGTTCGCGGCCGTAAAACTGGAACTTGGAGTCAGTGGTGCTTTGGGCCATCTGGCGCGGGTTTTGCCCGATCTTTCCGGGGCGGGGGACTCGATTGGTGTTTCCGGCGGTTGATCATGTAGAGTCGTTGTTCGTTGGTTGAAGCGCTGAGGAACACAGAGAGCGTGTAAACAACGATTTGGGTCTTTAGCTCAGCTGGTAGAGCGCCACGTTTACACCGTGGATGTCATCGGTTCGATCCCGGTAGGACCCACCAGAGAAAACCCCGTTTCCATCCTTGGAAGCGGGGTTTTTCGTTTCTGGACTTGATGACTTCCGGCGCCCTTTTAATGTCAGGCCCACCCCCTACTGTCTCCTTCCATGGAACACGTATACATCCGCACAACAGCCTACGGTGAGCCTGCCGTCGTCGTCAGGGGAGGGCGGGAGTGGAAGATTGCCGTCGAGCCTGTCCGCTGGTTCGAGAGGATTCCCTGGTGGGAGGAGCGCAGGCGGATGCCCCGGGGAGCCGGGCGCGTGGATATTGAGGTCCTGCAGGTCCAGGTGCGCTTGGGGAACAACGTCCGGTCCGCCCTGGCCACGTGGGAATTGGTGCGTGACGGCTCGGGAGGGGGCTGGTGCCTGAGGGGCGAGGGGGTTGTGGCCGCTTGACGCCACTGAACCAGAGCTGGCCGCGTCCGGAAATGGATGAGCTCTCCACCGCGACTATTGGGGGATGCCGCGGTGGAGAGCTCGAAAATGAATATACAGCCAACTTTTGGGTTTGAAAAGCCGACGGGTCCGTGTCCACCGGGATGCCACTATGATGGGTATTGTTCAGTAGATTGAACAACGATTTGTGATGACGAAGGAGAATCATGGCTGATTCCCGCACCACCCGCTCCGAGGGGCTGGGCGCTTCGTCGCCCGCTCCCGCCGTGACCCGCGCCGCTGCCGTCCTTGAAGCCTTGGCTGATTCCCCTTCCGGACGGTTGACCCTGAGTGACCTGTCGCGGGAGCTCGGCATTCCCAAGTCTTCGACATCGAACCTGCTGCTGGCGCTCGAGGAAGCCCGCCTGATTACCAGGCAGGGCGCCGATTTTGCCCTGGGACGGAAGCTGGTGGAGCTGGGAGCGGCTTACCTTAGCCGCCTCGATGAGGTACAGGAGTTTTACAAGTACTGCGAGCAGGCCCCCACGCTTTCCGGAGAGACAGTCCGGATCGCAATGCTCGACGGCGACCATGTCATCTACCTGGCGCGTTACGAGGGCCACCCCGCGGTCCGGCTGACCTCGAACATCGGCGACAAAATGCCGGTGTCGCTTTGCAGTGTTGGCAAGGCTTTGGTGGCGCAATTGCACGATCACGATATCGAGGCCATGTTTCCGGGCGGCATGGAGTTGCCCACCATGACCACCAACTCCCTCCGTACCGCCGAGCAACTCAAAGCCCAGATCGCCACCATCCGTAAACAAGGCTTTGCGTTCGAGGATGAAGAGTCGACGGTGGGCGTCGTTTGCCTCGCCGTACCCGTGCCCACCCACGGTGCCCACGGACCTAGCCTGGGCCTGTCGGTGACCGCGTTGAAGGCGACCTACTCAGAGGAGCAAGGGGCCCTGATGGTCAAGGAACTCAAGGAGTTGGCCCGTTCCTTGGGCAACCCGATGGGCTGAGCAGCATAAATCTGATTTTAACCTTGGCAACGCGTTCAGCAAGCTGTACTCTGTTCATCATAGTGATCTTGGCGGTGATGCCATCACTATCTCACGGGGCCAACGGGGGCCCGGTGTGATTTTGAGGGAGCGCTTGTGACAACTCGTACTAAGACAAAGTTCGCAGCTGATGCTGACGAAGCCGTCGTCGAACCGGAGCAGCTGCGGCGCGCTACGCTGGCCAGCTCGGTAGGTTCGGCTCTGGAGTACTACGACTTCTACATCTATGGCCTTGCGTCGGCCCTGATCTTCGGTCCGCTGTTCTTCTCGCCGCTCGGGCCTGATGGAGCGCTGATCGCATCCTTCGCCACCTACGGTGTCGGATTCGCTGCCCGGCCTTTCGGCGGCTTGATCTTCGGCTATATCGGTGACCGGTTCGGCCGCAAGATGGTCTTGATCCTGACGATAGCCTTGATGGGAACGGCCAGCTTTGCCATTGGCCTTCTGCCCACCTTTGAGCAGGCCGGAATGCTTGGCGCCGTATTGCTCGTCACCTTGCGCATCATCCAGGGGCTCGGTGCCGGTGCCGAGCAGGCCGGTGCCACTACGCTGATCTCAGAAGTCGCTCCGCGTCGTCGTCGCGGCTTCTTCGCTTCCCTGCCCTTCGTAGGCATCCAACTGGGTACCTTGCTGGGAGCTGGAACCTTCGCTCTTATCGCCCTCGCCGACAAGTCCGTCCTGCAGGGCTGGTTGTGGCGTGTGCCCTTCCTGGCCAGCTTTATCCTGATTGTGATTGCCGTTTTCATCCGGCTCAAGCTTAAGGAAACTCCCGCGTTCCAGGAATTGGAAAAGCACAAGAACGTGGTCAAGAACCCTATCGGCGCATTGTGGAAGCACTCCCGGAAGAACGTGCTGATTGGAATTGGCCTCCGCATGGGGGAGAACGGCAACTCCTCGATCTACTCCGCCCTGTTGGTTTCCTTTATGAGCATGCCGGCGGGTGTATTTGCCGGTAACAACTCCATCGGTCCGGTCGGACTGCTCATTGCGGCCGGCTTCGCAGCTGTGATGGTCGTGACCTTCGGAGCGTTGTCGGACAGGTACGGTCGCGTGCCGGTCTATCGCTACGGTGCTTTGTTCCAGGCGATTATTGCCGTTCCTGCCTTCTACCTTGTCACCTTGGGCAATGTCACCTTGGTGTGGGTGGTCATGGCGGTCGGAATCGCCATCGGCGTCCAGTCGATGCTGGGCCCGCAATGCCCCCTCCTTCCTGAGCTCTTCGGGTCGCAGTACAGGTTCACCGGTGTTGCCATGAGCCGGGAAATCTCCGCTGTCCTGGCCGGCGGACTGGCACCACTCCTCGGTGCGTTGATGCTGGCTGCCACCAACCACTCATGGCTGGTGCTTGCCATCTACTCGCTGGTCCTGGCCCTTATCTCGTTCGTCACCACGTTCTTCACGCCGGAGACGGCCGGACGCGACCTCGTCAGCACGGAAGACGCTAAATAGACGGCGACTACCTCCCGGACAGACCACGCACGGCGCCCCTTCCTGAGGAGGGGCGCCGTGCTGCTTCTTTTACCCCTTGTTGTACACAGGCTTTCCTCCCTGAGTGCTGGAATTTCGGAAGGCCAGGTGCAGAATTGGTGCAGCGATAGAGGAGCGTGTCCATGACGGCAACCAAGGGCGTGGCATCGCCGGAAAGCCCCGGGCTGGTCCGGCGCGCCACCGGCACCAGGTTTCGTCCGGAAATCCAGGGACTCCGTTCGCTGGCCGTGCTCATGGTGGTGTCCTACCACATCTGGTTTGGCAGGGTTTCGGGAGGCGTGGACGTCTTCCTGTTGATTTCGGCATTCCTGATGACACTCCAGTTCGTCAACCGCTACGAGGAGTCGCGGCCGGTATCACTGGTTCGGCACTGGCTGCACTTGTTCTGGCGGCTGCTGCCCGCCGTCGTCGTTGTCCTGACGGGCACCTTGGCAGCGACCTTCATGATCGTCCCCCGGACCCGGTGGACGGAGATCGTGAACCAGGCCTGGGCGTCCCTGTTCTACTTCCAGAACTGGCTGCTCCAGCGACAGGTAGTCAACTACTATGCCGCTGACCATAGCCTGGCCAGTCCCATGCAGCACTTTTGGTCGTTGTCCATCCAGGGGCAGGTCTTCATCCTCTGGCCGGCGATCTTCGTTGCTGCGGCCTGGGTCTGCCGCAGGGCCGGCTTGCGCTACCGGACGGTGTTGCTCTGCGTCTTCGGGCTGATTTTCGTCGCGTCGCTGGGCTACTCAATCTATTTCACCGCCGCCCACCAGGAACTGGCCTACTTCGACACTTTTGCCCGGCTGTGGGAATTTGCCCTGGGCACCCTGGTTGCCTTGTTGCTTCCCTTCCTGCGTCCGGGGCGCGGTATGGCAACGGTTATGGGTTGGGCAGGAGTGGCTGCAATGCTCAGCTGCGGCATGATCCTTCAAGTCCGCACCGCGTTTCCGGGCTATGTGGCGTTGTGGCCCACTTTGGCCGCTGTGGCTGTCATCATCGCCGGCCAGACGGGAAGCCGTTTCGGTGTGGACCGTATCCTGTCGTCCAGGTTGTTGGTGGGGCTTGGATCTACCTCGTATGCGCTTTACCTCTGGCATTGGCCGCTGTTGGTGATCACCCTGGTGTGGATAGGCGAAGACCACGCAGATGCGCCCACCGGCGCGTTGATCGTGGCTGTTTCCCTGCTGCTGGCCTATCTGACCACCAGGTTTGTAGAGGAGCCATTGCGCTCGTGGACGTGGCCGGAGGTAAAACGCCGTCGCCTGGCCCTATCGGTCCTTGTTTGCCTGGCGGTAGCAGCGACGCCGATGGCGTGGTTCGGGTATCAGCAGGAAGTGGAGAAGACCGCGATTGCCGGCCAGGATTCCGATGACAACCCCGGCGCCAGGGCTTTGCTGCCCGGCTATGTCAACCGCGTCGGAAAGGACGCAAGGACGCTGCCTACCCCGGAGCAGTTGCCGGCGGACTGGGGGAAGCTGGATGGGCCCTGCTCAGGTGAACTTCGGCCGCAGGACCCGGTGCTGTTTGCGGAGTGCCTGCAGAACGACGTCGGTGCAAATGCGGACAAGACCATCTTCGTCGTGGGGCAGTCGCACTCCCTGCAGTGGCTCGGCGCCATCGGCTCCCTTGCCAAGGAGTACAACTGGCGGGTCCAGGCCATCACCTTCGGCGCTTGCCCATTCATGACCGAAACGGACGAGGTAGGCGATGAATGCAACGCCTTCAACCGGAATGTCCGTGAGCATATTCGGCTCCACCATCCGGATGCGGTGTTCCTCGTCGGAACAGCTGCCGTACCGGACTCACCGGAAGAGGACCTCACCTGGGGGCTGGATGAGCTGGTGGGGGAGATCACAGATCAGGGAGTGGAGGTCATTGCCATGCGGGACAACCCGCGCTTCTCCTTCAGTCCCAGCGAATGTGCCATGGCTTCGGGCGTCGATGACCCGCGCTGCCGGCCCGCGTTGTCGTCCGTGCTTGCCGCTGCCAATCCGCTGGATCAGCTGGAAGGAAGCTTCACGGGCCTGTCCATCCTGGACATGACCGACCTCATATGCGACGGTCCAACCTGCCCCGGAATCATCGGCAATGTCTATGTGTACCTGGACGACAACCACCTCTCGAGCACTTACACCAGGAGCATGGCCGATGCATTGTCCGAGAGGTGGCTTGACGCCACAGGGTGGTAGACCGGCTTAGTAGAAGTGGACCGGATCCACCAGGTGGGGGAGTTCGCCGCCGTCGAGGAAGATCCGCAGATTGTTGCAGAAGCGCTCGGCGATCAGCCGGTTCTCAGCTGTGCTCAGTGCGGAGGTATGCGGTGAGACCAGGACGCGGGGGTGGTTCCAGAGCGGGCTCTCCTGTGGCAGCGGCTCCACAGCGAAGACGTCCAGGCATGCGTAAGCGACCTGGCCGTTGTCGAGTGCTTCGAGCAAGGCGTCTTCGTCCACGACCGTTCCGCGTCCGACGTTGACGAAAACCGTTCCGGTCTTCATGGCAGAGAAAATGTCCCTATTGAACAACTTTTCTGTGTACGGCGTTCCGGGAAGAGTGTTAACCACGGCGTCGGCGTCGGCCACCAGCGCCACGAGGCCGTCGTTGTTGGTGACTTCCTCTATTCCCTCAATGGCACTTACGTTGCGTTTGGTTCCGCTGACCCTCATGCCCAGGGCACGTGCAATGCGGGCAGTTTCCATGCCGATCTCACCAAGGCCGGCAATCACTACCTTGGATCCGTTGGCCAGCTTGGTGGGCGTACGAAGCTCGGGCCAAACCTTGGCGGCTTGATCAATTGCCATCTCCGCGCTGCGCTTGAAGCCGTTCAGGATTCCGAATGCCGAGAATTCCGCCAGGGGCAAGGCGTGGACGCCGGCCGAGGTGGTGACATGGAATTTGCGGAGCGTTTCGGTGTCCAGGCCTGAGGCCTTAACGGCGCCCCCGGCCCCTGCTGCCATGGCGTGGATCCACTGCAGGTGCGGGTTGCTGTTGGCGATGCGCGCCAGCCCCGCAGGGCTTTCATTGGGAAAGCCGTACAGGACTTGGGCGCGGTCCAGCATCGCCCAATAGCGTTCTTCCTGCTCCG
Organism: Paenarthrobacter sp. NPDC057355; assembly: GCF_042667405.1. Taxonomy (NCBI): domain Bacteria; kingdom Bacillati; phylum Actinomycetota; class Actinomycetes; order Micrococcales; family Micrococcaceae; genus Paenarthrobacter; species Paenarthrobacter sp. NPDC057355. Next base: position 832,466 of record NZ_JBHVAL010000001.1, on the reverse strand, counting down.
GAGTCCTCGTGAAGGCGGGATCACCTGCGTGGTCCGCCGGGAACCGCTCCGGGGGGAGGAGGTCGGGTTCGTAGAGAACCGTTACGGAAGGGTCCACAGCGCGGATCTGCTCTACGTACTCAGCTTCGAGCGGTACAGCGATGGCGATGGTAAGTTCATCAGTCGTCATGGTGTTCATCATACTGAATGACGGCTAGGATATTGAACAGAATTTCCCAAGATGACCACAACGAAGTGAGGTGCCACCAGCTATGACCACCCAACGAGTGGGTTTCGTCGGCTTGGGCCTGATGGGAGCTCCCATGGCCTCGAACATTGCCGCCGCCGGATTGAACGTCACCGCCTGGAACCGCTCAGACGCTGCCTTTGACGGTCTCCCCGGCGTCAAGCGTGCCGCCGCTGTCGCCGGGTTGCGGGATGAAGATGTCATCATTTTCATGCTGCCGGACCTTCCGTTCATCGAAGAAGCGGCCACGGACTTGCTGGACTCCTGGCGGAGCCGCGCACCCCGCCCGGGTACCGCCGTCGTCGTCATGAGCAGCGTCTCACCCACGGAAGTCCGGCGCTTCGGCGAAACTGTCGGAGAAGCAAGCGGCGGCAACGCCGTGGTGGTGGACGCTCCCGTCAGTGGGGGAACGGCAGGGGCGCGCGCCGGCACGCTGGCAATCATGGTGGGGGCATCCGCTGACTGCTTTGAGCAACTTGAACCGCTCTTCAGGACCATGGGAACCACCGTCCGGCGCATGGGTCCATTGGGTGCGGGGTCCCTCGCCAAGGCGTGCAACCAGTTGATTGTCGGAACCACGACGGCGGCCCTCGCCGAAGCGGCCGAACTCGCCGAACGCTCCGGGATGGATGTGGAGGCTCTCTTCGAGGTGCTGTCCGGGGGATTGGCGGGAAGCCGGGTGCTTGAGAACGTGGGTCCACGCCTGGCAGCGAAGGACTATGCACCCACAGGTCCGGCCAAGTTCATGCACAAGGACCTCGGCTTCGTCCTTGCCAGTGCAGCCGCCGCTGGCTCCGCAGTACCCATGGCGTCTGCTGCAATCGCCCTGTATGCGGAACTCAAACGCCAGGGCCTCGGCGACCAGGACCTCGCCGTCGTACGTCAGGCCATCGCCAACCTGGGCGGCACACTGGCCGCAACCACGTCCACCACGAACTGAACCCGCGCAAGCGAAGAAGGAATGACAAACACACCATGAGTGCACTTTTCGATCTAACCGGCCGGGTGGCCTTGGTCACCGGCTCAAGCAGGGGGATAGGTAACGCCCTTGCCCGTGGTCTCGCTGATGCCGGGGCAACGGTAGTACTGAACGGCATCAATCCTGAACGCCTGGAGGCAGCGCGTGAGGCCATGTCTTCGCAGTACCCCGACGGAAGGGTCCACAGCCGCGCATTCGACGTCACGGATGCTGATTCGGCGGCTGAAGGGGTCGCTTGGGTGGAGCAGAACGTTGGACCGCTGGACATCCTGGTGAACAACGCAGGCATCCAACACCGGGTGCCCATGCTGGACCTGGACGTCAAGGACTGGGAACGGGTCATCACCACGGATCTCACCAGCGCATTCCTTGTGGGCCGGGAAGCGGCGCGCCACATGATTCCCCGCGGCCAGGGCAAGATCATCAACATCTGCTCGGTCCAGACGGACCTGGCCCGTCCTACCATCGCGCCCTACGTCGCCGCCAAGGGTGGGTTGCGGAACCTCACCCGTGCCATGACAGCTGAGTGGGCGTCCTCCGGCCTGCAGATCAACGGCATCGCGCCGGGCTACATCCACACCGAAATGACCCAGAACCTGGTGGATGACCAGGACTTCAACTCCTGGATCCTTGGCCGTACTCCGGCGAACAGGTGGGGTACGACAGCCGACCTCGCCGGACCGACGGTGTGGCTCGCATCCCAGGCCTCGAACTTCGTGAACGGCCAGACGATCTTCGTTGATGGCGGAATGACGGTGGTGGTCTGATGGGCACCGACCTTCCTGCTTCGGGTCCGGCAGTGGTCGCCCACGGCAAAGGTGACTTGCGCATCGAGGACATTCCGCTGACCCCGCCTGCAGCCGGTGAGTCCGTCGTGGAGATTGCCTACGGCGGAATCTGCGGTTCGGACCTCCACTACTGGTTGCACGGTGCGGCCGGAGAATCCGTCCTAAAAGAACCCCTGGTCCTCGGCCACGAAATCGTTGGCGTGGTCGTCCAGCAGGCTGCGGACGGAACCGGCCCGGCAGAAGGAACGCCCGTGGCGGTCCACCCCGCGACACCTGCGCCCGGTGACGCGAGGTACCCGGAGGACCGGCCAAACCTGTCGCCGGGATGCACCTACCTGGGCAGCGCGGCGCGCTATCCCCATACGGATGGCGCCTTCAGCCGTTACGCGAACCTGCCCTCGAGGATGCTTCGACCGCTCCCCGAGAATCTGGACCTTCGAACCGCTGCGCTGGTGGAACCGGCCAGCGTGGCCTGGCACGCGGTTTCCCGTGCGGGTGATGTCGAGGGGAAGACCGCCCTGGTCATCGGCAGCGGTCCCATCGGGGCCCTCTCGGTCGCCGTCCTGAAACGCGCCGGCGCGTCCCGGATTGTCGCCGTCGACATGCATGACAAACCATTGGAGATCGCCCGCTCCGTTGGTGCCGACCACGTCCTTAAAGGGGACGATGCCGAGGCCATCGCAGCGGTGGACGCCGACGTCGTCATTGAATCCTCAGGCAGTCACTACGGACTGGCCTCGGCCATCAAAGGTGCCACGCGCGGCGGCAAGGTGGTGATGGTGGGGCTGTTGCCTTCCGGACCGCAGCCGGTGTTCATTTCGCTTGCGATCACGCGGGAGCTGGAGTTGCTGGGCTCATTCCGGTTCAATGACGAGATCGACGACGTCATCTCGGCACTGGCCGACGGCTCCCTTTACGTGGATCCCGTTGTGACGCATGAATTCGACCTCGCCCACGGCCTTGAGGCGTTCGAGGTTGCCAGGAACTCCGCCGAGTCGGGCAAGGTGCTGCTCAACTTCCGGGAGTAGCCGGTTTCTGTGCGACAGGGACGAAAACGCGGGGCTGGTCATCCCAGCTGGGGGCCAGCTCCGCGATCGTCTGGCGCATGATCTTGGCCGCTGCCTCGCGCGCCAAGGTGCCATCACCGGCGTCGATCGCATGGGCCACGTCCATGTGCCACTGGAGGGCTTCCTTTTGCGGATGCTCAGGCATGAGGCCATGAACGGTACGGCCGGTGAGGGTTTCGGTGACCTGGCCGATCAGGTTGGCAAACATTTCGTTGCCCGAACCGGACAACACCAGGGCATGGAAGCGGATGTCGAGGTTGAGGAACGTTGCCATGTCCCCGGCATCCCCGGCTTGCTTCATCGCCAGCGAGATTCCCACCAGCTCCTGCCGGAGGCTCTCCGGTGCATTGCCTGCAGCAAGCTCCGCAGCCACGGGCTCGACGGCGGAACGCAACTCGGCCAGCGACCGCAACTGCGCACCACGGCCTTCACCGGCCAGGCGCCAGCGAATGACCAAGGGATCGAACGGATTCCAGCGATGTGCGGGAAGGACCCGGATACCTACGCGCTTGATGGTTTCCACAAGCCCGAGTGATTGGAGGACACGCACGGCTTCACGCACCACGGACCGCGAGACGTTGAGTTCATCTTCCAGGTGCTCAGCCAGCATTACGTGGCCAGAGGGGAGGGCGCCACCCACAATCCGGGTTCCCAAATGCTCGATGGCGCGGTGGTGAAGGCTCGTTGACATAGAGGTAAGCATAGTGGCGCGGGGAGGCCCAGGCGCGGGTGGGAGTGCAGGTGGGTGATCCTGTGCGGCCGTCCCCGGGGGTCGGGCATCATAGACTGTTTATGACGCGGCAGCTTTCCAGAACGTGGGCGCCGCTTTCCCGCCCAAGGTTTATATACGTATGGTTTATTTCAGCCCCTTGTTTTGAAATCGTTTCCTGCGTGTCCCCTGAGGGTGCGTTGGACTGTTTGTACACGAACGAATTGGAGTTTTGATGTCAGCACACATCGGTGTCACCGGCCTTGCGGTGATGGGCGCCAACCTGGCCCGCAACCTCGCACGCAACGGCTTCACCGTGGCTCTCCACAACCGCTCCGTGGAAAAGACTGACGCCCTGCTGGAAAAGCACGGCAATGAAGGCGACTTCATCCGCACGGAAACGCTGCAGGAACTCGTCGACTCCCTCGAAAAGCCCCGCCGCGTCCTCATCATGGTCAAGGCAGGCGCTCCCGTCGACAACGTCATCGAGCAGCTGGAACCGCTGCTTGAAGCCGGCGACATCATCATCGACGCCGGAAACTCGCACTACGAGGACACCCGCCGTCGGGAAGCCGCGCTGGCCAAGAAGGACCTTCACTTTGTCGGTGTCGGTGTCTCCGGTGGCGAAGAGGGCGCACTGAACGGCCCGTCCATCATGCCTGGCGGCTCCCGCGAGTCCTACGACGCCCTCGGCCCGCTGCTGGAAAAGATTTCCGCCAAGGTGGACGGCGAGCCCTGCTGCGCATGGATCGGCACCGACGGCGCCGGCCACTTCGTCAAGATGGTCCACAACGGCATTGAATACGCCGACATGCAGGTCATCGGCGAGGCCTTCGACCTCCTCCGCTCCGGTGCGGGCATCGAGCCGGCCGAGCAGTCCAAGATCTTCGCTGAGTGGAACAAGGGCGAGCTGTCCTCCTTCCTCATCGAGATCTCCGCTGAGGTCCTCGGCCACGTAGACGCCAAGACGGGCAAGCCCTTTGTGGACGTCGTAGTTGACGCAGCCGGCCAGAAGGGTACCGGACGCTGGACCGTCATCTCCGCCCTCGAACTCGGATCGCCCGTCTCGGGCATCGCAGAGTCTGTCTTCGCCCGCGCACTGTCCTCCCAGACCGAGCAGCGCAAGCTCGGCCAGGAACTGCTGGCCGGCGAAGAAGCTTCCGTGGAGATCCCGGAAACGTTCGTTGAGGATGTCCGTCAGGCGCTGTACGCCTCCAAGCTGGTTTCCTACGCCCAGGGCCTGGACATGCTGACCTCCGCTGCCAAGGAGTACGGCTGGGACCTCAAGCTGGACGAGATCGCTTCCTTGTGGCGCGCAGGCTGCATCATCCGTGCCGAACTGCTCAAGGACATCACCAAGGCCTACGCTGCCGACGAGAAGCCCGCCAACCTGCTGTTCGCTCCGGCCTTCACCAAGGCCATCGCGGAGGCTCTCCCGGCCTGGCGTCGCGTTGTCGCTACCGCCGTGCAGCTCGGTATTCCGGTTCCGGTCTTCTCCTCGTCGCTGGCGTACTACGACGGCCTCCGCCGCAAGCGCGTTGCCGCTGCCCTGATCCAGGGCCAGCGCGACCTCTTCGGCGCACACACCTACGGTCGAGTGGACACCGAAGGCACCTTTCACACCCTCTGGGGCGAAGACAAGTCCGAAATCTCGGCAGTCGACACCCACTAGCACCACCAACTGCAAAGGCCGGTTCCTCCCCATTAGGCTGGGAGGGGCCGGCCTTTGCCGTACGGAGTTCCCGTCCGGTGTCGAGGCCGCCAGCAAAGGAATGATGCCATGGCACCCCGCGTCGCGCTGGTCACGGGAGCTTCCACAGGAATCGGCTTCGAAACAGCCTTGGCCCTGAGTGCCGCGGGCTTCACCGTCTACGCAGGGGCGCGCAGGGTTGAGTTGATGGAGCCGCTCAAGGAACACGGCATTTTCGTTGTGTCGCTGGATGTGACTTCAGAGGAGTCAATGACCCTCGCGGTAGCCGAGGTGGAAGCTGCGCACGGGCACGTCGATGTCCTGGTCAACAATGCCGGCTATGGATCCTATGGCTCACTTGAGGAAGTCCCTTTGGCCGAGGGGCGGCGGCAGTTCGAGGTCAATGTCATGGGGCTTGCGAGGATGACCCAGCTGGTGATCCCCGGGATGCGGAGTGCCCGGACAGGCAGGATCATCAACGTCACGTCCATCGGAGGGAAGATCTACGAGCCCCTCGGCGCCTGGTATCACGGCACCAAGTTCGCTGTGGAGGGCATCAGCGACTCGCTGCGCCTGGAACTGAAACCGCACGGAATCGACGTCGTCATTATCGAACCTTCGGGTACCGACACCGAGTGGGGAACCATAGCGGGCGAGGGCTTGCTGGCTACCTCTGGCGATGGGCCATATGCGGATCAAGCGCATATTGTGGCGGCAGCCTTGGCCTCCACCTCCGGTCATGGACACGTGCTGTCCACTCCGGCGCAGGTGGTGGCCAAGACCATAGTTCGCGCTGCAATGGCGAAACGCCCCGGTACCCGCTACCCGGTGGGTAGGGGTGCCTGGGGCGTTCTGGCCATGCGAAAGATTCTGCCGGACCGCGTCTTTGACGCCGTCTTCCTGAACTTCTACAAAAGGCTGGCCGGCTAGATCCGGTATTCGATGTAGTACTCTGCCGGATCCACAGCAGGCTTGGTCTCGGACCTTGCATCGCGGTGCCGCCACGTCGCCGGAATACCGGTGATGATTGACTCCGGGGGAGCGTCCTTGACCACCACGGCATTCGCCCCGACGGCGCTGTCCGCTCCGATGGTGATGGGACCGAGAACCTTCGCGCCGGCACCAATCGTGACGCGGTCACCGATCGTGGGGTGTCGTTTGACCTTGGCCAGCGACCGCCCGCCGAGGGTGACACCGTGATAGATCATCACGTCGTCGCCGATCTCGGACGTCTCACCGATGACGACACCCATGCCGTGGTCGATGAAGAACCTGCGGCCAATCGTGGCACCGGGGTGGATTTCAATGCCGGTCAGGAACCTGGCGAGCTGCGAGATCAGGCGCGCAGGAAACCTCAGTGCCGGGTTTTGCCAGAGCTTATGGGTGACGCGGTGCGCCCAAATGGCATGCAAGCCGGAGTATGCGAAAAAGTTCTCGAAAGAACCTCGCGCCGCCGGGTCGTGGGACCGGGCGGCGTCGAGGTCTTCCTTAAGTCTTGCGAAGAAGCTCACAAAGACCTTTCTACAGGAAATGAAGGAATGCAGGCGTTGTGTTAGCTGCGGATGTCATCGAACAGCACGGTGGAGATGTAGCGCTCTCCAAAGTCACAGACGACAGCAACGATCAGCTTGCCGGCGTTCTCCGGACGCTTGGCCAGTTCCAGGGCGCCCCACACGATGGCACCGGAAGAAATGCCGCCCAGGATGCCTTCGCGGGCACCGAGTTCACGGGCAACGCGGACGGAATCTTCGAGCGTGGCATCCAGGACCTCGTCGTAGACGTTGGTGTCCAGGATTTCGGGGACAAAGTTGGCGCCGATTCCCTGGATCTTGTGGGGGCCGGGGGCTCCGCCGTTAAGGATGGCCGAATCTTTCGGTTCGACAGCAACAATCTGCACACCGGGCTTGCGTTCCTTGAGGACCTGGCCCACGCCGGTGACGGTGCCGCCAGTGCCAACGCCTGCAACAAAGATGTCCACTTCGCCGTCGGTGTCTTCCCAAACTTCCTCAGCTGTGGTGGCACGGTGGATGGCCGGGTTTGCCTCGTTGGCGAACTGCTGTGCCCAGATGGCGTTTTCCGTGGTGGCGACGATCTCCTGGGCCTTCTCTACGGCGCCGCGCATGCCTTCTGAGCCGGGGGTGAGGACGATCTCGGCACCGTAAGCGCGCAGCATGACGCGGCGTTCGGTGGACATCGTTTCGGGCATGGTCAAGATGACCTTGTAACCGCGGGCAGCGCCCACGAGGGCGAGTGCGATACCGGTGTTGCCGGAGGTGCCCTCAACGATCGTTCCGCCGGGCTTCAAGGCACCGGACTTTTCCGCAGCGTCGACGATGGCCACGCCGATGCGGTCCTTGACACTGTTGGCCGGGTTGTAGAACTCGAGCTTGACCGCAACCTGGGCATCCAGGCCCTCGGTCAGCCGGTTCAACCGAACCAGCGGAGTGCGGCCGACCAGCTGGGTGACGTCGTCGTAGATCCTTGCCATGAAAATTTACGCCTATCTCTGAAGAGGGAATGCTGAGGTCAGCCTAACCAGCGGAATCGAAACCTTGCTAAGCAGTAAGCCATGCAGAGTAATATTTCCTCGCCTTGGCCAGCTTGGGATTAATGATCACCTGGCAATACCCCTGGTAAGGGAACTTTGCATAGTAATTCTGGTGAACTTCCTCGGCCTCATAGAAGTCCGGGAGGGGGACCACCTCAGTCACAATCGGATCGGACCAGAGGGCCTGGGCGCGTTCGATGGCTTCCTCGAACAGCACTTTCTCTTCCGTAGTGGTGTAGAACATCGACGACCTGTACTGGGTTCCGACGTCGTAGCCCTGGCGGTTCAATGTAGTGGGATCGTGGAGGGCGAAGAACATGTCCAGGATGACTTCCTCCGGAACCACGGTCTCATCGAAGGTCACTGCTACTACCTCTGCGTGCCCGGTGGTTCCGGAGCATACCTCGTAGTAGTCGGGATTGCGGACGTGGCCCCCGGTGTAGCCGGAGACCACCGAGCTCACGCCGCGGGTCTTCTGGTAAACGGCGTCCAGGCACCAGAAGCAGCCGCCGCCAAGTACGAAAGTTTTCATGTTCTCTTCAATGGTTGGGAAGTCCTGATGATTCCCGCTTCACCTTACGGGAGAATTACGGCACCCGGCAGATACCCGGCGGCAAGGACTGCCTGATCCCGCACGGTAGTGAAGAATAGGAATATGGAAGCAGTAAACACTGGCATTTCTGATGCGGATTCCGTCGAAGACGACGAAACAGAACACGACGAAACAGAGGGAGCCAGCGGGGAGCCCAGCCTCGGCCAGGTGTTGTTGGCTGTAGAGGAGCTTTGGCCCGAGTCGCTTGCCGAGGATTGGGATGAAGTCGGTCTCGTGGTCGGGCGTCCCACCGTGCCGGTGACCAAAGTCCTTTTTGCCGTGGACCCCACATTGGCTGTCATTGACGAGGCCATTGAATGGGGTGCCGAACTTCTCATCACACATCACCCCCTGCTGCTCAAAGGCGTGAATTCCGTGGCGGCGACTTCGGCCAAAGGCCTGGCGGTTCACCGCTTGATTGAGGCGGGCACCGGTCTGCTCACAGTGCATACCAACGGTGACTCGGCCGTCGGTGGGGTCTCTGATGTCCTCGCTGACGCCTTCGGGCTGGAGAACGTCGCGCCGTTGACGCCCGCCTCCAACGGCCTGCCGGAAGAAGGAATTGGCAGGGTGGGCGATCTTCCCGAGCTTGAAACCCTGGGTGACTTCGCGGCACGGGTCTTCGAAATGCTCCCGGCCGTCGCGGGCGGGGTGCGGGTAGCCGGTGACAAGGATGGCCTTGTCCGCCGCGTGGCAGTCTGCGGCGGCGCCGGCGACAGCCTGTTCGACGCCGTCCGGGCCAACCATGCGGACGTTTACGTCACAGCGGACATGCGGCACCACCCGGCCTCGGAAGCGCGTGAAGGGGCCGCCAACGGGCGTCCCTACCTGATTGACGTTTCGCACTTCGCCAGCGAATGGCTCTGGCTCCCTGCGGCGGCCGAAGCGTTGGGCAACGTCCTCGCGGACCAAGGCTACGACGTCGAAATCCGCGTCAGCAGTACCAACAGCGACCCGTGGGACTTCATACTGACTCCCGGCGGCGACTAGAGTCTAGGAAAGATCCGGACTTGATCTCCAGGTCCGGCGGCGACAAGCGGAGGTAAGCGTGGCAAAAGCGGCACCGGCAGAACAATTGAAGTTGCTTGAACTGCAGGGACTTGATGCCAAGCTCAAATCGTTGGCCGGACGCCGGAAAGTGTTGGAAAACGATCCCCGCATCACTGACCTGACCGATGCCCTCGCGGTGGCCAACGGTGAACTGGGGGCTGCCAAAGTAGCCGTCCACGACGCTGAGGCCGAACTCCGCCGGGCGGAAGCCGACGTCGAGCAGGTGGCCTCGCGCATCGAGCGCGACGAAACCAGGCTCAACAGCGGGACCGGGCTTTCCAAGGACCTGGTGGCACTGCAGAACGATATCGCCTCGCTGACCAAACGACGTTCAGACCTTGAAGATGTTGAATTGGAGATTCTGGAGCGACTGGACACCCTACGCGAACGCCAAGTCGCCCAGCAGGTCATTGTCGACGACATCCAGGGCTCTTTCGGCAGCATACGTGCGGAGCTGGATGAAGCAATCGCGGAGATCGTTGCTGAAGAAACAGTGGTCCGCGGGCAGCGGGCAGCATTCGCAGAGGCCTTGGACGCGGGGATGCTCGCAGTCTACGAAAAGACCATCGCCAAGCGGGGCGTCGGAGCTGCCCGGCTGTTCCACGGGAAATCCGAAGGATCGGGCATGATGCTCAGCCCCGGCGACCTCGCCGAGGTCAAGGCCGCTGCTGAAGACGACATCGTTTTCTGCCCGGACTCCGGCGTGATCCTGGTCCGGTCGGCGGAGTGGAACTGACCCCTGCCGCAGATCCTGCGGGGCCTAGCTCGTCAGGATGATGTTCAGCGCGTGCGGCTTGCGGGCAGTGCCTTCGACGAGTTCGGTGGTCCAGTGTTCGCTTGCTGCCTTCAGGAGTTGTTGGGGAGTTGCCGGTGCTTTGCCGCGCCTCGTCAGCAGATGCCTGGCCAGTTCACCCCGGGTGTGCTTGGCGAAGTGGCTCACCACCGTGCGCTTGCCGTTGGCCTCGTTGAACACGTTGACCGTCACGGTCTGCTCCGCCGGGGGAGCCCACGCAGCGGCATAGGTGCTCGAGCGGCAATCGATAAGCAGCTCGCCTTCCGAGCGTTTGGCCAAGGCTGCGTTAAGCTGCGGCTTCCAGTAGGAGGCAAGGCGTCCGACGTCGGGCAGTGCAGTTCCCATGGACAGGCGGTAGGCCGGCACGTGGTCGCCGAAGCCGATGGCGCCCCAGAGAGCGGAGACGACCAGAACGGATTCCGTGGCCTTGCGCCGCTGGGCCGGCGTCATGCTTTTGAAGCCCAAGGCGTCGTACAGGACGCCGGAATACACCTGGTGCGCGGGGGCCGCCGGTTCGGCGTGGAGGCGGATATTACGTTCGACGTCGTCCCGCAGGGAGGCGCCGACGCCCAGCAACGCGAGTGCGTCCTCGTGCGCGCTCACGGTTCCCAGCGCTTCAAGGACTTTGGCCCGGTACGGGTTCAGTTCCGGAAAGCTCAACGACTCCCAGTCAATGGCGGGGCCTTTGGCGGCGGGGGTCTTGCCTTCTGAAGGCGGCAGCAGAATCAGCATCAGTCGATATTACCGGTGACTTGGGCCGCCCCGTACGCCGGTAGACTGTAGGACGGATGGGTTGACCAGGCGGCCGCGCGTCACGAAAGTGGCTCGAGGAACGTCCGGGCTCCGCAGAGCAGGGTGGTGGGTAACGCCCACTCGGGGTAACCCGCAGGCCAGTGCCACAGAGAACAGACCGCCAGCGTTTCCGGTATTGCACCGGTTGCAGCAGGTAAGGGTGAAACGGTGGTGTAAGAGACCACCAGCTCCCCGGGTGACCGGGGAGGCTAGGTAAACCCCACCCGGAGCAAGGCCAGACAGGACACGTTCGAGGGCTGCTCGCCCGAGTGTCCGGGTAGGCCGCTGGAGGGCGTCGGCAACGGCGTCCGTAGATGGATGGCCGCTACTCCATTGTTGGCAACGACAACGGATGACAGAACCCGGCGTATCGGTCAACCCATCCATTTATGACTGCCGGGATCACGGGCGTGTGAGTGATTTCACGCGTTCGGGACGACTATGCCCGGCCCTTCCCGCCTAGAATGGTTACTGAACGTAGATGTTCTGCCGCCGGGACTGCGTTCGCAGCCGGCGGATTTTCTTTGCTCTCGTTCAAGGCGCTGTGGGTGGACCGAAGCCCGCTGGCGCATGTGCCGCAGGACTACTCCGGGCGGCCGCTGCCATCTGCATACGAGGACGTATGTGGTTGACCCAAGGAAGGTAGTTCTGTGAGCCAGACGTCAGATTCTTGTCTTGATAAGTGGATGGGCCGGGAGGCTCTCGCCGAGGCCATGATTCCGGTGATCGGCCGGTTGTACCGGGAAAACAACGTGGTCACCAGCATCCACGGCCGGAGCTTGATCAACAAGTCCACCATGAACATCCTCAAGGCCCACCGCTTTGCACGCCGGATGAGCAACCACGAGCTCCTGCTCGAAGAGACCGCACCCCTGCTCAACGCCCTCTCCGAGCTGGAACTCGGCGCCGCAGCCATCGATATTGCACGCTTGACGGAGAAGTACCGGGCAGAAGGCAATGGCGCCTCCCTGGATGAGTACCTGCGGTCCGAATTGGCCGAGATCGTGGGCAGGCGCGGCGCTGACGACCGCACCAGCACCGACGTCGTTCTTTACGGTTTTGGACGCATCGGCCGCTTGCTGGCCCGCCTCCTGATCGAAAAGGCCGGAGGCGGCCACGGTCTTCGCCTGCGCGCCATCGTGGTTCGCAAGGGTGCTGAGAACGATCTCGTCAAGCGCGCGAGCCTGCTGCGCCGCGACTCCGTCCACGGCTCTTTCGAAGGCACCATCCGCGTGGATGAGGAAGCCAACACCATCACGGCCAACGGTGTCCAGATCCAGGTCATCTACTCGGACAACCCCGCGACCGTGGACTACACCGCGTACGGCATCAAGGATGCGCTGGTTGTCGACAACACCGGACGCTGGCGCGACGCCGATGGCCTCTCCCAGCACCTGCAGAGCAAGGGCGTTGCCCGTGTCCTGCTGACCGCGCCGGGCAAGGGCGAGCTCAAGAACATTGTCCACGGCATCAACCACTGCGACATCAACGACGCCGACAAGATCGTCACCGCGGCATCCTGCACAACGAACGCCATTACCCCCGTGCTGAAGGCGATCAACGACAAGTTCGGGATCATTCACGGCCACGTCGAAACAGTCCACTCGTTCACCAACGACCAGAACCTGATCGACAACTTCCACAAGGGCGACCGTCGTGGGCGCTCGGCCGCACTGAACATGGTGATCACCGAGACAGGTGCCGCAAAGGCTGTCGCCAAGGCCCTTCCCGAACTGCAGGGCAAGCTCACAGGCAATGCCATCCGCGTACCCACCCCGGACGTTTCCATGGCCATCCTGAACCTCAACCTCGAGAACGGCACCACTCGTGAGGAAGTCAACGACTTCCTCCGCGAAATGTCCCTGCACTCCGATCTCCGCAAGCAGATCGACTACATTGATTCCCCTGACGTGGTTTCCACCGACTTCGTTGGATCCCGCCGGGCCGGCATCGTTGACGGACTTGCGACCATCTCCAACGACAAGAACCTCGTGCTGTACGTCTGGTACGACAACGAGTTCGGTTACTCCTGCCAGGTTGTCCGCGTCATGGAGGAAATGGCCGGCGTGAACCCGCCGTCGTTCCCCGCCAAGGACGTCATCGCTCCGATTGCCGTACTGGAAACTGCTGACGCCTGATTCTGAAGCAGCTCACGCGGGTTTCCCGGCCGGGACACTGGAATCGGCCGGGAAATCTGAGCAAAATGGCACTCATGGAAAACGAATCAACCATCGAACATGAGACCACGCTGGAACACGCCTTGGACGTCGCCAAGGCCAACCATAAACAAGCCCAGAAACTCCTGGATCAAGCAGTTGCGGCCAACGCTGCCGGAGACGTCTCCGACGAACGCGTGGCGCAACTGCGCGGACTTTTGGAAGTAGCTGCTGAGGACCTTCACCGCGTGATGCGCGAGCAATAGGGGAGCCTGCCTTCGGCCTCTGTACAGTGTGACTTCTCCTACACACTGTGGATACCGGCTCTGACTGTCGGGGCCCTGTCATACGCTCGTATGACACAGCCTGCCCCAATGGATGGAGTCCCTTGAGCATCACCTGGTCCGCCTACAAACGCGCCCGTCGTCGGTCACGCCAAGCATGGGCGGTTCTGGCACTGGCGGCCGCGACCATTGTCGCCGGGTTGTCGTGGTTCTTCACCGCTGGGCAGTTCGACGCAGCCCAGCCAGCGCTGTCTGGACCCAGTGAGGCTCCGGTCTTCAACCCCCAATGGATGAAACCAGTCCGCGGTGCAGCAGCAGTCGCCCCTGGAAAAGCCGCGGATGCCTTGGAACGCCTGCCGGTCAAAGGCCGGGCGGCGAAATCTGACTACGACAGGGCCGCCTTCGGGCAGGCCTGGGCGGATGCGGACCGGAACGGCTGCGATACCAGGAACGACATCCTTCGTCGCGACCTGACGGCTGTCAGGTTCACTGAAGGTTCCTCCTGCAAAGTAGCTTCCGGCATGCTGAACGAGCCCTATACGGGGCGGCAAGTGTCCTTCGAAAGGGGACAGGACACCAGCTCGGCGGTGCAGATTGACCATGTGGTTGCCCTGGCCGATGCCTGGCAGAAGGGGGCCCAGCAGCTGACCGTGCAGCAGCGGCAGACCCTCGCCAACGACCCCCTGAACCTCATCGCGGCCGATGGCCCGGCAAACGTCAAGAAGGGGGCCGGCGATGCTGCAACCTGGTTGCCCGCCAACAAGAACTTCCGTTGCCACTACGTCGCCCGGCAGATCTCGGTAAAGACCGCCTATCACCTGTGGGTTACCCAGGCTGAAAAGGACGCCATGAAAGGCGTGCTCTCGTCCTGCCCAGGACAGCAGACGATCTACAGCGGCAGGTGACCGTGCCCCAGTTGCCAAGTGCCGCCGTCGTCGATCCGCTCCAGGACCACCCGCTGGAGGGAAGTCTCCCGGGGGAGCTTGTCCAGGTTCTCCAAGCCCCGCTGACGGAAGGTGAAGTAGACCGCGTCCGTGGGTGCATCCGTACAGCGATCCACGGTGAATCGCTTGGCAAACGACGCGATGTTGCTGTTGGGGAGGCGTTCCGAAAGATACGGGTCCAGCATCCATGAATCGCAGGTGGCCACTGTTGCCGGCTTGTCCGGGAAGTGATGGGTGAAAAACGCGCGGGCCTGGGCAAAGCTCTCGTCCACCAGGGCAGGGGAGAGGCCACCGTCCTCCGGGATATGCACACCCAACACCCACCCCGATGCAGCACTGTCCGCAGGGACGAGGTGGAACTGCAGCCTGCCTAGCCGGAAGAGGTTGCCAGCCATATGCAGCGTCAGCCAACCCCACGTATCCAATCCGAACCGGCCGTGAACCCGTCGGTTGATCCGCAGCTGCAAGCCCACGTCGGCCAGTGACGCCGCGGAAACCGCAGAACTGATGCCCAACTCCAGGTGATAGTCATGGACGACGGGTGCGAAGCGCAGGAGTGCTTCGATCCAGGTCGCCTCCGATGCATCCTCTTCCTTGATGCTGTCCAAGGGAAAGGTGCCAAGCCGCGCCTCAAGGGCCTCCAGCGCCCGAATGACGCCCTTGTCAGGTGAGGTGGCCAGTAGACGCGCGCACTCCGGCGCGTCCTCGGCGCTGATGCCCAGAAGCGTGAACAGCTCGGTGTGGGTGGCAGTCACCATGGGTCAGTGTCCGAAAGGATCTGGGTCGACGCCGGGCATCCACGTCAGGCCGGGCACGCCCCAGCCGTTCTTCTTGGCCTGCTTCATGGCCTTCTTGGAGTAACGGTCCACGAGGCGGTTCACGTAGAGCTTGCCATCCAAGTGATCGAACTCGTGCTGGATGATCCGGGCGAACCAGCCCGTCGCTTCGAATTCCACGGGGTTGCCATCGCCATCAAAGCCTTGGACCCGCGTCCATTCGGCGCGCTGCAACGGGTAGTACTCGCCAGGAAAGGACAAGCAGCCTTCAACGTCTTCGTCGGGATCGGGAAGGGCACCTGAGACTTTGGACAGGGTCAGTACCGGATTGACCACTACGCCCTGCGGCGGGACGTCGTCGTCATTGTCGTACTTGTAGACGAAGATGCGCTTGCCTACGCCGACCTGGGGAGCGGCAAGCCCGACGCCGTTCGCGGCGTCATTGGTCTCGAACATGTCCGCAATCAGGGTGCGCAGTTCGTCGTCGAAGACTTCCACTTCACTTGCCCGGCGGTGCAAGACGGGTTCGCCCCAAATGGTGACTGGCAGGACGGTCATGTCGGTTCTTCCTCTGGTGATCGCTGGGGTCCGGGATGTTCCGGATCCGGGTTAAAAGCAAAGGCCGCACCGGATAACCGGTGCGGCCTTTGTGGAAACCGGCTCTGCAGCCAATCTCGGTGGGGTGAGCTACGGGGGTTGAACCCGCGACCTCCTGGACCACAACCAGGCGCTCTGCCAACTGAGCTAAGCCCACCATGTGCCCTCTGTGGTTATTCCGTTTGACCGGCTTTCCTCGAAGGCAACGACAAATAGCTTACCTGCTGTTTTGGGGTGCTAAGACCACTTTTGCCGGTTTTGGCGAAAAAACCTTCAAAAATGGCGCAGATCACACTGTCCCACTGGATCCAAGCGTTTCAGCGCTGGCCATGATCTCCTTGGAAATGCGCTGGGCCGTGGCGGTATCGGGGCCCGGCGCGGGGACAAAGACGGCCTCGCGGTAGTAGCGGAGCTCGTCGATGGAGTCCTTGATGTCGCCCAACGCGCGGTGGCCACCGTGCTTTGCGGGTGACTGGAAGTAGGCGCGCGGGAACCAGCGCCGTGAAAGCTCCTTGATGGTGCTGACATCAATGACGCGGTAGTGCAGGTGCTCAACGATGTTTGGCATGTCCCGCGCCAGGAACATGCGGTCCGTTCCCACGGAGTTGCCACCCAAGGGGGCCTTGCGCGGATCCGGAACCCATTTCTCGATGTATTCCAGAACCTGGGCTTCGGCCTCGGCCATCGTCTTTCCGAACGGGAGTTCGTCCAGGAGCTTGGATCGGGTATGCATGTCGCGAACGAAATCGTTCATTTGTTCCAGCGCGGCATCATCGGGCTTGATAACGACGTCGACGCCGTCACCAAGGATGTTGAGCTCGGAATCCGTCACCAGGGCGGCTACTTCGATCAAGGCGTCGTTCTTGAGGTCGAGACCGGTCATTTCGCAGTCGATCCAGACGATGCGTTCATTAGTAATAGGCACGCGCCTAGCCTATCCTTCCGGCTGTTCCAAGTGCTCCGATGGTACGATTTTTGAGCGCGGCAGTGTCGTTTCTTCCTGCTGCTGAAGCCCCGAAGACGCAGAACTTTTGTCCCGAAATTACCGGGCGAACGATTGGATGACGACTACATGACGGTGCCCGTACCCGCCGCCCAGAAGGCAGGGACAGCAGCGCCGACGGCGGATGCTGCAACCAGCGAGGTGGATAACGCTCGTTCGCCGCTGATCGCCGGTTTCATTGGTTCGCTGTTTATGGTGTTCGGTTCCCTGGGTGTCGGTTGGCTGGCGCCGGTCTCAGAACTCCGGCGGTTGCCGCTCTTTATCTGGATGCGGACCGAGGGCGCTGGTGTCGCGCTGTCCATCGTTCTTTTGGCCATCGGCGGGATGCTGTTGGTCAGGGCTTGGCTGCGTCTAGGCCAACGTGTCCGGGTCTGGGGTCTGGAAGCCAGAAAAGCAACGCTGCAGGCAGTGGTGGCCTGGGGCCTGCCCATGATGTTCACCGTTCCCTTGTTCAGCAGGGACGTTTACGCCTACATCGGTCAGGGCCGCCTGATGGTCGAGGGCATGAATCCGTACAAGAACGGCATCTCTGCCCTGCCGAATTACTTCCAGCTGGGTGCCGACAAGATGTGGACCGAAGCTCCGGTCCCTTACGGGCAGTTGTTCCTGTGGATCGAGCAGTTTGTTGTCTGGGTAACGAATGTCCAACCCGAAGCCAGCATCATGCTGTTCCGGTTGGTTGCTTTGGTGGGGATCGTTCTCTGCATTGTCTACGTGCCCAAGCTGGCGGAACTTCACGGAGTCAATCCGCACCGGGCCCTGTGGCTCACTGCAGCCAATCCGCTCTTCCTGACCAACTTCATCGCCAGCGTCCACAACGATGCCCTCATGATCGGCCTCGCACTGGCGGGCCTCTACTATTGCGCGACCCGCCGAGTCATCCTGGGCATCGTGCTGGTCACTCTGTCGATCTCCGTCAAGCCGATCACCATCGTGTTCCTGCCCTTTATCGGACTCCTGTGGGCTGGCAAAGGGGCATCCTGGCCACGAAAATTCCTGTACTGGTTCCTGACTGCGGCCATCAGCTTCGGGCTGCTGTACGCCCTGAGCGCGGTGAACGGCTTTGGGTTTGGCTGGATCAACGGCCTGTCAGCTCCTGGCAGCATCTGGATCTGGTACGCGCCCGTAGGCCTTATTGGCCTGGTGGTCGCATCCATAGTGAATGTCTTTGGCCTGGACGGCTGGGGCATGGCCAAGTGGGTTTACGACGCAGGGAAGGTCCTCATGGTCGGCGCCGTTGCCTGGCAGATCTTCCGCGGTGACTACGACCGCCTGATGCGTCGATTGACGTTGGCCTTTGCTGCGATCGTCATTCTCGCCCCGATGATCCAGTCCTGGTACGTGGTGTGGTTGATTCCGCTCTTCGCAGTTACTGGCATCCGCAACGACTGGCAGGTCAAGGCGGTCTACTTCATCGTGTCATTCTTCATGGTGTACGCAATCTCCGACCAGTTGGACGTCTTCCCGTACCTGCAAAGTGAAGACCTGGGCCTGGCACTGACCTTGGCCAGGAACGCAGCCGCGATCATCGCGCTCCTCTTCGCCGTCTACCTGATCTTTGTGGACCCGAAGACCAAGAGCTTGTTCCGCAAGCGTGATGAGCCAGGACACCGTCCCGTCATTTGAACAGCAGGTCATGTGGGCGGCAGGTCAGGTGAGCAGCAGCCGGGTCGCTTCCCGCTTGGATAACGGGCTCAACGCTGCCCGGTTTTCTTCGACGAAGCGGCGGACCCACTCCGGATCCGTCTTGCTGTACTCACGCAATGACCAGCCAATGGCCTTCCGGATGAAGAACTCTTTGTCCGCCAGATTTGCCGAGATTACTTGAGCCAGCAGCACGGTGTCCGTTGTGGATTTCGCTCCGAGCTGCGCCGTGATGGCCGCCCTGCGGATCCACATGTCCGCGTCGTTGGCCCACCGAAGCAGCAGCGGGGTCATGATGTCCCGGTGGGCCAACAGAAGTGCGCAGATCCGATGCGATACACCGTCTACAAGGTCCCACCAAGCACCTGTCCGAATGACTTCCTCATAGATCGGCAGCATGCCCAGATCCTCCTTGACCATTCGCAGGCCGGTGAGATCAATGGCTGCGTAGCGTTCTTCCCGTGCCCCGGCTTCCCGCCAGAGCGTCAGGATGGCCGTTCGCAACTCTTCCGGTGACGTCGGGGGGAATTCCATGGCCGCCGACCTGACGATCCTTCGCACCTCGGGAACCCTGACGCCAAGGGAAGGCATCTCGGATTTCATGTAAGCCTGGGAGCCACGTGCGCGCTCGGCGTCGCCCCCGGCAAGCAGCTTTGAACGGATGGACTCAACGAGGGCTGCGGTGGACATGCACCAACTCTAGGGTGCGTTCCCCGGCAGCAGCCCGCTTCTCAAGCCGCGGCACCCACCAACTCACCCGTGGTTGTGTTGACCAGGAGGTCCCCGCCGCCTTCTGCATCCTCCAGGCCGGCCGGGACCGATTCCTCTTCCGGGGGCACTTGGTCCTCGTCATCGTCACCGGCATTCCAGTCGCTTTCGCCCGGGGGATTTGCTGAGCCCTCAGCCACGGGAGTTGACTCAAGGGGTGCCGCTGTACCGTTCATACGGGTGAAGTTGGCGGAGCCCCACATGAGGTCATGGCCAACCGACTCGGCATCAATTTCCGCGACGTGGTAGATGCGGCCCTCATGCTCCCACTGCCTCAGGCGCAGCTTTCCCAGGACCAGGACCCGTTGCCCCTTTTTAACGCTGCAGCCCACATGCCCGGCCAGGTATCGGAATGACTGCACGGTGTACCAGTTGGTGTTGCCATCCACCCACGTGTTGCTCGCGCGGTCGAAGCGCCGCTCGGTTGTTCCGAGGCGGAACGACGCCGTTGCTGTGCCGCGGGTTGTGGTGGAAGTCTTCACGTCCGAGGCCACGAAGCCCCTGACGGTGATCATGTCGTTCATTGGTGGTCCTTCGCGATGTAGGGAAGTGCCTGTCCGGCTCCTTCAGCTTCGTGGAGCATCGCTCCGGACAGCAGTGCCCTTCCTCGCTATGTGCATAACTTCGGCAAAAAGCTATGTGTTGAGGACTGGACGCGGTCAGCCTGGAGATGCGTGGAGATGCGGAGCGACCAAGGGATCGCATGTAAACTCTTTGTGGCGCGGGCGGCCCATGTGGTCCTCGAGTCAGTGCGCCCCAGTAGCTCAGGGGATAGAGCAGCGGCCTTCTAATCCGCCGGTCGGGGGTTCGATTCCCTCCTGGGGCACACATCACCCTCCTTGGTTACCTCCAAGGAGGGTGTTTTTTCCTGGGGCGGACTCCAGAAATTCCTTCAGGTTGCCCAATACCAATTGCCACGTGGCAGTGGAGGAAGCAACTTCGTCGTCGCTTGAATTGTTGCCCTGAGTGATGGTCACTGTGGTGCCGGCCGGAGTCGGGTCCAAGAAGTACTCCACTGTGTGGTGGTTCTCGGGGATGTCCGGAAGTCCCGAGGACGGACTGAAGTGAGTGGTCTGCAACCTCACGGGCGGATCGAAAACGAGGACGGTCCCTGTGTCCTCGTACACGGTGCCGTGGTACTCGCCCGGAGTAGGTAATCGGGTCGCCCACTTTCCAAGTGGTGGTGACATGGGTCCCCAAAAAGTACTGCTTGATGAGGTCAGGATCCGTCAGGGCTTCCCACACTTTTTCCTGCTGTGCACCGATTGTGGTTGACGCAACGGCGTCTTTGACTTCTCCACCCACAGCGTCCGCTCCATCCCTTGTTCAGGCTCTTCAGGACCTTTCAGCACACGCTACGCCGGTCCATGCCCTCTGTGAATGGCACAATGGCTAGGTGATAAGCAGGGGAACCACACCAAAACCTGGCCGGGCTGCACAGGCTTCCACCACCAGCATCCGGCTTGCAGGCGGGGCGCTGATGCTGGCCTCGGCGATTCTGATGATGACAGCATGCACTGCCGCGCCTGCCACTCCCACGCCCGCCGGCTCGTCGACGCAGCCCGCGGGCACGCCCGGCCCAAGCGTCAGCAGCGCGAATCCGTCGGCAGGTACCGCATCCGATCCCTCCGCCAGTGCCCGAGCCACGGAAACCCCGGATGCTGCCGTGCTGGCAACTACTAAGACCGTCGAGTCCACACTGAAGAACCTGGTGGCGGGTAATCCCAAGCCGGACAGGGAAGCGCTGAGGGCTGCCCTGGTCTCGGCAGGCATCCCTGAGGGGAACCTCGAGGTATCGGTCAGCCGGACGCCAACCGGGCTTGATGTCGACGCCATGGAGGCGGCCGCGTTGTCCGGCAAGTCCTGCGTCATGGGCCAGATACGTGACGGAGGCGTCGTGGTGACCGTGCTGCCCGTTCTGGCGACAGGGAAGTGCTTCGTAGGGGACGCCCGGTAGTTCACCTGCGCTGTGCGAATGTGAGTTATGAACGCCTACCCATTAGATTTAAAGGCATGGCGGAATTCATTTACACGATGACCAAGGCTCGCAAGGCCGTTGGCGACAAACTTATTCTGGACGACGTCAGCATGTCGTTCTACCCCGGCGCGAAGATTGGCGTCGTCGGCCCGAACGGTGCTGGCAAGTCCACCATCCTCAAGATCATGGCCGGCTTGGACACCCCTTCCAACGGCGAGGCCCGCCTGAGCCCCGGTTACACCGTGGGCATCCTCCTGCAGGAACCGCCGCTGAACGAGGAAAAGACCGTTCTGGGCAACGTCCAGGAAGGCGTTGGCGAGATCTACGGCAAGATCCAGCGCTTCAACGAAATCTCGGAAGAGATGGCCAACCCGGACGCGGACTACGACACATTGCTCGATGAAATGGGCAAGCTCCAGGAAGCCATCGACGCCGCTGACGCCTGGGACATCGATTCCCAGCTTGAGCAGGCCATGGACGCGTTGCGTTGCCCGCCTGCAGATGCCGACGTCACCGTCCTCTCCGGTGGTGAACGTCGCCGCGTGGCCCTGTGCAAGCTCCTGCTGCAGAAGCCTGACCTCCTGCTCCTTGACGAACCCACCAACCACTTGGACGCCGAGAGCGTTCTGTGGCTTGAGCAGCACCTCTCGCAGTACCCCGGTGCTGTCCTCGCCGTCACCCACGACCGTTACTTCCTCGACCACGTGGCTGAGTGGATCGCAGAAGTGGACCGTGGCCACCTTTACCCGTACGAGGGCAACTACTCCACCTACCTGGAGAAGAAGAAGGCACGCCTGGAGGTCCAGGGCAAGAAGGACGCCAAGCTGTCCAAGCGCCTGAGCGAGGAACTTGAATGGGTACGCTCCAACGCCAAGGGCCGCCAGACCAAGTCCAAGGCGCGTTTGGCCCGCTACGAGGAAATGGCTGCGGAGGCCGAGCGCACCCGCAAGCTGGACTTCGAAGAGATCCAGATTCCGCCGGGACCGCGCCTGGGATCCTTGGTGATCGAAGCCAAGGACCTGAAGAAGGGCTTCGATGACCGCGTTCTGATCGAAGACCTCTCCTTCTCCCTTCCCCGCAACGGCATTGTTGGCGTGATTGGCCCCAACGGTGTGGGTAAGTCCACGCTGTTCAAGACGATCGTGGGGATGGAACCGCTCGACGGCGGCGACCTCAAGATCGGCGAGTCGGTCAAGATCTCCTACGTCGACCAGTCGCGTGGCGGCATCGACCCCAACAAGACCCTCTGGGAAGTTGTTTCCGAAGGCAATGACTTCATCCAGGTCGGCCAGGTCGAAATGCCTTCACGTGCCTACGTCTCAGCCTTCGGGTTCAAGGGCCCGGACCAGCAGAAGAAGGCCGGAGTCCTCTCCGGTGGTGAGCGGAACCGCCTCAACTTGGCACTGACGCTCAAGCAGGGTGGCAACCTCCTGCTCCTCGACGAACCCACCAACGACCTCGACGTCGAAACCCTGAGCAGCCTCGAGAACGCGCTTCTCGAATTCCCGGGCTGCGCCGTGGTGGTTTCGCACGACCGCTGGTTCCTGGACAGGGTTGCAACGCACATCCTCGCCTACGAAGGTGACGACGAGAACCCGTCCAGGTGGTACTGGTTCGAGGGCAACTTCGATTCGTACGAGGAAAACAAGGTGGAGCGCTTGGGCCCCGATGCCGCAAAGCCGCACCGCGTGACGCACCGTCGCCTCACCCGCGACTAGTACACGAAAGAAGAGGCCGGTCCCTGCTGGGGCCGGCCTCTTCTTTTTGTCTCGCCAGGCTACGGAATCCTGACCATGCCTTCCTGGGCCACCGTGGCGACATGCACGCCGTCGCGGTTGAAGATCCTGCCCGTGGCCAATCCGCGGGCTCCCTGGGCGCTGGGGGACTCCTGGACGTACAGCATCCACTCGTCCACCTTCACGGGCCGGTGCCACCACATGGCGTGGTCGAGGCTGGCAACGCTCATGCCCGGCGTCATCCAGGACAGGCCGTGCTTGCGGAGGATGGGTTCAAGCAGCGTGTAGTCGCTGGCGTAGGCCAGGGCGGCGATGTGCAGTTGGGGATCATCGGGGAGCGGGCCCATGGTTTTCATCCACACCGCATTGGTGGCCACATGGTCGCTCGGCGGGGAAACATAGAGCGCGGGGTCGATGTGGCGGACATCGAAGGGCCGCTCGGAGGACATGTGCCGTGCCAACGGATGGTCGAAGTGGGACAGGAGTTCGGCCGTGCTGGGCAGCGTTTCGGGATCAGGGATGCCTTCGGGCATGGTTGCCTGATGATCCAGGCCACCGTCTTCGACCTGGAACGAGGCAATCATCGAAAGGATGGGGACGCCGTCCTGGTAGGCGTGCACGCGGCGGGCGGAAAATGAACGGCCATCACGCAGCCGTTCAACGCCGAAGGTGATGGGCTTGTTCGCGTCGCCCGGACGCAGGAAGTACCCATGCATGGAGTGTGCCACCCTGTCCGGCTCAACAGTGCGCATGCCCGCCATCATTGACTGGGCAAGGACCTGCCCACCAAAAACACGATGCCGCGGCTGCTTCTGGGAGGGACCAAGGAAAATGTCCTCATTGGTCCGGGCTCCGTCAAAGTCACCAAGGTCCAGCAGGCCAATCAGCACTTCCATGGGGTCTTCTGCGGGTGCATCCACCTGGAGGCCAGCGTTCGTCTCAGTCATGGTTCGACTTTAGACGCCGCCCCGACCCCTCTCAACCGCGGACATGCCGGTAGAGTCGATGATGTGACAGACGTCTTGACCCAGTCCTTCCGCTTCGCCGATCCCCGGGACCTCGCTGACTTGCGGACCTTCGTCACCCGGGCAAAGAGCATCGACGACGGCGCCATCCGCCTCCAGGCCGCAGGCACCGTCCTGGCTGCTTACGTCTGCGTCCTGAGGCCGCGGATCCTGGGGGAGTCGACTCCCACGATTCTTGGCCTTCGCACCATGGCCCTCGCGGAGCCGGCACATGCGGACGTCACGGTATCGCTTGCCTCGATTACGGACCGCTTGGCACGCTCAGGTGCCGGTGACGTCGAACTGCCGGTGCCGCCGTCGACCGTTTCCGAGTCGTGGGCCGGCGTCAGCGCACCGCGAAGCGGCTGGGAAGCCCAAGGGACAATTTCCGACGCCGACCTCAAGGCAGCAGCCGAAGCCGGCATTGCGGAGGTGGCCGGCGTTATTCCCACCTCGGCGGGAGCCGCAGTGGTCAATACGGCAAGGGCTGCCGTTTGGGGCCGGGCGCTTCCTGGCGAAGACGTGCTGCCGGCCGGGGCCGCGTTTGCGGCTTTTGCCCTGGGGTTCCTTGGGGATGACACCCAACACGTCTTCCGGAACGGACGCTGGTTCCGGCTGAGCGGACCCCGCGGCCACGTGCTGGTGCGCACGGGCGCGGGGCTCGGCCTCGGTCTATCGGTCTAGTTGCGCGGACCCTGGGAGGGGCTGTTGACCATGGTCAGCGCCGCCCGTTCCATGTAATCCCACAGCGTTCCCTCGTGAAGGGGCGAAAGATCCAGCGAATCCACGGCCGTACGCATGTGGAACAACCACCGGTCCTTGGCCTCCGGTGTCACCTGGAAAGGCATGTGGCGCATGCGCAGGCGCGGGTGGCCACGTTCTTCTCCATAGGTGGTAGGTCCACCCCAGTATTGCTCAAGGAACATCAGGAAACGGCGCTTTGCCGGGCCGAGGTCCTCTTCGGGATACATGGGGCGCAGCAGCGGGTCAGTGGCCACGCCGTCGTAAAAGACATCGATGAGCTTGACGAAGGTTTCATGTCCGCCGACGGCGGCGTAGAAACTGTCCGTATAGGCAGGCTGGCTGAAGGGATCGTTTTGCATCAGCTGGCGTCGAGGACCCGCTTGCGGTGACTGCGGTTCTCCGCCTGCAGTGTTACTCATTGGACTTCTCCTCGGCTTTGGCGACGCGCGGCGCGCCAGCTGTGACCGGCGCAGCTGTTGCGCCGGGTTGGTTGCTGTCATCGGGTGACTCCAGCGGCACATAGTCTCCTTGGGAACGGTTTCCAACCCTCAGGATTTCACCGTTACGCAGGTACCAGATGGCCCCGTCTTCGGCCCGGACGCGGGTAATGCGCAGGCCCACCGATTCAACGGTACCAATCACTTCACTGGTGACGATCACGTCGCCGATCCCGTACTGGTCCTCAATGGTGATGAAGATCCCTGCTAGGAAGTCCCGGATGAGCTGCTGGGCGCCGAAACCAATGGCGACACCGAGGATTCCCACGCTGGTCAGCAGCGGAGCGACGTCGACGTTCATGAACTTGAGGACGTAGATAATGACGATCACCACCACGACGACGCTCACCAGGCTTGTGAGCAGCGAGCCGATGGTTTCGGCGCGCTGGGAACGGCGTTCGTGGTCCAGTGCACGGATGGCAGGCTGAACCCATTTGAAATGCGCCTTCTTGAAGAAGGAGCTGCCGGCGGAGACACGCCGGGTGATGCGCAGGATGATGAATCGCGCCACCACCCACACCAACAGGCCGATGCCTACGGTGATGAGGATTGACACGAGGTCGATCTTTTCAGGTTCGATGTTGATGGCTTCCGCAGGGGAGATGAAGGTCAAAGTGGCAAAACTCCTTGTGGTCGGCCCGTGTTCGCCGGGCGCGGAACACTCTGTCCACGTTTAACCCTAGCGCCGTAGCGTGGCGGTATGCGCATCCTGGTCCTCGGCGGTACCGCCTTCCTGTCAGCAGAAACAGCCCGGCAGGCCGTAGCCGCCGGTCATGATGTCACCTGTTTCGCACGGGGTTCTTCGGCGAACCCGCCCGACGGCGCCACCTGGGTCAGGGGCGACCGCGCCTTGGGTGCAGCAGCCTACGCGGAGCTTGCAGACGGCTGGGACGCGGTGGTGGACGTGTCCAGGGATCCGGTCCAGGCCAGAGATGCGTTGGAGGTGCTTGGACCTGTCACGGAGCACTGGACGTTCGTATCCAGTTGTTCGGTGTACGCGGACCACTCAGTACCTGGTGCGGATGAAAACGCTGCAGTGTTGGAGCCATTGCCCGAGGGGCAGCCGGACAGCCCGGAAACCTATGGAGAGTCAAAATCAGCGATCGAGCACACGACGCTGGGCTTGGTGGGGGAGAAGGCGCACATTATCCGGGCAGGGCTTGTCAGTGGCCCAGGGGACGGGACTGACAGATATGGCTACTGGCCGGCCCGCTTCGCTGCAAACAGTGAAACCGTGCTGGTGCCGGACATTACCGCCGCTGCCACCCAGATCATCGACGTCCGGGATCTTGCTGCGTGGATTCTGCGATCCGCAGCAGGAGGGCTAACGGGCACGTACAACGCCTTGGGTGACGTGGTGGGCTTTGACGACTACATCGCCGAATCGCAACGCATTGCCGGGACTACGGGGCACCACGTCGTCCGTCCCTCCGAAGACTGGCTCGTGGAACACGGCGTGGACTACTGGGCCGGGCCCGATTCACTGCCCCTGTGGCTTCCTCCGGACCATGACGGCTTCCAAGCCCGCTCGAATGGGGCCGCACGGCAGCGCGGGATGGTGTTGCGGCCATGGCAGGAAACCCTGGCAGCCACACTTGAGGATGAAAGAACACGGGGGTTGGACCGGCCACGCAAAGCGGGGCTCAGCCGGGAAACCGAACAAAAGCTTGTCGCGCTGTGGCTGGAGCAGCAGCGCTAGGCGGGCGACGCCGCCGTCGTTATTGGTTCGTGGTGGACCGGGAAGTTGACGCTCCTGGCGATGAAGCAGACATGGTTTGCTTCATGGTGCAGCTGCGGCATCAACGACGTGTGTGAGGGATCGGCGATGGTGACGTTTGGCTTGAGGGTGACGCTTTCGAATTGTCCGCTGCCGTCGCGATTGAGTTTCATCAATCCCTCGGCGTGATCCTCATAGCTTGTGACCACCACGCCATGCTTGACCGCAATATGCAGGAAAGAGAGCATGTGGCACTGCGAGAGCGCTGCAAGCAGCAGCTGCTCAGGGTTGTAACGTGTCTTGTCCCCATGGAAGGTGGGATCGGATGATCCCTTCAGCGTAGGCAGCCCACTGATCTCAATGTCGTGATCGCGTGAGTATCCCCGGTAACTGGCGGTTCCCACCCCGAGGTTTCCGGTCCAGCGGACGGTGAGCGCGTAGTGGTGTTCATTGAGCCCCATGCGGACAGTCTAGCCAAGCAAGGCCGACTGCCCGCACGGGCCAATGAGCCTAGATGTCAGCTGCCCTTGCTCGAAGGGCGCGGGCTACGCCGTCGCGGTTTTCCAGCATCATGCGGCGGAGGGCAGCGCTGTCTTCCGGAAGTGCCGCCAGGAATTCATCCGTACGGTCCACAGTGGCCTGGGTTGTGAGCTGGGCCGGGTACAGGCCCACCACGATTTGCTGGGCCAGGGCATGGGTGCGCTCTTTGACGATCCCGGGCACGGCTTGGAAGTACTTCTCCGCGTACGGTTCCAGCAGGCTGGTGTCCGGAACCCTCATGAAGCCGGCGACAGCTGAGGCCTGCAGAGCGTTGGAGAGGTCGCCCTTGACCACGATCGCGTCCCACGCTGCGGCTTTGGCATCAGGGGTGGGGATGGCGGCCTTGGCCTGGGCCGCCGCGTTTTGGCCGTTGGAGGTGTTGTCGCGGGCGAGCTCTTCGTCGATGCGTCCCTGGCCCTGGCGTCCGCCGGATACCAGTGCGGTCAGGAACTCCCAGCGCATGTCCTGGTCCACGGTGAGGCCTTCGAGGGTTGCTGTCCCGTCCAGGAGGGCCTGGATGCGATCCATTTGCGCGGCATTGCGTGCCAGTTGCGCGTAGGACTTGGCAAACTGCAACTGGGCATCCGAGCCGGCCTCCACCGAGGATGCAAGCTCCCACAGCGTGTCCGCTGCTGCGATGGTGGTGTCCAGTTTGTGCTCGGCGGCGACATAGTAGGTCAAGGTGGTGGCAAGCTGGCGCAGTTGGACCAGGATCACCGAGGAATCTGTTTCGTGGGCGATGTTGGCCAGAATCAGGTCCACATAGCCACGGGCGGGCGTTTCGCCGTCACGGGCGGAATCCCAGGCCGAGCCCCACACCAGGGTGCGTGGAAGGCTGGCGGCGAAATCCTTCAGGTGTGCTTTGGCAGTTGCCAGGCTGTCCGGGTCCAACCGGACTTTGGCATACGCGAGGTCGTCGTCGTTGAGCAGGATAAGGTCCGGGCGGGTGAGGCCGACCAAAGCCGGGACCTCTGTGCGCGGGCCGTCGACGTCGAGTTCTTCGCGGTGGGTGCGTTCCAGCTTGCCGTCACCGGACAACGAGTAAAAGCCGACCGCGAGGCGGTGCGGGCGCAGGGTGGGTTGTTCTTCGATGGCGCTCTGCAGGATCGCGAAACCGGTGATGGTGCCGTCAGCGTCCACGGTCAGCTCAGGCGACAGGGTGTTCACTCCGGCTGTTTCAAGCCACAGCTTGCCCCATTGGTCAAGGTCGCGCCCTGAGGCAGCTTCAAGTTCCACCATGAGATCTGCGAGCTCTGTGTTCTTCCAGGCATGCTTGCTGAAGTAGGTCCGGACTCCGGCCATGAACTGCTCAGGGCCCACCCACGCCACCAGCTGCCGAAGGACAGAGGCGCCCTTGGCGTAAGTGATCCCGTCGAAGTTGACCTCGACGTCTTCAAGGTTGTTGATCTCGGCGAAGATCGGGTGCGTGGTGGGCAGTTGGTCCTGCTTGTAGGCCCAGGACTTCTCAACGGAGGCAAAGGTGGTCCACGCGCGGTCAAACTCGGTGTTCTCCACTGCCGCGAGGTGCGACATGTACTCGGCGAAGGACTCGTTAAGCCAGAGGTCGTTCCACCAGCGCATGGTCACCAGGTCCCCGAACCACATGTGCGCCAGTTCATGCAGGACCGTGATGGCCCGCCGTTCGATTTGGGCGCCGGTGACCTTGCCCCTGAAAACGTAGCCCTCGAGGATGGTCACGGCGCCGGCGTTTTCCATGGCGCCGGCATTGAACTCGGGGACGAACAACTGGTCGTACTTCTCGAACGGGTAAGGGCAGCCGAACTGTGCCTCAAAGAATTCGAACCCTTGGCGGGTCAGCTCGAAGATGTTGTCGGCGTCAAGGTACTGCATGAGGGATTTGCGGGCAAACACTCCCAACGGAATGACCCTGCCATCGGAACTGGTGACCTCGGACCGGACGGATTGGTACGGCCCGGCAATCAACGCGGTGACATAGGAGGACAATCGCGGAGTAGGGGCGAATTCCCAAGTTGAGCGAGCGCTTCCGTCCTCACCGGGCGAGGTTTCTGCAGGAACCGGGGTGGGTGAGTTGGAAACAACGTCCCAGTGCGAGGGTGCCGTGACTTTGAACGTGAAGGTGGCCTTCAGGTCCGGCTGTTCAAAGACGGCAAACATGCGGCGTGAGTCGGGAACTTCGAACTGGGTGTAGAGGTACGCTTCACCGTCCACGGGGTCTACGAAGCGATGCAGACCCTCACCGGTGTTCATATAAGGGGCATCCGCCACTACCGTGAGTTCGTTTTCCGCTGCAAGTCCGGGCAGTTGGATGCGGATGCCGTCGGAAACTTCCGCGGGATCCAGCTCTTTTCCGTTGAGCGTCACGCTGTGGACGGTGTGTGTGATGGCATCAATGAACGTTGATGCTCCCGGCGTGGCGGAAAACCGGACGGTAGTGGCTGATCCGAAGACTTCCGACCCTTTCGTCAGGTCCAAGGTGACTTCGTATGAGTCGACAGTGAGCAGTTTGGCGCGGTTCGCGGCTTCATCGCGCGTGAGGTTAAGGCCTGGCAAGTGGTGCCTCCGGGAATCGGGATGACCGGCCGGTCCGCCGGCCGCTGGTATGAAGTTATTCTTTCACTCCGAGGGCGGAAGGCAAGGAGTGGTCGCCACAGTGTCGCTTCCACGGAGTAGCGTTGGGATATGGGAACGATCCGGGAAAAACTCGACTTCCGCGCCTTGAGGTTCGCGGTTGCTTTTCCACTGCTGCTCGCCATTGGCTTCGTGCTGTGCGCCCAGATGCTGCGTAATGATCTGCCCAACCCCGTCGCAGTGATGTGGAGTGCCGACGGCGGCACGTCCTTCGCGCCGTTCGGCGCCTATGTGGCAGGCGGCGGAGCCCTCATTACCTTGTGTGGGTGGGCTGTGTTCCTGCAGGCCGTCCCTATTTCCCGGCCTGTCATCATGCGTCGGGTGCTGATGGGTGTCGGGCTGATGGTCAGTCTGTTCATCACCACGGTGCTCGCCGCCGGGCTGGTAGGCCAGACCGGGGCAGCCGACGCCCGCGAGTCCCATGTTGACCCCATCGTGCTGGCCATGGGCAGTGGAGCCGCGTTGGCGCTTGGCGTTGTCATGATGTTCGCTTTCAAGCCCGATCCCCGATGGACACGCGAAGATGACGTAGCGCTGCAACAGGAGTTGGCGCTCCTTGAGGATCCGGACCTTGCCCGGGACAGCCTCAAAATGTGGGTTCACGCCCGTAGTTCAGTCTTCGTCATGATTATGGTGTCGGCCATCTTTCCTGCCGCATTGATAGCCATTGCGGTGCCGTGGCTTGGGGCCTTGGTAGCCGTAGCGGCAGTAGTCGGTGCCGGGTTCCTCTTTGCCAGGGTCCGCGCCGACAGGGGTGGTCTGCAGGTCTTCGCGGGAGGAATCGTGCGGGTCCTGACCGTTCCTGCCGTCGAGATTTCCGCGGCTGCTGCAGCAGAGGTCAAAGCAGCCGACTATGGGGGCTGGGGTTGGCGGCACCACGAAGACGCCACCGCCATGCTTGTCGGCAGCGGCCCGGCCGTGGTGGTCAGGAAACTCAACGGAGGCCGCGTTGCCTTGAGCGCAGGTACACGCGCTTCGGCTGACATGCTCGCTGAAATCCTTAACAGGGCCGCGCATCGCGCACGTGATGACGGGCAGGCTCCTCAACCGCGGTAGCGGTAATCTAGTAGCGCATCCCTCAACGCCGCGCCCGGCCAGTGCTGTGCCGCTGCCCTCCACTGCCCAGTGCCACACCGGCGCCAAAATAGAATGGACTTTCCGTGACTACACCCCGCGTCCACATCGCAACCGACCACGCTGGAATGGAACTGAGCGCCCACCTGGTCAACCACCTCACCGCGAAGGGCTACGAAGTGGTGGACCACGGGCCCAAGGAGTACGACGCGCTGGATGACTACCCGTCGTTCTGCATCAATGCGGCCGTTGCAGTGGTCGCAGACCAGCAGGCGGGAGTTCACGCTTTGGGCATAGTGCTCGGCGGATCGGGAAACGGCGAGCAGATTGCGGCGAACAAGGTCAAGGGTGTCCGTGCTGCGCTGGTGTGGAATCTCTCCACCGCAAAACTGGCCCGCGAGCACAACGACGCGAATGTCGTAGCAGTGGGAGGCCGCCAGCACTCGGTGGAGGAAGCAACGGAGCTTATTGAGGCCTTCCTGCAGGAACCCTTCAGCAACGATGAGCGACACGTACGCCGCATCGGCAAGATCGCCGTGTACGAAACCACCGGCGAAATCGTCCAGTAGTGCCGGAGGGGCACTCGATCCATAGGCTGGCCCGCCAATTCCAGGATGTTTTTGGCGGCCAGCGCTTGGAAGTTTCCAGCCCGCAGGGGCGTTTTGCTGCCGGGGCCCAGCTGCTGACAGGGCACAACATGGTGGAGGCCCTGGCCCACGGGAAGCAGTTCTTCCTGAGGTTCGATCACGGGCTTTTCCTCCACGTCCATCTTGGGCTGTACGGTGCCTGGAGCTTTGGCGGTGACAGTACCTTTTCCGGTTCCTCCAGCATTGGCGCTCCCCGCCGCATCGGTGAACGGGAAAGCGGCGCCGGCCAGGACGATGGCCAGTACTCCGGGCCACCCTCGCCGGTGGGCGCCGTGCGTGTCCGTCTGGTCTCGGAACATGGCTGGGCGGATCTCAGGGGCGCTACCACCTGCGCCGCAATCACCGCGGCCGAGGCAGAAGCGGTGTTGGGCCGGCTGGGGCCTGATCCGCTCCATAACCGGCCGGGCGACCGGGAGGAATTCATCGGACGCCTGCGCCGCCGCAAAACCCCTGTAGCGCTGCTGATGATGGATCAGTCAGTGCTGGCAGGAGTAGGGAACATCTACCGGGCCGAAGTGCTCTTCCGTCAGGCAGTGGATCCGTGGACGCCTGGGAGCGGGATCGACGTCGAAACCGCAGGCCGGTTGTGGGATGACAGTGTCAGGACCATGGCCGACGGCGTCCGCGACGGCCGGATTGTTACGACGCCTCCGTCACTGTGGGGCGGAGGCGGTGGACTGCCGCAGGACGCCGATGCCCACTTCGTCTACAAGCGTCAGGGATTGCCCTGCCGGGCTTGCGGCACCGCGGTGGGGGTGACGGAGATAGGAGCGCGAAAGCTCTACTGGTGCCCGGGCTGCCAGGTTTAGCGATCCTTGGTGACCGGTAGCACTCCGGTGACACTGCTTCAAATACAGAAGGGCCCCGATCCGTGGATCGGGGCCCTTCATGTGGAGGGGACGACGGGAATCGAACCCGCGTAATCAGTTTGGAAGACTGAGGCTTTACCATTAAGCTACGTCCCCGAAAGGATCTCCTGTTCAGGACATCTTCCCGGTGGCTGTTCAAGCCGGGTATAACTAAACCTAATTCCGGCGGCGGTGTCAAATGTGCAATCTCGGCCCGCTTGCCCGTAGACTGTCCTGTGCATTCGGGGTGTAGCTCAGCTTGGCTAGAGCGCCTGCTTTGGGAGCAGGAAGTCGCAGGTTCAAATCCTGTCACCCCGACTCTGTGTTTGTGTCCGATTCCGGGACGCATCAGAACCCCATACCCACAAAATCAGGAGTACTTAGACTGTGAAGAGCGCTGTCGAGAACCTCACCGCAACGCGGGTCAAGCTCAACGTTGAGGTTCCCTTTGAGGAACTGAAGCCGAGCATCGATGCCGCGTACAAGACCGTTGCTTCGCAGATCCAGGTTCCCGGATTCCGCAAGGGCAAAGTTCCCTCCAAGCTCATCGACCAGCGCGTTGGCCGTGGGTATGTCCTGGAGACGGCCATCAACGATGGCCTCAACGGCTGGTACCAGGCCGCTGTCCAGGAAACCGGTGTTCGCCCGCTGAGCCGTCCCGAGGTTGAAATCACCGAGGTTCCGGATCCCTCCGCAACCGATGGTGAGCTGAAGTTCCAGGTGGAGATCGACGTCCGCCCCGAGATCGAGCTGCCGGAGTACGCCGGCATCAAGGTTGAGGTTGCCGCCGCCGAGTCCTCCGAGGCCGACGTCGACAAGTCCCTCGACGAACTGCGTGGCCGTTTCGGCACGCTGAAGTCCGTTGAGCGTCCTGCCAAGAACGATGACTTCCTCACCATCGACATCACCGCTACCATCGACGGCGAAGAGATCGACTCCGCCGCCGGCTTGTCCTACCAGGTAGGCGCCGGCACCATGCTCGAAGGCCTCGACGAAGCCGTGACCGGCCTGTCCGCCGACGAAGAAGCCATCTTCGACACCACCCTTGTTGGTGGCGACCACGCCGGCGAAGCTGCCCAGGTCAAGGTTGTCGTGAAGGCCGTCAAGGAGCGCGAACTCCCCGAGGCAAACGACGACTTCGCCCAGCTCGCTTCCGAGTTCGACACCCTTGCCGAGCTCCGCGAGGACCTCGCCAAGCAGGCTGCCGACTCCAAGGTTGTGGAGCAGGGCGTCGAGGCCCGCGACAAGGTCCTGGACAAGCTCGTTGAACTCGTAGAGGTTCCGGTTCCCGAGTCCGTCGTTGAAGAGCAGCTCGAAGCGCACTTCAACCCGGAGAACGCCCACGGCGAAGGTGACCACGACACCGAGGAGCACCGCGCCGAGGTCAAGGCCAACACCGAGCGTGCGTTCCAGAACGAAATCATCCTTGACGCCATCGCGGACAAGGAAGAAGTAGAGGTCAGCCAGAACGAGCTGATCGACTACATCGTTACCACCGCCAGCCAGTACGGCATGGACCCCAACCAGTTCGCCCAGATCATTGACCAGAGCGGCCAGGTTCCCATGATGGTTTCCGAGGTCCGCCGCCGCAAGGCACTGGCCGTCGTCCTGGGCCAGGCAGAGGTTGTCGACTCCGAGGGCAACAAGGTTGACCTGACGGACTTCGTCCGCCCCGCCGGCGAAGCAGCAGCCGAAGAAGCAGCCGCTGTGGAAGCCACGGAAGAGGCCGACGCCGTTGCCAACGATGACCCCGCGGCAGTGAAGTTCTAAGCAGCAACGCGAACCGACCCCGGATCTGATGATCCGGGGTCGGTTTTCTTTAAGGCCGGACACAGGCGCTCCACGCAGACGTGCGCCGTCAGCGAACAGCGCGATTCCGGCGAACAAATCGCCCCGGAAAACGGTTAGTGTCCAAGTAGTGAAGTTCAGTGACGTCACTGGCACCAGCGAGAGGTAAGTACTTATGTCACAGCAATCAGAGGCTCCCCGGATGGCAACTGTCGATCCCGCAGCCCAGGACAACTACATCTACAACCGCCTGCTGAAAGAGCGCATTATCTGGCTCGGCTCTGAAGTGCGTGACGAGAACGCCAACGCCATTTGCTCCCAGCTCCTCCTTCTCTCCGCCGAAGACCCGGAGAAGGACATCTACCTGTACATCAACTCGCCCGGTGGTTCGGTAACCGCCGGCATGGCCATCTACGACACCATGCAGTTCATCCCGAACGATGTCGTCACCGTGGCAACCGGACTCGCCGCTTCCATGGGGCAGTTCCTCCTGTCTTCCGGAACCAAGGGCAAGCGTTACGCCACCCCGAATGCACGTATCCTGATGCACCAGCCTTCCGGCGGCATCGGCGGCACGGCCTCGGACATCAAGATCCAGGCCGAGCTGATCCTGCACATGAAGAAGGTCATGGCGGAACTTACCGCCGAGCAGACCGGACAGACCGTGGAAACCATCCTCAAGGACAACGACCGCGACAAGTGGTTCACCGCCACTGAGGCCCTGGAATACGGCTTCTTCGACAAGATCTCGGCGCACGCCGGTTCTGTAGCTGGTGGCGGCGGTACGGCCAACCAGTCGAACTCCGAGAACTGATCCGGCACCAAAGAACCACTGAAAACCCAGGAGTAAGAACATGAACTACAACTTCGGATGGTCTGCCGGTAACCTCCCGTCCAGCCGCTACGTCCTGCCTCAGTTCGAAGAGCGCACGCCCTACGGCTTCAAGCGCCAGGACCCGTACACCAAGCTGTTCGAGGACCGCATCATCTTCCTCGGCGTCCAGGTCGACGACGCATCGGCCGACGACATCATGGCCCAGCTGCTGGTCCTTGAGTCCACGGACCCGGACCGCGACATCACGTTGTACATCAACTCGCCCGGTGGTTCCTTCACAGCCATGACGGCGATTTACGACACCATGCAGTACATCCGTCCGGAGATCCAGACGGTGTGCCTGGGTCAGGCAGCCAGTGCGGCCGCGGTCCTGCTCGCTGCCGGCACCCCCGGCAAGCGCCTGGCACTGCCGAACGCCCGCGTCCTGATCCACCAGCCGGCCCTTTCCGGCGGCCAGGGTGGCCAGGCATCGGACCTTGAGATCCAGGCTGCCGAAGTCATGCGCATGAGGACCTGGCTTGAGGACACGCTGGCCCACCACTCGGGACGTACGTCCGAGCAAGTCAACAACGACATCGAGCGCGACAAGATCCTGACGGCGGCCGAAGCCATGAGTTACGGCCTGATCGACCAGGTTCTGGACTCCCGGAAGATCAAGCCCCAGGCAATCGCCCGGTAGCACACGGATTACGACGCCGGTGCGGTTCGCGAAATATGGACCGCACCGGCGTTCTGTTTCCACGCAAGCAGCCCATTGTGACCTAGAGTGGATGGTGTCACGGTGGTGCCAACCGCGGCTTGGCCGCACACTTGAGTACGGCGCGGAGCCGCATCACCCGCATGCAACGAAGGGATTCCCACATGGCTCGGATTGGTGAGAGCACGGATCTGCTGAAGTGTTCTTTCTGCGGAAAGAGCCAGAAGCAGGTGCGGAAGCTGATTGCCGGGCCCGGTGTGTACATCTGTGACGAGTGCATCGAGCTGTGCAACGAGATCATCGAAGAGGAGCTCGCGGAAGTCTCCGACCTCGGTAGCTTTGAATTGCCCAAGCCCCGGGAGATCTTCGACTTCCTGCAGGAATACGTCATCGGGCAGGAACCGGCCAAACGGTCACTGGCAGTGGCCGTTTATAACCACTACAAGCGGATCCAGGCGGGCCACGCACCCAAGACCGGCAGTCTGGGGGAGGGCTCCCATCACGAGGATGTGGAGATCGCCAAATCCAACATCCTGCTGATCGGACCCACTGGCTGCGGTAAGACGTACTTGGCACAGACCCTGGCCCGCCGCCTCAACGTACCGTTCGCCGTCGCGGATGCCACGGCCTTGACAGAAGCCGGCTACGTCGGCGAGGACGTCGAAAACATCCTCCTCAAGCTCATCCAGGCCGCCGACTACGACGTCAAGAAGGCTGAACAGGGCATCATCTACATCGATGAGATCGACAAGATTTCCCGTAAGAGCGAAAACCCTTCGATCACACGCGATGTCTCCGGTGAAGGCGTCCAGCAGGCCCTCCTGAAAATCCTTGAGGGTACTGTGGCCTCTGTCCCACCCCAGGGAGGGCGGAAGCATCCGCACCAGGAGTTCATCCAGATCGACACCACCAATGTCCTCTTCATAGTGGCTGGCGCCTTCGCCGGCCTGGAAGACATCATCGGTTCCCGGTCCGGGCGGAAGGGCATCGGATTCGGTGCTCCCCTGAACGAGGTCCGTGACACGGTGGATACCTACGGGGAAGTCATGCCCGAGGACCTGCTCAAGTTCGGGCTCATTCCCGAATTCATCGGCCGGCTCCCCGTTATCACCACTGTCTCGAGCCTTGACCGCCCAGCACTGATCCAGATCCTGTCCACGCCGAAAAACGCCCTGGTGAAGCAATACCAGAAGATGTTCCAGCTCGATGGGGTGGAGTTGCAGTTCGAGCAGGACGCGCTGAACGCGATCGCGGACCAGGCCTTGGAGCGTGGAACCGGAGCGCGTGGCTTGCGGGCCATTATGGAGGAAGTGCTACTTCCGGTCATGTTCGATCTCCCAAGCCGGGATGACATTGCAACGGTGGTCATCACGGCCGATGCGGTTGCGAAGAAGGCCCAGCCGACCATGATCGCCCATGACGTAGTGGCCAAGCGGCGGAATAAGTCCGCCTGAGCCGCCGTTGGCCAAAGGAGGAGCGGTTCTTCAAGGACCGCCGTGACTACCTACGTTTCCACTCTTGTCGAGGAGTTCTTTGTGTCCGAACAGATCGTGTCTGAAGTGACCGCGCCCGAAAACACCGTAAATAAAGCTGATTTCTGGTTCGACCCCGTTTGCCCCTTTGCCTGGATCACCTCGCGTTGGATCGGAGAGGTAGAGCAAGTACGTGGCATCGAGACCACTTGGCATGTCATGAGCCTGTCCGTCCTGAACGAAGGCCGCGACCTCCCCTCCGAGTACCGGGCCATGATGGATGACAGCTGGGGACCGGTCCGCGTGATCATTGCAGCGCAGGAACTCCATGGCAGCAGCTACGTCAAGCCGCTCTATGACGCCATGGGAGAGCAGATCCACCATGAGGGTAATAAAGACCGCGCTTCAGTGATCCAGAAGGCCTTGGCCGAGACCGGGCTTCCTGCCGACCTGGCA
The DNA here is from genome assembly GCF_042667405.1 of Paenarthrobacter sp. NPDC057355. Taxonomy (NCBI): domain Bacteria; kingdom Bacillati; phylum Actinomycetota; class Actinomycetes; order Micrococcales; family Micrococcaceae; genus Paenarthrobacter; species Paenarthrobacter sp. NPDC057355. The sequence continues at coordinate 794,417 of NZ_JBHVAL010000001.1, read as the reverse complement.
CGTTTTGCTGAGTCGGACGAATACGACGCCAAGCTGCGCGCAAGCCACGAGGCCGGTATCTCCTTGGTGGGCCAGGATGTCGGGACTCCGGTGGTTGCCGTTAACGGGACCGCGTTCTTCGGGCCGGTACTGACCCGCATTCCCCGGGGCGAGGAGGCCGGGAAGCTGTGGGATGCGACCGTAACGTTGGCCGGTTACCCGCACTTCTTTGAACTCAAGCGCAGCCGCACGGAGAGCCCGGAATTCAACTAGCTGTACCGAAGCGCTACTTCAGGAAGCGCGAGGTCCGGCGGTCGGCCAGGATTTTTCCGTTGGTCTGGCAGTGGGGACAGTATTGGAGGGAGGTGTCCGCGAAGGACACCTCCCTTACTGTTTCTCCGCACACGGGACACGGCAAACCTGTCCGGGCATGCACCCGGAAGTTGCTGCGTTTGGTGTCCTTGAGTTCACTGGAAGGTTTTCCGGCAGCTGCGTTGACGGCGCCAACCAAGACCTCCTGCATGGAGTCATACAAGCGGGCCACTGTGTCGTTGTCCAACGATTTTGCGATGGCGAACGGGGAGATCTTCGCGGCGTGGAGGATCTCGTCACTGTAAGCGTTGCCGATGCCGGCTATGACGCTTTGGCTGCGCAGGAGTCCCTTGATTTGTTGCGGGCTGGACTTGAGGATGGCGGCGAACGCCGCTTCATCGAAGTCGGGGCTCAGCGGCTCGGGGCCAAGCGTCGCGATGCCGGGAACGTCCTGAGGGTCCCTGACCACATAGATGGCCAGGCTCTTCTTTGTTCCGGCTTCGGTCAGGTCCACACCGATGTGGGCGTCATCGCCGGGACGGTGGAACAGCAGCCGCGCCGAAATGTTGCTTTTCCCCATCCGCAATCCAGCGGAAGACGGGTGCTCGGTGTAGCGGACCCAACCGGCTTTGGCCAAATGGAAAATGAAGAAGATTCCGTCCAGATCAAGGCAAACAAACTTTCCCAAGCGCCGCGCCCCCTGGACTGTCCTTCCCTCCAAAGCGCTGTAGGGAGGATCGGCAGTCTTCAGTGCCGAGAAGGAGTTAATGCGCACCTCGGTCAGCGTGGCACCACGGAGTTGGGTGTCCAGGTACATGCACAGGCCGTGCACTTCGGGCAGTTCCGGCATGGACATTACTCTGCCACAGCTAGTTGCTGATGGGCAGGATAACTACAGGTTTGTAGTTCTTTCCAAAGCCTTGTGCATCTTTGTCAGCAGGACAACAATTGTTCTTACCCACTTCGAAAGAAGAGGGACACGGAAACCAAAGATTCAGTGATATGCATCCAAACGCAGCCTTTGGCAAAGTTGGAAGCAAGCTACCAGTGACGAGGTAGGAAGACCTGAAATTCCAAGGATTCCGCCAGACTGTCAAGTCGTCACCGGACAGCCGAAAAGTCGAAGCCCCACCAACGGCAAAACGCTGATGGGGCTTCCCCTTTGCCCAAAATCCGCTGGGCGCACGTGCTGCCTAGGAGGCCGACGTCTCCTCTGCAGGAGCCAGGACGACGTCGCTGACGGTGAGCTCACCTTCACCGGACTGCAGGGTGATTTCCTGCGCGTTGGCTGCCGCCTTCAAGTCACCCAAGCCGGCCTTCAGCTGCGCCACGAGAACCTCGGAAGCCGTGATGGAAGCGGAGAGCACCTCGGTGCGCTGCTTGACCTTTGCCTCGGACTTTGCCTTGCGGATGCCGCTCAGAGCGATACCGACCGTGCCAAGCATGGTGGTGTCGCCGTCGGTGATTTCAAGGGCCGTGGGCCATTCGGCGCGGTGGACCGACCCTGTCCGCCACCAGCCCCAGACCTCTTCCGTAGCGAAGGGCAGGAACGGGGCGAAAAGGCGGAGCAATGAGTCCAGCGTTGTTGCCAATGCAGCCAGGACGGAAGCCTGTTCGGACTCTCCGGCTGCACCGTAGGCACGGTCCTTGATCAGTTCGACGTAGTCGTCGGTGAACTGCCAGAAGAACGACTCCGTGATCTGCAACGCGCGGGCGTAATCGTAGTTATCGAACGCTTTGGTGGCCTGTGCGACGACGTCGGACAGCTGCGCCAGGAGCGCGCGGTCCAGCGGGTTGGTCAGAACCGAGAGGTCCGAGGTCACCACGGAGTTCTCGGTGGCGCCAAGGTTCAGCACGAATTTCGAGGCGTTCAGCAGCTTGATGGCGAGGCGGCGACCGATCTTCATCTGGGCGATCTCGTACGCGGTGTCAGCGCCAAGCTTGGCCGATGCAGCCCAGTAACGCACAGCGTCCGAACCGTACTCGTTCAGCACATCGGTGGGCACCACGACGTTGCCCTTGGACTTGGACATCTTCTTGCGGTCCGGGTCCAGGATCCAGCCCGAGATGGCCGCGTGCTTCCAGGGCGCCCTGCTCTGCAGGGCATCGGCGCGGACGACCGAAGAGAACAACCACGTACGGATGATGTCGTGGCCCTGGGGACGGAGGTCGAAGGGGTAGACCTTGGAGAACAGTTCGTCATCCCGGCTCCAGCCACCCACAATCTGCGGGGTCAGGGAGGACGTCGCCCATGTGTCCAGGACGTCGGCATCTCCAGTGAAGCCATTGGCCTGGTCGCGCTGGGACTCATCAAAGCCGGGGGCAGCATCTGCTGCCGGGTCCACGGGCAGCATCCCATCGGTGGGCAGGATGGGGTTGTCGTAGTCCGGGTTGCCCTGGGCGTCCAGCGGATACCAGACCGGGATGGGCACGCCGAAGAAGCGCTGGCGGGATACCAGCCAGTCACCGTTGAGGCCCGCGATCCAGTTCTCGTAACGGGAACGCATGAAGGACGGGTGGAAGTTGATTTCCTGGCCACGGCCGATCAGGCGCTGGCGGCGCTCTTCGTCGCGGCCACCGTTGCGGATGTACCACTGGCGCGAGGTGACAACCTCGAGCGGCTTGTCGCCCTTTTCGAAGAAGTTCACCGGGTGGGTGATCTTCTTTGGTTCGCCGTCGAGCAGTTCGGCTGCCTTGAGCAGTTCCACCACGGCTTCCTTGGCGGAGAAGGCGGTCTTGCCGGCGATGGCGGCATAGGCTTCCTTGCCGGCCTCTGTGGTGATCCATTCCGGGGTGTCCGCGATGATGCGTCCGTCGCGGCCCATGATGGCGCGGGTGGGCAACTGCAGTTCACGCCACCAGGTGACGTCGGTCAGGTCGCCGAAGGTACAGACCATGGCGATACCGGAACCCTTGTCCGCCTTGGCGAGCGGGTGGGCCTTGACCTCGAGCTCGACGTCGAACAACGGTGACTTCACGGTCTTGCCGAACAGGGGCTGGTACCGCTCGTCGTCGGGGTTTGCCACCAGGGCTGCACAGGCAGCCAATAGCTCGGGACGGGTGGTCTCGATGAAGATCTTTTCGCCGTCTTCGGTGAAGAAGGGGTAGCGGTAATAGGCGCCGGGGACTTCGCGGTCCTCAAGCTCTGCCTGGGCCACGGCGGTACGGAACGTGACGTCCCACAGCGTGGGGGCTTCGGCCATGTAGGCGTCACCGGCAGCCAGGTTGGCCAGGAAGGCGCGCTGCGAAACGGCACGGGAGGTGTCATCGATGGTGCGGTAGGTCAGGTCCCAGTCGACGGACAGGCCGAGGGTCTGGAAGAGGTTTTCGAAGACTTTCTCGTCCTCAACGGCCAGTTCCTCGCACAGTTCGATGAAGTTCTGGCGCGAAACGACGTCGAAATCGCGCTGGTTCTTCGCAGGCTGGGCAGGCGGGCGGTAGTCGGCGTTGTAGGGGATGGCGGGATCGCAACGAACACCGTAGTAGTTCTGGACACGGCGCTCCGTGGGCAGGCCGTTGTCGTCCCAACCCATGGGGTAGAAGACGTTCTTGCCGGTCATCCGCATGTAGCGGGCCTGGACATCCGTCTGGGTGAAGGAGAACATGTGGCCCACGTGGAGCGAGCCGGATGCGGTCGGCGGGGGAGTGTCGATCGAGTAGACCTGCTCCCGGGTGGTATCCGGATTGAACTTGTAGGTTCCCTCTTCCAGCCAGCGCTGCGTCAAGGCAGCCTCAAGGCCTTCAAGGGCCGGCTTGTCGGGGACGTTATTGGGGGCGGTGGCGGGCGTGTCTGTACCCTGCGTTGATTCAGCCATGGACCAATTGTTTCATGGCCTGGCGTTACAACCCGCCGTGGGCAGCCGCCGAACGCCCGATAGGGTTGTGCCATGACTTTGGCAGCGCACAGCACCCCCGCAGCAGAGAACAAGACAGCCGTCGTCACGGGCGCCAGCACCGGAATCGGCGAGGCAACCGTGAGGGCCCTGGCATCGAGCGGATGGAAGGTGTTCGCCGTAGCCCGACGGGCAGACAGGATCGAGGCCCTGGGCGGTGAGACCGGCGCCGTGCCGTTCCCGGCAGACATCACGAACGACGACGACGTAGCGGCCCTTCTCGCGGCCGTCACCGAGGCCGGGGGTGCTGACACGCTCATTAACATCGCCGGCGGCGCAAGGGGCGCCGACACTATTGCCAACGCGGACACCGAGGACTGGGAATGGATGTACCAGGTCAACGTTCTGGGCACCATGAAAATCACCCGGGCTTTCCTGCCCATGCTGCGCGGGACCGGCGAAGGCACGGTCCTGAACCTCACCTCCACTGCCGGGCTCTCAGCCTACGAAGGCGGCGGGGGCTACAACGCCGCCAAATTCGCCCAGCACGCCATGACCAACGCGCTGCGGCTTGAGGAAGTGGGCAACAACGTCCGGGTCATCGAAGTGGCTCCCGGCTTGGTGTACACCGAGGAATTCGCGCTGAACAGGCTCGGCGACAAAGAAGCGGCAGCAAAGGTTTACGCCGGCGTGGAAAAGCCCTTGACGGCCGGCGACGTTGCCGACGTCGTCAAGTACGCGGTCTCGCTGCCGCACCATATCAACCTGGACCAGATCGTTGTACGTCCGGTGGCCCAGGCAGCGAACCACAAACTGATCCGCAAGCAGGACTAGCCCGCGGGGACACCAAGGGTGGCGAGCACGGCGGCGTGGTCTGAACCCGGCACTTTCTGGACCTGGTAGCCACTGCTGCTGATCCGGGGGGAAGTGACCAGATGGTCCAACACCGTTCCCGGGAGCGGCGGGCCCTCCATGGGCCATGTGGGGGAGAACCGCGCCGCCGCTGCCGTTCCCACATCTACCAGCTTGGTTCCTTCAGGCCCGGAGTCCAGCATTTTCCGGAATTCCGCGTGGTCGTAGGAAGCATTGAAGTCACCCATCAGCAACTGGGTACCCGCGCTTGCCGCTTGGCGGCCGATCTTGGCCAGATCACTGCGCCACTGTTCGATCCTCTCGTCCACCGGCGGCAAGGCATGGACGTTCGTCAGATTCAGTGCCGACTTGGCGCCCGACCCTGCATCAGTTATCAGGACTCGCGTGACTGCCATATGGAACGGAGTGTCGGGAAGAAGCCCATCCGGCTCAAGTGGGAACGCCGAGTAGACGGCGCCACCACCGGCATCGTCACGGGGCTCGCTGACGCGGTGCGGGAGGACATCCTCCAAACCTGCGGCCTGAAGTCCGTTCTCCAACCGCTGCGTGTGCTCCTGCAGCGCCAGGAGCTGGACGCCGTTCTCCCGGACCAGCCGCACGATGGTTGCGGGATCGGCCTCGCCATATTCGGTGTTCAGGCTCATGACCTTCACCGAAACAGTCGGCGTCCCCGCAGGCAGCACTTCCGGTTTGCCCGCGTCCAAAGGAAACAGCCAGAACAACTGGGCCGCCAGCAGGGCCGCCGTCGTGAAAATGACCCACAGCCGGCGCCCGACCACGGCGAGGAGCAGTGCCAGGGCCGCCGGGATGAGAAGCCAAGGCGTGAACGCCAGCAACTGAACCACAGGCAAAGGCCATTCGGCAGGGACCGCCCGGAACAGGCAAACCCCCGCTGTGGGAACCGCGACAATCAGCGCAAACACCGTCCACGCAAGGGAGGGGCGGTGTCGGGCGGGGCTTCCGGCCTGCAGGGCAGGTGCGTGGTTGGACATGGACCCGAGTCTAGGCAGCCCCGGACCCGAAGGCCGTCCTCCTCAGGGATGACTCTGCAAGTGGAGCAGGAAGCCCGGCTGCCGCTAGACTAAAGGGACCAGCGTCGACCCGGCCATCACCGGTGAGCTTCCGGAAGAACCGCAATGACTGCCCGCAAGGCATGCAGTGCCCAGTAGAACCGGACGGGTAAGCCCGTCACAGCAGTAATGAGAGGCCGGAACCCTGTGTTTCGGTAAGTGAGGTGGTACCGCGGTACCTGTTCTGCCGACAGGCAGAACAGAAGCCGTCCTCGCATCCTGACAGTCAACCAGCTATCACAGGATATGAGATGACCCACTACCCCAAGGCCTCAGCGTCTTCGTCCGGCGCGCACGGCGTGTCCGCCTCCGTGAAGTTCCCGGAAATCGAAGAGCGCATCCTCAAATACTGGGATGAAGACGGCACCTTCCAGGCCAGCATCGACCAGCGCGACGCCGGTCAAGACGGCAGCAACGAGTTCGTCTTCTACGACGGACCTCCCTTCGCCAACGGACTCCCGCACTATGGGCACCTGCTGACCGGCTACGCCAAGGACCTCGTGGGTCGCTACCAGACCCAGCGAGGCAAGCGCGTCGAACGCCGCTTCGGCTGGGACACGCACGGCCTCCCCGCGGAGCTCGAAGCCATGAAGCAATTGGGCATGACCGACAAGACCCAGATCGAAGCCATGGGCATCGACAAGTTCAACGACGCCTGCCGCGCCTCGGTCATGAAGTACGCCAACGAGTGGAAGGCCTACGTTACCCGCCAGGCCCGCTGGGTTGACTTCGAGAACGACTACAAGACACTCAACGTCGAGTACATGGAGTCGGTCCTCTGGGCCTTCAAGCAGTTGCACGAGAAGGGCCTGACCTACAACGGCTACCGCGTCCTCCCGTACTGCTGGAAGGACGAGACGCCCCTGTCCAACCACGAACTGCGCATGGACGACGACGTCTACAAGAACCGCCAGGACCAGACCGTCACGGTCACCTTCCCCCTCAAGGCAGGGGAGTCCGAGGTTTCCCGGGAGCTCGTAGGCGTGCAGGCGCTCGCCTGGACCACCACCCCCTGGACGCTTCCGACCAACCTGGCGCTCGCCGTCGGGCCTGAGATCAGTTATGCCGTCCTGCCTGCTGGACCCAACGGCGTCAAGGCCGCTTCCGCTGAGGCGCCGGTGACCGGCAGCTTCCTGCTGGCTGCTGACCTTGTGGGCTCTTACGCCAAGGACCTTGGGTACGACGACGCTGCTGCCGCCACGGCCGCTGTAACAGGCACCTACACGGGCTCCCAGTTGGAGGGCCTCGAATACGAACCGCTGTGGAACGACTTCGCTGACACCGAGAAGTACGGCACCCAGAACGCCTGGCGCATCCTTGTGGCGGAGTACGTCACCACCACAGACGGTACGGGCATCGTCCACCAGGCTCCCGCCTACGGTGAGGATGACCAGAAGGTCTGTGAAGCAGCGGGAATCCCCGTTGTCCTGTCGGTGGATGAGGGCGCCAAGTTCCTGCCGCTGTTCGCCCATGGTGAGCTCGCCGACATCGTGGGCCTCCAGGTCTTCGACGCCAACAAGCCCATCACCCAGGTGCTGCGCGCCGATGGCCGCCTGGTACGCCAGGCCAGCTATGAGCACAGCTACCCGCATTGCTGGCGTTGCCGCAACCCCCTGATCTACCGGGCGGTCTCCTCCTGGTACGTGGAGGTCACCAAGTTCAAGGACCGCATGTCCGAGCTGAACCAGGAGATCAACTGGATCCCCGGCAACGTCAAGGACGGCCAGTTCGGCAAGTGGCTCGACAACGCCCGCGACTGGTCCATCAGCCGCAACCGCTACTGGGGTTCGCCCATCCCGGTGTGGCAGTCCGATGACCCCGAGTACCCGCGCACGGACGTCTACGGCTCCCTGGCCGACCTCGAAGCCGACTTTGGCCGCCTGCCCGTTAACAACGAGGGCCAGGTGGACCTGCACCGGCCCTTCATCGACGAGCTCACACGCCCGAACCCGGATGACCCCACGGGCAAGTCCACCATGCGCCGCGTCGAGGACGTGCTGGATGTGTGGTTCGACTCCGGTTCGATGCCCTACGGCCAGGTGCACTACCCGTTCCAGAACGAGGATTGGTTCGACACCCACAATCCCGCGGACTTCATCGTGGAGTACATCGGCCAGACCCGTGGCTGGTTCTACATGCTTCACATCCTGTCTACGGCACTGTTCGACCGGCCGGCTTTCCGCAACGTGATCAGCCACGGCATCGTACTGGGTTCCGATGGCCAGAAGATGTCCAAGAGCTTGCGGAACTACCCGGATGTCTCCGAGGTCCTGGACCGTGATGGCTCCGACGCCATGCGCTGGTTCCTGATGTCCAGCCCCATCCTCCGTGGTGGAAACCTGATCGTCACCGAGCAGGGCATCCGCGACGGTGTCCGCCAGGTCATCCTTCCGCTTTGGAATGTGTACAGCTTCTTCACGCTCTACACGAACGCTTCCAATGGCGGGGAAGGCTACGATGCCAAGCTTCGTTACGACGGCTACTCGGACACGCTGGACCAGTACCTCCTGGCCAACACCGGTGACCTCGTCCGCAAGGTCACCGAAAGCCTGGACACCTACGACATCTCCGGCGCCTGCGATGAACTTCGCAGCTACCTGGACATGCTCACCAACTGGTACGTCCGCCGCAGCCGCCAGCGCTTCTTTGACGAGAACGTCGACGCCTTCGACGCCCTCTACACGGCACTGGAAGCTGTGTGCCGAGTGTCGGCATCACTGCTGCCGCTCGTCTCGGAGGAGATCTGGCGGGGGCTGACAGGTGGCCGATCCGTGCACCTGGCTGACTGGCCCGAAGCTTCGCTGTTCCCGTCAAACCCGGGTCTGGTGGAAGCCATGGACCGTGTACAGCAGATCTGCTCCACCGGTTCCAGCCTGCGCAAGGCCGCGAACCTGCGTGTCCGCCTGCCGCTGCAGGAACTGACTGTTGTGGCACCGGGGGCAGATGCGCTGGAAGGCTTCGCCGCCGTCGTCGCCGATGAACTCAACCTGCGGTCGGTGCGGCTGCTGGACGCAGCCACGGCCTCACCCGAGGAATTCGGCATCGAGCAGAAGCTCGTGGTCAATGCCCGTGCCGCCGGTCCGCGCCTGGGCAAGAACGTCCAGCAGGCCATCAAGGGTTCCAAGTCCGGCGACTGGTCGGTCAACGACGCCGGTGTGGTCGTTGCCGGCGGCTTGGAACTTGAGCCACAGGAATACACGCTGGAAACAGTGGTTTCGGACTCGGTCGACGGCGGTTCGGCTTCGGTTGCGGTGCTGCCAGGAGGCGGGTTCGTGGTCCTGAACACCGAGGTCACGCCCGAACTCGCGGCCGAGGGGCTCGCCCGGGATATGGTCCGTGCCATCCAGCAGGCACGCAAGGATGCCGGCTTCAATGTGAGCGACCGTATCAAGACCACGGTGGAAGCACAGCAGGACGTCGTGGAAGCCCTTAAGGCCAACGCCGGGTTGGTCAAGACCGAAACCCTGACCGTGGAACTCGACGTCCAGGTTTCGGATGCGGGAGAACCGCAGATCACCGTAGAGAAGGCAGGGGCCTGATCCATGACCGACGAATTCTCCGTCGAGAGCGTCTACGCCGAGCTTTTGGGCCGCGCGCCGGAAAACAAGATGGAACCGCGCCTTGCGCCGCTGTTCCGCGCCATGGATGTGCTGGGGGAGCCGAACAAGGCCTTCCCGATCATCCACATCACGGGCACCAACGGAAAGACCTCCACTGCCCGGATGATTGAAGCCGGTTTGCGCGCCCACGGGCTCAGCACGGGCCGCTACACCAGCCCACACCTGTCCAAGGTGACCGAACGGATCAGCATCAACGGTGAACCCGTTTCCGATGACACTTTCGTGCGGATCTGGGACGAAATCCGGCCGTACCTCGAGATCGTGGACAACGAACTGGTAGCTGAAGGCCAGCCCAGGCTGACGTACTTCGAGTGCGTCACCATCCTGGGCTTCGCCATCTTCGCGGACCAGCCTGTTGATGTGGCCGTGATCGAAGTCGGTCTTGGCGGCATCACCGACGCCACCAACGTCGGTGACGGCCAGGTCTCGGTCATCACTCCGATTTCGCTGGACCACACCGACCTCCTGGGTGACACCACCGAAGACATTGCCTACGAGAAAGCCGGCATCATCAAGGCCGGTGGCTTCCTGGTCAGCGCAGCCCAGCCAGTGGATGCGGCGCAGGTCCTGCTGGAAAAGGCTCGCGAAGTCGACGTGCCGTTCCGCTTCGAGGGAGTCGAATTCGGCGTCGAATCGCGCAGCGTCGCTGTGGGTGGGCAGGTGGTGACCATCCAAGGACTCGCTGGACGCTACGAAGACCTGCTGCTCCCGCTCCATGGTGCCCACCAGGCCGAGAATGCAGCTGTTGCCGTGGCTGCCTTGGAAGCCTTTTTCGGGGGCGGCGAGAAGGAACTCGACGCCGAGGTGCTTCGCGAGGCCTTCGGCACCGTGACCTCGCCCGGCCGCCTGGAAGTTGTCCGGACCGCGCCGACCATCGTGGTCGACGCAGCCCACAACCCCGACGGCATCAGGGTTTCGGCTGAGGCCATCCAGGAGGCTTTCAGCTTCAGCAAACTGGTGGTGGTGGTGGGCGTCCTGCGTGAAAAGGACGCCGAGGAAATCCTGAAAACACTCAAGGATTCACTGGGGGATCTCGCCGAGGAATTCTGTTTCACCCAGTCCACCTCGCCACGGGCCGTTCCTGCCGCCGAACTGGCGGAGCTCGCCGTCGACCTCGGTTTCGGTGAGGAAAACGTGCACATCGCCGAGAAGCTCGACGACGCCATTGAGTGGGCCGTTGAACGTTCCGAATCGAACGACGACCTCGCAGGCGGAGTGCTGGTGACCGGTTCCATCACGGTGGTGGCGGAGGCCCGGATCCTGCTGGGAAAGGCGGGTGCCTAGCATGGCGAAAATGACCAAGGCACAGCGTGAATGGCGCCCCGGCATGCCGAAAAAGCGCCGCTCCACCAAAGTGATGTTTGCATCCACGGTGCTGCTGCTCGAAGCCTTCGTTGCCTTCTTCGGCACGCTGGCGGTGTTTGGCCTGAAGCGCGGCGAAGTGGAACCCGGCATTATCCTGGGAGTCGGAATTGCCCTGAGCGTGGTGCTGGTTCTCGCCTGCGCCGTGTTGTCCAAGCCGTGGGGCATCGCCCTGGGGTGGGTACTTCAGATCGTGCTCATTCTGACCGGCCTGGCAGAACCCATGATGTTCATCGTGGGTGTCCTGTTCGCCATCTGCTGGTGGTACGGGATCCGCGCCGGCATGAGGATTGACCGCGAGGTGGCCCAGCGCGACCGTGAGCAGGCCGAATGGGACGCGGCCCACGGTGACCAAGCTGGTCCGCAAACCCCGTAAACTGGCTGGGAAACCACCGAACACTTCACATTGGAGCAACTGTGAGCATTGAACGGACCCTTGTCCTGGTCAAGCCCGACGGCGTCGCCCGCAACCTGGGCGGCAGCATCCTGGCCCGCATCGAAGCCAAGGGCTACACCCTGGCCGAATTGAAGAAGGTCAACGCCACCCGCGAACTGCTGGAGCAGCACTACGAGGAGCACGTGGGCAAGCCCTTCTACGAGCCGCTGGTTGAGTTCATGCTGAGCGGTCCCGTCATCGCTGCGGTCTTCGAAGGCCACCGCGTTATCGAAGGCTTCCGCTCCCTCGCCGGGACCACGGACCCGACGACGGCGGCACCGGGCACCATCCGCGGCGACTTCGGCCGCGATTGGGGACTGGCAGTCCAGCAGAACCTGGTCCACGGCTCCGACTCCGTTGAGTCGGCTGAGCGCGAGATCAAGATCTGGTTTGCAAGCTAAAAAAGGCTTCACCGAAATGACAGTTAAGGCCAATGTTCGATACGAACATTGGCCTTAACTGTCATCTCGCGGTGGTTTAGAGGTGCTCAGTAGCCCGACGTCCCGGCGAAAACGTGGATGAAGGCAAAGAAAATGGTGGCGACGACGGCGACGTACAGCAGCGCCACGACGATCCAGCCGGAGTCACCCAGCAACTTGGCCAGTGACGGCGGTGCCTTGATCATGCCGTGGACAATGTTGCGGATGGTGACCCAGACGAACATGGGGATCATGACGGCCCATACGATCATGCAGAACGGGCAGAGCACATTGATGGCATAGAGGGCTTGGGACCACAACCACACCACGAAAGCGAAGCCAAGGGTCACACCCCCCTGGAGGCCCAACCAGTAACCGCGCGAGAACCTGGCACCCGACAACAAACCCACTGCAGTGGTGATGATGACCGCAAAGGCAACAATGCCGATGAACATGTTGGGGAACCCGAACAGTGAACTTTGCCACGTCTTCATCACGGTTCCGCAGGAAACCCAGGGGTTCACATCGCAGGCAGTGACGTGGTTGGGGTCCTCAAGCACCTGGAGCTTCTCCAGGACCAAGGCGCCGGACGCCAACCAACCGATGGTCCCGGTAATCAGCAGGAGCCATGCGAAAGGCTTGTCGCGGACAAACTTGGGCAACGTTTCCCGGGGTGTGGACGATTCCTCCACGGGGGTGAAGGCTTTCTTGGCCAGGTTCTCCCTGGCAGTGCTCGGCATCGTGGATCTTATCCTTTTCGACAGTGTGCCCGGCAGCCCGGGAAGTGCTCTTGGGAGGATTGTAACGCCGGAGGCTGGGGGAGTCGCCCAGCTTTTCCCCACCGGTGCGACACAGCACCCTAGCGGGCAAAGTCGTACGGGTGTGAGAGAATGAACATGGCTGGAAGCCGACCCACATTCGGATTCCGGTCCGGTGACTTGTTCCCAAGACCGCCAGCATGAGCTGGGCATGCCAGGATCACGTCGATCCTCGGTAGGCCCGCCATGACAATGGACGGCACCTGGTTGTGGCAGCAGAACAACGGGTTTCAGAGCTGAGCCACCGGTCTTCCAGGGCTGCCGCACCCCAAGGATGGTGCGAACCGGAAGGCATACTATCGACTTCTGTCAACGCCTGCGGGTTTTGACAATATTTGCCCCACTGGGCGCCGGATGTGGCGGTGTCGCTGGGGCAGGAGTGTTGCCGTATATGGATAATGACCAGGTTGTAGCCGTTAATGAAGAGGCAGCCCCCGCGGAAACCGCGGAAGCGCCAAAGAAAGCCACACGGACCCGGCGCAAGGCTGCGCCGAAGGCGGTCGAAGAAGTAGAGACGCCTGCAATTGAGGTGCCCGCTGTCGAAGAGACAGCTGAAGCTGCTGAGAAGCCGGTACGCCGGACCCGCGCCCGCAAAAAGGTCGAACCCGCCGAGCCGCTGCCCGGACTCGGGGACGACACCGCCGTCGAGCAGGAAGCCGCTGCAGGCAACCAGTCCGAGGCCGTTGTTGAAGCTGCCCCCGAAAAGCCGGTCCGCCGTCGTCGTGCTGCAAAGCCGAAGGTAGAAACGGAAGAGGCGCCCGTTGCGGCGGAAGTGGTCGAAGAACCTGCCGCAGAAACCACGACGCCGGACGCCGGCTCCCAGCCCGAGACGCCTGCTGCTGAGGAAGAAGCTGCCGAGGACGCCGCATCTGCCGAAGAAGCAGCTCCCGCAGCGACGTCACTGTTCATGGAGCCCGTTTCCATTACCTCCATGATTTTCCAGGCCCCTGACCTCACCACCGTCCCGCGTGCCGCTGCTGCGGAAGAGAAGGACGACGAGGCTGAAGACGACGCCGAAACCGGCGCTGAAGGCGAACTGGACGAAGGTGGCAACCGTCGTCGCCGCCGGAGCCGTGGCCGCCGTGGCCGCCGCGGAACCGAGCGCGAAAATGACAGCGAAGACAGCAGCGACTCCGGGGATGAAGAGGCTCCGGCAGCTGAAGCCCTCGAAGAGGGCGTCACGTCGCGTCGTCGTCGTCGGCGCCGCCGCGGGGACCAGGACCTTGAACTGACCGGCGGCTCGGACGACGACCCGCCCAACACGGTCACCCGTGTCCGCGCTCCGCGCCCCATCACGGAAACTGCCCCCTCCAACCGGGTAGCCAGCGTCAAGGGCTCCACGCGGCTTGAGGCGAAGAAGCAGCGTCGCCGCGAGTCCCGCGAGACCGGACGCCGCCGCCAGGTCATCACGGAAGCGGAGTTCCTGGCACGCCGCGAGTCGGTTGACCGGCAGATGATCGTCCGGCAGCGCGATGACAGAATCCAGATCGGTGTCCTTGAGGACGGTGTTCTGGCTGAGCACTTTGTGTCCAAGACGCAGCAGGACTCCCTGATCGGCAACGTGTACCTGGGCAAGGTCCAGAACGTTCTGCCGTCGATGGAAGCTGCCTTCGTGGACATCGGACGCGGACGTAATGCGGTGCTGTACGCCGGTGAAGTGAACTGGGACGCGGTCAACCTCGAAGGCCAGCCGCGCCGGATCGAGAACGCACTGAAGTCCGGCGACTCCGTCCTGGTCCAGGTCACCAAGGATCCCGTGGGCCACAAGGGTGCCCGCCTCACAAGCCAGATTTCCTTGCCCGGCCGCTATTTGGTGTACGTGCCAGGCGGGTCCATGACCGGCATCTCCCGCAAGCTGCCCGACGTCGAACGCAACCGCCTCAAGCGCATCCTCAAGGACCGCTTGCCCGAAAATGCCGGCGTCATTGTCCGTACCGCCGCTGAAGGTGCGTCGGAAGAAGAACTGACCCACGACATCAACCGGCTCCGCGCGCAGTGGGAAGGTATCGAAGGGCAGGCTTCCTCCACCAAGGTGCTTGCGCCGGAGCTGCTCTACGGCGAACCGGACCTCACCATCAAGGTGGTCCGCGACGTCTTCAACGAGGACTTCTCCAAGCTGATCGTTTCCGGTGACGACGCCTGGGACACCATCGAGGCCTACGTCACCTACGTTGCTCCCGACCTGGTGGGCCGGCTCGAGAAGTGGACCAAGGACCAGGACATCTTCTCCGCTTGGCGCATCGACGAGCAGATCCACAAGGCACTCGAACGCAAGGTCTTCCTGCCCTCCGGTGGTTCGCTGGTCATCGACCGCACCGAGGCCATGACCGTGGTGGACGTCAATACCGGTAAGTTCACCGGCAGCGGCGGCAACCTGGAAGAGACAGTCACCAAGAACAACCTTGAAGCTGCCGAGGAAGTAGTCCGGCAACTTCGCCTGCGTGACATCGGCGGCATTATTGTCATCGACTTCATCGACATGGTCCTCGAATCCAACCGCGACCTTGTGCTGCGCCGCCTGGTTGAATGCCTGGGCCGCGACCGTACCAAGCACCAGGTTGCTGAAGTGACCTCGCTCGGTTTGGTACAGATGACGCGCAAACGCATGGGCACCGGACTCCTTGAAGTTTTCGGTGAGCAATGCGAGCATTGCGCAGGCCGCGGTGTCGTGACGCACGACGAGCCCGTGGAGCACCGCCGTGCCAACGTTGTGGCCGCCGAGCAACACCGTCCCAACACCGAGGCTCAGCAGCCCACCGCCCGCACCGAACGCAAGCGCCGCCGCGGCAAGGGCGGAGCGCAGGGTGCGGCAGAGGCGCCGGCCCAGGCCCACTCGGCACCCGCCCCGGCCGCACCGGCTGCCCACCCGGAACCGCAGGATCCTGCGCGCCAGGCAAAGGCCGAAGCGACCCGTGCGGCGCTGGCAACTATTGCCGCCGCTGCGCATGCTGCCCACCTGCACGACGACGAAATTCACAAGGCCGAAGAACTGGCCCGGGCTGCAGGACAGCACGACGCCGGCGCAACGTCTGTGCCTCCTGTGACCGCGGATGCTCCCGCGGACCAGGCCGCAGAGGCCCATGAGGCCGCGGTCCGGGAAGCACGCTCCACCCCGGTGCTTCGCTTTGGCGGTGAAGAAGTTGCGTTGCCGTTCGTTGAACACCACGACGAGCCGCAGAGCTCCGAACCGGCCATGAGCCTGGACCGTTTGGCCGAGGCGTTCTCGCACCTCGGGGCAGCCCCGGCGGTCGAGGAAGAGGGCACCCAGGAAAGTGCAGCGGCGGCTGCTCCCAAGGCTGCAGCGGCCCCGGCCGCGGCAGCTTCGGCACGGGTTCCCGCAGCCGAGGAAGCTCCTTCGGCTTCGCGTGGCCGCCGGGGCCGCCGGAACCGCAGTGCCAGCAGGGCACAAGGGGCAGCCAACGAGACCAGCGTTGAGCACCACGAGGAAGCTGCTTCGGCTGCCCAGGGTTCAGCCCACGAGTCCAAGGCGCCGGCAGAACCGGTCAGGAAGCCGGCTTCAGAGGAACCCATCATCCTTGGAGTCGGCGTGCCTGCTTCCGAGCTCTGATCGACCCAGCGGTTTCAAGGGCCCTGTAATATCCGCCAGGAGCGGGCATTGCGGGGCCCTTGCCTTTACCGGTGCGTTAGGCTGGGGGACTGACACGGGGTGCCAGGCGTTGGGCCGGGCTGAGATCCAGACCCGTTGAACCTGTCCGGTTAGCACCGGCGAAGGGATGTCCTCATGGCTGAGTTGTCATATTCCTCTGTATACCCGTTGGTGACGGACCGCAGGCAGACCCCGCGGGTACTGAGCATTGCAGGCTCCGATCCCTCCGGGGGAGCCGGAATCCAGGCGGACCTGAAGAGCATTGCCGCGCACGGCGGCTACGGAATGGCTGCCATCACTGCCCTGACTGCACAGAACACCCATGGCGTCAGCGCGGTGCACGTACCCCCGGTGGAGTTCCTGCGGCAACAGTTGACCGCGATCAGCAGCGACATTGCCATCGATGCCGTCAAGATCGGGATGCTGGGGGACGCAGAGGTGATTAATGAGGTCCGCAGGTGGCTCGAGGAAGTGCGTCCCGCCGTCGTCGTCCTTGACCCGGTGATGGTAGCCACCAGCGGTGACCGCCTCCTGACGGAGACGGCAGGGGATGCTCTTCGTTCCCTGCTTCCCTTGGCGGACCTCATCACGCCCAACCTGCCGGAG
Source organism: Paenarthrobacter sp. NPDC057355 (assembly GCF_042667405.1). Taxonomy (NCBI): domain Bacteria; kingdom Bacillati; phylum Actinomycetota; class Actinomycetes; order Micrococcales; family Micrococcaceae; genus Paenarthrobacter; species Paenarthrobacter sp. NPDC057355. The sequence continues at coordinate 777,482 of NZ_JBHVAL010000001.1, read as the reverse complement.
CTTGCCATGTTGTTGGGCGAGCCCGAGGCGCCCGATTGGGCTTCGGCCCTGGAGCAAGGCAAGCGACTGGCCGCAGAATGCGGCAACACCGTGCTGGTCAAGGGCGGTCACTTGGCGGGCTCGGAATGTCCGGACGCGTTGATCAACACCGGTGGCTTGTTGCGACAGGACATCGTGGAGGTAGCCGGACCACGGATTGACACAAAGAACAGCCATGGCACTGGGTGCTCGTTGTCTTCGGCGTTGGCCACGGTCCAGGTACGTGAGGGTGACTGGGAAGCGTCGCTGCGGGACGTAAAACCCTGGCTGCTCCAAGCGCTGAGGGGTTCAGCTGAGTTGGAGGTTGGCGGAGGCAACGGGCCTGTGGACCACTTCCACCATCAGCGCAAGCTCAGCAGCGGCGGGTTCGCAGCCACGTTGTGGAAAGAAGCCGTCCCTGAGCTTGAAAGAATCCACGAGCTGGACTTCATCCAGGAACTGCAGTCCGGGCAGCTGCCGGAGACGGCATTCAGCTACTACCTGGCACAGGACGCCATCTATTTGAACGGCTATTCCAGGGTGCTTGCCCGGGCAGCTGCCTTGGCGCCCACGGAAGAGGAACAGCTGTTCTGGGCCAAGGGCTCACAGCAATGCCTGGAAGTTGAATCGGAGCTGCACAGGAACTGGCTGAGCACCCGTGAGGCGTCGGACGTGACCGGGCCGGTAACCAAAGCCTACGTGGACCACCTGCTGGCCGCTTCGATGTCGGGCAGCTACGCAGTGGTCCTGGCCGCAATCCTGCCTTGCTACTGGTTGTACGCGGAGGTGGGGCAAAAACTCCACACAGCTTTTGTGGAGGCCGGGGCGTCAGCCGCCCATCCTTACGCGGAGTGGCTGAGGACCTATGCCGACGAGGCCTTTGCCGCCGCTACCCGCGAGGCCATCACGTTTACCGACGCCGCGGCAGTCGCAGCCTCGGGCCGTGAGCGGGCAGACATGCTCGAGGCCTTCCGGCAGTCCTGCCGCTACGAGACCGCGTTCTTCGATGCTCCCCGGCTTTACGCCCCGGGCCATGCGGCAATCCGGTAGCAAAGCCGGCTTACTCCGCGCGCCGGATCGCGTGAAGCGTTGCCGAACCCTGTAGGCTGTATGGGCACGGTGCCGGGAGAGTCCGTTACGACTCGTGACGCAAGTCACGTGGCAGCCTCCGGATCCGGCCTCATTTGCAGCTGAGGGTCAAACTAGCGTAATCTTGATCTTCGGTGCTTACGCCAACACTTGGGTTATGCCCCGTGGAATTGTTCATGGGATGACTCGCGGGCTTCGAACAGAAGTCCACGGCGTTGAGGCACAGCGTGAACCCAGCCTGATTTCCGGCTCAGGGTTCCGCACGCAAATTTAGTTATAAACGTCGAGAGAAGTGAGTACCCAAGTGGTGTACGCGATTGTCCGCGCAGGCGGCCGCCAAGAAAAAGTTTCCGTTGGAGACTACGTAACGCTGAACCGCGTCCCCGGTGGAGCCGGCAGCACGCTTGAGCTGCCCGCCTTGCTCCTGGTTGACGGCGACAAGGTCACCTCCGCTGCTGCGGAACTGGCCAACGTCAAGGTTACGGCTGAAATCCTCGAAGACCTCCGTGGTCCGAAGATCGTCATCCAGAAGTTCAAGAACAAGACCGGCTACAAGAAGCGTCAGGGTCACCGTCAGGAACTGACCAAGATCAAGATCACCAGCATCGCGTAACTTTCGTTACCGCTGTTCAGATTTTCAGTTTCCCAGAAATTTAGAGGCAGGCATTTCAGATGGCACACAAAAAAGGCGCGAGTTCCACTCGCAACGGTCGTGACTCCAACGCACAGTACCTGGGCGTCAAGCGTTTCGGTGGTCAGGTAGTTTCCGCCGGCGAGATCATCGTCCGCCAGCGTGGAACCCACTTCCACCCCGGTGCAGGCGTCGGCCGTGGTGGCGACGACACCCTGTTCGCCCTGCAGGCCGGTGCGGTTGAGTTTGGTACTCGCCGCGGCCGTCGCGTAGTGAACATCGTTGCTGCTGCAGCTGCAGAGTAACAACAAGTTCTGAACCGGTGGAGCGGGCCAAACGGCCCGCTCCACCGTTCTTTTAACCGCATTACAATCGACTAGGGCGCCCCGGGCGCACTGGTTTTGCAACAGCGCTGGCAACAGCAACAACGCTGGAAACAGCAACTGAGGAGATCCACGTGGCGAGCTTTGTAGACCGGGTAGTACTGCATGTATCCGGCGGAACCGGCGGCCACGGCTGTGTCTCCGTGAAGCGCGAGAAGTTCAAGCCGCTCGGTGGTCCCGACGGCGGCAACGGCGGCAATGGCGGCGACGTCATCCTCCGCGTCTCCGCGCAGACAACCACTTTGCTGGACTACCACCACGCACCCCACCGCCACGCCACCAACGGTGGCCCGGGCATGGGGGACTGGCGCGGTGGCAAGAACGGCGAAACCCTCATTCTTCCCGTGCCTGACGGCACTGTGGTCAAGACCAAGGACGGCGAGGTCCTGGCCGACCTCGTCGGCGAAGGCACCGAGTACGTTGCAGCCGCTGGTGGCCAGGGAGGCCTCGGCAACGCGGCCCTGTCATCGCAGAAGCGCCGGGCCCCTGGTTTCGCGCTGCTCGGCATCGAAGGCGAATCCAGCGACATCGTCCTGGAACTGAAGTCCATTGCCGACATCGCACTCGTCGGTTTCCCGTCCGCCGGCAAGTCCAGCCTGATTGCCGCCATGTCCGCCGCGCGCCCGAAGATTGCGGACTACCCCTTCACCACCCTGATTCCCAACCTCGGCGTGGTGGAAGCAGGCGATGTCCGTTTTACCATCGCCGATGTCCCGGGCCTCATCGAAGGTGCCAGCGAAGGCAAGGGCCTTGGCCACAACTTCCTGCGCCACGTCGAGCGTTGCGCGGCTCTTGTCCACGTCCTTGATTGCGGCACCCTGGAATCCGACCGCGATCCTTTGTCCGACCTCGCCATCATCGAAGCCGAGCTTGAGAAGTACGCGGTGGACATGAGTTACGCCGGCGCCGACGGCGAAGTTGTTCCGTTGAACGAGCGCCCCAAGCTGGTTGTCCTGAACAAGGTGGACCTTCCTGACGGCAAGGACATGGCAGAGTTCGTCCGTCCCGACCTTGAAGCACGCGGTTACCGCGTCTTCGAAGTATCGGCGACCAGCCACGCGGGCCTGCGCCAGCTCGGATTCGCCATGGCTGAGATCGTCAAGGCCGCGCGCGACGCCGTCCGGACTGCGCCGCCGAAGGTGGCTGCGCCGGTCCTGCGGCCACGTGCCGTCAACGAATCCGGCTTCAGGATCCGCCGTGAGGAAAAGAACCTCGAACCGCTGTTCCGCGTCCTGGGCGAAAAGCCCGTGCGTTGGGTCAAGCAGACCGACTTCACCAACGAGGAAGCCATCGGCTACCTGGCCGACAGGCTCGCGAAGCTTGGCGTTGAGACTGAGCTGTTCAAGGTCGGCGCCAAGCCCGGCGACACCGTGGTCATCGGTGAGGATGACGGCGTCGTCTTCGACTGGGAGCCCACCATGATGGCAGGTGCCGAACTGCTGGCAACGCCGCGAGGCACCGACATCCGTATCGCCGACATCGGTGACCGCCCCACCCGCTCACAAAAGCGCGAAGAGCAGATCGAGCGCCGCGAAGCCAAGGCTGCAGCACGTGCTGAACTGGAAGCCGAGCGCAAAGCGGGCATTTGGACTGAATCCGTCAGCGGTCGCCGTGCGCGGACAGTGAGGGAGAGCACCCTGGATTCCGGTGATGACGACTAGGACCGTCGAAGCTCCCGGGGAAGCTGCAGGATTGGAACGCCAGGGGATAGCTGACGCCAAGCGGATCGTGGTCAAGGTCGGATCCTCCTCCTTGACCAGCATCAAGGGCGGCATCTCGGAGAAATCCCTGACCCAACTGGTGAATGCCCTCGCTGCTAAGCGAAACGCAGGCACTGAGATCATCCTGGTGTCTTCGGGTGCCATCGCCGCCGGATTGGCGCCCTTGGGCCTGGCAAAGCGGCCCAAGGACCTCGCCACGCAGCAAGCAGCAGCGAGCGTCGGCCAGGGGCTCCTCATGGCGCGCTACACGCAGGCCTTCAACGCCCACGGGGTCACTGTGAGCCAGGTTCTGCTGACAGCCGATGACCTGATGCGCCGAACCCAGCACACCAACGCCTTCCGTGCCTTGGACCGGTTGTTGAACCTCGGTGTGGTGCCGGTGGTCAATGAAAATGACACCGTGGCCACCCACGAAATCCGTTTTGGTGACAACGACCGCCTCGCGGCGCTCGTGGCGCACCTCGTCCGCGCCGACGCGCTCGTGCTGCTCTCCGACGTCGACGCCGTCTATAACGGTCCTCCCTCCCAGGGTGCCCGGCGCATTCCGCTGGTCCGCGGCCCCCAGGATCTGGAGGACGTGACCATCGGCAAGGCCGGGAAGGCCGGTGTCGGAACCGGTGGCATGATGACCAAGGTCGAGGCCGCCTCCATTGCCGCGGGCTCGGGCATCCACGCATTGGTAACTTCCACGGCCAACGCTGCAGCCGCCCTTACGGGGGAGGACGTCGGAACCTGGTTCGCGGTGAACGGGAACCGTAAACCTGTTCGCCTCTTGTGGCTGGCCCACCTGGCTACGGTTCACGGCCGATTGACTCTCGACGACGGCGCCGTGAAGGCCGTGCGCGACCGGCACCGTTCGCTGCTTCCGGCAGGAATCGCGGGGGTCAGCGGTGACTTCGAAGCCGGTGATCCCGTCGAGATGGTGTCACTGGACGGAAGCATCGTGGCCCGTGGACTGGTGAACTACTCATCCCAGGAGCTTCCCCGCATGCTGGGCCGGACCACCCAGGAGCTTGGCCAGTCCCTGGGGCAGGGCTATGACCGTGAAGTTGTTCATGTTGACGATCTGGTGCTTCTGCAGAGGCCGCGCTCATCTAAACTGGGTGCATGACTGAAGCGCTGACCCCTGACGCCCCCGTGATCTCCGACGTTACCGGTACCACCGGCCACGCACCGGAGAACCCTGCGGCAGGACGCCTTCCGTTGTCACCGGAAGAGCTTGAGGCTGCCGTCCACGCCATTGCCGACCGCTCAAGGAAGGCAGCCCGACGCCTTGGACAGGCGAACCGTGCATGGAAGGACCGTGCGCTTCGAGCCATCGGTGCGGCATTGCTGGAGAACCGTAAGCAAATACTCGAGGCCAACGCCAGGGATGTCGCTGCGGGCCGCTCCAACGGCACCTCCGCAGCGCTTCTTGACCGCCTCACTCTGACTCCGGAGCGTATTGACGGCCTGGTTGCAGCCTTGGAGAACCTGGCCGGCTTGCCCGATCCCGTGGGCAATGTGGTCAGGGGACAGACGCTGCCCAACGGCCTCCGCCTTCGCCAGGTCAACGTCCCTATGGGCGTTGTCGCTGCCATCTATGAAGCCCGTCCCAACGTCACGGTTGACATTGCCGGCCTGGCCCTGAAGAGCGGCAATGCGGTGATCCTCCGGGGTGGTTCTGCTGCCGCGAACACGAACGAGGCCTTGGTCCGGATCCTGCGCGACGCCCTGGACTCGGTGGGGCTTCCCGCTGATGCCATCCAGACCGTCGACCAGTACGGTCGCGAGGGTGCCAACGTCCTGATGCGGGCCCGTGGCCGGGTTGATGTGCTCATTCCCCGGGGCGGACGGGACCTCATCCAGACCGTGGTGAACAACTCTTCTGTGCCCGTCATCGAAACCGGAGAAGGCAACGTCCACATCTTCATCGACGAATCTGCGGGTGAAGAGATGGCCGTCGAGATCCTCCTCAACGCAAAGACCCAACGCCCCAGTGTCTGCAACACCGTGGAGACACTGCTGGTGCACTCGGGTTCCACCACACTGCCGGCTGTTGCGGCCGCCCTGCGGAAAGCCGGAGTGACGCTCCACGTCGACGACCGGATTGCTGCGGCGCTCGGCAGCAGTGTCGACACCGTTCCCGCTGACGACGACGACTGGGCCACTGAATACATGGACCTCGACCTCGCAGTAGCCATGGTGGACAGCCTGGACGATGCGGTGAAGCACATCCGCAAGTGGACCACCGGACACACTGAAGCAATCCTGACGAACAACCTGTCCAACGCCGAACGCTTCATCGCCGAGATCGACTCCGCTGCCGTCATTGTGAATGCATCGACCCGGTTTACCGATGGCGGCGAACTCGGCCTTGGTGCCGAGGTCGGCATCTCCACGCAAAAGCTTCACGCCCGCGGCCCCATGGGCCTGAGCGAATTGACCACCACAAAGTGGATCGTGCAGGGCGAAGGCCAAGTCCGCGGCTAGCAACGCGGTAACATAGAACAGAAGCCAGGAACGGCGGGGAGTCCCGCCGTCGAAATCCTTTGAGAACCAACTAGGGGAGAAGATGCTGTTTCAGCAGATCGCCACGTCCATTGCCGCCCAGACAGAAGGCGGCCACGAGGAACTCGCCCCGTTGTGGGCCGAGCCGTGGGTTTTCGGCGTCGTCATGTTCGCCCTGCTGCTGGTTCTCATGTTCGTAACTCTGTCCTACACCAACCTGGGCAACCGCCACGAGGCAGTGGAAGAGCACGCCGATCCGCACCGCCAGCACCCGAACAAGCACACCCACGGCCAGGGCCACTAACATTATTGCCGCAACACCTCGCGGGGAGTCGGAGCGCAGGCTTCGGCTGGGCGTGATGGGTGGAACCTTTGACCCCATCCATCACGGCCACCTTGTGGCTGCAAGTGAAGTCGCAGCCAAGTTCGACCTCGACGAAGTCGTCTTCGTGCCCACGGGCCAGCCATGGCAGAAATCGCACAAACTGGTCAGCGAACCTGAGCACCGGTACTTGATGACGGTCATCGCCACTGCGTCGAATCCGCGGTTTACTGTCAGCCGGGTAGATGTCGACCGCCCCGGTCCGACGTTCACCATAGATACCTTGCGGGATCTTCGGGCCCAGCGTCCGGATGCAGACCTGTTCTTCATCACAGGCGCAGATGCCCTGGCCCAGATCCTGTCCTGGAAAGACGTGGACGAGCTCTGGTCCCTGGCGCACTTCGTGGGGGTGACCCGTCCCGGGCACGAGCTGAACGATCTCGGGCGGACGGACGATGTCAGCCTGCTCGAAGTTCCGGCCATGGCGATCTCCTCCACGGATTGCCGCATACGCGTCGGTGCCGGCAACCCCGTGTGGTATCTGGTGCCGGATGGCGTGGTGCAATACATCGCAAAGTATGGACTGTATGCACCGGCGGCCGCAGCGGGAGAATTGTCACCTGCATTTTCCGGATCAGACGACCAAGCACGTACTGAATGAGTTTGTAATATGAGCAGCCAGGAACAGCGACCCATCCGCAGCAGGCGTGAACTTCGCCGTGCCCGGGAAGAGAACCCTGAGGCCCAGTCGGAGGCAATCGCACCACCGCAAACGGACGCAGTTGTCGATGCAGAGCGTCCCAGCGCCCGCAACCGTCGCGCCGCAGATGTCCCCGTAGACGCAGTGGGTGCTGCAGCGCAGGAACGTTCGTCTCAGATCCGGGCACGTGACCGTGCAGCCCTGCGCACCATCAAGGAGCTCGCCGACAAGGAAGAGCAGCTGTCCGGTGGCGGTCCGCCCACGCGTCGCCAGCTTCGGCTTCAGCAGCTTCAGGCAGAAGTCGCCACGTCAATGAACCCGGTCGTTCCTTTGCCGGGCGCCAAGCCTGAGGTTGCAGGCAACGATGGGGGCAAGCAGCAAACCCCTGAACAGCAGACCCCGGCAAAGCAGCAGGAGGCTGCGCAGCAGCAAGACCCCGCGCAGCAGCAAGACGCCTCGCAGCCAAAGAAAGCTGCGCCCTCCAACAGCCCCAAGGGGCCTGCGGAGTCGGAGATGTCTGTGGAACAGGCTCTGGCGGTCCGTGAATTGATTGCTGCGCAGGTCCAGAACCAAACCTCCAAGCTCGAACATATTGCTGAGCAGGATCCGTTGGCTGTTGATCCTGATGTCCTGGCCCAGCAGATCGCCTTGGCTGAGCGCGCGGCGGTGCTGAACAAGCGCGCGGCAGCGAAGCAGAAGCTTGCCGAGCAAAACCAGGCCGGACCAAGCCAGGCCGGGCAGGGCAAGGACAAGTCCACATCGGCCGGTCCTTCAACGGCGAACAATTTGGCGATGGTGACTCCGCTGGAGTTCGTCAAGGTTCCTGGTGTCGAACGTCCGGTGATGAAGCGCCCGAGTACTACCTTCGTCCCGGTGGTCACCTCGTCAGGTCCAAAGCTTGATGCAGGGAAGGCGCCGGCAAAAGAGCGCTCCCCGCGTGGCCGTGCAGGAGTCCTGGCCCGGGCAGAGGCAGTCGCCCGATCGGCCAGGAACAAGACTGAGCCCAAGGCTGGGCCCGGTGAAGAGGCGCAGAGGCCGCCTGTATCTGCCAGCACTGCCTATGGGCTGGATCCCTTGGACGCCAACACTGCCGGCTTGGCCAGGGCACAGCGGAACCGCTTATTGCAGTACGGTGTTCTGGCGCTGGGTCTCGTGGCCCTGATCGTCGGCATCATCATGATTACCAGCGGATAGTTCCGCCCCACACGGCTCACGCCATCTCACGGCCACGCGCCATAACTAGGAGTTCCCTTGTCTGCACACGAACAATCAATCACCCTCGCCCGTCATGCTGCACGTGCCGCAGCCGACAAGCTGGCAGAAGACATCGTCGCCCTTGATGTCAGCGAGCGGCTTGCACTGACTGACGTTTTCCTCATTGCCTCCGCTCCCACAGAGCGTCAGGTCAATGCCATTGTGGACGGGATCGAAGAGGAGCTGCTTAAGCAGGACCTTCGCCCGGTCCGCCGCGAAGGACGTTCGGAAGGTCGCTGGGTCCTCTTGGACTACGCTGACATCGTCATCCACGTGCAGCACGCCGAAGACCGCGTGTTCTATGCCTTGGAGCGCCTGTGGAAGGACTGCCCTGTGGTTGACCTTGAGCTGGGCGATGCGACCCAGGCCCAGGCCGCAGCCGCGGAGGATTCCGAAGCCTAGGCGCAGCGCGGATTCCGAATATGCCCGATTTGGAATTTTCGGAAATGCTGTTCTAAGATATTTGAGTTGCTTCGGCGCGGATGGCCCCAGAGGTCAGGCGTCGGGCGGCAAGAATATGGGGCTGTGGCGCAGCTGGTAGCGCACCTGCATGGCATGCAGGGGGTCAGGGGTTCGAGTCCCCTCAGCTCCACCATATTGGTCCGGCGGAAAGCAGGATAAAAAAGGAGAGCTACCAACTTGGTAGCTCTCCTTTTTCATGTCCGTCGTTTATCCCAGTGGGCCGCCAGGACCATTGCCGTTAGCTCATTGCGGGCTCGTCCTCTTCCGTACGCACTGAGTCCAGTGACTCGCGCCGCCGAAGTACCCTGCCCAGTGCGACGCAGCAGAGGGCGGACAGGAACAAGGGGACTGCGAACAGATAGAAGATGGTAACCGGCGGTATCCCGGCAGCGATCAGATATCCCACCAGAATCGGCGCGACGATGGAGACCAGGCGTCCAACCCCGATCATCCAGCCGAACCCTGATGCCCGTGCCTTCGCGGAATACAAAGGGGGGACAATCGTGTAGTAGCCGGCCACGCCTGCGTTGGTGAGCATTCCGACGAGTGTTGCAATGGCCAAGGCCAGACCTGTGGCGCCGAACGAGCCGGCAAAGGCGATGTAGGCGAAGCCGGCAACCACCAGGCAGATGGCATTCAGGAGGCGACTCTTGACCCAGGTCGAAAGAACGCCGAATCCCAGGGCGCCTACGATGCCGCCAGTGCTGACGAGAATTCCAGCGGTGACACCGAGCTGGTTGTCACCTGCTGCTTCGGCCATAATTTTGGGGGTCCACGTGTTGGCGAAGTAGAACGCTGCAATAAGGAACGCGTACCCGGTCCACATAAGCAGCGTCTTACCCAGCATCCTGGAACCGAAGACCTCTCTGAAGACATTCTCGGAATTTTCCCGCAGGGAGGGGGCAGCTGGAAGCTCCATGAGCTGGGGGCGGCCCATCCTGTCAAGAATCCTGTTAATCGCCGGAAGCGAACGTTCGTTGCCTTTCTCGGCCAGGTATTCAAGGGATTCCGGCAGGAGGAACCAGCTGGCAACCAGCATTGCGACGCTGATAACTGCACCGAATGCGAAAGCCGCCCGCCATCCGTAGGAGGCAATCAACGACCCCGCGATAACACCGCCGACAGCTCCGCCGATCGGGTATCCCGCAGAGAATATTCCCATGGCCAGGCCACGCCGGCGGTCCGAGGAGTATTCGGAAACAAGGACGCTGAGATTGGCAATCATGCCGCCGATGCCCACCCCGGTGAAAACCCTGTAGGCGATCAGCTGCGGGACATCCGCTGCCGTCACGGACAAGATCATGCCAACCGAAATAATCGACAATGCAACCAGGGTCAGGTTCCTGCGCCCTATCCTGTCCGCGAGGGGCGTCAACAGGATGGAGCCGGCCGACATGCCGAACAGCCCGGCACTGAGGAGGTAGCCCAACTCGATGGGCGGTACTTTCCATTCGGCAGAAAGGGTCGGGGCTGTGAATGACATGACCAGGACGTCGAAGCCGTCGATCATGATGAGGATAAGGCAGATAGTCACTGTCACTATCTGAAAGCGACTCATGGGTGAGTTCTTGATCTCACTCTTTACGTCCACGGTAAACCTTTCTTGGAGATACTTCGTCGTATCGTGCCGTCCACCGTCGGGGCGTGGAGCGGATAGGGCATCGAGACGGTGCTGATGTCCGGGGTAACAGGGTTCAGGAAACGTCGATCGTCAGGACGGCCGGGGATCCTTGTGTCTTGGCGGGGAGGGGAGAGTTGACAGCGCGGGAAACGCAGCAGCACATCTTCTCGGTCGCATGCTGTTGTCGCTCGCTGTAGAACACGTCACGGTGATCGAGGGTGCCCTGGAGATCCAGGATCCGCACTTCGCACAGCCCGCATTCGCCTTTGCGGCAATCGAACATCATGTCGACGCCTGCTTCTTCGAGTGCCTCGAGCATGGAGCGTCCACGGCCAACGGTGGCTTCGACGCCCAGCCGCGGGATGTTGACGATGAACTCTTCGGGGTCGTACCACCCCGAGTTGCCAAACGTCTCGTAGCGCAGGTTGGGCAGGGAAAGGCCATGTTCTCCCCACGCGCGGCGCACGGCGTCCATGAGCCGGATCGGACCACACATGTAGAGCTCGGTCGTCGCGTCGAGCTCTCCCACCAGGCTGCGGACGTCCAGGCCGTTGCCTTCGTCATCGACATGAAGCCGGAGCCGGTCTCCGTGTGACTCCCGCAGCTCTTCCAGATACGCCATTGCGGCTCGGCTGCGCCCGACATAAATCACTGTGTAGTCGGCCTTGACGCTGCGAAGCACGGTGGCCATGTTCATGATGGCGGTAATGCCGATCCCGCCGGCCAGAAGCACGTATCGCTGCGCCCCGATCCGGAGAGGGAAGTTCTGCAGCGGCTGCGTCATGCGCAGCGTGTCGCCGGCCTGGAGCATATGCATGAAGACAGAGCCGCCTCGGGAAGCGGGGGCCTTCAAAACACTGATGACCAGGCGGGCACCATCCTCTGAGCACTCTACGACTGAATAGGAGCGCTTCTCCTGCGAGCCGTCAACCACGACCATAACGTCGACGTGGGATCCCGGTTCGGCGGGAATCGGCAGGGATGGCGCGAGTTCAATCCGCCTGATGCCTGCGGCCACATCGACCACTGCGGTGACTATTGCGGACTGCCAGACTTCGGTGTTGTTTGCTGCCATTGTCTTGTCTCCTCGAAGCCAGTGTTCTCAGAGCGCGGCGGCGGCCAGTCGGCCCTCGGCGTCGAGCATCCGCTCTATCATCCGGCGCACCCACATTCCTCCAGCGTCGATGTTGAGGCTGTAGAACTCGTAGTCGGGATTGGCGTCGATGGCTTCCTGCTGAGCGGTCAACATGGCTTCGTCCTCTGCAAAAACGCCGTCGACTCCGTCGCGCAATTGCGTGGTGATCAGCTGGCTGTCCAGGCAGTAGTTGCGCATGAAGGCCCAGAAATAGTGGCACGTCTTGTCGGTCTCCGGACTGATGGTGTTCATCACGTAGCCGTTCACGCCTTGGCTGCGGTCGCCTTCAGGGGCGCCGGAACCCGCCTTGGCGACGCCGACGTCGATCAGGATTGTCGATGGTGCCTCGTAGCGGATGATCTGCCACCGGTCGACCCGCCCGGTGAACCCTGGGAACTTGTCCCGCATGTTCTTGAGCCAGAAGGGCGGGGGCTCGATATCGAGCATCCACCGGGTAACGGTGACGGTCCGACCGTCATGGGTGACGACGAAATCCGACTCACTCAATTCCTCCTGGCCGATGCTGGAGGAGTGGACGAATTCCTCATGGGTGAGATCCATCAGGTTATCGAGTACCAGCTGGTAGTTGCACGGAGCGTAGATCAGTTGTCCGTCGCCGGCCCATTCCGGACTGTCCATCTGGTGCATGTCCGGGATGAGGTCAGGGTCCGCTTTTCCGGGATCGCCCAACCAGACCCAGACGAACCGGTACCGTTCGACCACGGGAAAGGAGGGGACAGTGGCGGAGGGATTGATGGTCTCCTGCGCAGGCATGGAAGTACAGCGGCCTGCGGAGTTGTACCGGATGCCGTGGTACGGACACTGGATCTCGTCCCGCCCCACCACCTTCCCCATGGACAGGGGTGCCAGCCGATGCCAGCAAGCATCGGCAAGAGCCACAGCTTTGCCATCCTCGGTGCGATAGAGGGCCAGCGGCCTGTTGGCAATGCGGCGTGCCATGGGTTTACGGGTCACCTCGTGATCCCAAGCGGCGACGTACCAGGCATTCACAGGATGCCCAAGAACCTTGCTGGTGGTGGAACTGCTGGACTGAAGCACAGTCATCGTTGACCTTTCGCAAAATTTCCAAATACACCCAACTATCTATGGCCATAGATGGTGGGGTGCGTCACACACTATCTATAGATATAGTGATTGGCAAGACCTTGAAAGGAACTTCTCATGAGTCTCCGCCACGCCATCCTGGCCTTGCTTTCGGTTGAGCCGATGACCGGATACGACCTCGCCAAACGCTTCGGGTCCTCCGTGGGCTTCGTGTGGCACGCCCCGGATTCCCAGATTTACCCGGAACTGCGCAAGATGGAAAAAGGCGGACTGCTCACGGCGGAGGAGGTTTCCTGGGGGCCGCGGGGCAAGAAGACGCAGTATCGGATCACCGAGGAGGGCAGGGATGTCTTCCGTGAGTGGATGTATTCACCGTTGGAGTACTCGCGTGAGCGTGACCCTGTTCACCTGAAGGCCGCCTACCTTGAATGGGTGGAACCGGAGGCTGCGAGGGACCACATGCGGGCGCATATCGACTATCACGCCATGCGTCGCGACCAGTGGCTGCTCATGATCGGGGAATTGAAGTCCGGCACCAATGAGATGTTGAACAAGCGATTGGCCGTAACTCCCAAGGCCGACCACCAGCGCACCATTGAATACAAGATCTTTACCTATGAAGGCCTCGTCGCTCGAGCTGAGACGGAGATTGAATGGGCGAAGCGAGGGCTCAAGCTCATAGACGACCTGGCGGAACCGGAAAAATCCACGCAATCCGGGCAGGAGTAGGATCGGGCCGGAACGGCTAGCTGGCAGGCGCGAGTGCCGGCAGCATGAATTCCCACATGTGTTCTATCCGCATCAGCACGTCCTCACGCCCGGTGAGCACGTTCGACACCATTTGGACGCCGGTGAAGGACGCCACCAGGTACCGGCTGAAAGCAGCCGGATCCAGATCCGGCCGCACTGTCCCCTCAGCCTTTGCTTCCTCGAGCAGCTGCTGTACCGTACCAATCCAGTCCTCGTACCGCCCCGAGACATCGGCCTGGAATGCCGAGGCTTCGAAGGTCAGCCGGATGCCTGCCTGGACGATTGGCTCATCGAGCAATTGCCGTCCGAACATCCTGCAGAGGCTGATGATTTTATCCAGTGCCGGGGTCTCCGAGCCGAGAATGGCTGACCCCGCCGCCAGGACAATGGAGTGCTGTTCCTCGATGACCGCCAGTGCGAGATCCCGCTTGGATGTGAAGTGGAAATACAGGGCCCCCTTCGTCACCGCGGCATTCCTGATGATGTCCGAGAGGCTCGCGTTTCCGTAGCCGGTGGCGGCAAAGACAGCGGCGGCGCCCTCGATGACGGCCAGCCGGGTTTCCTTCGCGCGTTGTTGCTGTGGCAAGGGTGGGCCTCTCAACCATAGGGGCAACGGAGGGTGGACCGCCGTCGAGACTTCACAACGCTACCACCGACATCATTGAAAACCGACTGGACGGTTTTGTTTTTCCATCGTCTGGATTCTAGACTTCTTACAGCGCATCCAATGGGAGGTTTCCGGGCGGCCGGTTTTGGGGGGAGGTGCGGTGGTTCGGTCCACGCACCTCGGCCGCGCGGGCCTCCCGGCGGATGGTCGGGAAGCGTGACAGAGCTCACCTTCAGGCGATTTCTCTTCCGCTGGGATTGTGGTTAGTATTGACGAGTTGCTTCGGCCGGAAGGGAAAAACTTCCAACTGAAGTCGGCAAATCCGGGGCTGTGGCGCAGCTGGTAGCGCACCTGCATGGCATGCAGGGGGTCAGGGGTTCGAGTCCCCTCAGCTCCACTCCGGAAAAAAGACCCCGCTCGTAAGAGCGGGGTCTTTTTGCTTTCGGCCATCTGGTCGCCTTCGTGCGGGAACTGCTATGTGAGGGCTTTGGCAAATTCAGCGCCACTGACGAATTCGATGCCCTGGAACGGCTGGTCGCCCACCACCCGCGCATTGTGTCCGGGAGGTATGGAGTAAGACGCGCCCGGGGAAATGCTGATCTTCGCGCCGTCGTTTGTCTCCACTTCCAAAGAACCGGAAACGCAGAATCCAACGTGGCTGAGCTGGCAGGAATCAGTTCCCACAGCCGGCTTGATGCAGTCGGCCCACGACCAGCCCGGATCAAAGGTCATGCGGGCGATGGTGTAATCTCCCACAGTGACAAGGTCCACCGCAGTTTTGTCCGCGTGGCGCGTTTCGTCGGGGGAGTTGTGGGACTTCACTTCAAGGTTCGTGACAACATTGACACTCATGGCTACTCGCAAAGGACTGGGAGCCGGATGACATGCAGTCGCGGCGCCTGGCTCCTGGGGTCACCGTGACATATGCCGGCCACCTTGGGAATCAACAGATGGTTCCACAGGAAGGTCAGGTGTTTGCGTGATGCACGCTTAAGCTTCCTCCGAAGCACTCATAAAGTCGATACGCCGGCTCCGCCCGGTGACCAAATAAGAAAGCGGGAACCTCAAAGTGACGGAGCTGGATCTGGAGAGCCTCTTTGGCGCCTTGAGCAGGTTTCCAGATGTTGAAGCTGACAACCTGCAGGCTTTCGACGCCACGGACAGGCTTCTGCTGGAAACCGCCGCGGATTTCAGCTCTGCCGATACCAGGATCGTCGTCATCGGCGACCGCTACGGTGCCTTGACGTTGGGCGCCCGGGTGAGGCTCGGCGTCGACCATGTCCGCGTCCACCAGGACCTCTTCACGGGGAGGCTGGCGCTGAAGCGCAACGTAGATGGGACCGGGGCGGCAGGACACTACAGCTCCCATGAGCTCGGAAAGGAGCTTCTGGAGGGTGCGGAGCTGGTGCTTCTGCAGTTGCCAAAGTCCTTGGCTGAGTTGGAGGAAATCGCCGACGCCGTTGCCCGGTTTGCTGCCCCGGGTGCTGTCCTGCTGGCCGGCGGACGCGTCAAGCACATGTCCGTAGGCATGAACAGCGTGCTGGCGAAGTACTTTTCGACGGTCCAACCCCAGCTGGCCCGGCAGAAGTCCCGGGTGTTGGTAGCGAGGGATGCGATACCGGTGCAAGCGCAGCCGCCCTTCCCCGTAGTCGAGGCCTTGCCTGAACTGGGCATCACCGTGAGCGCCCACGGTGCTGTTTTTTCCGGGGCCCGGCTGGACATCGGAACCCGCTTCCTGCTGACGTTCCTTGACCGCATGCCCCAGGCGCGGCGCATCGTGGACCTGGGGTGCGGTACAGGCATTCTCGCCACCATGGTGGCGAGGCGGCAGGTGCAGGCTGAAGTCATCGCCACCGACCAGTCAGCAGCGGCTGTCGCCTCGGCCCGCGGGACCGCGCTTGAGAATGGCCTCGCGGAACGCATCACAGTCCTCCACGATGATGCAATGTCCTCGCTCCCGCCCGGCAGCGCAGACCTCATCCTCTTGAACCCGCCGTTCCATTTGGGTGCCAGCGTGCACGCAGGTGCCGCACACAAGATGTTTGAGGCGGTCGCCCGCGTGCTGGCGCCGGGAGGGGAGCTGTGGACGGTGTATAACAGCCACTTGCAATACCGGTCCACGCTCGAACGGCTTATTGGACCGACTGTGGAAGAAGGCCGGAACCCGAAATTCACGGTGACGCGCAGCCGGAAGTCTTGAAATACCAGCCGTGCCGCGCCGCAGGGGCGCGGTCACATACAATTCAGTGTCATCGTTACCAAGCCCTGACATCGGTGCCAGCGTGTGCTCGTATCCGTGGGACCAGTGGTGCCGTACGATGCAGACACAGATCAAATTCGACGAAGATTTTCCGAATGACTAGGGGCATCAGTGACTGAGATCCGGCAGCCGACACCGAGGCGCGGAACCAACCTACCCCGCATGGGGGACTTCAACCTGACCGTCATTCTTGAGGCGATCCGGCGGTCTCCGGGCGGACTCAGCCGGGTGGAGCTGGCGCAGATCGTTGGGCTGTCACCGCAAACGATCTCGAACATTTCCCGGCGGCTCCTGGACCAGCAGCTCATCGTCGAAGCCGGCAAGGAAGGATCGGGTCCGGGGAAGCCGCGGACCATCCTGAGGTTGAACCCGGCGGGCATGTACGCGGTCGGAGTGCACCTGGACCCAGCCGTCATCACTTTTGTCGTCCTGGACCTGCTCGGGGATGTCGTCAAGCATTCCCGCTTGGCTACGCCCGCCGGTGACCCGGCCGAGGTGATCACCAGCATCGCCGCACAGATCGGGACATTGATTGAAGAGTCCGGTGTTGATGCAGCAAAGATTGCCGGCCTGGGTGTTGCTGTTCCCGGCCCGATCGACCTGGACGAAGGATCCGTGGTGGAACCGCCGCTCCTGACGGGCTGGGACAGGGTCCGGATCCGGGAGGCGTTGGCTGAGGCCACCGGCCTGGAGACGCTGGTGGACAAAGACGTAACCAGCGCGGCCGTGGCCGAGACATGGGCGGGTGGCGCCAGCGGTGCCGGAAGCTTTGTTTTCATGTACATGGGAACCGGCATCGGTTGCGGCATTGTGCTGAATGATGAAGTAGTACGCGGAACCTCCGGCAATGCCGGTGAAATTGGCCATATCATCGTTGACCCGGAGGGGCCGGCTTGTGATTGCGGCCTGCGCGGGTGCGTAAAGTCATCCTGTATCCCGCAAGTGCTGGTTGCAGAGGCCGAAGCCGCAGGTGTCCTGGGTGGGCACGGGCATGGGGCGGATGGCCCGGAAGTGCAGGAGCGCTTCGCGGAGCTGTGTGATAAAGCCGACGCGGGCGATCAACGCGCCATTGCCATTTTGGATAAGTCGGCCACGCTCGTGGCGCGCGCGGTTTCCGTGGTGACAAACACGCTGGACGTCGAACGGGTTGTCTTTGGTGGCCCTTTCTGGGGTCGCATGTCACCTTATTTCCTGGACCGCGTTCCCGGTCTCCTTGATGAAAACAACGCAGCCCGCATGATCCACGGACTCGAAGTCGTGGGTACCGGCGTCGGCGAAGATGTCGGCGCCATTGGTGCTGCCTGCCTTGTCCTGGAGCACATGCTTGCCCCCCGTGCCCAACGGCTCCTGCTGGAGGGCTGACCAAGGAGCACGATTGAGTGATTGGAACACCATGCGCCCAATGAAGACCATGCGCCCCAAGAAAATCGCCGTCGCATTTGCCGTTGCCGCTGTCCTCGTGGGAGTGACGTCGTGTTCAGCTACTCCGGATGCAGCCCAGGACAAGACCCTGAAGATCGTCTACCAAAAGACCGACGCCTTTACTGCGTTGGATTCGGTGATGCAGGATGCCAAGAGGGAGTTCGAGGCAGCCAATTCAGGGGTAACGGTGGACCTCCAGCCCATCCAGGCCAACGATGACGACTACGGGACCAAGTTGGCGTTGGCACAGCGTTCCCCGGACACGGCACCTGATGTTTTATATGAGGACACGTTCAAAGTGCGCTCGGATGTCGACGCCGGTTATTTGCTCAAGCTCGACAGTTACCTTGGCACATGGGATGAGTGGGGGCAGTTCAGCGAGGCCGCGAAGGCGGCCGGTCGAGCGGACGACGGCGGAATTTACGCAGTGCCGTTGGGGACAGACACCCGGGCCATTTGGTACAACAAGGCCGTCCTGGAGAAAGCAGGGATCCCCGTTCCATGGCAGCCACGGACTTGGGACGACATCCTGGCTATGGCCCGCAAGGTCAAGGCCGCCGATTCCTCCGTGATTCCCTTCACCATGTATGCCGGCAAAGGCACTGGTGAAGGCACCGTGATGCAGAGTTTCTATGAGCTGCTCTACGGCACGGACAGCACCCTGTACGACGAGGAGCAGAAGAAGTGGGTCCTCGGGTCCCAGGGCTTCACTGACTCCTTGGCCTTCCTGAAAACACTCTATGACGAGAAGCTCGCAGTCAGTCCTGCCGAAGCATTGGACCCCAATATCTGGAAAAAGGTATTCGGCGAGTGGTTCCCCCAAGGCAAACTGGCGGCCACCGTGGAAGGCTCTTACGCGCCGTCGTTCTGGAAGAAGGGCAGCGCCTACGAGTGGGCGGGCTATGAGCAGGACATGGCGGTTGCAGGCTTTCCCACCCAAAAGGGACAGGAACCAGGCAGCGTCAGCATGTCCGGTGGTTGGACCTTGGCGGTAGGGGCGAAGTCCAAGCACCCGGAGCTTTCCTTCAAGTTCCTCGCCACCGCGCTGAACAAGAAGAACGCCCTTGCGTACGACATCAACAACTCCCAAATCGCCGTCAGGACTGACGTGGCCGCAGACGCCGGATATCTTGCCGCCAATCCGTTCGTGAAGGACGTGTCCGATTTGGTGGAGGTGACGCACTACCGGCCAGCCACCGCCGACTATCCGAGGATTTCCACCGCGGTACAAGAGGCCACGGAATCAGTCATCACCGGCAGGCTAAGTCCCCAGGATGCCGCTGCGGAATACGATGCCACTGTCCGCAGGCTGGTGGGTGAGGACAAGGTCCTGCAAAAATGAACATTCGCCGCCATTTGCGGCTCCTGCCGGTAGCTCCTGCAATCGTGCTCCTGCTGGTGTTCCTTCTCGCCCCTGTGGCGTGGTCCTTTTACGCTTCATTCACCGACGCTGCTTTGTCCGGAAGGGGAGCCAGGGATCCGCAATGGGTAGGAACAGGGAACTACGTGCGGATGTTTACCGACGACTCCTTTCCAGCGGCGACATGGCTCACTGTGGTTTTCGTTGCTGCGTCCGCCGTGCTTGGGCAGAACGTTCTTGGTGTCCTGATCGCGTTGCTCATGACGCGCTCGCGCAAGATCGTGGCGGACTGGGTCGGTACAGCTGTGGTGGCCGCTTGGGTGCTGCCCGAGATCGTGGCGGCGTTCGCGGCATACGCCTATTTCAATCGCGACGGAACACTGAACCAGATACTTGAAATGCTGGGGACCCACGGCTTGGATTGGCTGTATTCGTTCCCGCTGGTCGCCATCATCCTGGCCAATACCTGGCGCGGAACCGCCTTTTCCATGCTGGTGTACCGGGCGGCACTGGCCGAGGTACCGCAGGACGTAGCCGAAGCTGCCGTCATGGACGGTGCCAGGGGATGGCAGCGGCTCGTGTTCATCACACTGCCACTGATCCGAAACAGCATCGCTACCAACCTGATGCTGATCACCCTCCAGACGCTGGCTGTGTTCACCCTCATTTGGGTGATGACGGCCGGTGGGCCGGCCAATGCCAGCACCACCTTGCCTGTCCTGGCCTACCAGGAAGCGTTCAAATTCGGTGACATTGGGTACGGTACCGCGGTGGCCTCGGTGCTGATCCTGCTGGGAATGGTGTTCGGTGCCGTCTACGTCCGACTTCTGCGGGAGCGGCGTACATGAGGCGCTCCCGTGCCAAGTTGGGTGCGGACATCGCCTTGGCGCTGATTGGCCTGTGCTTTGTGGTGCCGCTTCTGTGGTTGCTGCTGGCCGCCGTCGACCCCCAAGCGGGGTACCAGACCAAGGTGCCGTCGACGCCGTCGATGATCAACTTCGCCGCCGTTATGACGCCGGAGCTGTTGGGTCGCCCATTACTCAACAGTCTCGTGCTGTCCACCGGTACTGCCTTGGTGAATGTCCTGGTGGCCGTCCTGGCCGCCTACCCGTTATCGAGGTACCAATCCCGGTTCAACAAGCCCTTCATGTACACGGTTCTCTTCGGCACATCACTGCCGGTGACAGCCATCATGGTCCCCGTCTACGGCCTCTTCGTTCAATTGCAGCTCCTGGACTCCATGGCCGCCACTGTCTTCTTCATGGCCACCACCACCTTGCCGATGGCGATTTGGATGGCCAAAAGCTTCATGGACGCAGTTCCCCTGGAACTGGAAGAAGCGGCCTGGATGGACGGGGCATCCGGCATGGTGACGCTGCGGACCGTTGTGCTGCCCCTCATGCGGCAGGGCCTCGCAGTGGTGTTCATCTTTGTTTTCATCCAGGCTTGGGGAAACTTCTTCGTTCCCTTCATCCTTCTGCTGTCCACCGGAAAGCAACCCGCCGCAGTGTCCATCTTCGGTTTCTTCGGCCAGCACGGCGCCATTGCCTATGGGCAACTGGCTGCGTTCTCCATCCTCTATTCCATCCCGGTGCTGGTGCTCTACGCGGTGGTGTCCCGGGGCATGGGAAACTCGTTTGCGTTGTCCGGCGCCATGAAGGGCTGACGCGCAGAGGGTGCAACAGGACGGGTCAGTCGATATCTTCGACGATTTCGCCGTAGGGGATGGACTCATCCAAGTGGGCCTGATGTCCGGTTGGACCCCTGTTGAAGGTGATACGGACGCCGTGCCGCTGGTCCGCTGCGGACTGGAGGAGAACGGGGCGTACGGCGTCGATGACGTGCTGATCCTGGGATGCAAGGTAGTTCTGATAGGCGGCTGGTAGCTGATGCATGGCAAAAGGATAGACCTCAGGGGTCTCCATGGGGAGGGGTACCCATTGCGGGCCGGTTCCAGGCCCGTTTGGATAGAGTGGCCGATGCAGGCGGAAACAACAGCCCACCGCCTGCGGCACGACTCATAACGCCAGCGAGGGGACCCGAGTGCAGCAGATCACAGCCATGGCCGGAATCGATGCACCTGACATGGCGCGGGCCCAGCAATTGGTGGGCAGCATCGTCCGCAGCTTCGAGAACAAGGTAGTGGGCCAGGCGCGGCTGCGGGAGACGCTGCTGATTGGGCTGCTCACCGGGGGCCATGTGCTGCTGGAAAGTGTTCCCGGACTCGCCAAGACAACGGCGGCCCAAGCCATTGCCGAATCCGTCAGTGCCGACTTCCGCCGGATCCAGTGCACCCCGGACCTGCTTCCCAGCGACATTGCGGGTACCCAGATTTTCGACGCCGCCAAAGGCACCTTCGTCACCCAGCTGGGGCCGGTCCATGCCAACATCGTGTTGTTGGATGAGATCAACCGGTCCAGTGCAAAAACGCAAAGCGCCATGTTGGAAGCCATGCAGGAACGCCAGACGTCCATCGGCGGCGAATCCTATCCCTTGCCGCAGCCGTTCCTGGTGCTGGCTACCCAGAATCCCATAGAGCAAGAGGGCACATACCGCCTGCCCGAAGCGCAGATGGACAGGTTCATGCTCAAGGATGTCCTGGACTACCCCAGTCCTGCTGAGGAAGCCGAGGTCATCAGGCGGATCGACGCCGGGGTCTTCGGCGCCGGGCAGAAGCCGCCGGCCGCTGCCTCCCTCGATGCCGTGGTGCAGGTCCAGGAACTCGTGCGTCGGGTCTATATCGACCCCGCCATCGTGCGCTACATCGTGGGCCTTGCCTACGTCACCCGGAACGCCGGGCAGTACCTGGAGCCACATCTGGCCAGCCTTGTCGAATTCGGGGCGAGCCCCCGGGCCAGCATCGCCTTCAGCCAGGCGGCACGGGCCTTGGCACTGCTCAACGGCCGCGACCACGTCATCCCGGAAGATGTGAAAGACCTGGCACACCGGGTTCTTCGCCACCGCATCATCCTTGGCTTCGACGCCGTCGTGGAGGGCGTTTCCGTGGAGACAGTCATCGATGCCGTGCTGGCGTCCGTCCAGACGCCGTAGAGGGATCGGCAGGTGCCCAGCCTTCTTAAGCGCGTTAAATCGAAGATGTTCATCTTCGCCCATCGCAGGACGCTGAGCCTGCTCGACGGCGAATACGGCTCCGTCTTCAAGGGCCGCAGCATGGACTTCGACGAGCTGCGTGCCTATGTTCCCGGTGATGAAGTAAGGGACATCGACTGGAAGGCCACGGCCCGGCACGGCTCACCGCTCGTCAAAAGATATGTGGCTGTTCGTCGCCACTCCGTACTGTTGGTGGTGGACTCCGGTCGAAACATGGCAGCAGAGGCGTTCTCGGGCGAAAGCAAGAAGGATGTGGCTGTTTATGCTGCCGGAGTCATCGGATACCTCGCGTGCCGTCACGGGGACGATGTTGGCTTGGTGCACGGGCATGCGAGCGCTTCCAGCTTCCTGCCTCCCAAGGGCGGTGAAGAACACCTGGAGCGGCTGCTGCGGGAGATTGACTCGACCATCACGTTGGATGGCCAACCCAGCGGGATCTCCGGGCAGCTTGACTACGTCCTGCGCTACCTCAAGGGGCGGATGCTGGTGGTCGTTGTTGCCGACGAGTTTATTCCCGACGCCAGGACCGAGGACTTGATGCGCAGGCTGCGGGCACGGCATGAATTGCTCTGGTTGACTGTGCGCGACGCTGAACTCGCGCCCGGAACCGAGACACAGGGAATCGAGGCACAGGGAGTTCTGGACAGCACTGACATCGGCACGGGTACCGGCATACCGTTCCTGCTCGCGGCAGACAGGAAAGTACGGGCCGCTTACGGGCACGCCATGGCCCAGCGCGCTGAGCTTCGAAGGACCCTTTTCCGCACTTTGGGCATCGCAGAGGAACAGGCCGAAGGCAGCGCCGACGTCGTAACAACCGTGTTTGCCCTCCTGGAAAAGCACCGGTCCGGAGCGTTGACCTCGGGCCGCCGGACGAAAAGGGGGCAGCGTGCCGGCTGACTCCACGTTTTACGCACCCTTGCAGTATCAGGGCCTCTGGATGTGGCTCGGCGTTCTTCTCCTGGTTCTCGTGGCCGGATGGTACGGGTGGCTTCTGTTGCCACGCCGGGCGCCTGTGGATGCACATCGGACGTCAATACCGACGGAGGTGGAGACGCTGCGGTCCCGCTGCCTTGCCGCGATCGAGGACACTGTTGCAGACGCCGACGCCGGCCGCGTACCTGAGCGCGAAGCCCACCAGAGGCTCAGCTTCCTCGTGCGGGAGTTCGCCGGAGCTGTCACAGGCCTTCCCGTCACCTCAATGACGCTGGATGAGTTGCGGGGCGAAGGCCTGGATGGATTGGCCGAGGGGATGGCCGGTATCTACCCCAGCGAATTCTCGGCCCGGCACGTCCGGCCTGTACGGCACTCGGCTGACCTCGCCCGCCAGGTGGTCCGAGCATGGAACTGACCTACTGGTGGATTGTTCCCCTGGCTGCCTCAGCGGTGGCGGTCGCCGCCTGGTTGTACCTCCGGCGTCGTCGTTCATTTCCAACGCGGGTGGTCGCCCATGGCGACAGGCTCACGGAACTGCCCGAATACCGGCACGCGCTTCGCCGCTACCGGACGCGGCTGGTCCTCGCCGCCCTGCTGGCCGGGGTGTTCCTGCTTGCCGCCGCCATCACGGCTGCCCGGCCAGCGCTGCGCTCCACCGAGCAACCGGAGCTCCGCAACCGGGACATCGTGCTGTGCCTGGACGTGTCCGGATCGATGGCCGGCACGGACGCCGCTTTGGCGGCCGTTTTCAAGGACCTCGCGAAGCAGTTCGATGGTGAGAGGATCGGGATGGTCATCTTCGACAGCAGCAGCGTGCAGCTCTTTCCCCTCACCGATGATTACTCCTACGTCGAGGAACAACTGACCCAGGCCGAAAAAGCCCTGACTGACGGTGCGGGATCGTTCTTTGACGGCACCTGGAACGGGGAAGGCTCGTCCCTCATCGGTGACGGCCTGGCCTCCTGTGTCCAGAGCTTCCCGGACACGGGTGGCAGCGGCGGCACTCACGGGGACACCATGCGCTCGCGGTCGGTTGTACTGGCCACGGACAACTTCGTCTCGGGATCGCCCATCTTTACCCTCGCCGAGGCCAGTGCGCTGGCCAGCAGCAAGAACGTGAGGATCCACGCCCTGAACCCCAGCGATATGGACTACGGGGACCAACCCGATCAGCCAGGCGCACAACTCAAGGCCGCCGTGGAGGCAACAGGCGGCACCTACTCCGGCGTGGAGAACCCCGAGGCCGTGCCGCGCATTGTCCGGAAGGTCCAGGAAACCGAAGCCACCACCTACGTCTCAGCTCCGCAGGCGGTCGTTGCCGACGCCCCTGGCTGGCCCTTGGGTTCTGCGTTGCTGGCCGCGCTGGGCTTGCTGATCCTGGGACGGCGATTGGAGCAATGAACATGACCATAGCCCCGATCCTGCCGTGGCCGCTCCTTGCTGCCGTGGGCCTTGGAGCCCTTGCCTTCACCGTCTGGAGCCTTCGACTTCGGACCCCGGCAACACAACAGCGGCCATCGCGACCCCGGTCACCGCGAAGCCTGTCACCGCGAAAGGTGCGCCCGGCGCTCAACCGCTGCCTCGTCGTCGTGCTCTTGCTCCTGGCTGCCTTGCGACCCGGCTGGGCCGGAGGGCAATCCCGGACATCGACAGCCGAGCTGGATGTTTTCTTTGTGGTGGACACCAGCACCAGCATGGCCGCAGAAGACTACAACGGGACCGCAACCCGTTTGACCGGCGTCCAACGCGACGTGATGGCAATCGCCCAGGAACTTGCCGGCGCCAAGTTCTCCCTCATCACCTTCGATGACAAAGCCACGGTCCGGATGCCCTTGTCCCAGGACGCCACCGCCCTTCAAACCAGCATGGCAACCCTTCAGCCACAGAACCCACGCTACGCCAAAGGCAGCAGCGTCACAGGAGCCGGGCAGCTGCTGAAGGAAAGACTCGCAGCCGCCCAGGAACAACACCCGGGAAGGCCGGCTCTGGTTTTTTACGCTGGCGACGGCGAGAACACCAGCGCGGAAGGCCCGGCGCCCATAGATGGCTCCGACGTAGCCGGGGGAGCAGTGCTTGGTTATGGAACCGAAGCGGGCGGGAGAATGAGGGACTCCTCCAGGAACACCGCCGCCTATGTGAAAGACCGGAGCCAGGGTGGTGGGCAAGACGCCATCTCCAGGATCGACGAACAACAGCTCCGTAGCATCGCCGGACAACTCAACGTCCCCTATGCCCACCGAACAGCCAAGGAACCCGTCTCCGATATGCTCGGCAAAGCCCAACCGGGTTCCCTCTCAGTAAGCACAAAGGATGCACCCGGCAGGATCGAACTCTACTGGCTGCTCGCACTGGCGGCGTTCGCCCTTGCCGTCCCTGAACTGCTCAGGCACCTCCGCGCGTTGCGCGCCGTGGGCAGTTCAGCACCCAAGGAGCGCACGGGATGACCGCTTCCAACGAACGACGGCGACGCCGTCACCTTGCGTTCTGGTCGGCGCCCGCAGCTGTCCTGGCGCTCGCAACCGCCGCCAAGCTCCTGAGCGTGGGCATTCTCGGAGGGACCGCCGAGAACGACTTTGCGGCGGGACGCTATGATGCCGTTGCACAGGCGGCGACGTGGCTGGGTGTTGCCAATGTCCTGGAGCCCCATAAAGCCCCGTTCGCGTCCGGTGACGCAGCGGTCCTGGCCGGTGATTTCGCCGCGGCGCGCACAGAATTCGAGGCGGCCCTGAAAAGTGGACCCGGGGCGGACGAGTGCAAAGTCCGGGTGAATCTGGCGCTCACCATCGAGAAGCTTGCAGATTCCGAGAATGATCCCGGGCCCAAGGATCGGCTGGTCGGGGAGGCGCTCGCCGTCATCGAAGCCGCATCCAGTCAGTGCCATGAGCCTGGTCCGGCGAATGCGGCGGGGGAGGGGGAGACCCTCGATGCGGCCAAGGACCGGCTCGAGGGCAAACAGTCCCGGAATGAAGAGAAGCCGGATAGTTCCCCGCAGCCGTCCACGTCTCCGCCGGAGAAGCAACTTCAGCAGCTGGAAGAGAGTACGCGGAAGGCCCAACTTGAGCGCGGCGAGGGCCAGGAGCGTGACGAATATCTGCGAAGCCCGGATGACAGCACGGGCGTGGACAGGCCGTGGTGACCCCGAAGGTAACCGGCCGCCGTCGTGCCTTGAGCCGTGCTATAAGCGGGTGGTGCTACTCCCACAATATTTCGTCATCCACCACGCCATCTTCATCGGCGGCTGCGACCAGCAGCTCATCCGTGAAGTGGGAGCCAAGGGTGAAGTCGAGGACAAAGTAGCGCTCAGGTTGCCCGGGGTAGATGGCTACGTGGCCGAGTTTGAGGGCTTTGAGGAAGACATCGTTGGTGAGTTGGTCCTTGTCGCGGACTCCGAAGACGGATTCGAGCTGTTCTTCCTTGAGCTGCGAACAGTGGAAATGCAGGAACTGCTGCGGGTTGGTACCGTCCTGGTCCAGCTCATCGGCGATCATTTCCCGGACCTGGTCCACCAGCTCGGGCAGGAAGCGCAGACGGTAGTCCACCTTGCGGAGCGCTGCCTCATCAAAGTGGTCGTGCGCGGCAACGTTCAGGTCCAGTTCGAGCTGGTTGCCGCCGAGTTCGTGTCTCGCAACGAAGCAATGTTCACGCCCGTGATTGAGCTCTATCTCCCCAAAATGTTTGCTCGCTACCTTGCCCATGTGATCAATCTAACCCCTACATCCAGCGGGTTCCAGCACTTCGGGATATTTCACCTGCGCCGCTGGGGACCTTTCACCGGGGCGGTTTTGAGCGGGTGGAGGCCACTTCTGTCGGCGGTGCCCCTGAGGGTGTCGGCCAACAGCTGGGTGAAGAGTTGCACTTGGGCGGTCCGCTTTTCATTGATCAGCAACGCAAAAACGTTCCGCGCCAGCCGGATGTCCGGAACGTCCAGCACAACGACGCCGGGCGGCCGGTTCCGCAGCGCGAGTTCGGGTACCAGCGAGGCACCAAGTCCGGCGGCTGTCATCTCCAGGCTGGCGTGGAAGTCGTCACTGTAGGCCACCACCCTGGGGTGGAGGTTGCAGCTGGCAAACAGGCGTTCGATCACCAGGGCATCACTGGTGCCGGGGTGGTGCACGATCCACGGCATATCGGACAGATGCGCGGCCTCGATCTCGGCGTCTTCGCGTATTTTCCAGGACGCCGGCAGGACCACCCGGAAGTCGTCGTCACCGATCCACTGGCGCTCCAGGGAATGCGGCCACGCCAATCCCGACTGCCCCACCTGGTAGACAAGTGCGACGTCCAGTTCACCGCCGCTGCGCAGTCCCTGGATGGTTTGGGCCGGCTCGGCCACCGAGACCTTCAGCTCGATGCCGAGTCCGTTCCACCTTTCATTCCGCAGGATGTCCGGCAGCACGTACGTCGCAAGGCTGGGGAAGATGCCAAGGCGCAACTCCTGGGCCGGGGAGTCGTTGGTCCTGGAGGCCGCCGCCATGAGGGCTTCCACATCGGTCAGGACCTTCGATGCGTGCCGCGTCATGGTCACAGCAGCTTCGGTTGGCACCACGCTGCGTGCGGAGCGCTGGAAAAGTTCGACGCCGGTGTCGCGTTCCAGCGCTGCCATCTGTTGGGAGACTGCCGAGGCGGTATAGCCCAGCTGGGCGGCGGCAGCAGCGAAGGAACCCAAGCGGGTTACCTCCATCAGCGTCCGGAGGTGGAGAAGGTTGACCATCAGCAGATTTTAGCTGTTCGCCACGCCACATTTTCAAAGTGTCACGACACGCCGTATGGGGGCGACACGCTG
The DNA here is from genome assembly GCF_042667405.1 of Paenarthrobacter sp. NPDC057355. Taxonomy (NCBI): domain Bacteria; kingdom Bacillati; phylum Actinomycetota; class Actinomycetes; order Micrococcales; family Micrococcaceae; genus Paenarthrobacter; species Paenarthrobacter sp. NPDC057355. The sequence continues at coordinate 749,362 of NZ_JBHVAL010000001.1, read as the reverse complement.
AAGATTAAATGTGGCTAAGTAGTCCACAGGGTGTGGATGACATCTCTCAGTTTGGCGTAATTACGGACATTTTGAAGCCCCTGCCCTGTGGACGATCGGTGGATTGAATGACATACTTGTAATACATCATCTTGGGGTTCCGGCGAGGTGCTTGCACTACATGTAGTATCGATTTACGGATTGGGCGGGAAACCTGCCCGAGACTAAATATGAGCGTGTTGGCTGTCACGGCAGCCTGCGGGCCGGTATCGGATTCAGTAGTAAGTTCCGGTTGAGCCCGCCAGATACGAAGAGAACCAGACTTCAACTTAGGGGACAGGGATCATGACCGTAACGGTTTACACGAAGCCGGCCTGTGTTCAGTGCAACGCAACCTACCGGGCGCTCGACAAGAAGGGCATTGCCTACCAGAGCGTCGACATCTCCCAGGACGCCGAGGCCCTTGAGCGCCTCAAGGCGCTGGGCTACATGCAGGCTCCGGTTGTCGTGACCGAGCAGGACCACTGGTCAGGCTTCCGTCCGGACAAGATCGAAGAACTGGCCCAGGCCGCTTCTTCCGTGGCCTAGGTTTCCATTCGAACTTCGCCACCACAGCACACAAAGAATCCCTATGTAGTCGAGGTGACTCCCATGGCACCGCTGGCAGCGGCAACCGCACGTGATGTGACGGAAGCTGTCACCACCAGGAGTCACCTCATCTACTTTTCCTCGACATCCGAAAACACCAAGAGATTCGTCCAGAAACTGGGCAGGGACGCAGCGCGCATTCCGCTGTATGCCCAGGAGCCTCCGCTTCAGGCACTTGAACCCTTCGTCCTGGTACTCCCCACTTACGGGGGTATCAACGGTGAAGGTTCAGTGCCCAAGCAGGTCATCAGGTTTCTGAACGATCCCCGGAACAGGGAACTGATCCGCGGTGTAATCGGAGCCGGGAACACAAACTTCGCGGACAACTACTGTGCAGCCGGGGACATTGTCTCCGTCAAATGCAAAGTGCCGCACCTCTATCGGTTCGAACTCATGGGAACTCCCGAAGACGTAGACCGAGTGAATCAAGGATTGGAAGAGTTTTGGACACAACTGTCGCAGAAGCAGAAGTAACCGGGGGCGCTGTGGACACCAAGAAGCCATTGCCTGAGGCTTACAAGGGCCTGGGCTATCACGAGCTCAACGCCATGCTGAACCTGTATGGCCCCAACGGCGAGATCCAGTTCGAAGCCGACCGCGAAGCTGCGCACCAGTATTTCCTGCAGCACGTGAACAACAACACCGTGTTCTTCCACGATCTCGAAGAGAAGCTCGACTACCTGGTGAAGAACCAGTATTACGAGCGCGAGACCCTCGACCAGTACACGATGAACTTCATCCGTGAGCTCTTCAACCGGGCGTACAAGAAGAAGTTCCGCTTCGAGACCTTCCTCGGTGCCTTCAAGTTTTACACGTCTTACACGCTGAAGACCTTCGACGGCAAGCGCTTCCTCGAACGCTACGAGGACCGTGTCTGCATGGTTGCACTCCACCTTGGCCGTGGCAACGAGGAACTCGCCACCCGCCTGGTGGACGAGATCATCGACGGCCGTTTCCAGCCGGCCACCCCGACGTTCCTGAACGCCGGAAAAGCCCAGCGTGGCGAGCTCGTCTCCTGCTTCCTGCTCCGCATCGAAGACAACATGGAGTCGATTGCCCGCGCCATCAACTCTGCCCTCCAGCTGTCCAAGCGTGGCGGCGGCGTAGCTCTGTCCTTGACCAACATCCGCGAACACGGTGCTCCGATCAAGCAGATCGAGAACCAGTCCTCGGGTGTCATCCCCGTGATGAAGCTCCTCGAAGACAGCTTCTCCTACGCCAACCAGCTCGGTGCCCGCCAGGGTGCAGGTGCTGTGTATCTGCACGCCCACCACCCGGACATCCACCGCTTCCTGGACACCAAGCGCGAGAATGCCGACGAGAAGATCCGCATCAAGACCCTTTCCCTGGGTGTTGTTGTTCCGGACATCACGTTCGAGCTCGCCAAGAAGAACGAGGACATGTACCTCTTCTCTCCGTACGACGTTGAGCGCGTTTACGGTGTGCCGTTCTCCGACATCTCGGTGACGGAGAAGTACTACGAGATGGTCGACGATTCCCGGATCAAGAAGACCAAGATCAGCGCCCGTGAGTTCTTCCAGACCCTCGCGGAGATCCAGTTCGAGTCCGGCTACCCGTACATCATGTTCGAGGACACCGTGAACCGGGCCAACCCGATCGACGGAAAGATCACCATGAGCAACCTCTGCTCGGAGATCCTCCAGGTTTCCTCGCCGTCCATCTACGCCGAGGACCTCAGCTACGAGACCGTGGGCAAGGACATCTCCTGCAACCTGGGATCGATGAACATTGCCAAGACCATGGATTCGCCGGACTTCGGGCTCTCCATCGAGACCTCCATCCGTGCGCTCAGCGCTGTTTCGGACATGTCCTACATCAACTCCGTACCGTCGATCGCCCAGGGCAACGCCCAGAGCCACGCGATTGGCCTCGGCCAGATGAATCTCCACGGCTACCTTGCCCGCGAGCACGTCCACTACGGCTCCGAAGAAGGCCTGGACTTCACCAACATCTACTTCTACACGGTGCTGTTCCACGCCCTCCGCGCTTCCAACAAGCTGGCCATCGAGACCGGCCAGAAGTTCGGCGGCTTCGAGAAGTCCACCTATGCAAGCGGCGAGTTCTTCGACAAGTACACCGAGCAGGAATGGGTTCCGGAAACGGAGCGCGTCCGCGAACTCTTCGCCGGCCACCACATCCCCACCCAGGATGACTGGCGCGAGTTGAAGGCTTCGGTCATGGAGCACGGTATCTACAACCAGAACCTCCAGGCTGTTCCGCCCACCGGTTCCATCAGCTACATCAACAACTCCACCTCGTCGATCCACCCGGTGGCCGCCAAGATCGAAATCCGCAAGGAAGGCAAGATCGGCCGCGTCTACTACCCGGCTCCGTACCTGACCAACGACAACCTGGAGTACTACCAGGATGCCTACGAGATCGGCTACGAGAAGATCATCGACACCTACGCCGCTGCCACGCAGCACGTGGACCAGGGCCTGTCCCTGACGCTGTTCTTCAAGGACACCGCCACCACGCGTGACATCAACAAGGCGCAGATCTACGCATGGCGCAAGGGCATCAAGACCCTCTACTACATCCGTCTCCGCCAGCTCGCGCTGGAGGGCACTGAGGTTGAGGGCTGCGTAAGCTGCATGTTGTGATCAACCTTTATCGGTTGAATTTCTGCGGCGGCTGCCGCGCTGAAAACTAAAGAGTACGACGGCGGGTCACCACCCGCCGTCGTACGCTTACCTTAAGAACTACCCATCGCTAAAGGGGATGACATGACCGAGAAGGTCAAGCTGCTGAGCCATGTCGAGGCCATCAACTGGAACAAGATCCAGGATGACAAGGACGTGGAAGTCTGGAACCGCCTGGTCAACAACTTCTGGCTGCCTGAGAAGGTGCCGCTGTCCAACGACGTCCAGTCGTGGCACACGCTGACCCCGGAAGAGCAGCAGCTGACCATGCGCGTCTTCACCGGCTTGACCCTGCTGGACACCATCCAGGGCACCGTTGGCGCCGTTTCGCTGATTCCGGACGCACTGACCCCGCACGAAGAGGCTGTATACACCAACATCGCCTTCATGGAGTCGGTGCACGCCAAGTCCTACTCGTCGATCTTCTCCACGCTGTGCTCCACCAAGGAGATTGACGACGCTTTCCGCTGGTCCCTCGAGAACGAGAACCTGCAGAAGAAGGCGCAGATCGTCATGGACTACTACCAGGGCGACGATCCCCTCAAGCGCAAGGTTGCCTCCACGCTGCTTGAGAGCTTCCTGTTCTACTCGGGCTTCTACCTGCCCATGTACTGGTCCTCGCGCGCCAAGCTCACGAACACGGCTGACCTCATCCGCCTCATCATCCGCGACGAGGCCGTGCACGGCTACTACATCGGCTACAAGTTCCAGAAGGGCCTGGAGAAGGTTTCCGAGGCCCGCAAGCAGGAGATCAAGGACTACACCTTCGAGCTGCTCTTCGAGCTGTACGAAAACGAAGTCCAGTACACCCACGACCTCTACGACGGTGTCGGCCTGGCTGAGGATGTCAAGAAGTTCCTGCACTACAACGCCAACAAGGCCCTCATGAACCTCGGCTACGAGGCTATGTTCCCGGCATCGGTCACTGACGTGAACCCGGCCATCCTCTCCGCACTGTCCCCGAACGCCGACGAGAACCACGACTTCTTCTCCGGCTCGGGTTCTTCCTACGTGATCGGCAAGGCCGTGAACACGGAGGATGAGGACTGGGAGTTCTAAGTCCGTCTGATTGATCGGACACCGGCCCGGGATCGGCTGCGCTATGCAGCTGATTCCGGGCTTTTTGCGATCGGGTCCACCGTTACTGACGCGAGCGCTGTCAAGGCCCCGTTATTACGTCACGCAAGATTTGCGTAATTATCGTGATCCTTGTCACTATTGGGTGATTGGGCTTTGCGCGTAGGCAAGCCTTACCTACCCTTACAGAAGCAAGCCTTCCCAACACCTGGCCTGCACGGACGAAGGTCCCCAAGAGTTTTTGTTCGAAGAAAGAAGCCCTCCATGAACATCCCCAAGAAAGCGCTGGCCGGAATCGCCCTCGCGGCAACCGCAGCACTTGGCCTCACCGCATGCGGCTCCAATGCCGGCAGTGCCTCCGCTTCCGCAGGTTCGGGTTCCGGTGAAATCACGGTTTACAACGCGCAGCACGACACCCTGACAAAGGAATGGGTGGACGCTTTCACCAAGGAGACCGGGATTAAGGTCACCATCCGTCAGGGCTCGGACACCGAACTGTCCAACCAGATCGTCCAGGAAGGCCAGGCTTCACCGGCTGATGTCTTCCTGACCGAGAACTCTCCCGCAATGGCGCAGGTAGAGAACGCCGGCCTCTTCGCGGACGTCGACAAGGCAACCCTGGATCAGGTGCCCGCTGAGTTCCGCCCGTCCACTGGCAAGTGGACCGGTATCGCCGCCCGCTCCACGGTCTTTGTCTACGACAAGAACAAGATCAGCGACGACAAGCTCCCCAAGTCCATGCTGGACCTGGCCAACCCCGAGTGGAAGGGCAAGTGGGCAGCGTCGCCGACCGGTGCCGACTTCCAGGCAATCGTTTCGGCGCTCCTTGAGCTCAAGGGCGAGGCTGCTACCGAGGAGTGGCTCAAGGGCATGAAGGAAAACTTCAAGGCCTACAAGGGCAACAGCACCGCCATGAAGGCCGTCAACGCAGGCGAAGTCGACGGCGCCCTGATCTACCACTACTACTACTACGGTGACCAGGCGAAGACCGGCGAGAACTCCAAGAACGTCACGCCGTACTACTTCAAGAACCAGGATCCGGGCGCTTTCTTGTCCGTCTCCGGCGGCGGCGTGCTGAAGTCTTCCAAGCACGCAGCCGACGCCCAGGCCTTCCTCAAGTTCATCACGGGCAAGAAGGGCCAGGAAGTTCTGAAGAACGGCACGTCGTTCGAGTACGCCATAGCATCGCAGGTTGATGCCAACGCCAAGCTTGTTCCCATCAAGGAACTCCAGGCACCTACCGTGGACCCGGCAAAGCTCAACTCCGCCAAGGTCACCGAGCTGATGACCAAGGCAGGACTCCTCTAGTTCTGTGAGTACCGACCTATCGGCTTCCCGACCACAAGGCGCGGAAAGCACGACGACGGCGGGCAGGGGCAAGCGCCCCCGCCCGCCTTTCGGCGTTTCCACTGTCTCCCTGCTGGCAGTGCTGATCGCCCTGTTTTCGCTTTTGCCACTGGGCTACGTCGTCTACATGACCGTCACGACCGGCTGGGAAACCGCCGTCGAACTCATCATCCGCCCGCGCGTTGGCGAGCTTCTGCTCAATACTGTCTTGCTGACCGTCATCACCATCCCTCTGTGCCTTCTGCTGGGGGTGGGTGGTGCCTGGCTGGTTGAGCGGACAGCGCTTCGGGGGCGTCGCTGGTGGGCCGTTGCCCTGGCCGCGCCGTTGGCGATCCCGGCCTTCGTCAACAGCTATTCGTGGGTTTCGGCTGTTCCCTCACTTGAGGGCCTCTGGTCCGGTGTCTTGATTTCCACCCTTTCCTACTTCCCGCTTGTTTACATACCGGCAGCGGCAACGCTCGGCCGCTTGGACCCGGCCATTGAGCAGTCCGCTGCTTCCCTTGGCCTGGGTCCGTGGGCAGTCTTCTTCCGGGTCGTGTTGCCCCAGCTGCGCATCGCGATGACCGGTGGCGCCTTGCTCGTCGGTCTCCACCTCCTGGCTGAATACGGCGCCTTCGCCATGATCCGCTTCGATACCTTCACGACGGCGATCATGGTCCAATTCCAGTCGACGTTCAACGGCACCGCCGGCAATATGCTGGCCAGTGTCCTCGTTATCCTCTGCCTTTTCCTGCTCCTAGCCGAAGTGAAAAGCCGCGGTACAGCACGATATGCCCGTGTCGGATCCGGTGCGCAGGGAAAGACAACCCAGTTGCCGCTGGGACGCTATCAGTTGCCGGCCCAATTGGGCCTTCTGGCGCTGACTGCCTTGGCGTTCGGCCTGCCGCTGTGGTTTGTCCTGAAATGGGTGATCACCGGTGGGGCGGAGATTTGGGCGGCCGATGAATTCATGCCTGCCCTCCTTCAGACGCTCATTTACGGTGCCATTGGAGCGGCAGTAACCATCGTCGTGGCTTTCCCCATGGCGTACCTTGCTGTCCGCCACCCGAGCTGGTTCAGCAAGCTGCTTGAACTGTCCAACTACGTTACGAGTTCCCTGCCCGGGATCGTGGTGGGCCTGGCCTTCGTGACGGTCAGTATCCGGGTGGTGCCCGGCGTTTACCAAACAGCCGGAGTCTTGATCGCTGCTTACGTGTTGCTGTTTCTTCCCCGGGCATTGGTCAACCTCCGTTCGGGCCTGGCTCAAGCTCCCAAGGAGCTCGATGAAGCCGCGCAGTCTTTGGGAAAGACCCCCTTCGTGTCATTCTTCCGCGTGACTCTGCGATTGACCGCCCCGGCTGCAGCCGGCGGAGCTGCGCTGGTTTTCCTGGCGATCGTCAACGAACTCACAGCGACATTGCTCCTGGCGCCGAATGGGACCCGTACTTTGGCAACGGAGTTTTGGAGCAAGAGCAGCGAAATCGACTACACCGGGGCGGCGCCTTATGCCCTGCTGATGATCCTGCTCTCGGCGCCCATGACCTACTTGCTTTTCCAACAGTCCAAGAAAGTAGCCGGACAGTGACAGAACAAGCCCCTTCCAGACTCCCTTCTCCGCGTGTGGCCCCTTCCGTGGCGCCGACCACGAACACGCACTTGGACATTTCCGAGGTCACCAAGAACTTCGGAGCACAAGCTGTGCTCAAGGGAGTTAACCTCTCGGTCGCCCGCGGTGGAACAACGGCCATCGTCGGGCCGTCGGGTTCGGGCAAAACCACCCTGCTCCGCCTCATCGCCGGTTTTGAACACCCGAACACCGGATCAATCAGCATGAACGGCGTTCCGGTGGCGGGCGACGGTGTCCAGGTTCCCGCGCACAAACGCCAGGTGGGTTACGTCGCCCAGGATGGTGCATTGTTTCCGCACCTGACTGTCGGCCAGAACGTCGCCTTTGGGTTGGACGCCGGCAAGCTCGACGGCGGTCGTCGAGCCGTGAGGTCCCGTGTGGAAGAGCTGCTGGAGATGGTCTCCTTGGACACCGCCATGGCCAAGCGGCGCCCGCATCAGCTTTCCGGCGGCCAGCAGCAGCGCGTTGCTTTGGCCCGTGCGCTTGCCCGCGAACCTGAGCTGATGCTCCTTGATGAGCCCTTCTCGGCTCTCGACGCCGGCTTGAGGGTCGCCACGCGTCGGGCGGTGGCAAAGGTCCTCAACGCTGCCGGGGTGACCACCATCCTGGTCACTCACGACCAGGCCGAGGCCTTGTCCTTCGCCGACCAGGTAGCCATCATGCGCGGCGGGAAGCTGGCTCAAATCGGCAACCCGTTCGTGGTGTACACCCGTCCTGCGGACCGGGCGACAGCGGAGTTCCTGGGCGAGGCCGTCATTCTTGACGCATGGATGGAGGGTTCCTTGGCAACGTGTTCCCTCGGAGGCATTGCAGTACGGCGACCGCCGGCCCAGGGCAGAGTACAGCTCATGTTGCGTCCGGAGCAGATCCGGATCGCGCCGGACGGTCCAATCCGCGGCGTCGTTGTGGATACGGACTACTTTGGGCCTGAAACCACTGTCCGCATCAAGCTGGGCGCCTACACAGCCCAGGATGGTGCCGGGCAGGGCAACGGCCACCGCTATCCAGGTGGCGGCGAAATTATCACCATCCGGCACTGGAATGCCTCGATCACCAAACCGGGCACAGAACTCTGCCTCCGCGTAGTGGGTGAAGGAGTAGCTTTCCCTATAGGGGAGTAGCCGGCTCAGGTGGAATCTACCGCGGCACGCAGGTGTCCTGGCAGGGGAGGGGCCTGTGAGCGGTAGCTATGCCCAGTGGGGGTTTGGACGTCCAAGATGTGGCCGGCGCCTGCGCGGTTGCTGCCCGGAACCGTTCTGCCGGTCCAACCGGGGACCTCTTTGGTGTGGTTGCAGGCTTCACAGAGTCCTGCGCCGTTGTCCAACGAGGTGTGTCCGCCGTGGCGCCAGGGGATGACGTGGTCGATGTGGCGGATAGGTGCGTCGCAGTACGGCGTGCGGCACAAGTTGTCACGTACTTCGAGGAAGCGTCGCATTCCCGGAGGAAAGAAGCGGGCCCGGGAATCCGTAGCGAGGAGTTCTCCGGTTCCGGGTGCCGTGTAGAGACGGCGAAGCCAAACGTTGAAGTCACTGTCCGGATCGCAGTGAGCCTTCGTTGTGGACACAAGGTCCCTGGCCCACTCGGCCGGGACAACCCCGTAGCCGGTCAGCCGCGCTGGTTCGGAGTCACCGGCCAGGAGGGTGCGGTCTGTCATCACAAGCTGCAGGTCTATCCCTGAATAGCCGGCGGACGTGCCAGTGATCCGTTCAACCAGGGTGTCGGCCATAATTTGGCCGCGACCGCGTTCTTCACCTCCCGGGCGGGACCGGGCTGAGTCAGCGGCTCGGGTGAGCGCAGCATAGGCTGCGACGCCTTGGGCTACCGGAAGCAGTGCGGTCAAGATGGTCATGGTGTCCGGTGCCGGGCGGAGACTTACGGTCCTCTCGTTCGCGGCATGTGCAGCCCTTTGGGTTACCGAACGAGGATCACGGCGGTAGGCGGCGGCTTTCGTAGCGGCGACAACGGTCTTGTCTCCGGCCCCGTCGAAGGTACCCGCGTCCGCGGCGAGTTCTTCATCCACAGCCGCCCGGTCTTCGACGGACAGGCACGCTGTTTCTTTGACGATCAGCGTGGCCCGCCACTCATTCAAGAGTCCTGCATCGACTGCAGCCATGGTGCGCGGCATTTCCGTCACCAATGCCTTCGCCAAGCCCAGGAGCCGGGAACCACGGTTGGGGGATTCCCGCCGCGCCAGCGCCACCTGCGCCCCCACACCCTTGCCGCGTTCGGAAGCCGGCACCCCCGCCTCGGCCTGCTCAGCACGCTGGGCGAGGTCGAAGGCAACAGTGATCTTGGCCTGCAACCCCGAAATAGCCGACTTCATGTCCTCCAGCACCCGGAGCTGGTTGATCAGGTCTTTGCTTATGGTGCCGGGACTGGCGGAGGCTGGATCGAGATTGGCCGCTACATCCGCGGGCACGGTACTCGCCGGAAGAGCTGGCACCACGGCAGCGCTGGCTCCTGCACCAACTCGTCTCTCCGGCTTGCGTCCCATGTTCCTACTCTGCCAGCAGGCTCCGACAATATTGGCCGGCTGCTAACCCTGTAGCCGCGCAGCCTCGCTGGCCAACTCGGCTTCCAGTGTCTCGATGCTCGGCAGGCTCGCAACCAACTCATCAGGCAGCGAATCTGCCAGCGATGTCCGCCACTCCGCGATTCCCACGGGTGCGTTAAACCCCCGCAAGGCGTACTCAGCCACGACGCTGTTCTTCTCCTTGCACAGCAGCAAGCCTATGGTGGGTTTATCGTCAGGGTGTGCCATGAGGTCATCGACGGCTGCCATGTACATACCCAGCTGGCCAAGGAAACCTGGCTCGAACTTCACGGCTTTGAGCTCGATCACCATGTAGCACCGCAGCTTCAGATGGTAGAAGAGCAAATCCGCGAAGAACTCATCTCCGGCGATCTCCAGCCGGACCTGTTCGCCGACAAAGGCGAAACCCTGGCCCAGTTCCAACAGGAATTTCTCCACGTGTTTCACCAACTGCAGCTCCAGGTCCCGTTCGGTATGGCGATCGCTCATCGCCAGGAAGTCAAAGACATAGGGGTCCTTGGTGGCCTGCTGGGCCAGGTCCGAGTCGGCCGGAACCATGGTGGACTTGAAATTTGTGATCGCCTGCCCGGAACGTTCGTGCAGGCGGGTGGAGATCTGGTGTGTCAGGACGTTGCGCGACCATCCGTACTGCGCTGCCGCCGCCGCGTACCAAAGGCGGGTCGCGGCGTCGTCGAGCTTTTCCAGAAGGGCGATCTGGTGGTACCAGGGCAATGTTGCAAGCGGCGCTTGCAACATCGGGAAGTCCGGCCACGCCTGGGCGAAACTCTTCATGTACCGCAGGTTCCTGGGGGAGAAGCCCTTGGCTTCGGGAAACCGGGCACGGATATCAGCGGACAACCGCGTGACAACCTTCGCGCCCCAGCCCTGCTCGGATTCACGCTCGGCCAGTTGCCGGCCGATGCTCCAGTACGAATTCAGCAGCTCCGAGTTGGCTGCCGCCATGGCGCGGGTCCTGCCCACCCGGACCTCCCGCGCCACGGTGCTGAGCAAAGCGGGATACCAATCAGGCATGGAGGAAGCCGCCGGAACGCCCGGAAACGAGGCCTCGGTGGCGAGCTCTTTGGATGGCATGATGCTCCTGTCGATTGCTGTTGCCACCACGCTATGGGTGGGCACTGACAAAATAGACAGGTGAGTGATGCCGGTGAATTCGTGGACTACACCTTGCAAATGGAATCGACCTGGGAAAAAGCTGCTGAGGCTTCCGAGCGCCTGGGCGGCGGGCTGAAGGTCTATGGCGCGTCCGTCGGAGCCGTCCGGGGAACGGTGCGCGATGCGCTGAAGCGGCACAAGAACCTCGAGCACGATGACATCACCGCGCTGAGTTCGGAACTGTGGGAGGAACCGGTCTATGAGCGGAGGCTGGCCGCCGTCGTCCTGCTGCAAAGCAAAGTCGGTGTCCTGGTCAACACAGACCTTACGCGCATAGAAGGCTTTATCAGGCAGGCCGGAACCAGGGAATTGGTTGATCCCCTCGCTACGGATGTCGTGCGACCCCTGCTGAACCGGCTGGACGGGCGCGCCAGGGAACGTGCTGAACGCGTACTGGAGCGGTGGTCTACGGACCCTGACGAGGAGCTCCGCCGCGCGGCCGCTTTGGCCACAGGGGCCGCCACCCCTTGATAAGCACCACAGACCGGCCTAGCGTTTCCATACCGCGTGCCAGTGGACTGGAAGGCAGGTCAATCGATGAAATCGCTGTGGTTGGACAGGGAATCCCGCTTTACCTCTGACGCCATCCCCGAGGAAAAGCACTTCGACACCATCGTGGTCGGTGCCGGGCTGACGGGGATGGTGACGGCATTGCTGCTGTCCCGCTCCGGCCAGCGCGTGGTGGTCTTCGAAGCGCGCACCCTCGGGGCCGTAACCACCGGCAACACCACAGGCAAGCTGAGCCTGCTCCAGGGCGGAGCGCTGTCCGCCCTCCGGGGGCAGTACTCCCTCAAAGTGGTGCAGGCCTATGTGGAAGCAAACAAGTCCGGCCAGGCATGGCTCACGCAGTATCTGGAACAGCAGGGCGTTCCGTTCCAGCGCCGGACTGCGGTCACCTTCGCCACTTCCGACGACGGCGCCCAGCGGCTCCGCAAGGAGGCTGCGGTGTCGCGGGACGCAGGTTTGGAGGTCCACTTCAGTCGGGACGCGGGATTGCCCTTTCCGGTGATTGAGGCGCTGGAATTGGAGGACCAAGCGCAGATTCACCCGATGGAGGTCCTGGACACCCTTGCTGCAGACATCCGGGAACATGGGGGCCTGGTAGTCGAGGGAGTGCAGGTGCAGAACGTCGGCTCCAGCCTGCCGTTGGAAGTCTCCACCCGCAAGGGAACGTTCACTGCCGACACCGTGGTGGTGGCCACGGGCACCCCCATCCTTGACCGAGGCCTGTACTTCGCAAAGCTGGAACCCAACCGTTCCTATGCTGCGGCACTGCGTCCATCGCCAGGGACACAACTTCCGCAGGCCATGTACTTGTCCATCGACGCTCCTACCCGGTCGCAGCGCACGCACCCCACAGCTGAGGGTGAGCTTTTGCTGGTGGGTGGCTACGGACATACCGGTGGCCGGGCCGCATCGCCCCAGCAGCACCTGAACGACCTCTTGGGATGGGCCAACAAACACTACCCCGGCGCGGAAGTGACGCACACGTGGTCGGCGCAGGACTATCAGGCAACCAACCTTGTTCCCTTCTTCGGCAAGCTCCCTCGGGGCCATGGCAGGATTTTCTTCGGCACCGGCTACAACAAATGGGGGATGAGCAACGGGGTGGCCGCAGCATTGTCCATCACCTCGGACATCCTGGGTGGCCAGTCCGACTGGGCCAGGATCATCCATCACCGGGTCACATCTCCCCAAGGCGCCCTGCAGGCTGTCCGGCTGAACGCCAGTACCACCAAGCGCATCATTGAAGACAAGGCCAAAGTCAGGAGCGCCCCGGCGATCACCGATGAAACCCGGCCTCCGGAAGGAAGCGGAGTCGTCGGGCTGTACAACGGCGAACCCGCCGCTGTCTCCACGGTCGATGGAAAGGTCTGCAGGGTCTCGGCCAGCTGCGCGCACTTGGGTGGGCTCCTGACATGGAACGATGCCGAGAAATCATGGGACTGCCCCCTGCATGGCTCCAGGTTCACGCCGGAGGGAAAATATCTTGAAGGGCCGGCAACCCACCACCTGCAGAAAACGGTGGGTAAAAAGAAGGACTAGCTGAGCCTGTCGACGCGGCGCTGTGCTTGGTCCGCGCTGCGTCGAAGTTGGGTGGCCGCCCTGACTGCAAGTTTCTTGTCGGATTCGGCGGCCTCCGCATCCCGGGTAATGCCAATGAGATCGGCCTCCAGGGAGGCCAGCCTCTTCTTCACCTCCGTAATGTCGGCCTCGACCTTGGAGCGCCGGCGGGCGAGTTCGTTGACGACGTCCCATGCCGAGGATGCCTGCTTCTCCGCGTCCAGTGCTTCGCGGTCCGCTGCATCAAACTCGTCCTGGGCTTCCTGCAACGCGGCCTGCCGCTTGGCCGCGCGACGGTCGGCGAGGGACGTGGCCTGTTCCTTCGGATCTTTTGCTTTTAAGCTCTTGGCTTTTGATGGGGGTGCGTCGGAGGCGGACGCCGTACTCCTGTTGGCCTTGGCGGCGCCAACGCCAACGCTGCGCTCTTCGGCGTCTGCGGCATCTTCTGGTCCAGCTGCCGCGGTGGCGCCCGTAAGGTCGACTGACTCGAAGCCGCTTCCACTGAGCCCCCGGACCAGTCTTCCTGTGGCCACCGCCCGCGCGGCTCCGGCGTCGGCCATGGCGGCACGCAGGGTTTGTTCCGTGTCCGATGCCGCCGCTGCGCTCAGGGGCGCGCCCAACTCTTCGGCCAGGTCCTTGGCGGCGTGAACGGCGGTCGTCAGCTGCCCTTGCCGTTGTTGGCTCAGTTCCCGGAACGCCCCGGCATCCGATTCTGCCTGGGCTGCGCGCAGCGAGGCGCCAAATCGTACGACGGCGTCGATCACCTCGGGCTTGTGGACTGAGAGCATGTTGATGGCCCAGGCCCCTGCGGCCGGCTTGGGGAGCCGGCCGATCTCTTGGGCGAGTTCCTTCTGGCCTGATTCTTTGGCCGCGCGCACCAGGGATGTCCGTTCTGCGGTGAAGTCGCGGGGCAGTACGGCGTACAGCTCCTGGGCGGCCTGGCGGAGATCCATTAACCCATCCTAGGGTTCACCCGCTGCCGTTGCCGGGAGCGAATCATGATTGAAGTCCTGCTTAGGGTAGCCTAAGTCGGGTGGACCAGATCATGAGTTTGCCCTTCGGCGTTGCCCTTGCAGCGCTCTTCGCCATTGTCATGATCCGCGTCAATGTCACGTACTGGATCGGCCGCGGAGTTGTGGCCGGATTCGCGCACACCCGCTACGGCACCTCGCTGGAGCGGCCCAAAGCAGCCCGGGCCCAAGCCCTCATTCAGCGGTGGGGGCCGTACGCCGTCGTGCTTTCCTTCCTCACCATCGGCTTCCAGACCGCGATCAACCTGGCAGCTGGTGCTGCGCGGATGCCCCTTCGGAGGTATCTACCTGCGGCCGTCATCGGTTCCATTATCTGGGCGGTCCTGTACGCCACCATTGGACTCGCGGCTCTGGACACGTGGCTGGCGGTGGCCGCGGCCTCGCCGGTCGGGGCGGCGCTGGGCATTGCAGTGTTGGCTGCTTTGCTTGTCTGGATCGTTGTGATCCGCAAGCGTCGGGCTGCAGCCAAATCAGCGGATACAGTGGTCTGAGTTCTACTGCTGGATCGGCGAAAGGCTCGGGTTGACTACTGCATTACCGGAACTGGCGGACGGCGTTTTCTATTACGAATCGTTGGGCGGCGGCCGTTTCCGTTCGACGATCCATGCCCAGGGCGCATGGAATCCGCACGAACAACACATGGCGCCGGCCTCGGGAATCCTCGCCGATGCCTTGATGCGGCATGACCCCAGGAACGATGTCCGGCTTGCCCGGATCAGCTACGAAATCCTTGGTCTCATTCCCGGAGGAGAGTTCCAGATCACGACCTCGACGCTGAGGCCGGGAAGGACCATCGAACTGATCCAGGCCGAGCTTTCCGCCGGAGGGCGCACAGCCATCCGTGCGGCCGCCTGGCGAATGATTACCAGCGATACCAGTGCTGTTGCCGCCGTTGAAGACGAACCCATGCCCGCGCCGGATGAATGCAAGCCTTGGGATGGTGCCAGTGTTTGGCCAGGCGGATTCATCCGCTCCCTGGAGATGCGCATCGCGGAAGGGCACCGCCCGGGGTCTGGCAGGGTATGGATCCGAACATCCCACCCACTGACGGATAAGGCGGACAGTACCGACCTTGCCCGGCTGATGGGCCTCGTCGACACTGCCAACGGCATCGCCGCGCGTGTCCCTCCGGGCAAAGACAGCTACATCTTCCCGAACGTGGACCTGCAGATCCACATGTACCGGGCGCCATCCGGCGAGTGGCTTGGATTGGACAACAAAGTGTCCTTCGGCGCCGATGGCATTGGCTTGACATCGACGGTACTGCACGACATTGATGGGCCGTTCGGCAGGGCCGAGCAGATCCTGACATTGAGGAAGAGCTGATGCACGAGGCCGCCGCCCCCGGCAAGCTGCTCACCGTCTACCGGCAGCAGGAGTCCCTGGGTGCCGCAGGGGACCTCGACTTTGCCCTGGAGTTGCTCAAGCGTGCCCGCAGTGGTCAACTGGGGCCTTCGCTTCGTTTGTATCGGCCACAACCCACCGTTGCCTTTGGCCAGCGGGACGCTAACCTGCCAGGGTTTGCTGCTGCCGAAGAGGCGTGCCGGGAACACGGCTTCGAGCCGCTCGTCCGGAAGGCGGGAGGCCGTGCAGCCGCCTATCACCAAGGGACGCTGGTCATAGACCACATTGAGCCGCACCCCGACGCCATCGTCCAGGCAAAGGCGCGTTTCTCCGAATTCGGCGAGCTGCTGGCAGGTGCGCTGCGAAGTGTTGGTGTCCACGCCGCCGTCGGCGAGATCCCGGGGGAGTACTGCCCCGGCGAGTTCAGCGTCCACGGCGAGGACCCTGACTTTCCCGCCCACCGCATCAAACTGATCGGCACTGCCCAACGCGTTGTCGCCGGTGGCTGGTTGTTCAGCTCCGTCGTGGTGGTGGAAAATTCCGGGCCCATCCGTGATGTCCTGACGGCCAGCTATGAGGCGCTGGGCCTGGATTGGGATCCCGCGACGGCCGGCGCCGCCAACGACTTGCTGCCACACCTTGACGTAGGCACTGTGGAGGCTGCGGTGGTCGACGCTTACCGCGGTTATGCGGACGTTGTCGACGGCGACTTCCGCACCCTCCTGGGCTGATCGCCGCGGTTCCCTGGCCGGCCCGGTACCCTGGTCTGTGCTCAGCTGCGGATCGGGCAGCTGAGCACAGACCCCGCTCAGTGGCCGCGTGCTATCCATTCATCGAGCTGCGGCTTCTCCGCACCGATCGTGGTGCTGTCTCCATGGCCGGTGCGGACCACGGTCTCCTCCGGCAGTGTCAGGAGTTTGGTCCTGATGGACTCGATGATGGTGGGGAAGTCACTGTAGGAACGCCCCGTTGCTCCCGGGCCGCCTTGGAAGAGTGTGTCCCCACTGAAGAGGGTGCCTTCACTGGGCAGGTGGAACGACACCGAGCCAGGTGAATGTCCTGGCGTGTGGACGGCCTTGAGCGTTCCGCCAGCGACTTCGAAGGTGTCTCCGTCCGAGATGGAGTTGTCAGGATCGACCCCGGGGAAGACGTCATGCCAAAGCATCCAGTCTTCCTTGTGCAGGTAGACGGGTGCGTCGACGAGTTCGCGGAACTCGCCTGCGTACCGGATGTGGTCATCGTGGCCGTGGGTGAGCAGGATGGCTTTGACGGTCCGGCCGTTGACTGCGTCCACAATCGCTGCGGGGTTGTGGGCGGGGTCTATGACGATGCATTCGGAATCGTCCCCAATGATCCAGACGTTGTTGTCCACGTCCCAGGTGCCGCCGTCCAGGGAGAACGTCCCGGAAGTGACGACATTTTCGATCGTGAGGTTGGCGGCGCTCACAGCTCAACCACCGATCGCAGGACGGCGCCGTGGTGCATCTTGTCGAATGCTTCTTCAACTTGGTCGATGGAGATCCGTTCGGTGACGAAGGCATCGAGGTCCAGCTTGCCTTGCTTGTAGAGGTCCACCAGCATGGGGAAATCGCGGGAGGGCAGGCAGTCACCGTACCAGGACGACTTGAGGGAGCCGCCGCGGCCGAACACGTCCAGCAAGGGCAGTTCCAGGGTCATCTCCGGCGTGGGAACGCCAACGAGGACCACGGTTCCTGCGAGGTCGCGCGCGTAGAAGGCCTGCTTGTACGTTTCGGGGCGTCCGACGGCGTCAATCACCACGTCTGCGCCGAAGCCGCCGGTGAGCGCACGGATTTCTTCGACCGGGTCTCCTGCCGATGAATCAACCGTGTGCGTCGCGCCGAGGTCCTTTGCGCGTTCGAGCTTCTTGGCGTCGATGTCGACGGCGATGATGGTGGTGGCGCCCGCGAGCGCCGCGCCCGCGATGGCTGCCACGCCTACGCCACCGCAGCCGATGACGGCCACTGAGTCGCCGCGCTTGACGCCTCCGGTGTTCAGGGCGGCGCCGAGACCTGCCATGACGCCGCAGCCGAGCAGGCCTACGGCGGCGGCATCGGCGTCGGGGTCGACCTTGGTGCACTGTCCGGCGGCGACGAGGGTCTTCTCGATGAAAGCGCCGATGCCCAGTGCCGGTGACAGCTCCGTGCCGTCCTCGAGGGTCATTTTCTGGGTGGCGTTGTGGGTGTTGAAGCAGTACTGGGGTTCGCCGCGCTTACAGGCGCGGCAGTTGCCGCAGACGGCACGCCAGTTCAGGACGACACGGTCGCCCGGGGCAACGTCGGTGACGTCGGGGCCCACTGCGCTGACGACGCCGGTAGCCTCGTGGCCGAGCAGGAACGGGAAGTCGTCGCTGATGCCTCCAAGCTTGTAGTGGAGGTCGGTGTGGCAGACGCCGCTGGTGAGGATGTCCACCAGGGCCTCGCCTGGGCCGGGTTCGGGAACAAGGACGGTTTCGAGGGTTGCGGGTGCGCCCTTGGAGCGGACGACGACGCCTTTGACTGCGTGGACCATTGAAGTGGTTCCCTTCGGACTCGCGGAGGGCGGGCCCGGTTAATGCAACAGGGCCCGCTACGGATTCCCATTCTGTCTATCACAGGTGGCAGACAGTACGTGGTTTGTTCCGTGCGGGCCCTGCGCCGGTTACGGCAGCAGCTTAGGCGGCGAGGCGGCTCTCCACCTCGGAAGCTGAGGGGTTGGTGGCAGCCGTGCCATCCGGGAAGAGCACGGTGGGGACGGTGCGGTTGCCTCCGTTGAGCTGCTCGACGAGTTCGGCCGTGCCATCCACTTCTTCGATGTTGATCTCGGTGTAGCCGATGCCCTTGGCATCGAGCTGCTTCTTCAGGCGGTTGCAGTAACCGCACCAGGTGGTCGAGAACATGGTGATGGTGCCGGAGTCGGGAGTGAAGTCCACGGAGCTCTCCTCAATTGTGGTTGTTTGCACGGGGTAATTCGTTCCTAACAACGGTAACCCGGCGCAGAATAATTCCCGGTTGGCTGCGGATCTGCGTTACGTCACACGGCTGCGCTGGTGTGATTTCGGGGGAAAGGGCAGACTGTTGGCATGTGTGGACGTTACGTGATGGCCCGTGCCGTGGGAGATTTGCTCGCCGACTTCGACGCTGAGCTTGAGAACGAGATTGCCTTGGAGAAGTCGTGGAACGTTGCCCCGACGGACGCGGTCCCGATCGTCCTTGAGCGGTTGGTCGAGGAAAACGTCAAGAGGCAGCTGCACGTGGCCAAGTGGGGTTTGGTGCCGTCTTGGGCCAAGGATCCCACGGGTGGTGCCCGCTTGATCAACGCGCGCAGTGAAACCCTTCTGGAGAAGCCCTCCTTCAGGAAGGCTGCCGTAGCCCGACGATGCGCGGTGCCGGCGGACGGCTATTACGAGTGGAAGAAGGGTGAGGGCAAGAACAAGCAGCCGTACTACGTCCACCCCGTAGATGGGCACGGCCTGGTGTTCGCCGGTTTGTATGAGTGGTGGCGGGACCAGAGCGCGTCCCCGGACGATCCCGCGCGCTGGTTGCTGTCCATGTCCATCCTGACCGCGGATACTCCGACGGCGGATTCTGCACGGACGCGACGCAGTGCTTCGGTGTTCGATGAACTGACATCGCTGCACGACCGCGTCCCCCTGCCCATGAGCACAGAGACGATGGAAGCGTGGCTCGATCCGCGGGAAAAGGACGCCGCAGGCCTTGTGGACCTGGTCCGCTCCCGGGCGCACGATGCTGCTGCCGATTGGACGCTGGACCCGGTGGGGGCCGCCGTCGGAAATGTCCGCAACAATTCACCGGAGCTTATCGAACCGGTGGAGGGCTTGTTCTAAGCGGCAGATGGTTTCCAGGCGTCAGAGGGCTTCATTGACCGGCACGCCGGATTGGAATTCACGGCCGTCTGCTTCGCTGAACGCGGTCATCACATGGCCTTTGCTGAGTCCATGGATGGCGGACATGGGAAAGTTCCCCGTGATGACGTTGCCGGAGTGTTCCACACCTTTGATGTCGTAGTTTTCCTCAGCGCTGAGGGAGTGGTTGAAGGAGTAGAACGAGATCGCCTCGCCGTTCATGAACTCGATGCCGAGCCTTCTCTGCGAGGAGTAATCTTCACTGGCAGCAACAAGGCCCACGACGTAAGCGCCGGAGCCTGGAATGTTGCCGTCAATTTCGAACCTCGCCACCAGGTTGTCATCAGCGGCTGAGATGTTGACCTGCTTCAGGAATGCCTCATTGGTACTCATGGCACAATCCTGCTCTGCGGACCCGCCGCCGTCCACCCCTGCGGGGGATCCTTCATTCAAGCCTCCAGCAGACGCTGGATGTTTTCCGCCACTCTTTCCGTGCTGATGTCCTGCCCTTTGCGGGCGGTCAGCAGGTGCAGGACCAGGCCGTCGCTGTAATCGGACACCGCTTCTGCGCGTGCCCGCGGTTCGGTGAGGCCCATGGCTTCGAGCAGTTGTGCCAACGCCGATACCAGCCGTTCGTGCCCGGCAGCCACCACTTCGGGCATATCGAGTGCGAAAACAAAGCGTGCCCTCGTTAGCTCGGCGTTTTCCTGCGCGAGTCCCATGACCGCTCCGGCGAGCTGCTGTGCCACTGCCGTGGTCGACGTCGGGCGTTCCGGGGTGCCTTGTTGCAGCAGGAGGCTGTCCAGCTCTTCAACGCGGTCGACGGCGGCCCCCACCAGCGCGGCCCGGTTACGGAAGTAGTTCGAGGTTGTTCCGACGGCGACACCGGCCTGGGCGTCGACGGCACGGTGGGTGAGGCCTTTAAGGCCCTGGGCGGCGACAACGGCGAGCGCGGCATCGGCTAACTGGGTTCGTCGGTGGGGCATGGCAAAAGTCTAGCTTCAACCTCTATGCCTACTACAAATGTAGTAGTAGAGTTTGGGCATGAAAAAGGTGGACATTATCGGCGGGGGCATAGCCGGCCTGGCGCTCGCAGCACGGCTCGACCCGGGTACCTTCGACGTCACGGTGTACGAGCAGAGGCCCGAACTGCCCGCCGTGGGAACAACACTGGCAATGTGGCATGAGGCCCAACGCGCTCTGTCCGAAATCGGGATCCTTGGAGCTGTTCGACGCCGGGGATCAATCATCACCGCCGGAGCCCTGCGTGACCCTGCGGGTGCAGCCCTGCTGGCCATCGAAGGGGAAGGCTTGGTCGGCATAGCCCGGCCCGAACTGCTGAAGCTGCTCGATTCCGCGGTGCCAGCCTCCGTGGAACGTGTATACCGAAGAGCCGATGGGATTGCCGATAATGCCTGGCTGACAGTAGGCGCGGACGGGGTAAACAGTGTTGTCCGGCGAAACCGCTGGGGCCGACGGAGCGCGGCCAGGCCCACCCCTTTCCTGGCTGTCAGGGGAGTCGTTCCCGGCACCCCCGCCCCTGGGGATGTTGGCGAATACTGGGGCAAGGGAGAGATCTTTGGGCTGGCCCCGGCTGCAGGGGGAACCAACTGGTACGCCTCCTTCCGCTCTGATCTGGGACCGGAGAAGGTGGACGTCCTGGAGGCGCTGGAGGTTACCCGGGACAGATACGGCAAATACTCGGAAGCTGTGAGGGATGTTCTTCGCCAAGCGACCCCTGGAAACTCTTTGGCGCAGCGCATCTGGACGACTCCGCCGTTGGTCCGATATTCACGGGCAAGCGTGGTCCTGGTGGGAGATGCGGGCCACGCCATGACACCGAACCTCGGCCGGGGTGCCTGCGAGGCGCTGATCGACGCAGTCACCTTGGGAAGCCTCCTGAATGAATTGCCCAAGGATGAAGCGCTCGCCGCCTACGACAGGAAACGCGTGTTGCGCACCCAGCAGCTCAGGCTCGCCTCGACCCTCATGGGGAGAGTCGCGCTGGCTGAAGGGATGCAACCGTGGCGTGACGGGCTGCTAAAGCGGGTCGGAAAGCGTGTAGCCAAGGCTTCTGCACGGAGTGGTACTTCGAAGTAGGTTTTTGCCCTGACGGCGGCGTAAGCTTGATTTATTCGAACATACTTTCGAATCAGTCGAACCGGCGTAATGAGGTGTGAAATGGGGCTGTTCAGCGAGTCCGTAGTGGTCATCTGCACGGAAACGGGCCAGCCACAGGAAGTTCAGTGGAAAGGGGCCCGGTACACAGTCGCCAACGAGCCGGTCCGGTGGTTCGAACGCCGCCAATGGTGGGTCGAAGAGAACCGTGCACCCATCGGGGCCGGTGCAGGTCTCGTTGACCACGAGATCTGGCGGGTCCAGCTCCAGCCTCTGCAAGGCGGACCAAATGACGGGCAAGCAATCACCCTTGACCTTGTCCGCCACATAGGCAGCGGCCGCTGGCGGCTCCTACGAATACATGACGCCGCACCAGCCCGCGCAGTGGAACCCGACGAAGCTGCGTGAACCTTTGAGCTTCTCCCATCTGCACGTCTCCACAGCCTTCAGCGCACACTATGGCGTCTCCTGGCCTGACGAACTCGCCCAATCCGCAGCGGCCGACGGAGCCACAGCGCTCGCCTGCACGGACAGGGACGGCCTCTATGGCACCGTCAAACATCTCAAAGCCTGTATGGACGCAGGAATCGATCCCATCGTCGGTGTGGACCTGGCAGTCTTCGACGACGACGGCGACCACCGCACCCAAGTCGCGGGCCGCGTCGTCGTACTGGCCCACGGGCACAACAAAGGGGCCGGTTACCGTGCGCTATGCCGCCTGGTATCCGATGCCCATGCCCGCACCTCGGGCAAAGCCGGGGGAGTAGTCCCCGTTGCAGTAACCCGCGCTGAACTTGCCTCCAGGACCCTTGACCCCAAAACGCTCAAACCCGTACTCACCGTAATGATCGGGCCCGACTCTGATGTCGGACGGGCGATGGGCGGACGCAAATACCTCAGGCCCAGAACCCTCTTCAAGCAATGGATCGACGCCATGCCACCCGGCACCTTGGTTGCCGAGATCGTCTCCCACCTCAGCGCACCGGGGGAACCCCTCAGCACGGCGCATGCCGTTCGCATGCTCAAACTCGCGCTCGAATACAACGTCCCCGCCATTCTCAGCAACGCCGTGCGCTACTGTGCCCAGGACGGGGCAGCAACCGCTGATGTCCTGGACTCGGCACGCACCCTGAAATCCCTCCCCGAACTCTCCACAGCACCCATGCTTCAACCCGCAGGCCACCTTCAACCCGCAGGGCACCTTCAACCCACAGGGCAGGGCTGGCTGAAGAGCCCCCGCCACATGCTCCAACTCGGCAAGGAAATCATGACTGCCGCCGGCCTGGGGCAAGCCGGGCTCAGCAAACTGCTCGCCAACACAGAAGCGCTCGCGGACAAATGCCGCACCGACCCCATCCTGGACATGGGGTGGAAACAACCCGTGGTGCCGGAGGCATCCATCATTGGCATCGACAACGACCCCATGCTGGAACTGGCCCAACGCTGTGAAGCCGGAATCAACAGGCGATTCCCGGGTATCAGCGGTGATGCGGAAAAGCTGGTGCGCTCGCGGCTGGAGCACGAGCTGGGGATCATCGGCAGGCTGGGCTTTGGCTCCTACTTCCTCACTGTGGCTGAGGTTTCGCGGATGATCCTTGATATGGGGGTCAGGGTTGCAGCCCGGGGATCAGGGGCCTCAAGCCTGGTCAATTACCTGATCGACATCAGCCAGGTTGATCCCATCCGCCACGATCTCATTTTTGAACGTTTCCTCTCCGGACGCCGGTCCACCCTGCCTGATATCGACATCGACGTCGAAAGCGCCGAACGGCACAACGTCTACCGGAAGATCTTCGACCGGTTCGGGGCTGAGCGGGTCACGCTTATGAGCATGCAAAACGGCTACAGGGCCCGCGGCGCTGTCAGGGACGCGGGAATGGCGCTGGGAATGGATGAGGGCGAGGTCGGCGATATCGCCAAGCAGCTCTGGAGGTTCTCTGCTCGAAAATTCCGTGAAGCCCTGGTGGAGAAGCCCGAACTCCGCGACTTCGCCGGCCGTGTAGAACGCGGCGGCATGGAAGAGAACCAGCAACTCGATCTCCTGGTGGACCTCACTGAAAGACTCGACCGCTTGCCCCGTCATATCTCCATGCACCCTTGTGGAGTAATTCTGGGGGATGCAACACTCCTTGACCGGACCCCTGTCCAGCCCAGCGGCCTGGGCCTTCCCATGAGCCAGTTCGACAAACATGACATGGATCCCATGGGCATGCTCAAGCTGGATGTCCTGGGCGTGCGAATGCAAAGTGCCATGGCCTTCGCGGTGCGGGAAGTAATCCGGCTCCATCCTTCCAAAGCAGAGGTGGTAGCGGCAGGAAACCACCCAGTGGGACCTGGAGGTACAGGACCTGACTACATCGGCGGGGACGGCCGGATCGAGCTCAACGACGTCCCGTTCGACGACGAGCCAACCTTCGACCTGATTCGAAGCACCCACACCTTGGGGTGCTTCCAGATCGAGTCACCGGGTCAACGGGAGCTCATAGGAAAAATGGCTCCACGCGAATTCAATGACCTCATCATCG
This sequence comes from Paenarthrobacter sp. NPDC057355, assembly GCF_042667405.1. Lineage (NCBI taxonomy): Bacteria > Bacillati > Actinomycetota > Actinomycetes > Micrococcales > Micrococcaceae > Paenarthrobacter > Paenarthrobacter sp. NPDC057355. Next base: position 725,392 of record NZ_JBHVAL010000001.1, on the reverse strand, counting down.
ATATTTCTTTGTTCCGTCCTGGCCCAATGAAATCGGACATGGTGCGCCCCTTCCTCGAGCACAGGCATGGTTTTGCGCCGGAGGTCTACCCACATCCGGACCTCAAACCCGTGCTGCAGGAAACGCATGGAGTGACAGTTTTCCACGAACAAATCCTCAAGACCTTTGATGTCATGACCGGTTGCGGCTTGGCCAGGGCTGATGAATTCCGCAGGGCTTTGGGCGATGAGCTCCGGGAGCCTGCAGTGGAGAGCTATTTCCGTCGTGAAGCCATCAGGAATTACACGCCTGAGGTAGTGGACAAGGTCTGGGGGACATTGAAGGCTTTCGGAAGCTTTGGCTTCTGCAAAGCCCATGGGGCGGCCTTTGCAGTGCCGACTTACCAATCGGCATGGCTTAAAGCCCATCATCCAGAAGCCTTCCTTGCCGGGCTCTGGGAGCACGATCCCGGGATGTGCCCCAAACGGCTGTTGGTGGCAGAAGCGCGCCGTCTTGGCATTCCCATCCTTCCTTTGGACATCAACCGAAGCCAGGCGGAATACAGGGTGGAGAAAATCCTTGAAGGACCTGATCGCGGAAAGCTTGGAATCCGGCTGAGCCTTTCAGGAATCTACGGTTTCTCGGGAGCCGAACTGAAGAGAGTTGTGGCTGGTCAACCTTTCGATTCCTTGGCCGATTTGCGGACCAGGGCGAGGGTGAGCAAGCCGAACATCAAAAGGCTGGCTCAACTCGGTGCCTTCGATGCCCTTCATAAAGATTCCGGTGGAAAAGCCAACCGGGCTGATCTGGTGCAGCATCTGCAGGCTCTGCAAAGCAGCCCTTCGAAGAAGCCGGGCGATGTCATCGAGGGACAACTGTCGTTTGCGCTGGGGGATGTTGAGCTAAGGAATATTGCCCCGGAACTGCCGCCCACCACCATGGTGGAGAACGTCAGGGCGGAACTTGACCTCATGGCCGTGGACGTCAGTGAACATCTGATGGAGAGCCACCGCCCGCTACTGGAGAAACTCGGAGTGACAACCGCCGACAAACTCCTTGGCTTGCGCAATGGAACAGAAGTACTGGTAGCCGGAGTCCGCATTGCCACCCAGACCCCTCCCATGCGAGGAGGGAGGCGGGTTGTCTTCATCAGCATCGACGACGGCACCGGATGCGTGGATTCGGTTTTCTTCCACGAAGCCCAGGAAGAGTCGGGGCCATTGCTGTTCGGAACACGCCTGTTGTTGATCCGTGGAACCACCAGGCGGACTGGTCCCAAAGGCATCAGCCTCAGCGCGAGCAAAGCCTGGGATCTTGGCAAGCCCGAAACCTTGCCCTATCCGGAAATCCTCCGCAGCGATGAGCAGCCACCTGCCGAATACACGCAGCATGGACCACTTCATGGCATCTCCAGGAACCTTGCCATTACTGGTTTGGGAAGCTGAACGACCCCGGATCCAGGCCCGGCGCGCTGCTTTGGCCGCCTTCGCCGAAGCGGATACGATTGACGGTGGCTGGCTGTGGTCCCCGTATGCCACAAGCTATGAAGCCTTCACTATGAATAGGAGACACCCGTGTCAGATGCCCAACAGATCACCCTCATCGTCGATGGCGAAGAGACAAAGGTGACGGAAGGGACTACCGGCGCGGAACTCTTCTTCGAGCGCCGCGACGTTGTTGTAGCCCGTGTTGACGGTGTGCTCAAGGACCTCGACCAGCCCCTTTCCGACGGTGCAAACGTCGAGGGCGTCACCATCGAATCGCCGGACGGACTCAACGTCCTCCGCCACTCCACGGCCCACGTCATGGCCCAGGCCGTGCAGCAGCTGCGCCCGGACGCCAAGCTTGGCATCGGTCCCTACATCACCGACGGTTTCTACTTCGACTTCGATGTCGCTGAGCCGTTCACCCCGGAAGACCTGCGCCAGCTGGAAAAGATGATGCAGAAGATCATCAACCAGAACCAGAAGTTCGTGCGCCGTGTGGTCACCGAAGAAGAAGCCCGCCAGGCCATGGCCAACGAGCCCTACAAGCTTGAGTTGCTCGGCAAGAAAAACGATGCCGTGGATGCTGCGGAAGGCGTCAACGTGGAGGTGGGCGCCGGCGATATCACTATCTACGACAACGTCGACCGCAAGAGTGGAGACAGCGTTTGGTGCGATCTTTGCCGCGGTCCGCACCTGCCCAACACCAAGATCATCTCCAACGCCTTCGCACTGACCCGTTCGTCCTCCGCCTACTGGCTGGGCAACCAGAACAACCAGCAACTGCAGCGCATCTATGGAACGGCATGGCCCACCAAGGAAGCCCTGAAGGCCTACCAGGAGCGCATCGCCGAAGCCGAACGCCGCGACCACCGCAAGCTCGGCGTCGAGCTGGACCTCTTCTCCTTCCCGGATGAGCTTGGCTCCGGCCTGCCTGTCTTCCACCCCAAGGGCGGCATCATCCGCAAGGAGATGGAGGACTACTCGCGCAAGCGCCACGTGGACGCCGGCTACGAGTTCGTCTACACCCCGCACATCACCAAGGGGCACCTTTACGAGGTCTCCGGCCACCTTGACTGGTACAAGGACGGCATGTTCCCGGCGATGCAGGTGGACGCAGAGCTCAACCCGGACGGCACCGTGCGTAAGCCGGCCCAGGATTACTACCTGAAGCCGATGAACTGCCCCATGCACAACCTGATCTTCCGCTCGCGCGGCCGGTCGTACCGTGAACTTCCGTTGCGCCTTTTCGAATTCGGTTCGGTGTACCGCTACGAGAAGTCCGGCGTCGTGCATGGACTGACCCGTGTACGCGGCATGACACAGGACGATGCCCACATCTACTGCACGCGGGAGCAGATGAAGGACGAGCTCACCACGACGTTGAACTTCGTGCTCGGCCTGCTCAAGGACTACGGTCTGGACGATTTCTACCTGGAGCTCTCCACCAAGAACGAAGAAAAGTTCGTTGGGGACGACGCCACGTGGGAAGAAGCCACGCGGACACTGGCCGAGGTAGCGGAGGCCTCCGGACTCGAGCTCGTGCCGGATCCGGGTGGAGCGGCCTTCTACGGCCCGAAGATCTCGGTGCAGGCTAAGGATGCCCTGGGCCGCACCTGGCAGATGTCCACCATCCAGCTGGACTTCAACCTGCCTGAGCGCTTCGAACTGGAATACCAGGCGGCTGATGGAACGCGCCAGCGCCCTGTCATGATCCACCGTGCCCTCTTCGGTTCGGTTGAACGCTTCATGGGTGTCCTCACTGAGCACTACGCCGGAGCGTTCCCGGCGTGGCTGGCACCGGTCCAGGTGGTGGGCATCCCTGTTGCCGAGGCGTTCAATGACTACATGTTCGACGTCGTGGGGCAGCTGAAGGCTGCAGGTATCCGCGCCGAGGTGGATATTTCCTCGGATCGCTTCCCGAAGAAGATCCGCACTGCCAGCAAGGACAAGATTCCCTTCGTGCTCATTGCCGGAGGTGAGGACGCCGAAGCTGGCGCCGTGTCATTCCGTTTCCGTGACGGCAGCCAAGACAACGGCGTCCCCGTGGAAGAGGCGGTCCGCAGGATCGTTGACGCCGTAAAGAACCGCGAGAGCTGACGGAACGGAAACAGTGACGGTGCAGGAGAACACAGGCGCGGCAGCTGACTTTCCGGGCGACGCAGACGTAACCGATGATTTCGGACTCGCAGGCGTTCCGGATGCGTTTCAGCGCCTGTGGACTCCGCACCGCATGGCGTACATCAAGGGCGGGCAGGAACAGTTCAAGAACAAGGATGACTGCCCGTTCTGTGTAGGCCCCACCCGCTCGGACGAGGAATCCTTGATCGTCCACCGGGGCAGGACCTGCTACGTGGTGCTGAACCTGTTCCCCTACAACCCGGGACATTTGCTGATCTGTCCCTACCGCCATGTGCCGGACTACACGGACATCACAGTGGAAGAGACCGCAGAGTTCGCTGAGCTGACGCAGACCGCCATGAGGGTCCTGCGTAAGGTTTCCAACCCCAGTGGTTTCAACCTCGGAATGAACCAAGGCGTCACCGGTGGGGCAGGCATCGCCGCCCACCTTCACCAGCATGTGGTTCCACGATGGGGTGGAGACGGAAACTTCTTCCCCATCATCGCCCAGACCAAAGCCATCACGCAGACCTTGGACGAGGTCCGCAAGCTCGTGGCTGAAGCCTGGCCGGGGGAGTCGAATGCTCAATAGGCATGCGCGCGGCTTCTTCACCTCACTCTTTACCCCTCTGGCGCGTTGGCTCCTGCGGATCGGTGTGTCACCTGACGCCGTAACGATTGTCGGCACAGTCGGGGTCATGGCGGGCGGCTTGGTGCTTTACCCGCTGGGCCACCTTTGGTGGGGCTCAGTCTTTGTGGCGGTCTTCGCCTTTTCCGATGTGGTCGACGGCATCATGGCCCGGCTCCAGGGCCGCAGCGGAGGTTGGGGAAACTTCCTTGACTCAACATTGGATCGCTTGGCCGATGGTGCCATCTTCGCCGGTCTCACCATCTGGTTTTTCACCGGAGGCCGGGATGCGGCGATCGGAACTGCCGCCGTCGTTTGCTTGGTCCTCGGAATGGTCGTTTCCTATGCAAGGGCCAAAGCGGAATCACTTGGCTACCACGCAAGTGTCGGAATTGCCGAGCGTGCCGAGCGGTTGGCGTCGGTCCTCCTGATAACGGGCCTTACCGGATTGGGGCTTCCCCGCGTGGTGCTTTTCGCGACCCTTGTGCTGCTGGCACTGGCCAGCTTTGCCACGGTCGTCCAAAGAATGGCGACCGTCCGCCGGCAAGCCATGGCCGAAGCCGAGGGAACTGGCATCTGACCAGACTCGGTGGCCGCTGTTTGTGCAGCTGTCCTACCACAAGCCTGTTTGTTGCCCCATATGGCAGTAATGAATGTACTTCCGCCATGCATCCTGCGACTACTATTACTAGTACTTGGTCACCTTGACCTGAAACCCGGTGTGCGCTGAATGTGGTCGTTGGCTGCGCGTGCCTCCGGCAAGAAGGTCGTTTATCTACCCATAGGGGTTTTTGTGTCTACACCAGATGTAAGCAACGAAGCCGGTTCGTCCGCGAACAGCGTCACGGGCAGCAGCCGCGTTAAGCGGGGCATGGCGGAGATGCTCAAGGGCGGCGTCATTATGGACGTCGTTAACGTCGAGCAGGCCCGCATCGCCGAGGACGCCGGTGCCGTGGCTGTCATGGCGCTGGAGCGTGTTCCGGCTGATATCCGCGCCCAGGGTGGCGTGTCCCGCATGTCCGATCCCGACATGATTGATCAGATCATTGCCGCGGTGTCCATCCCGGTGATGGCCAAGGCCCGTATCGGCCACTTCGTCGAGGCCCAGGTCCTGCAGTCCCTCGGTGTGGACTACATCGATGAGTCCGAGGTCCTGACCCCGGCTGACTACATCAACCACATCGACAAGTGGAACTTCACTGTTCCGTTCGTCTGTGGTGCCACCAACCTGGGTGAGGCGCTGCGCCGCATCAACGAGGGTGCTGCGATGATCCGTTCCAAGGGCGAGGCCGGCACGGGAGATGTGTCCAACGCGACCGGTCACATGCGCAAGATCCGCGCCGAGATCGCGAAGCTCTCCTCGCTGCCCGAGGACGAGTTGTATGTCGCGGCGAAGGAGCTGCAGGCCCCGTACGAGCTGGTCAAGGAAGTTGCCGCTACGGGCAAGCTTCCGGTGGTGTTGTTCACCGCTGGTGGCATCGCGACCCCGGCTGATGCTGCGATGATGATGCAGCTCGGCGCCGATGGTGTGTTTGTCGGTTCGGGTATCTTCAAGTCCGGCAACCCCGCAGAGCGCGCCGCCGCCGTCGTGAAGGCCACCACCTTCCACGACGATCCTGACGTGATCGCGAAGGTCTCCCGCGGCCTGGGTGAAGCGATGGTCGGCATCAACGTCGACGAAATCCCTGAGCCCCACCGCCTCGCAGAGCGCGGCTGGTAACAAGCAAAAGCAGTACGACGCCGGGCCGGTCACCTTCCAAGGTGACCGGCCCGGCGTCGTTCTACCCGAGTCCGCGGCGCTTCAGCAGGGGTTCCAGCTGGGCGTCCCGGCCCCGGAAGGCGCGGAAAGACTCCAGCGGGTCCCGGCTGTTGCCCCGTGACAGCAGCTCCGATCGAAACCGGTTGCCGTTCGCGCGGTTCAGCCCGCCGTTTTCCTTGAACCACTCCACGGTGTCAGCGTCCAGTACTTCGCTCCAGATGTAGGAGTAGTAGCCGGCGGCATAACCGGCGCCGGCGAAGATGTGCTGGAAGTAGCCGGTCCGGTAGCGCGGGGGAATCAGGGGGTGGGCGATGGATGCCTGGGCAAGGGCGTTGGCCTCGAAGGCAAGGACGTCCTCAGGTACGTCAGCCTCGGACAAGACGTGCCATGCAAGATCCAGCAACGCGGCGCCCAGATACTCCGTAGTGGCGAAGCCTTCACCCCACAACAACGAGTCGTTGAGCTTGTCCACGACGTTTTGGGGAAGGGCCTCACCTGTGATGTGGTGTCGTGCGTAGTTGGCCAGTACTTCCGGCCACATGATCCACATCTCGTTGACCTGTGAAGGGTACTCCACGAAATCGCGGGGCACCGATGTGCCGGAGAACCGCGGGTACGTGACCTGTGAAAACAGGCCGTGCAGGGCGTGGCCGAATTCATGGAACACGGTCCGGACTTCGTCCAGGGACAGGAGCGCGGGCTCGCCGGGAGCAGGCTTGGTGATGTTGAGGTTGTTGATCACTGCCGGTCGGGTGCCAAGCAGGGTGGATTGCTCCACGAGGGAGTTCATCCACGCCCCGCCGCGCTTGGTCTCCCTGGTGTAGTAGTCACCAAGGAAGAGGCCCAATCCCTTCCCGTCTTCGTCGCGGACTTCCCACACCCGGACGTCGGGATGGTAACCGTCCAGGTCCGTACGTTCATCGAACGTGATTCCGTAGAGCTGGGTCGCGGCATGGAAGACACCGTCATGGAGCACTGTCTCCAAGGAAAAGTAGGGACGCAGGGCTTGTTCGTCCACCTCGAACTTATCCTTGCGCACCCTGGCCGAATAGTACGGCCAATCCCAAGGATCCAGTTCCCTGCCCGCTGCCTCGGCCAGCGCCTTGGCCTCGGCCTCGGCGTTACGCACGGCGGCAGGTGCCAACCGGCGCAACATGGCCTGAACATCGCCAAATCCCGGGGCCGTCTGCTGATCCACCACGAGCTCGGCAAAATTGGCAAAGCCCAGCAACGTTGCTTTCTCTGCCCGCAGGCGGACAGTGGCCAACACCAGTTCACGGACGTCCAGCGGCCCGCCAGCCGTGCCCCGCGCAAGCGAGGCTTCATATAAACGACGGCGGATGGCCGGCTTTTCGAGGGAGGCGAGGGCAGGCTGGTTACTCGGTTGAATCAGCGTGAGCAGGTACTTTCCGCCATGGCCTGCGGAGTTGGCCGCTTCGGCGGCGCCTGCGATGTCCTCCTCCGGCAGCCCGGCGAGGTCTCCGACGTCGTCAAGAAGCAGGGCTGAGGATTTCATCGCCTCTTTGACCCGCTGGCCAAAGTCGGTTCCCAGCCGTGAGAGCTCCGCGTTGACTTGCCGCAGGCGGTCCTGCCCGGCGTCATCGAGCTGGATGCCGGACTGGCGGAACTCCTTGAGGTATTCCTCCACCAGGCGGGTTGATTCGGTATCGAGGCCCGCCACGTCGATGGCTGAGAAGCGTTCATAAAGGCCCCGGTTCATGTACACGGCATCCTGGTGGGCCGCGAACTTGGGGGAGAGTTCCGTCTCCAGCGCTCTGATGGCTTCATCGGCATCGGCGGAGACCAATGTAAAGAAGGCTGCCGCCGTCCTCTTCAGGAGAGATCCCGACCGCTCCATTGCTACTGCCGTGTTCTCGAACGTAACAGGGGCCGGGTTGGCTACGATGACGTCAATCTCTTCCAAATGCGCTGCCAGTCCGGCGTTTACTGCCTCGGCGTAGTGGGCAGGGAAAATGTCGGCGAACGGCGGGAGTCCGTACGGCAGCGGGCTGGGGCTAAGCAGGGGATTGGTCATGAAGTGACTCTTTCACGTAGAAATCGTGTCCTCAAGGACGGCGCGCCTGGTTCCGCGGGTGTTCACCGTAGGATGAACAGCATGGGGAACATCACATTTGCTGCCGGATGGCGACGACGGCAACTGGCAGTGCTGCCAGCCCTGTCCGTAGTCCTGGCCATGACCGTGGGCGCCTGCGGGGTCATCGCAGAGAACAACGATCCCACACCAAGCAGCGATCCATCGCAACCGGCAGTTGAGTCACCTTCAGCAACACGCACCCCCGCACCTAACCCGACCCCCGGCAAGGGACCGGCCTGTCCGGAACTGCGTTGCACCACGGTTACCGTGACTGGCGACATGCTGGTCCACACCCAGTTGTGGCAGCAGGCAAGGGCCGACGCCGCTGCGGCGGGCCAGCCCGGCTATACCTTTGTGCCGCTTCTCGAAGGGCAGAGGCGCTACATCAGGAACAGTGACCTGGGTATCTGCCATCAGGAAACCCCGGTGGCTACGCCAGAGGGGCCCTTCTCGGCCTATCCGTCGTTCAATGTTCCTCCACAAATTATCGCCGCTTCCAAGGACATCGGATACCAGGCCTGCACTACGGCCAGCAACCACACCATTGACCGCGGGACCGAGGGGCTGCTCAGAACCCTGGATGCCCTGGACGCCGCCGGCTTGAAGCACACTGGCTCCTACCGGACGGAAGCAGCATCCAAGGAAATTCTGATGCTGCAAACGGACGCTGCCAAAGTAGCAGTCATCGAAGGAACCTACGGGCATAATGGCCAGATCCCGGAGTACCCGTGGCTGGTTGATGAACTGGACCCCGCTACCATGATCGCCAAGGCGACCCAAGCCAGGTCACTCGGTGCGGACATCGTCCTGGGAGTGATGCACGCAGGTGACGAATACGCCAGTGAACCCAATGCCCAGCAGCAGGAGGTCGCCCATGCACTCGTGGACAGTGGCCAGTTCACCATGATTTATGGGCACCACACCCACTCTGTGCTCCCCATTGAGAACTACAAGGGCACGTGGATCGTCTATGGACTGGGTAACGGCATCACTGAGTTGTCACCTTGGTACGTCGTCAACAATGAAGGTCTGTTGGTCAGGGCGCAGTTCAGCCAAAATGCTGCCGGAACCTGGGTCGCCTCGGACCTGGCATGGGCACCCTCGGTGATTGTCCGTGACCCTTATCGGTGGTGTTCAGTCGCGAGCGATGCCCCGCAAGGCGTGTGTGCCACGCCCGCGGCCGACGCCGAAACGCACCAAAGAACCAAAACCGTGGTTGAGTCCATGGGAGCCGCGACGGCCGGTGCCCATGAACTGCTGGTCACCAAGGAAAAGTAAACCCTAGCGCGGGCGGCGGGCAGCGTGTTCGCGCGCGAGGTGGGCGTAGTCGTCGTCGGGCATTCCCGGAACGAAGGTTCCGAACTTGCGCTCTGCTGCCGTGCGGATCAGGAAGTCCGCGATAGCGGGGTTCTTCGGCAGCAGCGAGCCGTGCAGGTAGCTGGCCACAACGTTCTTGTAGCGCGCGCCCTCGTGGCCGTCCTTGCTGTTGTTGCCGGCGCCTTTGGTAACCGTCCCCAAAGGCTCGACGCCGGGACCCAAAGTGGTCTGCCCGCTGTGGTTCTCGTAGCCCATGATGTCGCCAAACTCGGCTGACTTCATGATCACGTTGCCGATCAGGCGTTCGTCCGTGCCCTGGGTTTCAACATCCAGGATGCCGATGCCGGGGATTGTGGGCCCCGAACTGGTCTTGAAGAACTTGCCAAAGAGTTGGTACAGGCCGCAGATCACCAGCATGGGCGCGCCGTTGTCGGCAAGCTCCCGCAATTGCTCCGCGCGGGCCTGGAGATCGTCCTGGATGACGAGCTGGCCGCTGTCCTGTCCGCCGCCCCCTACGATGATGTCAACATCATCCGGGAATTCATCGCCCACGTTGTACTCCAGCAGTTCCGGCGTATAGCCGTGCCACTTGATGCGCTGCTTGAGGACCAGGGCATTGCCCCAGTCGCCGTAGATGTTCATTTCCCGTGGGTACAGCTGGAGCACGCGGATGGTGCCCTTGCTGGGCTGCGAAGCCTGCGGTCGTGCGGCCTGGGGCGCGGTTTCCGAGGTCATGAGACCACCTCAACTATGGTGATTTTGGCAAGTTCGCGGCGAATGGCGAGCATGGATGTGTAGGTGCAGAAGATGCGCTTTGGCTTGCCTCGCGAACCGTCGATGAACGTGCGCAAGGCGGATGTGATGTCAGGTTCCACCGTGCCGAAGGGCACGTCATCGTACTGGAGGCGGAGGGCCATGTCGTAGGCTCGGACCCCGGTGAGGACATCCACGCCACCTTCACGCAGGGACTCGAATTCCACATCCCACAGCCACGACATGTCCCTGCCGTCGGCATAGTTGTCGTTGATCGCGATCATGGTGGCATAGCCACCGGCCGGGAACGACTTCAGGCCCAGCCGGAAACCACTGGGATTCTTGACCAGCACCAGTTCCAGCGGTTGGCCGTCCACTGTGAGGCTTTCGCCGCGCCCGAACGCCGGAGCCACGTTCCCGAGGGCCTTGACGAGTTTTGGAGTGTCAACAGGGCCGGTCCCCAGAACCGCGCGGGTCAACGACAACGCAGCGGCTGCGTTGAAGATGTTGTAAACCCCGCGCAGCTTCATGGTGGTGGTCACCGTCTTGCCGTCGAACTCAAAGTCGGCGTCCTGGGGGCCTACCCGTCGAAGTACGACGTCGGCATCCGGCAATTCGACTGCCTCGCCGGTCGCTGCGGCTACCGACGTTCCTGAAGGCGAGGGGCCGCTTCCGGACCGCATCTCGTCGTCGTTCGGGAACGTGCTGCGGAGTGATTCGTCCAGGCCGAAGTAGCGGACGCTGGGGTGATAGACGGCGTCGAGGCTGTTGATGGCGTTGGCTATCCGAGTAACGCGCGGATCCTCACGGTTCAGGACCACCGTGTCCGATGTTTTGGAGGCGATATGCTCCAGAAGGCGGGCGGTCTTGTCGATTTCGCCGAAGCGGTCCAGCTGGTCCCTGAGGACGTTCAGCAGCAGGCTGAAACGGGGAGGCACCTTGTTGACGAAATGCACGGCGTGCGCTTCATCAAGTTCAAGGACTGCAATATCGGCATCGAGCTTGCCCCGCCAGTCGACCTCGCCCAGCAATGATGCTGCCACGCCCCGGGTGAAGTTGCTGCCAGTGCGGTTGGTGAAAACCTTAAGGCCCTGGCTTTCCAGGAGTTCCACCACCATCTTGGTAGTGGTGGTCTTACCGTTGGTGCCGCTGACGACGGCTACGCCGTGAGGCAGAGACGCCAGCGTTCGCTGCATGAAGCGGGGATCGATTTTCTCGACCACCAGCCCGGGGAACGCCGACCCTCCGCCCCGAAGCCGGGACAGGGTGCGGACCAGCTTGCCGAGGGGGACGCTGTAGGAAAGCATGCTCTGTAATATATCCCAGTCGGGGCATGGAACCCGGGTCGCCGCAGTGGCAGGCCGCTTCCCGGCACTGCCCGAACCGCCGGGGCCACTATGATGGACCAATGACCAACCCCCTTTCCGACGCTTCATCACGCCTGGGCACAGGCCTCCGGATCGGCGTACTGGCACTCCAGGGCGATTTCCGTGAGCACATCCACGCCGTGGAGTCCGCGGGAGCAACAGGCGTGGGCATCCGCCGGCCCTCCGAGCTCGATGACATCGACGGCCTGATCATCCCCGGTGGCGAATCCACCACCATTGACAAACTGTCCCGGATCTTCGAAGTCCGCGAACCGATCCAGCAGCGGATCGCGGAAGGGCTTCCCGTGTACGGCTCTTGTGCAGGGATGATCCTCCTTGCCAATGAGATTGCCGATCCTGCCACCGACCTGAAGGGAAACCCGCAGCAGACCTTCGGTGGGCTGGACATCACTGTTCGCCGCAATGCCTTCGGCCGCCAGCGCGAGTCCTTCGAAACGGACCTTGACTTCAAGGGGCTGGACTTCAGTGCCGGAGAGGACGGCGTGGACCCCGTCCACGCAGTGTTCATCCGCGGACCCTGGGTTGAGCGCGTGGGAGAGGGCGTGGACGTTCTGGCCCAAGTCGATCCCGACCACGCCAGCCACACCGCCGCTTTGCATGGAGTGGCTAGAATTGTTGCAGTGCGCTCCGGCCGTTTGCTGGCCACCTCCTTCCATCCGGAAGTGACAGGGGAGAAGCGTGTGCATGAACTCTTTATTCGAATGATCAGAGGAGAAGCGTAAAGCATGTCAGGCCACTCCAAATGGGCGACCACCAAGCACAAAAAAGCCATCATTGACAGCAGGCGTGCAAAGTCGTTCGCAAAACTGATCAAGAACATCGAAGTTGCTGCCCGCATGGGTGGACCGGACCTGGCCGGCAACCCCGGCCTGGAACTTGCCGTCACCAAGGCAAAGAAGACCTCGGTCCCCAACGACAACATCGACCGCGCCATCAAGCGCGGCGCCGGCCTCACCGGTGAAGTCGTGGACTACACCGAAATCATGTACGAAGCCCGTGGCCCCCAGGGCTCGGCTTTGCTGATCGAGTGCCTTACCGACAACAAGAACCGGGCGGCCTCCGAAGTCCGCCTGGCCATCTCCCGCAACGGCGGTACCATCGCCGATCCGGGCTCGGTCAGCTACCTGTTCGCCCGCAAGGGGGTCGTGGTTCTGCCGAAGAACGCTCTCAGCGAGGACGACATCCTCATGGCCGTCCTCGACGCCGGTGCCGAGGAAGTAAAGGACAGTGGCGAGAACTGGGAAATCCACTCGGAGCCCTCTGACCTCCAGGCCATCCGGGATGCCCTCAAGGAAGCCGGGATCGAATACGAAACCGACGAAGCAGAATTCGTCCCGTCCATGCAGGTGGAGCTGGACATTGACGGCGCCAAGAAGTTCATGAAGCTCGTCGATGCGCTCGAGGACCTGGACGATGTCCAGAACGTCTACAGCAACGCGGACTTCAGCGAGGAAGTGCAGGCTGCCCTCGACGCCGAGTAGGCGTGGCAGCATTCAGTATTGATCATCAACAGGAAGGCCCGGACTTGACTCTTCGCGTATTGGGAGTCGATCCGGGCCTTACCCGTTGCGGCATCGGTGTAGTGGACATCGAGCGGAACCGCCGTGCCACCATGGTTGCAGTCGGTGTGGTAGGTACGTCTGCGGAACTGACCCTGGACAAGCGCTTGTTGGTCATTGCCAAGGCAATCGATGAGTGGCTCGACCTGCACAAACCGGACGTCGTCGCCGTCGAACGCGTCTTTTCGCAAATGAACGTCAGCACTGTCATGGGCGTGGCCCAGGCCTCAGGCGTGGTGATCGCCGCCGCGGCGCGCCGTGGCATCCCCGTGGCCCTGCATACGCCGTCGGAAGTGAAAGCCGCGGTTACGGGCAGCGGTTCGGCGAACAAGGACGCAGTCACCAAGCTTGTCACCAAGATCCTGCGCCTGGATGCTCCGCCGAAACCCGCGGACGCAGCAGATGCCCTCGCCCTGGCCCTGACGCACGCCTGGCGGGCCGGAAGCGGAATGGGAACTGCAGGCGGAGCTGGTGGCGGGGGCACGCTGACCCCGGCCCAGAAAGCTTGGGCGGATGCCGAAGCCAAAGCGCGCCGTGCGCGCTGATACCCAGCCGTCTTGCTAGGGTATTCGTAGATATGTTCGGATAGTCAGTCCAGGCCGCAGTTCCAGGTGGCAGGGCAGGCAGTATTTCAGGAGCCGGGTCTTGATCAGTTTTCTTCGTGGAACAGTAGCCCACGTTGGTTTGTCCAGCGCGGTCATCGACCTCAACGGCGTGGGCATGAGCGTGTTCGCAACACCACAGACCCTGAGTCACCTGAAGGTAGGTTCGGACGCCAAGCTCTTTACGTCCATGATCGTCCGCGAGGACTCCCTGACACTTTTTGGCTTCGCCGACGACGACGAGCGGGAAGTTTTCGATGTCCTCCTCAGCGTCAGCGGGGTCGGACCGCGGCTGGCCCTGGCAGTGCTCGCAGTGCACGAACCGGAGGCCATCCGCGTTGCAGCACATACGGGCGACGGCAAGGCCTTCACGAAGGTTCCCGGCATCGGTCCCAAGGTTGCCGGCCGGATCGTCCTTGAGCTCGCTGGCAAGTTGGTTCCGCATGGCACTGGCACCGCAGCCGCACCCGCAGCAGCCGTCAAAGCTGAGTGGAAGCCGCAGGTGGTCGCTGCCATGACCAGCCTTGGCTGGTCGGAAAAGGATGCCAACGGAAGTATCGACAAAGCCATGGCTGATTCGCCCGAATTGGTGGACGCAGGAAATGTCGCACAGATTCTCCGGGCCACGCTGCGGTGGCTTGGTCAGGACGGCGCACGCGCCGGCAACCGCGTAGGCACCCGTGGCTGAGCAGTCGCTGGTCAGCGGGGGAGAGGAACCGGAAGAGCGGGTCATCGAGGCGGCCCTTCGTCCCAAGAACCTTCATGACTTTGTAGGCCAGCACCGCGTCCGCAAGCAGCTGGCCTTGGTACTTGAGGCCTCAAAAATGCGAGGCCGCAGCGCCGACCACGTACTCATGTCCGGCCCTCCCGGGCTCGGCAAGACCACACTGGCCATGATCATTGCCGCGGAGATGAATGCTCCGCTGAGGATCAGCAGTGGTCCGGCCATCCAGCATGCCGGAGACCTGGCCGCGATACTGTCCTCCCTCTCTGAGGGTGAGGTCCTTTTCCTGGACGAGATCCACCGCATGTCCCGGCCTGCGGAAGAAATGCTCTACATGGCCATGGAAGACTTCCGCGTAGACATTGTGGTGGGTAAGGGGGCCGGCGCTACGGCCATTCCCCTGGAGTTGCCTCCCTTCACTCTGGTAGGAGCCACCACCCGGGCTGGACTCCTGCCAGGTCCTTTGCGCGACCGGTTTGGCTTCACCGGCCATCTCGAGTTCTATTCCGTGGCCGAGCTTGAACTCGTCCTGCGCCGTTCTGCCGGACTGCTTGATTTGAAGGTGAACTCGGCAGGTTTCACGGAGATTGCCGGGCGCTCCCGCGGAACACCGCGTATCGCCAACCGATTGCTTCGCCGGGTTCGGGACTGGGCCTTGGTTCATGGCATTGAGCAGATCGATGCGCGGTCAGCCTCAGCTGCTTTGGACATGTACGAAGTGGACCAGCGTGGCCTTGACCGGCTGGACCGCTCTGTCCTTGAAGCACTGATTACCAAGTTCAATGGCGGCCCGGTGGGACTGTCCACCTTGGCCATTGCCGTGGGTGAAGAGGCCGAGACCGTGGAGACAGTGGCGGAGCCATTCCTCGTGCGCGAAGGGCTGCTGGGCCGCACGCCCCGTGGCCGGATCGCGATGGCTTCAGCCTGGACCCATCTTGGCTATGCCGTGCCGGCCGGAGTGTTCGGACAGGAGACCCTTGCCCTGTTTGACGAAGACGAAAACCACGCCGAAAGCGTAGATACTGCGGGTTAACACGCTGCGTTCAGCTTTTCCCTCTAGACTGGTATGACGCTCGGCACGTTCGAGTCCTTGATCCATGCGCCAGGCTCGCGGATCTCCCAGGGACGTTGCCGTGAACCAAAACGTAAGTACAGAACGGAACTTCCCTGTGGATCCAATGACCATATTGCTGTTCGTCATGCTTGGACTCTTTGTCTTCATGATGTTCCGGCGCAACAAGAAGACCCAGCAGCAGCAGGCTGAGATGCAGTCCAAGTTTGCTCCGGGAGTCGACGTCATGACCAGCTTCGGCCTCTTTGGCCGGATCGTGTCCATCGACGAAGCGGAGAACAAGGTCGTTATCGAGCTCTCCCCGGGCAACGAGGCCACGGTTCACCGCCAGGCTGTCACCAAGGTAGTCGAGGCGACTCCTGAGGAAGCCCCTGTGGTTCCGGATGACGCTTCTTCCTTGACCGCAACGGGTACTGAAACCCCGGCGGCCGGCGAGACGCCGGAAGAGACCATTGCGCGCCTCAACAAAGAGGACAAGAAGGACAACTAGCACCGTCAGTCGCGGCACCACCGCGCAAGGCAACTTCTACGGCTGCGGAAAGCCGCCGGCAGACGCTCACCAGCGCCTGCCGGCGGCTGTCCGGCGATAACAGGAAGATTGAAAATGGCAAGGACCGGCCCCAAAAATTCAGCCCGCAGGGTGCTGACATGGCTTGGAGCAATATTCGTTGTACTCACCGTCCTCCTGGCTGGCGGCGTGATGACCGGCAATGCGAGCTGGGCTCCCAAGCTTGCACTGGACCTCGAAGGTGGAACCCAGATGATTCTGGCACCCCGGGTGGAGGGTGCTGCCGATATCAACGAAGAGCAGCTCAACCAGGCTGTGGCGATTATCCGCCAGCGTGTTGACGGTTCCGGCGTCGCCGAGGCCGAAATCAGTACCCAGTCGGGCCGGAACGTGGTTGTAAGCCTGCCGGGCACCCCATCGAAGGAAACCCGCGATCTCATCCAGGCCTCGGCTGACATGAACTTCCGGCCTGTTATCGCCGCTGGAGATCCTGCCGCCATCCCTGCCGAGCAGCGGACACCTGATGACAAGCTGAACAAGCCCACCGCCGAGCCGACGAACGCCAGCGACATCAATTGGGTCACCCCGGATGTCCAGAAGGAGTTTGAGGCGCTGGATTGCGTCAACCCCTCCAACGAAAAGCGCGACCGCTCGGACCCCGCCAAGCCGCTGGTGGCTTGTGAACCCGCCACTGACAAGACTCCCGCCACCAAGTACATACTCGGGCCGGTCGAGGTCAAGGGCCAGGACATCAGCGATTCCACCTTCTCCCAGGTCCAGGGGGCCCAGGGTTCTGTTACGAACTCCTGGGGCGTAAACATCGTCTTCAACGGCGATGCCACCGCAAAGTTCAAGGCAGTCACCGAACGCCTCAACCAGTTCTACGTCGCGGCACAGGCCCAGGGCACCGACGACCCCAAGGCGCAGTTCGCAATTGTCCTCGATGACAAAGTGATTTCCGCGCCCCGGGCCCTTGCCGTCATTACCGACGGTAAGCCGCAGATCACCGGCAACTTCACCCAGGCCAGTGCCAAGGCCCTGTCTGACCAGCTGCGCTACGGCGCCCTGCCCATCAGCTTCGAGATCCAGTCGCAGGAGCAGATCTCGGCAACGCTCGGTGGCGACCAGCTGCGCCTCGGTCTCCTGGCCGGCATGATCGGCCTGTTGCTGGTTGTGGTGTACTCGCTCTTCCAATACAGGGCCTTGGGATTCGTGACCATCGCCTCGCTGGTAGTGGCCGGGTTGCTGACCTACCTGGCCATTGCCATCCTCGGCTGGACCGAAAACTACAGGTTGTCGCTGGCAGGTGTGGCAGGTTTGATCGTGGCCATCGGCCAGACAGCGGACTCGTTCATCGTCTACTTCGAACGCATCCGTGACGAACTGCGCGAGGGACGCGGCCTGGTGTCCGCCGTCGAAAACGGCTGGAAGCGTGCCAAGCGCACCGTTCTGGCCTCCAAGGCCGTCAACCTTCTTGCCGCAGTGGTCCTGTACTTCGTGGCGGTTGGAAACGTCCGCGGCTTCGCCTTCACCTTGGGCTTGACCGCCCTTGCGGACCTCCTTGTGGTGTTCATGTTCACGCATCCGATGCTGCAGGTTCTCGCCCGGACCAAGTTCTTTGGCGAAGGACACCGCTTCTCCGGACTGTCGCCTGACCGCCTCGGTGCCGTCCCGCTGTACCGCGGAGCCGGCCGGCTCCGGACACCGGAGGAAAAGCCGACGCCGGTCCGCGCCCGGAACGCCGGAGCGGCCGCTGAAGCCGAACGACGCATGACCATCGCCGAACGGCGCCTTGCCGCGAAGGGCCAACTGACCGGCACTTCCAACGGCAGCAAGGAGGAGAAGTAATGACAACGAGCTTCGCAACCTTCGGCCATGAGCTCTACACGGGCAAGCGCTCGTACAACTTCGTCAATTCAAAGAAGATCTGGTTCACCATCGCGGCTGTCGCCGTGGCGCTGTCCATCCTGATCCCGGTGGTCAAGGGCGGCTTCAACCTTGGCATCGAGTTCCGTGGTGGCTCGGAGTTCACTGTCTCCAACGTGAGCACCACAGATGCCGCGCTCGGCGAGCGGGCTGTGCATGACGTCGTTCCGGACGCAGTTCCGCGCGTTGCAAACGTTGCGGGAAACACCATGCGGATCCAGACGGATCAGCTGACCGACGACGAGACCAACCGCATCAAGGACGGGCTCACCAGCGCCTATGGCGTCACAGCGAACGAGGTCACCTCCAACTTCGTCGGACCGACGTGGGGCCAAGACGTGACCCGGCAAGCCCTCATCGGCCTGGTGGTCTTCGTCGGCTTGGCTGCGGTCCTCATGGCCCTGTACTTCAGGACCTGGAAAATGTCCCTGTCAGCGCTTGTTGGCATGCTCGTCACGATGTTCACCACCGCGGGTGTCTATGCTTTGAGCGATTTCGAAGTCACGCCGTCGGCCATCATCGGCTTCCTGACTGTCTTGAGCTACTCGCTCTACGACACCGTGGTGGTCTTCGACAAGATCCGCGAAAATACCTCGGACATCTCCACCTCCACGCGCCGCACCTTTGGCGAAGAGGTCAACCTCGCGGTGAACCAAACCCTGGTCCGCTCCATCAACACCATGATGGTGGCGGTCCTGCCCGTGGCGGCAATTCTGTTCATTGGTGCAGGCCTGCTGGGTGCCGGAACGCTCCGTGACCTGTCGCTGGCATTGTTTGTTGGCATCCTTATCGGCACGGCGGCTACGATCTTCATCGCGGCGCCGCTCTACGCCTGGCTGCGCCAGGGCGAACCGGAGCTGGTCAAGCAGGCCAAGAAGGTAGCCCACCGCAGGGCGCAAGCCACCGTTTAGGGGCCGATGCAGCGTCAAATCTCCGAAGAGCCGGTCACCGCAACCCTGCGGTGACCGGCTCTTTGACTTGCCCGGCCGTTCGTCATGTGCTGTCCAGTTGCAGAAGCATTCACTTGCGGGAATAGACTGGAAGAATTAAATCGGTTGTGAGGGGTACTTCTGTGGAAGAACGAGCGACGTCGGCACCACTGGCGGGCGGGGAAGAGGACCGCAACTCAGCTGTGGTCCCTGCAACAAGTGTGTCCGCCCGGGCCGCAGGCGCCGTACCAGTTGACATGCCCGGAGCCCGTCCCACGTTCCCCGGCCGGAGGGAACGCACGCGTTCCCGGCTGGCGCGGTTGACCGGACGCGGTGTAGCGCCGTACTCGCCGATCCTTGAGCCATTGCTGCGGACCGTCAGGGCCAACAATCCCAAAGAGGATTTCGACCTGATCCAACGCGCCTTCGCCGTCGCTGAGCGGAGCCACCAGGGCCAGAAGCGCAAGAGCGGCGATCCGTACATCACCCACCCGGTGGCAGTGGCTACGATCCTGGCCGAGCTGGGCATGACGGGCACCACGTTGGCTGCTGCATTGTTGCATGACACCGTGGAAGACACTCCCTATACCTTGGCTGACCTGACCCGGGATTTCGGGCCGGAGGTTGCCATGTTGGTCGATGGCGTCACCAAGCTGGACAAGGTCAGCTTCGGCGAGGCCGCACAGTCGGAAACCGTCCGCAAAATGGTTGTCGCCATGGCCAAGGACATCCGGGTCCTCATGATTAAACTGGCAGACCGTCTCCACAATGCCCGCACCTGGCGTTTCGTGTCCGCGGAGTCTTCTTCGCGCAAGGCCCGGGAAACCCTTGAGATCTTCGCGCCTCTGGCCCACCGCCTGGGTATGAACACCATCAAGTGGGAACTCGAGGACCTGTCCTTCGCTGCCCTTTACCCCAAGGTGTACGAGGAAATCGTCCGCATGGTGGGGGACCGCACTCCGGAGCGCGAAAAGAGCTTGGGCGTTATCCGCAACCAAATAGCGGACGACCTTCGGACTGCCAGGATCAAGGCCACCATTACAGGCCGCCCCAAGCATTACTACTCCATCTACCAGAAGATGATCGTCAGGGATAAGGACTTCGACGACATCAACGACCTCATGGGCGTGCGGGTCCTGGTGGACTCCGTCCGTGATTGTTATGCGGCCCTTGGCACCCTGCACTCGCGATGGAACCCCCTGCCGGGCAGGTTCAAGGACTACATCGCGATGCCCAAGTTCAACATGTACCAGTCCCTGCATACGACAGTGATCGGTCCCGGGGGCAAGCCCGTTGAAATCCAGATCCGCACACACGAGATGCATCGTCGGGCAGAGTACGGTGTAGCCGCCCACTGGAAATACAAGGACCAGCCAAACCGTACGGCACAAGGCCCGGGCAGCCCGCGGGACGGCGACATGGGCTGGCTGCGGTCGCTGGTGGACTGGCAGCAGGAAACGTCGGATCCCGGAGAGTTCCTGGATTCCCTCCGCTACGAGATCAACGCCCGGGAAGTCTTCGTCTTTACGCCCAAGGGCGAAGTCATGGCCCTTCCCGCCGGCTCTACTCCCGTCGACTTTGCCTACGCTGTCCACACCGAAGTCGGGCACCGGACCATCGGCGCACGTGTCAACGGCAAGCTCGTGCCGCTGAACAGTGAACTGAACCACGGCGACTGGGTGGAGATCTTCACTTCCAAGGCTGAAGGGGCCGGGCCGAGCCAGGACTGGCAGCACTTCGTCAAGTCGGCACGGGCGCGCAACAAGATCAGGCAATGGTTCACCAAGGAGCGCCGCGAAGAAGCGATAGACCGCGGCAAGGATATGCTCACCCGCGCAATGCGGAAGCAGAACCTCCCGCTCCAGAGGCTCATGACCCACGATGCCCTGTCCGCAGTTGCCGAGGATTTCCATTACGTGGATATCTCCGGCCTTTACGCAGGTGTCGGAGACGGGCATACCTCGGCCCAGTCCGTCATGGAAAAGCTCATGGAGCACTTGGGCGGACATGAGACACCGGACGAGGACCTGGACGAGGTCAGCATCCCCACCCAGGTGGCCAAATCCAAGTTCTCGGATTCAGGCGTCATCGTCAGGGGCGTGGGCGACGTGTGGGTCAAGCTGGCACGGTGCTGTACGCCTGTTCCTCCGGATCCCATCCTGGGCTTCGTGACGCGCGGTTCCGGCGTCTCCGTGCACCGGACGGACTGTACCAACGTCTCCGGCCTGCGTGACCAGCCCGACAGGATTGTCGACGTCGAATGGGCGCCGACGCAGTCCAGCGTCTTCCTGGTGGAGATCCAGGTTGAAGCACTCGATCGAAAGTCGCTCCTGTCCGACGTGACGCGCATTCTGTCGGAGAACCACGTCAATATCCTGGCTGCATCCGTCCACACTTCCAGCGACAGGGTTGCGATCTCCAAGTTTGCATTCGAAATGGGCGACCCAAAGTATCTTCACCACGTTCTGAACGCTGTTCGTCGCATCGATGGGGTCTTTGACGTCTACCGCACTACCGGAAACAGCCGCAGGAGCTAGTTGGGCACTGACCCGGGCCGGGGCGCCGCCTTCGGTGTGAGTTGCGCCAAGGTGGCCAAGGCGCGTTTCTTGTGAGGCACGCGGGGAGCAGCTTCCACTGCCAGGACCAGCAGGCGTAGCTTGATGCCAAGCTCGGGTCGGTCCAGGAGGCGCCTCAGCACTGGCAGGGCACGATCGGCTTCAACGTGCAGCGCGATGTCTGCCGCGGTACGCAGTGGGCTGCTCACGAGCATCCCGCCGAGGCTCACGACATCCATCTGCCCAAGCCGGACTTCATGGAGACTGCAGCCCAGGGTGCCGCGAAGGCTGGAGATGCGGTGTTTCGCGTCCACCAGGAGCGACAACTTTTCCGGTGGTTTGGCGCACCCGTAGATCCAGGCGGCGGTCAACCTGCCGGCGGCTACTTTGGTGCGGATCCGTGCCGGGACGCTCAGGGCTGCTGCGCGGGCCCGGATGCGCTGCGTGATGGCCACACCCGGAGAAGCGTAGTTCTTTCCATACAGAGGCAGCAGGATGCCGTCAACGGCCATTCCCTGGAGCTCGTTCCACGTGAAGATGCGGCCAGGGGAGTAGAGCTCGGGGATGACCGGCTCCAGCAGGTGCGGGGCTTTATCAGAGGGGACCATCACTCGATCATTCCGGTGCGTGGTCCAACGAGTACAGGCTCCGTCCTGGCTATGTGGATAACCGGAACGGAGCCTGTGGCAGCGTTATGGGTGACTATGCGAGGTCGCTGGCCGAACGCTGGATTTGGTCGAGCCAGGCTTGGCGGGCTTCAAGGGCTTCGCGAGCAGCCTTGATGCGACGCTGGTCGCCTGCTTTCTCGGCCCTGTCGAGATCGTCCTTGAGGCCTGCGATTGCCGCTTCAAGTTGTGTCAGGGCGCTGTTGGTGCGTGCCTTCGTCTCAGGGTTGCTCCGGCGCCACTTCTCTTCTTCGGCTTCGCGAACAGCATCTTCGACCTTCCGGAGGCCTGCCTCGATCCGGCCCATATCAGCGCGCGGCACCTTGCCGGCATCATCCCAACGGTCCCGGATGGACTGGAGGGCCTTCTTGGCGGCATTGAGGTCCTTGATGGGCAGTAACGCCTGGGCCTCGATGACCAGTTGCTCCTTGACGGCCAGATTTGCGGTGTATTCCTGGTCGATCTGGTCATTGGCGGCTTGGCGGTTGCTGAAGAAGACATCCTGTGCGGCCCGGAAACGCCCCCACAACGCGTCGTCGTCCTTGCGGCTTGCGCGGGGAGTTGCCTTCCACTGGTCCATGAGCCTGCGGTATTCACCGGCGGCGTATCCCCAGTCGGTCGAGGAGGAAAGTGCCTCGGCCTCTGCGATCAAGGCCTCCTTCGCGGTCTTGGCGGCGGAGTTGTTGCTGTCCAGCTGCGAGAAGTAGGCACGGCGGTGACGGTCGAAGACCGTGCGGGCCGAGCGGAACCTCTTCCACAGTGCATCCTCGTTGCTCCGGCCCAGGCGGACGCCGCTCTTTTGGGCGGCCTTCCAGGACTCGAAGAGCTCGTTCATGCGGGCGCTGGAGGTTTTCCACTGGATCTGTGCCGGATCCTGTCCCGCGATGGACTCCGCTTCAGCCACGATGGCTTCGCGGGCAGCCAGTTCGCTGGCCCGCAGGGCATCGTGGGCCGCCTTTTCGGACTTCTCCAGTTCGACAATTTGCGTCGACAGGGTGTCCAGCCGGGCCTCGGCGGAGCGGATGTCACCGACCATGTTGCGCTCTGCAAGTTGCTCACGCAGGTGTGTGACGGTCTTCTGCATGTCCGTTGCTGGAGCCTTGGACTCCACGCGGTGCTCGAGCAGCACGACCTGGGCGATAACGTCGTCGAACTTCCGGGCGAAGTAGCCCAGGGCTTCGTCGGGGCTGACTCCCGGGTACTGCCCGACGGCGATTTCCCCGCCATCCAGCGTCAGGAAGACGTGGCCATCTCCTTCAGCGCGCCCCCACTTGGCCGCCTCGGCGAGCGACGCCGCAGAGACCGCCGGAGCAGCAGGAACAACAGGGGCGGGCGCTTTCGGACGGGCCGCAAAGGCTGCCGGCGACGGAGCCGCGGACGGGGCAGGGCGGGGAGCCGGGGGCTCGGTGGGCGTCGAAGCGACCACGGCGTCGGATGATGCCCCGGCTTCGGTTGCTTCGATCACCTCAGCTGCTTCATCGTTGGCCACTGCTGCTGTTTCGTCGGATTTCTGACTGTCTGTCACCGCTAAAAGTCTTTCGCTTGGAGGGACTGCTAAGGCAATGCACGCCGGGCCTGGGACCGGAGCTGGTTACTTCAGAGAGAACGAGTCTATCGTGACAGGTGCCACAGGGGCGCCGTCGCTGTTGTTTTGGCCCGGTTTGAGACCTGCGGCGGCGATGTTGGTCACCACATCCAGTCCGCTGGTCACCTTGCCCACCACGGTGTATCCGCCCGCGGTATCGGCCGGGATGGTGGTGTCCTTGTAGACGATAAAGAACTGGTGGCCGTTGCCGTAGGCGTTATTGCCTGTCCGGGCGATGGCGATTGTCCCCGCAGCATACTTGTTGTCCGCCGGAGTGTTTTCCAAGGGACCCCAGCGATAGTTGGGATCGTCGGCGCCGTCCTCGGACTTGGCGCCGCACTGCAGGAGCCCAAATGTTTCGGACGTGGTCAACCGGTGGCAATTGGCGCCGTTGTAGTAGCCGGAATCCGTCAGCGACTTCAGGACCGCGGCTGCCTGGGGAGCGGCAGTGCCGTTCAATTCGACGCCAACGGCCCCGCCGTTCAGGGAGAGCTGGCCCGTGAATGTCTTGCCTGCGGCTGTGTCCGCGCTCGGAACGTCTGCACTGTTTTGGGAAGGAGCGGCAGAGGGCGACGCCGAGGGAGAACTGAGTCCGGCTTCTGCGGCGGCGAACTCCGCTTCTGTGGGGTTGGAGCTGAAGACGGTCAGCTGCAGGACGACAGCCAGGACTACAGCTGCAGCTCCGGCGCCAATGGCGATGGTGTTGTCGCGTTTGCGGCGCTTTCCCTGTTCCTGCCGCAGGGCGCGCTTGGCTTCCATCTGCCTGATGCGACGCTTCGCTTCGCGGTCATCCCGCGACCTTGTTGCCAAAAGTCCTCCTGATTAAGTCAGCTTCGGATGGCTGCCGACAGGAACCCGGGCATGCTGCATTAGATGTGCACGCGCGGAAAGCATAAACTGGCTGCCGCACATAGTTTATGCATGACCGGCTGGACGCCCGCCCTGTAAACGCCGAACGGGCGTTTAAAGCTGCAGCGCCGAAGCTTGCGTCAGCTTTTTCAAGGAGACAATTCCACCATGGCACGTACCGCCTCCCTGTCCGGATTCCCCGAGTGGCTTCCCCAGGAGCGGTTGGTGGAGCTCCATGTCCTGGACACGCTCCGTAAGACCTTCGAACTGCATGGCTTTTCCTCCATCGAGACACGTGCTGTGGAAACGGTGGGCCAGCTGCTCCGCAAGGGCGAGATCGACAAAGAGGTCTATGGGCTGAGCCGGCT
Organism: Paenarthrobacter sp. NPDC057355; assembly: GCF_042667405.1. NCBI lineage: Bacteria > Bacillati > Actinomycetota > Actinomycetes > Micrococcales > Micrococcaceae > Paenarthrobacter > Paenarthrobacter sp. NPDC057355. Next base: position 700,526 of record NZ_JBHVAL010000001.1, on the reverse strand, counting down.
CCAGGACGACGAAGGCGACGCTGCGAAGCCGAATGGGTCTGACAAAGCGGATCCCAACGCCCTTGCCCTGCACTTCGATCTGACGGTTCCCTTCGCCCGTTATGTCGTGGAGAACGCCGGCTACCTGGCGTTTCCGTTCCGCCGCTACCAGATCCAGAAAGTGTGGCGCGGTGAGCGTCCCCAAGAGGGCCGGGCGCGCGAGTTCACCCAGGCGGATATCGACGTCGTAGGCGACGGCGAACTGCCGTTCCGTTATGACGTCGAAATTGCGTTGGTCATCGCCGAAGCCCTCAGCGCCCTGCCGATCCCGGACTTCCGGCTCCGGATCAACAACCGGAAGCTGGCCGAAGGCTTCTATCGGGGCATTGGCCTGACGGATACAGCCGGTGTGTTGCGGAGCATCGACAAACTGGAGAAGATCGGTGCCGACAAGGTGGCCGGGCTGCTCAAGTCCGAGCTTGGTGCCACGGATGAGCAGGCGGCACTTGCGCTGCAGCTTGCCACCATCCGAACTGAGGACACCTCGTTCGTGGAGCAGGTGCGCGCTCTCGGGGTGAAGGATGATCTTCTTGAAGAGGGGCTGGATGAGTTGCAGCAGGTCATCGAAGCCGCCGTGCAGCGTGCCCCTGGGAAGGTCGTGGCGGACCTGAGCATCGCACGCGGGCTGGACTATTACACCGGCACGGTAGTCGAGACCGTCCTGGTGGGCCATGAGCAGTTGGGTTCGATCTGTTCCGGCGGGCGCTACGATGCCCTGGCCAGCAAGGGCAACCGCAAGTTCCCCGGCGTCGGGCTTTCCATCGGCGTGACGCGGCTTGTCTCGCGCATCCTCAGCCAGGAGCTGGCCTCCGCCTCCCGCGCTGTGCCGACAGCTGTTTTGGTTGCACTCAACACCGACGAGAGCTGGTCGGCCGCCCAGGACATCGCGGCCCAGTTGCGGGGCCGTGGCATCGCCACCGAGGTGGCCGCCAAGGCCGAAAAGTTCGGCAAGCAGATCAAATTCGCCGACCGGCGGGGTATCCCGTTTGTTTGGTTCACCGACGACGACGGCAAACACCAGGTCAAGGACATCCGTTCGGGCGAGCAGGTGGATGCGGACCCGGCGAGCTGGACGCCGCCGGAAGAAGATCTCCACGTCCGCGTGACCACTGCCTGAACAAAACAACGTTAGGTCCGCCCTTTGGCGGCAGCCGCGGCCGGGGCGGGTAAACTCGGACGGGACCGCTTTTGCAGCGGTCCCTCTAAATTTCATGCTGAAAGGAATGCTGTGCTGCGCACACATGACCTCGGATCACTTCGTTCCGAGCACATTGGACAAACCGTAACCCTGGCCGGCTGGGTGGGCCGCCGCCGTGATCACGGTGGCGTTGCATTCGTTGACCTGCGCGACGCGTCCGGCGTGGCCCAGGTGGTTGTCCGTGAGGAAGAGGTCTTCCACGGCCTTCGGAACGAGTACGTCCTGCAGGTCACCGGTACGGTCAACAAGCGTCCTGAAGGCAACGAGAACCCGGCCCTTGCAACGGGCGAAATCGAGGTTATCGCGGACAAGGTTGTTGTCCTGAACACCTCCGACCCGCTGCCGTTCCAGATCGATGAGCACGTGGAGGTCGGCGAAGAAGCCCGGCTGAAGCACCGCTACCTGGACCTGCGCCGTCCCGGTCCCGCCCGCAACCTCCGCTTGCGTTCCGAGGCGAACCGCGTTGCCCGCGGCATCCTGCACGACCAGGGTTACGTTGAAATCGAGACGCCCACCCTGACGCGCTCCACGCCCGAGGGCGCACGTGACTTCGTCGTCCCGGCACGCCTGGCTCCCGGCTCCTGGTACGCCTTGCCGCAGTCCCCGCAGTTGTTCAAGCAGCTCCTGCAGGTGGGTGGCTTCGAGAAGTACTACCAGATCGCACGCTGCTACCGCGACGAAGACTTCCGTGCCGACCGCCAGCCCGAGTTCACGCAGCTGGACATCGAAGCCAGCTTCGTTGACCAGGACGACATCATCGCCTTGGGCGAAGCCATCGTGAAGTCGCTGTGGCAGCTGATCGACGTCGAGGTTCCCACGCCCATCCGTCGCATGACCTACTTGGACGCCATGGCCAAGTACGGCTCCGACAAGCCGGACCTTCGCTTCGACCTTGAGCTGACGGAGCTGACCGGATTCTTCAAAGACACCAACTTCGGCGTGTTCAAAGCCCCCTACGTCGGCGCAGTGGTCATGCCCGGTGGCGCTTCGCAGGCCCGCCGCGCCCTCGATGCCTGGCAGGAATGGGCCAAGCAGCGCGGCGCCAAGGGACTGGCCTACGTCCTGTACAAGGAGGACGGGGAGCTTGCAGGACCCGTCGCCAAGAACCTCACGGAACAAGAACGTGCCGGACTGGCTGACGCCGTCGGCGCCAAGCCCGGTGACTGCATCTTCTTCGCCGCTGGCGAGAAGAGCGCTTCCCGTTCGCTGCTGGGCGCTGCCCGCGTCGAAATCGGCCACCGCACGGGCCTGATCGATCCCAATGACTGGGCTTTTGTATGGATCGTGGACGCTCCGATGTTCGAACCGGCCGCAGCCGCCGTCGCTTCCGGTGACGTGGCAGTGGGAGCAGGGCAGTGGACCGCGGTCCACCACGCCTTCACCTCGCCCAAGCCGGAATTCATGGACACCTTCGACAAGGATCCCGAGTCGGCACTGTCCTACGCCTACGACATCGTGTGTAACGGCAACGAGATCGGCGGCGGTTCCATCCGTATCCATGAGCGCGAGGTCCAGGAGCGGGTCTTCCAGCTCATGGGATTGGACAAGGAAGATGCTGAAACCAAGTTCGGCTTCCTGCTGGAGGGCTTCAAGTACGGTGCGCCTCCGCACGGCGGCATTGCCTTCGGCTGGGACCGCGTAGTGGCACTGCTGGCTGGTGTGGAATCGATCCGCGACGTCATCGCCTTCCCGAAGACGGGCAACGGTTTCGACCCCCTGACGGCGGCTCCGGCACCCATCACGCCGCAGCAACGCAAGGAAGCCGGCGTTGACTTCAAACCGGAAGCCAAGCCCGCTGCCAAGCCGGACACCAAGTCCGAGTAAGACCACAACAGGAGGGCTCCCCGCAGGGGGAGCCCTCCTGTGTTTTCTCCGATGATTCCCGCGTATGAGAGGGTGCTGTAACGGTGGAGCAAGCAGTCCTGGAAGAGCTGATGGACAAGGCCTGGCCAGCGCTTGAGCGCGAGGAATCGGGCCAGTGGGTGCTTCGCGCCTCGGAGGGAGTGACGCAGCGGGCGAACTCGGTGTGGCCCAGGGTTCCGGCCCAAGCAGGGCAGGAGGGCATCGCCCACAGTGTTCAGTCCGCTGCCCAGTGGTACCGCTCGCGCAGGCTGCCTCTGATCTTCCAGGTCTTCGACGATCCCCGCAGCGCAGGGCTCAACGCTGTTCTTGACCACCAGCGCTTCACCAGGCAGTCCGAGACCAGGATCATGGTCCGGGACGCCGCTGACGTTCCCGGCGAAGTGCCGGCTGCCGGCGTGGAAGTCAGCGAAGAACCCTCGCCGGAATGGCTGGAGGTGTGGTGGTCGGTGGATGGCCGCGGCGGAGAGGCAGAACTGTCTGTCGCCCGCAGGATACTCACCGCTTGCCCCTCGCTTTACGCCCTGGTGAGGGACGACGACGGCGTTCCCGCCGCCGTCGGGCGTCTGGCCTTGGTGGACGGCTGGGGCGGTATCTACAGCATGGCGACGTCGACGGCGCACCGCAGGCGGGGCCATGGGACCACGGTGCTGGAGGCATTGCTGCTGGCCGGAGCCCAACGCAACCTCAAGGGGTTCTGGCTGCTGGTCACTGCGGCCAACCAAGGGGCGCAGGCTCTTTACGCGAAGGCCGGCTTCACGGACTGCGGAGGCTATCTGTATCGTCAGGCTCCGCTGAAACGTGCCCCTGGAGGTTGCTGAACCGGCGCATCCGTCACGCTGATTCGCAGGGAACAGGCGTCGGCTGCCGCTTTGGGGAGTGCGGCGGATTTCGGTTCCTGCACGTCCAAAAAAGCCAGCCTGGTCCTGCCGGACACGGTTTTGAGCGGGGGCTGGGCAAGCACCTGTTCCACCAAAGCGCGGTCGCCGCCGGTCACAAGGTATTCGATCCTGTGGTTGGCGAAGATCCGCGCTGCGTGTTCGGCTGTGGATTTGGCATCGATGAAGCGTGAACCACTCTTGGTCGCCAGGATTGTCGGACCGCTGGCGGCGGCCAGGGCGAAACCACCTTTGCGGATCAGGAGCACGCCGAGTCCGCGCTCCTGGCTCGCCAGCGATGCCAGGCGGTCCAGTTCCGTCGCGCCTCTTCCCGGTCTCCCGTCGGCCGGCCACGGTGCCCGCAGAAGCGCTTCGGCTCCATCGGCAGCCCGCAGCAGCAGGCCGCCGTCGTCGAGATCTTCCTCCACCGCACCGTGGCTGGCCGTGAACCGCTCCACCCATCCGTGCAACCGTTCTGCGGGCACCAGGGCGGTCCGGCGTCCGCCTGGGCGGCTCGGTGCTGATGCTGGGCGCTGCACGTCAATGTCTCCTTTGCTGGAACTATGAGTAGCCTATCCATGTGGAAGATCTCTTTGGTGCCGGTGCAGTGAACGACGACGACGAGTCGGAGGAGCTGCCTGCCGCCGGAGGACCCTCGGACGCCAACTGGATGGCGTCCCAGCGCAGTCCGTTGGCTGTGCGGATGCGTCCGCGGACCTTGGACGATGTCGTGGGTCAGCAGCATCTGTTGGGCCAGGGTTCTCCACTGCGGCAGCTTGCCGCCGGTGCCGAGGCCGCAGGCCCCGCCGGACCCAGCTCGGTCATCCTCTGGGGACCTCCCGGGACGGGCAAGACCACCTTGGCCCATGTGATCGCACGCGGACCCGGCCGGAAGTTCGTTGAACTCTCCGCCATCACTGCCGGTGTCAAGGACGTGCGCAGGGTCATGGACGAGGCATTGACCGCCCGGGACCTCTACAAAAAGACCACGGTGCTGTTCCTGGACGAGATCCACCGCTTCAACAAGGCACAGCAGGACGCGCTCCTGCCCGGGGTCGAGAACCGCTGGGTGGTGCTGGTCGCGGCTACTACCGAAAACCCGTCCTTCTCCGTGGTGTCGCCGCTCTTGTCCCGATCCCTGTTGCTGACCCTGAAACCGCTGACCGATGACGATATCTCCGGTTTGCTGCAGAAGGCCGTGACGGATGCCCGCGGCCTTGCCGGACGTGTCGAGCTGTCCCCGGAGGCGCTTGAGCACCTCGTGCGCTTATCCGGAGGCGACGCCCGGCGTGCACTCACGGCGCTGGAGGCTGCCGCCGGGGTGGCGTTCGGTGACGCCACCGCCGTCGAGGACGGTGAGTCTGACGCGCCGGTGCTGGTGGAACTGCGCCACACGGAGCGCGCACTCGATGCCGCCGCGGTCCGCTACGACCGCGCCGGAGACCAGCATTACGACGTCGCCAGCGCCTTCATCAAGTCCATCCGTGGATCCGACGTCGACGCAGCCTTGCATTACCTTGCGCGGATGTTGGAAGCGGGGGAGGACCCGCGCTTCGTGGCCCGCAGAATCGTCATCTCCGCTGCCGAAGACATCGGCATGGCCGATCCCACTGCTTTGCAGACCGCCGTCGCCGCAGCACAGGCAGTGCAGCTGATCGGCATGCCGGAGGGCAGGATCGTGTTGGCCGAAGCCGTGGTGCATTTGGCCACCGCGCCGAAGTCCAATGCCGCCTACATGGGCTTGAACAAGGCGGTGGCTGATGTGCGGGCCGGCCATGGGGGCGGGATACCCATGCACCTGCGCGACTCCCACTATCCCGGGGCGAAACAGCTGGGCCATGGCAAGAGCTACAAATACGCCCACGACGAGCCCCACGGAATTGCCACCCAGCAGTACCCACCGGACGACCTTGTGGGCAGGAATTACTACGAGCCAACAAACAACGGTGTTGAGCGCGATATCGCGGCAAGGCTGGAGAGGCTCCGGAAGATCGTCCGCGGCGAATAGCGCGGGCGAGCGGATTCAGCGCCCGTGGTAGGATGGATCCTTGTCTGGCATGACCCGACGCCACATTCCTTGAAGATTTCCTTCAATGGTGCTGCGCGCCCGGGCCAGTAGCAAGAGGCAGCGGTTGGCCGATGCTCTCCCTGATGGAGGCCAGGAACACTGATACACCGCAGTAATTGGAAGGACACAAGTGGCTAACAACACTCGTGCTCGCCGTACCGCACGCCTTTCGCGTGCACTCGGCATTGCTCTGACCCCCAAGGCCGCCAAGTACATGGAGCGCCGTCCGTACGGCCCCGGTGAGCACGGCCGTGCCCGCAAGAAGCAGGACTCCGACTACGCCGTACGTCTGCGCGAAAAGCAGCGTCTGCGCGCCCAGTACGGCATCCGCGAAGCCCAGATGACCCGTGCCTTCGAAGAAGCACGCCGCACCAAGGGCCTGACCGGTGAGAACCTGGTTGAGCTGCTGGAAATGCGTCTGGACGCCCTCGTGCTCCGTGCAGGCTTCGCCCGCACCATCGCACAGGCCCGCCAGCTGGTTGTGCACCGCCACATCCTGGTTGACGGCGTTCGCGTTGACCGCCCGTCCTTCCGCGTTGGCGAAGGCCAGCTCATCCACGTACACAGCCGCTCCGAGGTTATGGCTCCGTTCCAGGTCGCCGCTGCCGGCGCACACGTCCTGAACAACGTGCCGCCGTACCTGGACGTCAAGATTGACGCCCTGCAGGCACGCCTGGTTCGTCGCCCGAAGCGCTCCGAGGTCCCCGTGATCTGCGAAGAGCAGCTCGTCGTCGAATTCTACGCCCGCTAAATTCAAGCAGCGCAGACAAAGAAGCCCGTGGCAGCCGCCGCGGGCTTCTTTGTCTATAAGGTACCGCTCCTCTATAGGTAAGGTACTGGGGGAGGCCTTGCCCAAAGCCGCGCCGCGGCAGGTGCAAGGCAGCGCAACGATCCTAGGAGAAGTGTTCTATGTCTGGTGGCGACATTGCCGGTCTCATCGCAGCTGGAGTCTTCGCGCTCCTGGTTCTGCTGTTGGCTGTGCCCATTCTGAAGTTGGGCGGCGTCTTCGACGAGGTCCGCACCTCCATCCGTTCCATCAGCGACGGCGCCACGCCCCTGATGGACGAAGTGACGGCAACCGTCACAACCACCAACCAGCAGCTGAAGAAAGTTGATGGCATTGCCTCGAACGTTTCTGATGCGTCCGCCAACATTTCCGCGCTGTCCTCGCTCGTGGCGGCGACGGTTGGTTCGCCCCTGATCAAGGTGGCTGCCTTCAGCTACGGCGTCCGCTCGGCGTTCGCCGGACGCCGCACCCCTTCCTCCGGCCGTCGCAGCCGCTGAACCAACGGGAGACCATAAACCGATGAAGAGAATTGTGTGGATGGGCATCGGCGTCGCAATCGGCGTCATCGCCTTCCGTAAGATCACCGAGGCGCAGGCCAACCTGGGACCCGAAGGTTTGAACCGTGCTGTTGGCCGGATGGCCGACGGACTGTTCGACTTCGCCGATGCCGTGCGCTCAGGCATGCACCAGCGCGAAGAAGATCTCCGGGCAGCGCTGGGAATCGACGACGCCGCGGCAGGCGGGCGCTAACGGAGCGGTTCGCTCCGAAGCCCTCAACAGGGCAGAATGGAAAGCTGCGGAACGGCACCAGCCGGAACCGCGCACATCGTGTGCAGTGAATTGAGAAGGGTAAGTAATCAGCTAATGAAGTCGCAGGAGATCACCAAGCGCTGGGTGGACTTTTTTGTCAGCAAGGGCCACACCGCCGTTCCCTCCGCGTCGCTCGTTTCCAGCGACCCGTCCCTTCTCTTCACTGTGGCCGGAATGGTGCCGTTCATTCCCTACCTGACCGCCCGGGAAGAGCCGCCCTACAGCCGTGCCACCAGCGTCCAGAAGTGCATCCGCACCGGTGACATCGAAGAAGTGGGCAAGACTGCCCGCCACGGCACGTTCTTCCAGATGTGCGGGAACTTCTCCTTTGGCGACTACTTCAAGGAAGACGCCATCAAGTTCGCTTTCGAGCTGCTCACCAAGAGCGTTGACGACGGCGGTTACGGACTTCCTGCCGAGCGCCTCTGGGTGACGGTCTACGAAGAGGATGACGAAGCCAAGGAATTGTGGCTGAAGAACACCGGTATTCCGGCTGAAAGAATCCAGCGGATGGGCAAGGCCGATAACTACTGGTCCACCGGACAGCCCGGCCCTGCAGGTCCCTGCTCGGAAATTTATTATGACCGCGGCCCGGCCTACGGTGTAGAGGGTGGCCCGTTGGCTGACGAAACCCGGTACATCGAAATCTGGAACCTCGTGTTCATGCAGTACCAGATCGAAAACGTCCGCTCCAAAGTTGACTTCGACATCGTTGGCGAGCTGCCGAAGAAGAACATCGACACCGGCCTCGGCATGGAGCGTCTGGCGATGATTCTCCAGGGCGTTGAGAACATGTACGAGACCGACCAGGTCCGCCCTGTCATCGACAAGGCTGCTGAGCTGTCAGGCCGTGAGTACACCTCGGCGGAAACTCCCGAGGATCCGCACCACACCGATGACGTCCGGATGCGCGTCGTCGCCGACCACATCAGGTCCGCCCTGATGCTCATCGCCGACGGCGTGGCACCGTCAAACGAAGGCCGCGGCTATGTGCTGCGCCGCCTGATCCGCCGCGCCGTGCGTGCCATGCGCCTGCTGGGTGTCGAGAAGGCCTGCCTGCCTGACCTTCTTCCCGCGTCCCGCGACGCCATGAAGGGGGTCTACCCCGTGGTGGAGACCGACTTCGCCCGCATCAGCCGCATTGCCTACGCCGAAGAAAAGGCCTTCCTCCGCACCATTGCTTCAGGTACAGCACGCCTGGAGGACGCAGTGGCTGAATCCAAGGCTGCAGGAGTCCCGCTTTCCGGGGCCGACGCGTTTACCCTCCATGACACCTACGGCTTCCCCATCGACCTGACATTGGAGATGGCAGAAGAGGCCGGCCTCAAGGTGGACGAGGCAGGCTTCCGTGCGCTCATGCTTGAGCAGCGCCAGCGCGCCCAGGCTGATGCCAAGGGCAAAAAGGGCGGCCATGCCGACCTCACCGCGTACAAGGAGCTCCTGGGCAAGGGCGAGACCGTGTTTACCGGCTACGACGAGCTCGACGGCGAATCGAAGGTTCGGGGAATCGTCAACGGCGGCCGGGCAGTTTCGCATGCCTCCACCGGTGACGAAATCGAACTCGTCCTGAACGAAACCCCGTTCTATGCCGAAGCCGGTGGCCAGTCAGCCGATACCGGCCTCATCACCGGCGACGGCTTCGTCGTGGAGGTCCTTGACGTCCAGCGTCCCATCAAGGGCTTGAGCGTGCACAAGGCGATCGTCCGCGAAGGTGAGATTGCCTCTGACGCCTTGGTGCGCGCCGCCGTCGACCGTGAACGCCGGCATGCAGCCGAGCAGGCGCACACAGGTACGCACATCGTCCACGCTGCCCTGCACCAGATCCTTGGCCCGGAGGCCACCCAGCGTGGTTCCTTCAACAAAGCCGGATACCTGCGCTTCGACTTTGCCTGGGGTGAAGGTCTGAGCCCGGCAACGCGTTCCGAGATCGAAGAAGTTTCCAACATCGCCATCCGGAACAACTACCGGGTGGACACCAAGGTGATGGGCCTGGCAGAAGCCAAGGCGCTCGGTGCCATGGCCCTGTTTGGCGAGAACTACGGCAGCGAAGTCCGGGTCGTGGAGATCGACGGCGCGTGGTCGCGTGAACTTTGTGGTGGCACGCACGTGTCCAATACGTCCCTCATTGGCAGCTTGTCGCTGCTGGGTGAACAGTCCGTGGGTTCGGGAAACCGGCGCGTCGAGGCTTTTGTGGGCCTTGATGCCTTCCGCCACCTTGCCGCGGAGCGTGCGCTGGTGACTGAACTGACCGAGCTGCTGAAAGTTCCTTCCGGCCAGCTTGCGGACAGGATCTCCAGCACCCTGAACAAGCTGAAGGCGACGGAGAAGGAACTCGACCGGCTCCGCAAGGAACAACTCGCCGCAGCGGCCGCCAACCTTGTGGGGACGGCAAAGGACGCTGGTGGGGTGCGGGTTGTCGCCCACGACGCCGGACAGGTGGGTGGAGCGGATGACCTGCGGAACCTTGCGCTGGACCTGCGTAACCGCCTCGGTTCGGACGCTGCCGCGGTGGCAGTTGCCGGTGTCAGCAATGACCGTCCAGTCATCCTGATCGCCACCAACGAAGCCGCCCGCGAGGTTGGAGTCAAGGCTGGAGCGCTGGTCCGTTTGGCCGCAGGTATTCTCGGCGGCGGTGGTGGCGGCAAGGACGACGTCGCCCAGGGCGGTGGCACCGACGCTGCGAAGGTCTCCGAGGCCCTCACAGCCGTGGTGGACGCGATAGCCAAGCGCTGACGGTGTCCACACGTACTAACGATGACGTCTACCCCCATGGCATCAAGCTGGGGGTAGACGTCGGTACCGTCAGGGTGGGCCTTGCCCAGTGCGATCCCGATGGAATCCTCGCCACGCCGTTCAAGACGGTCGGGCGCGACGCCAAAAAGAACTCCGATGTCCGTCTGGTGGTCAAGCACGCCGCGGAATTGCCTGCGGTGCAAATTTTCGTGGGGCTGCCTCGCACCATGAAGGGCGAGGAACGGGGCTCGGCCGCCATGGCAACCGAGTATGCCCTGCTGCTTGTGAACGAGCTTTCACGGGCAGGTTTGGACATTCCCGTGAACCTCATTGATGAGCGGCTTTCCAGCGTGACGGCACACCGCAACCTGCATGAAGCTGGCATGAGCAGCCGGAATCACCGTAAAGTGGTTGATCAGGTTGCTGCTGCTGGAATACTCCAGCACGCGATCGACATGCAAAAAGCCAGAGGAACGGACGTTGGCCGCCGAGTGCAGGCGCCGACGGAACCCGAAAAGCCCAGCAGTGCCCCAACGCTGCAGGCTGCCTCCGGCAGTGAACCTGATTCTTCTACGAGGGGACTGCAACTGTGAGCCCGGTCAACAACGACCCCTCCAGCGGTACCGGCGGCGGCATGCCGCTGACCCGCAAAGAGCTGCGGGCGCGCGAGAGATTTCTCGCCACGCAGAACCACAATGTCGTACCCGTTCCCGAAGCCACGCCGGGGGAGGACTCTTCAGCGGCCGAGGCAGAAACAGAACTTCCCCGCCCCGTCCCTGCCGTTCCGGCTGCGCAGGCCCCCGTGCCCCCGCCCGTTCCAGTAGCTCCTCCTGTTCCAGTTGCACCTCCTGTGCCGGTTGCCCCTCCCCGCGCAGCGGAACAGCCGGTCGCACCGGCGCCCTCGAACGCTGACGAGGCAGCCGGCGTCGCCGCGGCCCATGCCGGTCACGGTGAGCATGCAGAATCTGATCAGGTCCACGGCGAAGGTGAATTGGTTTTCGCCGAGCACGCCGGGGCGCCGTTGGAAGCCCACGAATACGCCGGGCAGGATTCCCACCACGGCGTGGATGCCCATGATGAGCTGCACCACGACGGGCTTCATCACGAGGAGCTGCACCACGAGGAGCTCCACCACGACGAGCTCCACCACGAGGAGCTCCACCACGACGAGCTTCACCATGATGACCATGCCCACGAACTCCTGGCGCCAATAGCGTCCCCCGCCACCAAAGCTGCCGCGAAGAAGGCGCGTCGTCGCCGTCGTGTCCTTGCCCTTCTGTTGACGCTGGCTGTGTTCGTCACCGCCGTAGCTGTTGGAGCGCAGTTCCTGAAGCCCCTGCTTGGCATGGACAAGGTCACGGACTACCCCGGTCCCGGGACCGGATCCGTCAGCGTCACCGTTCCCCAAGGCGCCGGGCCCAAGGCGGTAGCAAGCGATCTCGTGCAGAAGCACGTCGTGGCGGATGCCGACGCCTTTGTTAAGGAATTCGTCAGCCAGGGCGGCGAGTTGTCGCCAGGTGAATTCACCTTCAAGACCGAGATGAAGAACTCGGACGCCGTGGCGGTCCTGGTGAACAAAGACTCCTCCAAGGTCATGTACTTCGCCCTGAGTGCGGGGCTGCGGATCAACGAATCCCTGGACGCTATTGCCAAGGGTTCCGGCATCCCGTTGGAGCAGCTCAACGCCCTTAACCAGGCCCCCGGGCAGTTCGGACTTCCCGCCAAGGCCAAGAACCTCGAAGGCTTCCTGGCGCCGGGGGAGTACCGTTTCGATCTCGGAACCTCCGCCAAGGACATCATCCAGAAGCTTGTAACCACCACCCTGGATGAGCTGAAATCACAGGGCATCACCGATCCCGCCAAGCAGTACGACGTCGTGACGATCGCCAGCATTGTGCAAGCCGAAGGTGGACAGGCTGACTATGGAAATGTTGCAGGCGCCATCTACAACAGGCTCAAGCCCAACAACGTCGAAACAAGCGGGCTTATCCAGTCGGATGCAACGGTCACCTACGGTCTCGGCAGGAAGTCCTTCCACGTTACGGAAGAGGAAAAGGCCGACAAATCGAATCCGTACAACACCTACGCGAACGTCGGCCTGCCCGTGGGTCCGATCGGTTCACCGGGAAAGACGGCTATCGACTCTGCCGCCAAGCCCACGCCCAACGACTACATGTACTGGGTAACGATCAACCTGGACACCAAGGAGACCAAGTTCTCCAAGACGCTCGCTGAGCACAACACCTACGTTGAGCAATACAACGCTTGGTGCCAGGCCAATGCGGGACGGTGCGTGTGACGCTTCGGGCCGCGGTCCTCGGGCATCCGATCTCCCACTCGAAGTCGCCGGCGCTCCACTCGGCCGCGTACGCCAAGCTGGGTTTGGATATTGAGTACTCGGCGATTGATGTCACCGTGGATGGCCTTCCGGCCTTCATGGAGTCGCTCCTGGGTGACAACGCCTGGTGCGGCTTGTCGGTGACCATGCCGCTCAAATCTGCAATGATCAAAGAAGTCGACGAAGTGCGCGGCGCGGGCGCCCAGTTGGGTGTCATCAACACCGTGGTCTTCGAGCACGACGGCGGAACGGTGCGTCGTGCGGGTTGCAACACTGACGTCGCGGGCATCGTTGAATCGGTTCGTCATGCCGGGGTGGTTTCGGCTCCGAATGCTGCCATCCTCGGTGGCGGCGGTACCTCGGCTGCGGCAGTGGCTGCGGTTCATGAGTTGGGTGCCGGTCATGTAGACGTTTTTGTCCGGGACGCTTCACGCGCGTCAGACGCAGAAGCCGCGGCGGCCGCCGTCGGGATTTCCCTCTCGGTGCGGCCGTTGACCGAGGCCGTCACCGCCGTGGCGGCAGCTGAGCTGGTCATCTCCACTTTTCCTCCGCGTGCAGCCGATAGCCTCGCCGACGAATTGGCGTCGTTGCCGGCGACCGGTGCGGGGGTCCTGCTGGATGTTGCCTATGATCCTTGGCCAAGCCGCATCGCCGAAGTGTGGAGCGGGCACGGGGGAGCGGTAGTCCCGGGACTGGAGATGCTGATGTACCAGGCGGCGGAGCAGATACGGCTCTTCAGCGGCCGTGAAGTCGATGCCGCCGTCATAGATGTGATGTGCGACTCAGTCGGGCTTCCCCGACGGGTGTTCTAGAGGCCTTACATGGCAGGATTGGTTATATGTTGCGTTGGTTGACTGCCGGTGAATCCCACGGTCCGGCTCTGATCGGAATTGTTGAAGGCGTGCCCGCCGGTGTTGAACTCACCAGCGGGCAAATTCGTGACGCGCTGGCGCGTCGCCGCCTGGGCTACGGCCGGGGCGCCCGCATGAAGTTTGAGCAGGACGAGGTCACCATCATGGGTGGCGTTCGTCACGGGATCACCCAGGGCGGTCCTGTGGCCATCCAAGTGGGAAACACCGAGTGGCCCAAGTGGGAGCAGATCATGTCTGCTGATCCCGTTGACGCCGAACTCCTGGCCGACCAGGCGCGGAACGCTCCTTTGACGCGCCCGCGTCCGGGGCACGCCGATTTCACGGGCATGCAGAAGTACGGCTTCGATGAGGCCCGGCCGGTGCTTGAGCGCGCCAGTGCACGGGAAACTGCCACGCGCGTGGCGCTTGGTACCGTCGCAGCGCAGTTCCTGAAGCAGCTTGGAATCGAACTCGTCAGCCACACAGTCTCCATCGCCAGCGTCGCTGTCCCCGAAGGCCGGCCCTTGCCTGTCCCCGGGGATGTGATCGCACTTGACGCCGACCCGCTGCGTTGCTTCGACCGTGAGACATCCAACGCAATGGTGGCCGAGGTAGACGCTGCACACAAGGAAGGTGAAACCCTTGGCGGTGTAGTTGAGGTCCTCGCTTACGGGCTTCCCCCGGGACTTGGCAGCTACGTCCACTGGGACCGCAGGCTCGACTCGCGACTGGCAGCAGCGCTCATGGGCATCCAAGCGATCAAGGGCGTCGAGGTGGGAGATGGCTTCCTGACAGCTGCCCGTCGCGGCTCTGCCGCCCACGATGAGATCGTCAAGGATGAAGACGGCAGGATCGTTCGCCAGACCAACCGTGCCGGCGGCATCGAAGGTGGCATGAGCATTGGCGAGGTCCTGCGGGTCCGTGCGGCCATGAAGCCGATCGCCACAGTCCCGCGTGCCCTGCGCACCATTGACGTCAGCACGGGCGAGCCCGCGAAAGCCCACCACCAGCGTTCGGATGTTTGTGCGGTTCCAGCAGCCGGTGTTGTGGCCGAGGCCATGGTTGCCTTGGTTCTGGCCGAAGCTGTTGCCGAGAAGTTCGGTGGCGACTCCGTTGCCGAGACCGCACGCAACCTCCAAAGCTACCTGGACAACATCCCGGCAACCCTGGACACGGTCGGCCGGTAGTGATCCGCTCTGTCCTGGACGGCTCCACCGGCCGTCCCGTAGTTTTGGTGGGCCCTATGGCTGTTGGCAAGTCGGCCATAGGCCAGCAGCTTGCCCAGCAGCTTGGTCTCCCGTTCGTGGACACCGATGCTGTAGTCGTCGCTGCCCATGGCAGTATCGCTGACATCTTCGCGGGTCGGGGCGAGCACGCCTTCCGCGAAATCGAGGCCAGGGCCGTGGCGAAGTCGATCGAGTCCGCCAAGGAGCAACCGGCGATTATTTCGCTCGGAGGCGGGGCGGTCCTTGACTCCGGGACCCAGCAACTGCTGGGGGAGTGCACGGTGGTCTACCTGGAGTGCGACGCCGAGACCGTTGCGGACCGCATCGCGCGGAACACCGGAAGGCCCCTGCTGCAGGGTGACGCCATGGCGCGCTGGGAAGCGCTGTTTGCCACCAGGCGTCCTGTCTACGAACGACTCGCAGACATCGTCATGGATGTACGTACAGGAACCGTGGCGGACATCGGCCTCCAGTTGGAGGAACGGCTGCGCCAGCATGCAGCCTTGAAAGAGGAAGTTGAAAAGTGAGTAACGAAGCAACTGTCATCAAGGTGACCGGCCAGTCAGTCAACGAAAACTATGACGTCGTGGTGGGCCGCGGTCTGCTGGAGAGCCTTCCGGAAAAACTCGGGGAGCGCGTCCGACGGGTACTTGTCATCCACCCCCGCGCCCTCCGCCTGACCGGTGACTCCGTCCGCGACGAACTGGAGAGCGCTGGTTTCACCGCGCTCACTGCTGAAATTCCGGACGCCGAGGAAGGCAAGCACATCCAGGTTGCTGCGTTCTGCTGGCAGGTCCTGGGGCAAAACGACTTCACCCGCTCGGATGCCATCGTTGCAGTCGGCGGCGGTGCTGTTACCGATCTCGCCGGCTTCGTCGCCGCCACCTGGCTTCGCGGCGTCAAGGTCATCCACATGCCCACCAGTCTCCTGGGCATGGTTGACGCGTCAGTTGGCGGTAAGACCGGCATCAACACGGCTGAGGGAAAGAACCTCGTGGGTTCCTTCCACCCGCCCGCAGCCGTCCTGGCTGATCTCGATACGCTCCAGACCCTGCCGAAGAACGAGCTCATCTCCGGCATGGCCGAGGTCATCAAATGTGGATTCATCGCAGACCCCGTAATCCTCGAGCTGATCGAAAAGAACACGGACGCCGTGACGGACCCGGGTTCCGAGGTTCTCCGGGAACTCATTGAGCGGGCCATTGCCGTCAAGGCGGACGTCGTCTCCCAGGACCTCAAGGAATCCGGTCTGCGCGAAATCCTGAACTATGGCCATACGCTCGGCCACGCCATCGAACTGGTGGAGCGATACTCCTGGCGCCACGGTGCCGCCGTGTCCGTGGGAATGATGTTCGCAGCAGAGTTGTCCCGCAGTGTAGGCCGCTTGTCCGATGCCGATGCCGATCGGCACCGCACCATCCTCGAGAGCCTCGGCCTGCCCATCACGTACCGCAGGGACAGGTGGCAGGGACTGCTGGATGGCATGCGCCGGGACAAGAAGTCCCGTGGTGACCTGCTCCGCTTTGTCGTGCTGGACGGAATCGCCAAGCCCGGGATCCTGGACGTCCCCGATACCTCCCTTCTCTTTGCCGCGTACCAGGAGATCGCATCATGACGATCGCCCTGCGCGAAGGTGTCAGTGACTGGCCTACTGCCGGTTTCCCCGGTGTCCGGATGAACCCCGACACGCTCTTGCCCGTGGTGGTCAACGAGGAAGTCATGGAGACCGCGCTTGCGGCTTCAGATGATCCCGCAGACCGGATCATGGCCCTCCTGCTGGAGAACCAGCCAAAGGAAGCAGCTGAGCTGTTGGCGGAGGCCCGGTACAAGGATCCCGAGTCTTTCCGGCTGAGGATTTTCGAGGCAGAAGTCCACCGTGCCACCAACCGCCTTGACCGGGCTGTCCAGTTGTTCCGGCATTTGTTGCAAGAGGTCCAGGGAACCTCCAAGGAAGCGGTAGTGCGCCAGTACCTTGGCCGTGCCTACTTCGTCAGCGGCAACGCCCTTGCAGCATCCGAGGAGTTCGCCAGGGCCCTGGACCTGAGGGTGGCCATGGCTGCCGATGCCGCGCTGATCTACTCCTCGGCCGTAGCCCTGCAGCGGGCACGGGACGTCATGGAACTTGCCTCCTGAAGGCTGCCCGGAACGCTGTTTGCAAGGCAGCTCCGTATTTGACGGTAGAATGGTTTTTGGATTTTTGATAAATACGCGCTGGCGCGCCGATTGGCACGCCTGCTTGGCATAGATAGCTGGCAGCTGGAACCAGTGCGATTAACCAGAGGATACGAGTGGCAACCACAAACGACATCAAGAACGGGACCGTACTGAAGCTCGAGGGCCAGCTCTGGAACATCATCGAGTTCCAGCACGTCAAGCCCGGCAAGGGTGGCGCCTTTGTCCGCACCAAGATGCGCAATGTCATGTCCGGCAAGGTGGTCGACAAGACCTTCAACGCCGGCCTGAAGATCGAAACCGCGACTGTCGACCGTCGCGACTACCAGTACCTGTACCAGGATGGCGAAGACTTCGTCTTCATGGACACCCAGGACTACGACCAGATCACGGTCTCCGGTGCGACGGTTGGCGACGCCACCAACTTCATGCTTGAAAACCAGATGGTCAACATCGCCATCCACGAAGGTACGCCGCTCTACATCGAGCTGCCCCCGAGCGTTGTGCTCGAAATCACCTACACCGAGCCGGGCCTGCAGGGCGACCGCTCCTCGGCTGGAACCAAGCCGGCCACAGTTGAAACCGGCTACGAGATCCAGGTGCCGCTGTTCGTGGAGCAGGGCACCAAGGTCAAGGTCGACACCCGCGATGGCAGCTACCTGGGCCGGGTCAACGACTAGTGAGCGCCCGCGGTAAAGCCCGTAGCAGGGCCTTGGAAGTACTTTTCGAAGCGGAGCAGCGCTCGGTTTCGGCTTTTGACGCCCTGAAGGCGCGTCGGGAGAAGACAGACCTGGTCATCAACCCCTACACGGTGGAAATCGTGGAAGGCGTGGTGTCCATGCAAGCAACCATCGACGAGTTCCTCGAGACCTATGCCCAGGGCTGGACCCTTGAGCGTATGCCCTCGGTGGACCTCATCATCCTTCGCATTGGAGCCTGGGAACTTCTCTACAACGACGAAGTTCCTGACGGAGTAGCGGTAAGCGAAGCCGTCGCCCTGGCCAAGACGATGTCCACCGACGAGTCCCCGGCCTTCATCAACGGATTGCTTGGCCGTCTCCAAAAGCTCAAGCCGTCGCTGCTGGCGTAGCCGGCTTGACAATAGTTGTGATTGGACCCTTCCCGGGAAAACCGGGAAGGGTCCATTTCTTTAAGCGGCCTACTGGAGGACCGCGGCCCGCAATACGGGGACTGCGTGAAGGTGTTCGAGTTCGTCGCGTTGGTGCGAGTTGACGTCGCGTCCGCTGAGGATCCGTTGGCGGGTAAATGCCAGGGCTGTTGCTCCCTTGATGAAGGCCTTCATTTGCGGTGCTCGCCCCCGTGACGCCGCCCAGCGAAGTGCTTGGCGCCTTCCCCGTGCGGTGGCAAGCATTTCCACTTCTGCCGGCGTAAACCATCCCGCGCGGGCGTATTCAAGGAGTCTTTGCCGAGTCAGTTTTCCTTCGGCGAGCCGAAGCAGGATGATGCCGACGGCGGCGATCAGGAAGATCGGCACCTGGACAACGAAGTACTCTGCAAGGAAGTTCTGGCCCATGCTGTTCCAGCGGTTGTGGAGGAACATCGCGGGCAGCAGGCCGATGAAGAAAGCCAGGACCGCATATCCGGGGTGCCACTTCCGTGCGGCAAAGCCCATGATCAAGCCTGTCGTGCCGGTGAAGACGGCGTGGGCAAAGGGTGACATGACGCCCCGCAGGATGAAGATGCGCACCAAGTCTGTGCCGGGATCATTGGAGGAGGCTATTTCACGGCCAAAATAGAGGATGTTCTCCGTGAACGCGAAGCCGGCGGCGATGGTGAAGGCGAACACCACCCCATCCACGGGCCCGTCGAAGTACTTCCGGGCTGCGAGGATCAGGACCAGAAGACCCAAGGACTTGGTGAATTCCTCCACAATCGGCGCCTGGACCGTGGCCATGAAATAAGCGAAGGCTTCTTCGCTGGAGGTGGGGGCGGCCAAGGCGAAGAGTGGCTGGATCAACAGCGTGCCGGCAATGGACACTGCGGCGCCCCAGGTAAAGGCGAACCAGAGAAGCCTGGGCGGTTCGGGCTCCCAGCGGTCAATGAGGCGCACGGTCAAAAGGACGATGGACAACGGAACCAGGGACACCAGGAAACCGATGACGAAGCCGGTAGCGCCGGTATTGCCCAGCAGGAACGGAACCACCAGCAGAAGACTCCCAAGGGCCAGGACGGCGCCAACGATCAACAAGGGCAGCGTGCCCCAGCTGCGCCGTACCGGCGGCATGGCCCAGGTCTGCTGCGGAAGCGGAGCCCTGTTGCCCGGTGCCGGCTGGTAATTACCGGGCTGGACGTGGCCGATCCACGTAGGGTTCGCCCCCGGTTCAAGATAGGGACCCGGGTGGGGCTGTCCGCCGTACTGGCCTGGGTGGTTCATGCTCATGGAAACGAGCCTATTCCACGGGAGGAAGTGTGAGCTTAAACTCACTCTCCTGACAGCCACCTGATCGGCGGGCGCTGGCCCGCTGTGATAGTTTTGAGGAGCAAATATTCCTTTTTTAATTCCGTCCCGTGAGGCGGGGAAAGGGGAGACGAGCGATGACTGAAGTCACTTCTGCGCACCTGCCGTCGCGGGTTGTCCTCAACCAGGCGGATATAGATCGTGCGCTGACTCGTATCGCCCACGAGATCCTCGAAGCCAACAAAGGCTCGCAGGACTTGGTTCTTTTGGGCATTCCCAGCCGCGGCTACCCACTGGCCGTTCGGCTCGCCAACAAGATCGCCGCAGCCGACCCCACGGTAAACGCCGGGTCAATCGTCGGCCAGCTGGATGTCACCATGTTCCGTGACGATCTCTCGCACCAGCCCACGCGTCCACCGCACCACACCCGGCTCCCGCTCTCCGGGATCGACAATAAGGTGGTCGTGCTGATTGACGACGTCCTGTACTCCGGGCGCACCATCCGTGCCGCCCTGGACGCCCTGGTTGACCTCGGCCGTCCCCGAATTGTCCGTCTCGCCGTGCTGGTGGACAGGGGCCACCGCGAGCTCCCCATCCGCGCCGACCACGTGGGCAAGAACCTTCCCACGTCCTCGGCGGAAAAAGTCCGGGTGCACCTGGAGGAAACCGACTCCGTCGATGGTGTTCCCGTCAACGAGGTAGTTATCGAGGCCGGTAAGTGAAGCATCTTCTTTCCACGGAAAACCTGGTCGCAGCAGATGCGATCCGCATCCTGGACACGGCGGAGGAAATGTCCGCGGTGGGGGAGCGCGAGGTCAAGAAGCTGCCGGCCCTTCGCGGCCGCACCGTAGTGAACCTCTTCTTCGAGGACTCCACGCGTACCCGTATTTCCTTTGAAGCCGCAGCCAAGCGACTGTCCGCCGATGTCATCAACTTCGCGGCCAAGGGATCTTCGGTCTCCAAGGGTGAATCCCTCAAAGACACCGCTCAAACCCTTGCTGCCATGGGTGCGGATGCCGTCGTCATCCGGCACTGGGCCTCGGGGGCGCCGCACCGGCTCGCTGCCACCGATTGGATCGACGCAGCCGTCATCAACGCAGGAGACGGCACGCACGAACACCCCACCCAGGCGCTTCTTGACGCCTTCACCATGCGCAGGCACTGGTCCAAGCTCAACGGCGTCGCTTCCACGGGGGCGGACCTGAAGGGCATGCGCGTGGCCATCGCCGGCGACGTGCTGCACTCGCGCGTGGCCCGCTCCAACGTGTGGCTCCTGAAGACCCTCGGGGCCGAGGTCACCTTGGTGGCGCCGCCCACCCTGCTGCCCATCGGCGTCGAGCACTGGCCGTGCAAGGTCAGCTACAACCTGGACGAAACGCTGGAAGCCGGTATCGACGCGATGATGATGCTTCGCGTCCAGGGCGAGCGGATGAATGCCTCGTTCTTTCCCTCCACCCGCGAGTACTCGCGCCGGTGGGGCTTCGACGACGCCCGCCTCCGATCCCTTGACGAGCTGGGCATGAAAGACACCATCATCATGCACCCCGGACCGATGAACCGCGGCCTGGAGATCTCTTCCGCCGCTGCGGACTCACCACGTTCCACGGTTCTGGCCCAGGTACGGAACGGTGTTTCCGTGCGCATGGCCGCCCTGTACCTGCTGCTCTCCGGGGACTCCCGCGAGGCAGCCCCGATAACCACCGCCATACCGGCTTTCGCGAGCCCGTCGAGCAAGGAGAGCAACTGATGGCCGAGAACACTTACCTGATCCGCGGGGCCGCGATCCTCGGCGGGGACGCCCAGGACCTGCTGATCCGCGACGGCGTCATCGCCGCCTTGGGCAGCGACCTCTCCGAGGAAGGCGCAACTGTCATCGACGGCGAGGGCCTCATCGCCCTGCCGGGCATGGTGGATGTCCACACCCACCTGCGTGAACCGGGCCGCGAGGATGCCGAAACGGTCGAGACCGGTACCCGCGCCGCTGCCTTGGGTGGCTTCACCGCCGTCCACGCCATGGCCAACAGCAACCCTGTAGCCGACACCGCCGGCGTCGTCGAGCAGGTCCACAGCCTGGGCCGTGCGTCCGGCTGGGTTGACGTGCGTCCGGTAGGGGCGGTCACCGTGGGGCTTGCCGGCGAGCGGCTCGCAGAGCTCGGCGCCATGGCCGACTCCCGTGCCCAGGTCCGGATGTTCTCCGACGACGGCATCTGCGTTCATGATCCCGTCCTGATGCGCCGTGCGCTGGAATACGTCAAAGCGTTCGACGGCGTGGTGGCCCAGCACGCGCAGGAACCGCGCCTGACCGCCGGGGCCCAGATGAACGAAGGAGAGGTTTCCGCGGTCCTGGGCCTGACCGGCTGGCCGGCCGTGGCCGAGGAAAGCATCATTGCCCGCGATGTCCTGCTCGCCCAGCACGTTGGTTCCCGGTTGCACGTCTGCCATGTCTCCACGGCCGGTTCCGTGGAAATCGTCCGGTGGGCGAAAGCCCGCGGTATCAACGTCACTGCCGAGGTCACTCCGCACCACCTTCTCCTGACCGACGAACTGGTCCGCAGCTACGACCCCGTGTACAAGGTCAACCCGCCGCTGCGCACGGACGCAGACGTCCAGGCTTTGCGCGAAGGACTGGCCGACGGCACCATCGATGTCGTCGGAACGGACCACGCGCCGCACCCCAGCGAGCACAAGGAATGCGAGTGGGCGCAGGCGGCGATGGGCATGACCGGCCTGGAAACGGCGTTGTCGGTAGTCCAGGAAACCATGATCGAAACCGGACTCATGACGTGGGCGGACTTCGCCAGGGTCACCTCCATCACTCCCGCCGTTATCGGCCGGGTAGCTGACCAGGGTCGCCCGCTTGAGGTTGGCGAGCCCGCCAACGTCATCCTGGTGGACCCGGCTGCGCGTTGGACCGTCGACCCCCATAAAATGGCAACCATGGGCCGCAATTCACCGTTCAAGGGCAAGGAGCTGCCCGGATCCGTGGTGGCAACCTTCTTCAAGGGCCACCCCACAGTCCTCGAAGGCCGGCTCAACACGCCCTACAAGCACCCGGTAGTCAGCAGCAGCTGATGAACAACCAGACACTGACCGTGATCATCACGGTGCCGCTGATCGTCGTCGTCCTGGCGATGATCTGGCTGGGGTGGCGGAACCGCCTGAGGCGACAAGCCGACGTCGAACGCCTCCCCGGGGTGCCGGAGCAGCTGACCCCGGCCACCGTCGTCGCTGATGGCCAGTATGTGACCACCACGACGGCCGGCGACTGGCTGGACCGCATCGCAGTCCAGGGCCTGGGTATCCGGACCAACGCGGAGCTGAGCATCCACGCTGAAGGCGTGTTGTTCGACCGCAACGGCGCCGCCCCGGTCTTCATCCCCCGCCGAGCACTGGTTGAAACCCGTGAAGCCAACGGCATGGCCGGGAAGTTCGTCGAAAAGGACGGACTCCTGGTCATCAGCTGGAGACTTGGCGACCGGGAACTCGACACCGGTTTCCGGTCCAGGCACTCAGCCGACAAGACGCTCCTCCTCGAAGCCCTCCAGAATTTGATCTCCGCAGCCCCTCAGGCAGATGCCGATAGTGGAAAGTAATAAAGTGACGGAAAGTAACGCAGCCACCAAAACCACCCCCGCAGCAGCAGTGCTGGTGCTCGAAGACGGCCGCATGTTCCGCGGCCGCAGCTACGGCGCCCAGGGCACCGCGCTCGGTGAGGCCGTCTTCGCCACCGGCATGACCGGCTACCAGGAGACCATCACCGACCCCTCCTACGCCCGCCAGCTGGTCGTCCAGACGGCCCCGCACATCGGCAATACCGGCGTCAACAGCGAAGACGCTGAATCCCGCCGCATCTGGGTGGCCGGGTACATCGTGCGCGATGCCGCCCGCCGCCCCTCCAACTGGCGCTCCGAGCGCAGCCTTGACGAGGAATTGGTGGAGCAGGGAATCGTCGGCATCCAGGGCGTGGACACCCGTGCCATCACCCGCCACCTCCGCGAGCACAAGACCATGCGGGCAGGCATCTTCTCCGGCGAGGCCGCACAGGCATCGGATAAGGAACTGCTGGACATCGTCCTGGCCAGTGCCCCGATGGAAGGCTCGGCCCTGGCCGAGGAAGTCTCCATCGACGAAGCCTACGTCGTGGATCCCAAGGACCACGGCTGGGAAGGCGAGCCCCGCTTCTCCATCGCCGCGGTGGACCTCGGCATCAAGGCCATGACTCCCGTGCGCTTCGCCGAGCGCGGGGTGCGCGTGCACGTCCTGCCTGCCACGTCCACGCTCGAGGACGTCAATGCCGTCAACCCCGACGGCTTCTTCATGTCCAATGGTCCTGGCGATCCCGCCACCGCCGACCACCAGGTTTCGCTGCTGCGTTCGGTGCTGGACGAGAAGCTGCCGTACTTCGGTATCTGCTTCGGCAACCAGATCCTGGGCCGTGCACTGGGCTTTGGCACCTACAAGCTCCGTTACGGCCACCGCGGCATCAACCAGCCGGTGATGGACCGCCGCACCGGGAAGGTTGAAATCACCTCCCAGAACCACGGCTTCGCCGTGGATGCGCCGCTGAACGGCTCAACTGTGGCGCCGGAGGAGCGCTACGGCCGCGTGGAGGTCAGCCACGTTTCCTTGAACGACGACGTCGTTGAGGGCCTCGCCTGCCTCGACATCCCTGCCTTCTCGGTCCAGTACCACCCGGAGGCCGCAGCCGGCCCGCACGACGCCGCGTACCTCTTCGACCGGTTCATCGACCTCATGGCCGATGCCAAAGCCGCCGCCCCCGCAACGAACAACGAATCCAAGACTGAGGACAAGAAGTAATGCCCAAGCGTACAGATCTCAAGAGCGTCCTTGTCATCGGTTCCGGTCCCATCGTCATCGGCCAGGCGGCTGAGTTCGACTACTCCGGTACCCAGGCCCTGCGCGTCCTGAAAGAGGAGGGCCTTCGGGTCATCCTGGTCAACTCCAACCCGGCCACGATCATGACCGACCCCGAGTTCGCCGATGCCACGTACGTCGAGCCGATCACGCCCGAGGTGGTCGAGAAGATCATCGCCAAGGAGCGTCCGGATGCCGTGCTTCCTACCCTTGGCGGCCAGACCGCACTGAACACTGCGATTGCCCTGGACAAGAACGGCGTCCTGGAGAAGTACAACGTCGAGCTGATCGGTGCGAACATCGCTGCCATCGAACTCGGCGAAGACCGCGAGAAGTTCAAGGGCGTCGTGGAGCGTTGTGGTGCCGAGTCCGCCCGCAGCCACATCATCCACACCATGGATGAGGCTTTCAAGGCCGCTGAGGACCTCGGTTACCCGATGGTTGTCCGCCCGTCCTTCACCATGGGTGGCCTCGGTTCGGGCCTGGCCTACAACGAAGACGATCTGCGCCGCATCGTCGGGCAGGGTCTTCAGTACAGCCCCACCACCGAGGTCCTGCTCGAAGAGAGCATCCTTGGCTGGAAGGAATACGAGCTCGAGATGATGCGCGACAAGAACGACAACGTCGTTGTTGTCTGCTCCATCGAGAACTTCGATCCCGTGGGCGTCCACACCGGTGACTCCATCACGGTTGCTCCGGCGCTGACCCTCACCGACCGCGAGTACCAGAAGCTGCGTGACGTTGCCATCGCCGTCATCCGCGAAGTCGGCGTGGACACCGGTGGCTGCAACATCCAGTTCGCCATCGACCCCGCTACGGGCCGCGTGGTGGTCATCGAGATGAACCCCCGCGTTTCGCGTTCCTCCGCGCTGGCATCGAAGGCCACCGGCTTCGCCATCGCCAAGATCGCCACCAAGCTCTCCCTGGGTTACACCTTGGACGAGATCCCCAACGACATCACCCAGAAGACCCCGGCCTCCTTCGAGCCGACCCTGGACTACGTTGTGGTCAAGGTTCCGCGCTTCGCGTTCGAGAAATTCCCGGCGGCCGACAACACGCTGACCACCACCATGAAGTCCGTGGGCGAAGCGATGGCCATGGGCCGCAACTTCACCGAAGCCCTGCAGAAGGCACTGCGCTCACTCGAGCAGAAGGGCTCTCAGCTGGACTTCAGCTCCGTGCCCGAGTACGAAGTTGCCGAACTCATCGAGAAGGCCAAGCGACCCACAACGGACCGCCTGCACCAGGTGCAGCGTGCGCTCCTCGGTGGCGCAACCGTGGAAGACCTCTTCGCGGCAACCAAGATCGACCCCTGGTTCCTGGACCAGCTGCAACTGCTCAATGAGACCGCGCAGGAGATCCGGAAGGCCGGCGTCCTTACCGAGGACATGCTGCGCAACGCCAAGCGCCACGGTTTCTCGGACGAGCAGATCGGTGCCCTGACGCACAACTCCGAAGCCGTTGTCCGCGGTGTCCGCCAGGCCCTTGGCATCCGGCCCGTTTATAAGACGGTGGACACCTGTGCTGCCGAGTTTGCCGCCTACACCCCGTACCACTACTCGGCCTATGACGAGGAAGACGAAGTCGGCCTGCACTCCAAGCCGTCCGTGATCATCCTTGGCTCGGGCCCCAACCGCATCGGCCAGGGCATCGAGTTCGACTACTCCTGCGTCCACGCCTCCATGGCGCTGCGCAAGGCCGGTTACGAGACCGTCATGGTCAACTGCAACCCGGAAACTGTCTCCACCGACTACGACGTCTCCACCCGCCTCTACTTCGAGCCGCTGACCCTTGAGGACGTCCTCGAGGTCATCGCCGCTGAAGAGCGCACCGGCGGAGTCATGGGCGTGTTCGTCCAGCTCGGTGGCCAGACTCCGCTCAAGCTCGCCCAGCAGCTCGCCGACGCCGGCGTGCCGATCCTTGGCACGTCGCCGGAAGCGATCGACCTCGCCGAACACCGCGGTGCCTTCGCCCGGGTCCTGGATGAGGCCGGCTTGACCTCCCCGAAGAACGGCACCGCCGTATCCTTCGAGGACGCCAAGAAGATCGCCGACGAGATCGGCTACCCGGTCCTGGTCCGCCCGTCCTACGTGCTCGGTGGCCGCGGCATGGAGATCGTCTACGACGAAGCCAACCTGTCGCGCTACATCGCCAATGCCACGGAAATCACTCCGGACCACCCGGTGCTGATCGACCGCTTCCTGGAGGACGCCGTCGAAATCGACGTCGATGCCCTCTTCGACGGCACTGACATGTACCTCGGCGGCATCATGGAGCACATCGAAGAAGCCGGTATCCACTCCGGTGACTCCGCCTGCGTGCTGCCCCCGATCACCCTTGGCAACAACGTGATCGAGCGTGTCCGTGAAGCCACCCGCGCCATTGCTGAAGGTGTTGGAGTCCGCGGCCTGATCAACATCCAGTTCGCGCTGGCCTCGGCTGTCCTGTACGTCCTCGAAGCCAACCCGCGTGCCTCCCGGACGGTTCCGTTCGTCTCCAAGGCAACCGGCGTGCAGATGGCCAAGGCCGCAGCGCTGATCGGTACGGGCGTCACCATCAACCAGCTCCGCAGCGCCTACAAGATGCTGCCCGAGATTGGCGACGGTTCCACCCTTCCGCTGGACGCACCGGTTGCCGTGAAGGAAGCCGTGCTGCCCTTCAGCCGCTTCCGCACACCGGAGGGCAAGGTCGTTGACTCCCTGCTGGGCCCGGAAATGCGCTCGACCGGTGAAGTCATGGGCATCGACAAGCACTTCGACACCGCCTTCGCCAAGAGCCAGTCCGGGGCCAACAACGCACTGCCCACCGGCGGCAAGATCTTCGTCTCGGTGGCAAACCGTGACAAGCGCTCGGTGATCATGGGCGTCAAGCGTCTGTCCGACCTCGGCTTCGAGATCGTCTCCACCGGTGGTACGGCCGACGTCCTGCGCCGCAACGGCATCCAGGCAACCCCGGTCCGCAAGGTCGCCGAGGGCAGCAGTGCCGAAGGAGAAGGCACGATCGCTGATCTGGTCGTCGCCGGCGAGATCGACATGGTGTTCAACACGCCCTCCGGCGGCGAGGCCCGCAGCGACGGCTACGAACTCCGCGCGGCAGCAACGTCGATCGGAATTCCCTGCATCACCACCGTGGCGGAGTTCAACGCCGCGGTCCAGGCCATCGAAGCACTGCGCACTTACGAGTGGTCGGTCACCAGCTTGCAGGAGCACGCAGCCAACCTGGCAGCGGCAACGGAAGCAGCCAATGCCTGAGTCTGCCGCAACGCAGGAACCGCAGCCGGTCCGGGAGTCATTCGGCTCCCGGCTGGCTGCGGCCATGGTTGACCGTGGACCGCTGTGCGTCGGAATCGACCCCCACCCCCAGTTGCTGGCGGATTGGGGATTGAACGACGACGTCGCCGGGCTGGAGCGTTTTTCGCTCACCGTCGTGGAGGCTGTGGCTTCCCTCGCTGCCGCGGTCAAACCGCAGGTGGCCCTGTACGAGCGCCATGGCGCTGCCGGTATGGCTGTGCTGGAACGGACCCTTGCCGCGTCGACGGAAGCCGGAGTGCTCAGTATCGCGGACGCAAAGCGTGGCGACATCGGTTCCACGATGGCCGCCTACGCCGATGCCTGGCTCCGCGACGGCTCAGCCCTTGCCGCGGATTCCGTGACGTTGAGCCCGTACCTCGGCTTTGAGTCGCTGCGTCCGGCCTTGGAGCTTGCCGCCCAGTACGGCAGGGGAGTGTTTGTGCTCGCCCTGACGTCCAACCCGGAGGGCAAGAGCGTCCAGCACGTCGGAGGCGCTGACTCCGTAGCGCGACGGATCGTGGCCGAGGCCGCTGCAGAGAATGAGCGCTACGAAGGGTCCTTGGGATCAGTTGGCTTGGTTGTGGGCGCCACCATCGGCTCCGCGTTGACGGAGCTGGACATCGATCTTGGCCCGGTACGCGGAGCGATCCTGGCTCCCGGGCTGGGTGCGCAGGGTGCCACGCCCGCAGATCTTCGTGCGACTTTCGGGTCCGCGTACCCGGCTGTCCTGGCGACTTCCAGCCGCGGCATCCTGTCTGCCGGCCCCACTGTCGCGGCGTTGCGTTCCGCAGCTGAGGAGACTCTGGCCGGGCTTCGTTGACTCAACTCATTGCGCAACTGACCCCCTGGAGGTAGGTTCAGGATCAGTTGCGTGATGTGCATCGCAAACTCGATCTGACAGGGGTTCGGCAGTGGGCCTTAAAGAGCTGACACCGCAAGAACGTGCCGATGCGTTGGAAAAGGCCGCGAAGGCCCGGGCCGTACGGGCCGCAGCCAAGGAGAAGCTAAAGCGCGGGGAAGTGAGCATAGCGGAGTTGATCTCCTCGGGTGCAACAGACGAGGCTATCGCCCGCATGCGGGTAGTGGAGCTGCTGGAGGCGTTGCCGGGTATCGGCCCGGTCCGGGCCGCAGGGATCATGGCGGATATCGGAATCGCCGGATCCCGGCGGATCAGGGGGTTGGGAATTCACCAGGCTCAAGCGCTGGTAGATTTTATGGATACCCAACAAAGCGTTTAACGCATTTCCCCGAAGGAATCCGTGAGCAAGAATCCTGGACTGACCGTCCTTGCCGGCCCTACTGCCGTTGGCAAGGGAACCGTATCCACCTACATCAGGGACAACTATCCAGAGGTTTGGCTTTCGGTGTCGGCCACCACCAGGGCCGCCCGTCCGGGTGAGAAGGATGGGGTCCACTACTTCTTCAAGTCCGCCGAAGAGTTCGATGCCCTGGTAGCGGACGGTCAATTGCTGGAGTGGGCCGTGGTCCACGGCCAGAACCGCTATGGCACTCTTCGCAGCACGGTCGAAGCCGCTATCGCCGAGGGAAAGTCCGTCCTGCTTGAGATCGACCTTCAGGGTGCGCGGCAGGTCAAGGCCGCCGTCCCCGATGCGAACTTTGTCTTCCTGGCCCCGCCCAGCTGGGACGAAATGGTCCGCCGGCTGGTTGGCCGCGGCACCGAAACTGCCGAAGAACAGCAGCGTCGGCTGGAAACCGCTAAACTGGAACTTGCTGCTGAACCGGAGTTTGACCACACCGTCATCAATGACGACGTTCGCCGGGCAGCGGACGAGCTTGTTTCACTCATGGGGCTTACCCCGCACGGGCGCTAAAGCGCCTGTTTGTTGGCCCGCTAGAATTTGGAGAATTCGTGTCCACGAACCTTGAAGGCATCATCAACCCGCCGATCGATTCGCTGCTTGAGGCTGCCGATTCCAAGTACGGCCTGGTGATCTTCGGCGCCAAGCGTGCCCGCCAGATCAACGCTTACTACGCCCAGCTGCACGAGGGCCTGTTCGAGTACGTCGGTCCGTTGGTTGACACCAAGCTGAACGAGAAGTCGCTCTCGATCGCCCTGCGCGAGATCAACGAAGGCCTGCTGGTCTCCACGCCGATCGAGCCCGCAGAATAAAGCAGACTGCCTGTTGACGGAGGTCACGTGCGCATAGTCCTCGGAGTCGGGGGAGGGATTGCAGCCTACAAGGTCGCATCGCTCCTCCGGCTTTTTACTGAAGCCGGCCACCAGGTCACGGTGATCCCCACGGAGGCAGCTACCCGCTTTGTCGGGGT
Source organism: Paenarthrobacter sp. NPDC057355 (assembly GCF_042667405.1). Lineage (NCBI taxonomy): Bacteria > Bacillati > Actinomycetota > Actinomycetes > Micrococcales > Micrococcaceae > Paenarthrobacter > Paenarthrobacter sp. NPDC057355. The sequence goes on along the minus strand of NZ_JBHVAL010000001.1, from coordinate 670,693 downwards.
CGCCACGTGGGAAGCACTCTCGGGCAATCCGGTAAGCAACAGCGTCTTTGACGATGTCGACAAGGTCAACCATGTCCGTCTTGGGCACCAGGCTGATCTGATCGTTATTGCTCCAGCTACTGCCGACCTCCTGGCGAGGGCTGCCACCGGCCAGGCAAATGACCTCCTGACCAACACCTTGCTGATGGCCCACGGCCCGGTGCTTTTCGCGCCCGCCATGCACACTGAGATGTGGCAGCACGCAGCAACGCAGGCCAACGTGGAAACGCTGCGCAGCCGCGGTGTGACGGTCCTCGAACCGGCATCCGGACGGCTTACCGGCGCCGATTCCGGTCCGGGCCGCCTGCCCGAGCCGGAAGCCATCTTTGCCGCCGCCATCGCGTTGGCGGACGCTGCCGGGACCACCGCGGATAGTCCAGTGCCTTCGCCCCGGCACGCATCGCTTGCGGGCAGGACGGTCACGATTTCGGCCGGTGGAACCAGGGAGGCCCTGGACCCGGTCCGGTTCCTCGGCAACCGATCCTCCGGCAAGCAGGGCGCTGCCCTGGCCAGTGCTGCGCTGGCTGCCGGAGCCACCGTGCGGTTCCTGGCCGCGCACATGGACGTCGAGCCGCCCGCCGGCGTCGAGCTTGTCCGCGTTGAGTCAGCTTTGGAACTGCGCGAGGCAGCGCTGAAAGCGGCGGCCGATTCCGACGTCGTCATTATGGCCGCGGCCGTCGCGGACTTCCGTCCGGCAGAGGTTTCGGATACGAAAATCAAGAAGGTCGACGGCGAGGACGCACCGCTGGTGCGCCTGGTCCGGAACCCGGACATCCTGCATGAGCTGGTGGAACGGCGAAACGCCGCCGGTGGCCAGCAGTTGATTGTTGGCTTCGCGGCCGAAACCGGAGACGCCCAGGGCGATGTCCTGGAGCACGCAACGGCAAAGCTCAAGCGCAAGGGCTGCGATCTGCTTGTTGTCAACCAGGTGGGAGTCGGGCAGGTCTTTGGGCAGGACGAGAACTCCGTGGTCATCCTCTCAGGCCATGGCGCTGAACCGCAGTCCGCTGCCGGTTCCAAGGCTGACGTCGCTGCCGCGGTGGTCGATCGCGTGGGTGCAGAACTCGCGCGGGTCTTCCCGGCCATGTGACCGAGCCCATCCCTGAATTCTTAGCAAAGGGACACACGGCGGATGCTGTGATCCCGCAACCCAGTAAGGTGGTCGAGTGACTTTACCGCTGCACCATGAACACCATGGCACCCCGTCCAAGCTCCGGCTCTTCACTTCCGAGTCGGTGACCGAAGGGCACCCGGACAAGATCTGCGACCAAATCAGCGACTCCATTCTTGACGCGCTGCTCGCCGCGGACCCTGAGTCGCGCGTGGCCGTTGAGACCATGGCCACCACCGGTTTGGTGCACGTTGCCGGTGAGGTCACCACCGACGCCTACGTCGAAATTCCGCAAATTGTCCGCGAGACCATCCTCGGCATCGGCTATGACTCGTCCGCCAACGGATTCGATGGCGCCCGCTGCGGCGTTTCGGTCTCCATCGGCCAGCAATCCAACGACATCGCAGGCGGCGTCTTCAACTCGCTGGAGGCCCGCGAGGGACGCCAGGAAGACGACTACGACCTCCAGGGTGCCGGCGATCAGGGCATCATGTTCGGCTATGCCAGTGATGAAACGGCTTCCTACATGCCCACGCCGATCTGGCTGGCACACCGGCTTTCTGAGCGCCTCACCGAAGTCCGCAAGAACGGCGAACTCGCGTACCTGCGGCCCGACGGCAAGACCCAGGTCACGGTAGGGTACGACGGCGACCGGCCGGTTTCCGTGGAAACGGTTGTCATCTCCAGCCAGCACGCAGAGGAAGCGAGCCTGGAACAGCTCCGCGCCGACCTCGCAAGCCATGTCATCGATCCCGTTCTTGCGGCATCGAACCTGGACCTCTCGCGTACGGCCAACATCCTGAACCCTGCTGGTGCCTTCGTCATCGGAGGACCGGTAGGTGACGCTGGACTGACCGGCCGCAAGATCATCGTGGACACCTACGGCGGATTCTCCCGCCACGGTGGTGGAGCGTTTTCCGGCAAGGATCCGTCGAAGGTTGACCGCTCTGCGGCGTACGCCATGCGGTGGGTTGCAAAGAACGTAGTGGCAGCGGGCCTTGCCAAGCGCGCCGAAATCCAGATTGCCTACGCCATCGGCCAGGCACGCCCCGTCGGTACGTACGTTGAGACCTTTGGCACGGAGACGGTCGACCCTGCCCGCATCAGCGAGGCCATCGATGAACTCTTCGATCTCCGGCCCCGCGCCATCATCGACGCCCTGGACCTCAAGCGCCCCATTTACGCCAAGACGGCCGCCCACGGGCACTTCGGACGGGACGAGCCCGACTTCACCTGGGAGCGGCTGGACCGGGTGGCGGACCTGAAGGAATACTTCAACGCCTGATTCCACCCGCGATACGCCACGAAGTTGTTTTGTCGGTGGTTCGTGATTGGCTTTAGCCAGAGAGATGCCCGCAGTTGGTCAATCCCGCTGCGGGCATCTGCGTTGATGCGGTAGATAGTCCTGTGCACGGCAGTGGGCGTACGAAGAGCTGGAGGTGAAGGTTATGGCAGGCCATGAGGCCCAGCCGTCATTGCTTCAGCCATCGTTGCTGCAGGGGTTCCCGGACCGGCCTCCTGTTCAGGGGCCGCCCCTGGCCAAGCACCTTCCTGTAGCCCGTGTGGTCCTGGAGTCACCGCTGCCCCACCTGGACAGGCCCTTTGACTACAGTGTCCCCACTGAACTGGCTGAGGAAGCGGCTCCCGGCGTCCGCGTCAAGGTGAAATTCAACGGCCAGGAACTTGGCGGGTACATCCTGGACCGGCTCGATGCCTCGGACGCAGCATCACCGTTGACGCCCCTGCACAAGGTAGTTTCCCCGGTGGCGGTTCTGACGCCGGACGTTGCCCGGCTTGCCGGCAATGTCGCTGCTCGCTACGCGGGAACCTTGAGCGATGTCCTGCGCTCGGCGATCCCTCCACGGGTTGCCAAAGTGGAGAAGGAATTGCTGGGCGGGGATCTTGACCCCAGTGCCCCGGAAGCAGGGGCGGATGGGATGCCGGCTTTTGATGCCCGGGCTTGGAGCCGCTACACCAACGGCACGCCGTTTCTGCAACACCTGGCCAGCGGCGGTTCACCCAAGGCCGTTCTGACCGCCCTGCAAGGATTCGGGCCTGATGGTTGGCCTGCCCTGGTGGCCGCCGCAGTGGCAACTGTCAGATCCTCGGGCCGCGGTGCGATCGTTGTGGTCCCTGATTACCGGGATCTTGACCGCGTGGAGGCGGCGCTGGCAGCGGTCCTGCCTCCGTCCGACGTCGCCCGCCTGACCGCCGATGACGGCCAGACGCCCCGGTACCGCAACTTCCTGCGGCTCTTGAATGGTTCCGCGCGGGTAGCCGTAGGTACCCGTTCCGCAGCTTTTGCGCCGGTCAAGGACCTTGGACTGGTGGTGTGCTGGGACGACGGCGACGATCTTCACATTGAACAACGGGCGCCCTACGCGCATACCCGCGAGGTCCTGCTTTTGCGGTCGGAGCAGGAGAATGCCGCATGCCTGATGGCCTCGCACAGCCGGAGCACCGAACTCCAGCGGCTGGTGGAGCTGCAATGGGCTGTGCCGGTGGAAGCACCACGAAGCACTGTCCGTGACACCGTGCCCCGCGTCCTGAATACCGCTGACAGTTTCGAACAGGAACGCGATCCCTTGGCACGCATCGCGCGCTTGCCGGGAGCCGCCTGGCGTGCCGCGAAGGAAGGGCTGGAACGTGGCCCGGTACTGGTGCAGGTTGCCCGCGCCGGTTACGCGCCGTCGTTGGTGTGTGAGACGTGCCGGGAGCTTGCCCGGTGCAACAACTGCCAGGGACCGCTGGCCGTTTCCAGCAGCTCTTCGATTCCTGCTTGCCGTTGGTGCTCCACGCCGGCACCCCACTGGCGTTGCTCGCACTGCAGCGGCACCAGGCTGCGCAGGGGTGCTGTCGGTGCCATGAGGACGGCGGAGGAGCTTGGCCGGGCGTTTCCAGGCAAGGCTGTCGTGACGTCATCCGGCGACCACGTCAAAGCAAGCGTGCCGGATGCTTCCGCGCTGGTGGTGGCGACGGTAGGTGCTGAACCGGTGGCGCCACAGGGTTACGCGGCAGCTTTGTTGTTGGATGGCAATTCCTTGCTTCGGCGCGAGAACCTCCGGGCCGGCGAGGACACTGTGCGTCGGTGGTTCAACGCCGCTTCCCTGGTGAAGCCCGCCAGCCAGGGTGGCTTGGTGGTCATCACGGCGGACGATACCGCCGCGACGGGCGCCCTCTTGCGGTGGGACGCGGCGGGTTACGCGTCGCGCGAGTTGGATCTGCGTAAAGAGCTCCAGCTGCCGCCGGCGGTCCGTGTCGCCTCCGTGACAGGTACCCGGGCCGACGTCGGGCATTTTGCTGAGGCGTTCGGGGCCAGCGCCTCCTTGGCCGGGCAGCTACGCAAGGCCGGGCCGGCGCCCGTGCAGCTGTTCAGTGGCACATCATCAGGAGTCCCGGGGCACGACGAAGCGGACGTCCGCATGCTCTACTTCATCCCCTACGCTGACGCTGCGGAGGCGACCAAGGCCATGCGTGCAGTCAAGGCGGCCAGCGCGGCCAAACGTACGGCAGGACCTGTCCAACTCCGTCTTGACGGGGTGGACGTCCTCTAGCGCCGGGCGCCTCAGGCCCTGCGCTGCCGCAGGGCCACCACTTCCTCAGCAGCAGCCAACAGTTGCCGTGCCGAATCGTCCCAGTTGAACGCGGCGGCACGCTCTACTGAATTCCGTGAGCGCTGCTGCCACAGGGCGTCGTTTCCGAGGGCGTTCACGGCAGCGGCGAAGTCCGTCGGCGAGCCCGGATCAACATAGCTGACGGCGTCGCCGCCGACTTCCCTGAAGATGGGGATGTCACTGGCAATCACAGGAGTTCCCAATGCCATGGCCTCCACCAAGGGCAGGCCGTATCCTTCCGCGCGGGAAAGGCTGATGAGTGCGGTTGCGCGGAGCAGGAGGGCGTCGTACTCGGCGTCAGTGACGCCGTTGTGGAAGATGACCTTGGCACCTTCCGGTACCAGGGCCTGCAGTTCCGCCTTGCGCTCCGGAGTGATACGGCTCAAAAGGTGCAAGGTGTAGTCCTGCAAACCGGCCATGCCGCGGATCATGGTTTCCACGTTCTTGTAGGGCATGAACGAGCCCATATACAGCAACGTCTTATCAGCGCCGGCTGTGGCGTCGCGCGGTGTCTGACCTGGTTGGGGAGCATTGCCCACGATCCGTACGGGCCGTTTGGTCAGCCTGTATTTGGCCATCAGGGCTTCGGTGGTGTGGCTGATGGTGGCCACGATGTCGGCCCGGTTCAACAACAGCCGCTGCGGCCAGTATGCCTTGTGGTAGAGCCGCCACAGGACGCGCACGGGAGCGGGCAAGAACCCCGGGGGAGCCGGGTGCTCGTAGTAGATGAGGTCGTGGAGGGTCAGTACCAGTCCGTACTTGCGCCCGAGCGTACCCATGGTCTGCATGGGGCACACGACGACGTCCGCGCCCAGGGGGTTGACCTTGCGGGCCACGAACAGCTCCAAGGGAGAGAGGGGGCTGTTGATCAGCACGTAAGGCATGTCGGGCAACAGGGCAAGCTGCCGCTTGTCGCTGATGAGCATTGTGACGTCGGCGATTTTCGATGTAGCGGCTATGAGGCTGGAACCGTAGCGGCTGATGCCATCGTGGTGGTCCGTTCGGGTAAAGCGGGCGTCGATGACAATTTTCACGCGGGGTGTTCCTCCAGGAAGGCACGGATCGCCACTGCTGCGGGGACCGGGGTTTCGTAGTGGATCAAATGCCCGACGCCGGGAATGACTTCCAGCGTTGCATCCGGCAGGCGCTCCATGAGTTTGTGCTGGCTGGGGAGGGTGGCGATCTCGTCTTTTTCGCCGGCAACCAGCAGCACCGGCAGGTGCAGTTGCTCCGCGACGTCCGCTACGTTCCCGGAGACGGAGGCCTTGAAGGATTCGAGCAGGCTTTTCCGGTCAGCGAACGCGCTGAAATAGGCATCATGTTGGCCGTGGATGAAACGGCGCAGTTCCTTATCCTTGGTCTTGGCCATGGTGATGCTCATGACCCGGACGATCGCGCGGTTTCGCAGGACGGCCAGGCCGAAGCGGCGGGGGAGCTTCGCTGATGCCTGGTAGTACAGGACAGCGAGTTTGGTCATGATGCCCTTGGGGCCCTCCAGGGCCGGTGCTGCGATGGGGTTGATCAGGACCAGCGGGTAAACCGCCCCCGGGTGCGCCGCGGCAAAGTGGCTCGCGACGATCGAGCCGAAGGAATGGCCGAGCAGCACGGTCTTGGGGCCAAGGTCCAACGCGGCCATGAAAGCGGCAATGAAGTCCCCGTACCGTTCCACGGTGTGTTCTTCGCCAACGAAGGGTTCCGAACTTCCGAAGGCGGGAAGGTCGGGCATGATGATCCGCATTTCGGGAAGCTGGTCCGCCACCCGCAACAAGCCGTGGTGGTCACCCCTGAAGCCATGGATGACCAGGATGGTGCGGGTTGCCGGCGTTGTGGATACCGGCTCATAGATCCAGTACGCCACGGTGCTTCCGTCGACGTCGACTTCGGAGGCGCGGGTCCGGGGCCGCAACTCCTTGCTGAAATATTGGCTGGGGGCCTGTGCGCCGTTGGGGGAGCGCCCGGTGTCCACTGAGTCCATTCGGTAGTCCTACTTCACATTGTCCGGGTGCGACCCGGTTCGATGATGGCGTTCGAGTCCGGCGATACCGTCCATGTCAGCCGCGTCGAGTTCGAAATCGAAGACTTCGTGGTTTTCCTTGATCCTGGCTGCCGAGCTGGCTTTGGGAATGACCAGGTTGCCCAGCTGCAGGTGCCAGCGCAGGATGATTTGCGCGGGAGTGCGGTTGTATTTTCCGGCCAGGGCGACGATGGCAGGGTCCGCCAGCACCTGGCCCCTGCCGAGGGGACTCCATGCCTCCGTGGCGATGCCCAGCTGCTGGTGCAGGAGCCGCAAACGGCCCTGCTGCAGCCAGGGGTGCAACTCGATCTGGTTGACTGCGGGGACAACTTCGGCCTTCTGCATGAGTTCGTCCAAATGCCCCGGCTGGAAGTTGGACACCCCGATTGCCCGGACCTTGCCCTCCCTGTAAAGGGTCTCCATTGCCTTGTACGTTTCGACAAAGAGTCCCCGGTCGGCGCAAGGCCAGTGAATGAGATAAAGGTCCACGTAATCGAGCCCAAGGTTGGATATGGAGGTATCGAAGGCGCGGAGCGTGGAATCGTAGCCGTGGTCCTCGTTCCAGACCTTGGTGGTGACGAACAAGTCCTCGCGGGCGAGGGTGTGGAGGGACTCTCCGGAGCCGCCCGTGTCGCTGTTGTAGCGTGCCGCGTCTCCGATGGCGCCGCCCAGGGCGCGCCCCACTCCTACTTCGTTGCCGTACATGGCCGCAGTGTCGAACCGCCGGTAACCCTCGCCCAACGCGGTGGAGACCAGGACATCGGCGTCCTTGGGCGGGACTTTGTAGAGGCCGAATCCCAGGCGTTCCATGGTGACGCCATTGTTCAAGGCCAGCGGGCTGGGGGATCTCATAGCAACGACTCTACCCATTCCTTGCACGAATACTTCAGGAGTGCCCGTTGAAACTCACGAGGCGTCGTGCTGAGGCCTCATCCAAAATCAGGTCCGTGGCCAGGCCGGCAGCCAGCGCGCCCTGAAGTCCATTGATTTTTGACGCGCCGGAGACCACGCAGATGCGCCGGCGGACTTGCCGGAGTTGCTCATGGCTTGGTCCTGTTGAGCGTTCGTTCAAGGTGATGCCGTCCGAGGATCCATCACCGCGGAAAAAAACTGTTGCAACATCGCCCACGACGTCGTCCGCGGCCAGCATGGTGAGGTCGTGTTCATCAAGGTAACCGCCAGCATACACATGGCTCGGGTAGTCGGAGTCGACTGATCCCACACCGAAAATGGCAATGCTCATGCGGGCCTGCAAGTCCAGGATCCGTTGAACGCTGCGCTCATTCCACATGGCGGTCTTCGTGGCGGCGTGGTCGAAAAATGCGGGCACGGGGAACTGTTCCACCCGTGCACCGTAGGCGCTGCCGAATCGGCGCATGATGTCGCTGGCATATGTGATGCCCGTGGTTTGCATGTTTCCGGCGCCGTTGAGCTGGACCACGATGCTGTCGTGGGTGACCTTCCTGGTGAGGTGCCGGCTGACGGCGCTGAGGGTGGCGCCCCAGGCCACGCCGATGATGGCGTTCGAGTCCACCAGCGGGCCAATGGTCCGTGCAGCCTGCATGGCCACGCGGTCCAGGGTCTCGGCTTCGTTGAGCGTGTCCAGTACCGGGACCACGTGGACATCCACCCCGTACTGGCTCCGGATCTGGCTTTCCAGCTCCGGTCCGGTATCGAATGGACTGCGGATCTGGACCTGGACCAGGCCCGTTTCGCGGGCGGAGGAGAGGAGCCTTGAGACTGTTGAGCGGGACGTCCGCAGCTCGCGGGCGATCGCATCCATGGTCAGGTCCTGCAAGTAATACATTTGTGCAGCCCGGAGTGCGTCCGAGTGACGTGATCGTGCCATCTCATTTCCTTCCTGCACGTTTGTGCAAATAGCTTGACTCCATTTTCCACCTTCGCAAGATTAGTGGTGAACGGTGCAGCAGCGAGTGGCGCAGCGCACGAACCAAGCCCAAGGGAGCAGTTTTGGGACACAACAGGATTTCCGGTACCTCACAGCACTCACAGCAGCGTGACTCCGTCGTCGCACTTCAGGAGCGTCCGACGGCGAAGGTACTCATCATCGGCGGTGGCATCAATGGTGTCGGAACCTTCCGGGACCTCGCACTGCAAGGCGTCGACGTAGCGCTCGTTGAACGCGGCGACTACTGCCAAGGGGCCAGCGGTGCGTCGTCGCACATGATCCACGGCGGCATCCGCTACCTCGAAAACGGCGAATTCCGCCTCGTCCAGGAATCCGTTGTTGAGCGCAACAGGCTGCTCCGGATTGCCCCTCACTACGTGAAGCCGCTCCAGACCACCATTCCGATCTTCAGTACTTTCTCGGGAATCCTTTCTGCCCCGACGCGCTTCCTGACCCACAAGCAGGGCAAGCCCAAGGAGCGCGGTGCGTTCCTCATCAAGGTGGGCCTGAGCATGTACGACTTCTTCTCCCGCGACGGCGGAAGTGTTCCCCGCCACCAGTTCCGGGGACGCACCCGCGCCCTTGCCGAACTGCCCAAGTTGCACTCCGGCATCAAATACGCAGCAACCTACTTTGATGCCTCCGTGCACAACCCGGAGCGACTGACCCTGGACGTCCTGCAGGACGGCGAGAAGGCAGGCCTTGGCGGCGGCCTTCCAGGAGGAAGCGCCCGTGCCAGCAACTACGTCTCCCTCGTCTCCATGGGGACAGACGGAGTCCGCCTGCGCGACGAACTGACCGGCAAGGAATTCGACTTCCAGGCCGACGTTATCGTCAACACCACAGGTGCTTGGGTGGATCTCACCAACCAGGCCATGGGGGCTGCCAGCCGGTTCATGGGCGGCACCAAGGGCTCCCACATTGTCCTTGACCACCCCGAACTGCTTGCCGCCTGCAACGGCCGCGAGATCTTCTTTGAACACACAGACGGCCGCATCGTGCTGATCTACCCGATGGGTGACCGCGTCCTGGTGGGTACCACCGACGTGGACGCCGACATGTCCGAGGACGCCGTCTGCACCGAAGAAGAAATCGACTACTTCTTCGACCTGGTGGGCCACGTCTTCCCCACGATCAAGGTGGAGAGGGACCAGATCGTCTATAGCTTTGCCGGTGTTCGTCCATTGCCGCGGCACGATGAGACCCAGCCCGGATTCGTCTCCCGCGACTACCGCATCGAGCGCAACGTACGCACCGGAAAAGACGCCGTGACAACGCCAGGCGGCAAGGACGCCGTCGTACTGAGCCTGGTGGGCGGCAAGTGGACAACATTCCGCGCCTTGGCAGAACACATGACCAACGACGTCCTGCGCGAACTGGGCATGGAGCGCAAAGTCTCGACGGCGAAACTCGCCATCGGCGGCGGCGCTGGCTTCCCGGATACCGAACAGGGCGAACAGGAATGGATCAAGAAGCACATGGGACCGGGCCTGGACGCTGACCGTGTTGCCGTCCTGTTGACCCGATACGGAACCCGGGCCGAAGCCGTCATCGAATACCTCAACGCCGGCCAGGACCAGCCGCTCCGGTCAACCCGCGAACTCAGTGTTCGTGAACTGGCCTTCATGGCCGAACACGAGCAGATCGGACACCTGGTCGATGTCCTCATCCGCAGGACGTCCCTGGCGTTCCGCGGCCTCGTGACCGGCGAATTGCTCAACGAGATCGCCGCAGCCCTGTCCGAGCCGCTTGGTTGGGACGCAGCAACCCGTGAAGCCGAAATCCGCCACGCCCAGGAGGTACTCCAACGGTTCCACAAGGTTGACGTGCACAGCCTCGTAGCCTAGGCCGGCACCCAAACAGCTTGACCGTCCCACTGTGCGGCAGGGACGGAATGGGGGTAGGTGGGCCCGACTGGGGACCACCACACCGGGACGGCTCCGGAGACAACGGAGCCGTCCCAACAGCCTCTTCACCCGCGAAGAGGCTGACAACAGAAAATAGAGGAGTCAAAGATGTCTCTTGGAATAGTTTTCCTTTCCGAAGTATTCGGAACCATGATGCTGACCCTGCTGGGTTGCGGTGTTGTGGCCAACGTTGCGCTCAAAGGCACCAAGGGCAACAACGCTGGATTCTTGATGGTGACGTGGGGCTGGGGCATTGCGGTCTTCGCGGGCGTTTTCGTGGCCGCCAAGTCCGGTGCACACCTTAACCCGGCAGTCACCTTGGGCCTGCTGGTCAACGGCAAGGGCGAGTACGCGCCGGACGTAGCGGTCACCTTCGGCTCGACCCTGACGTATTTCGGTGGTGAACTCCTCGGTGCGTTCCTGGGCGCTGTGGTTTGCTGGCTCGCCTACAAGCAGCACTTCGATGAAGAGCCCCTGGCAGCAAACAAGCTGGGCACCTTCTCCACCGGACCGGCCATCCGCTCAACTCCGTGGAACCTGATCACCGAAATCATCGGCACCTTCGTCCTGGTCTTCGTCATCCTGACCTTTGGCGGAACCCCCTCGGGACTCGGTCCGCTGGCCGTAGCACTGCTCGTCGTCGGTATCGGTGTGTCCCTCGGTGGGCCGACCGGCTACGCCATCAACCCCGCACGTGACCTCGGTCCGCGCATCGCACACGCCATCCTTCCCATCAAGGGCAAGGGCTCCAGCGACTGGGCCTACTCCTGGGTTCCGGTTGCAGGACCCCTGGTCGGTGGCGCCTTGGCCGGGCTTGTTGGCCTTTTGGTACCGGGCATCATGCCTGCACTTGCCGGCTGACCCCGCCTGCAACAACCGTTCTTATCCGCACGCAACAGAACCCACCGAGTAACCAACAAGAACAGACAAGGACGTCACAATGAACCAATACGTCATCGCCATTGACCAGGGCACCACCAGCTCGCGAGCCATCGTTTTCGACCACTCGGGCAACATTGTCTCCACCGGCCAGATGGAACACGAGCAGATCTTCCCCCAGGCCGGTTGGGTTGAACACAACCCGGCGAAAATCTGGAACAACACCCGGGAGGTCATTGCCTCGGCACTGTCAAAGGCGAACCTGACACGGCACGATATTGCCGCCGTCGGTATTACCAACCAGCGCGAAACAGCCGTGGTGTGGGACAAGAACACCGGCGAGGCTGTCTACAACGCCATTGTGTGGCAGGACACCCGCACGCAGCCGATCGTCGACCAGTTGGCGCAGGACGGAGGCCTTGAGCGCTTCAAACAGAAGGTGGGCCTTCCGCTGGCCACCTACTTCTCCGGCACCAAGATCAAGTGGATACTGGACAACGTTGACGGTGCGCGCGAGAAAGCCGAAGCGGGCGACCTCATCTTCGGCAACACCGACGCCTGGGTCCTCTGGAACCTGACCGGCGGTGTCGACGGCGGCGTGCACGTCACCGACGTCACCAACGCTTCGCGCACCCTTTTCATGGACCTTGAAACCCTGCAATGGGACCAGGAAATCCTGGACATCTTTGGTGTTCCGGCGTCCATGATGCCCACCATAAAGTCCTCGTCCGAGGTCTACGGCCAGGTCCACACCTCGCAGCTCCTGCGTGAGACCCCCGTTGCGGGCATCCTCGGTGACCAGCAGGCCGCAACCTTCGGCCAGGCCGCTTTCCAGCCCGGCGAAGCGAAGAACACCTACGGCACCGGCTGCTTCCTGATCTTCAACACCGGCGAGGAAATCGTCCACTCCAAGAACGGCCTCCTCACCACCCTCGGCTACAAGCTGGGAGACGAGAAGCCGCACTACGCCCTTGAAGGCTCCATTGCCGTGACGGGTTCGCTCATCCAGTGGCTGCGCGACAACCTGGGCATGATCAGTTCAGCCCCGGAGGTCGAGCAACTGGCCGCTGCAGTGGAAGACAACGGTGGCGTCTACATCGTCCCCGCCTTCTCCGGCCTCTTCGCCCCGTACTGGCGCGCCGACGCACGCGGCGCAATCGTGGGCCTCACGCGGTTCGCCAACAAGGGCCACATCGCCCGCGCCGCCCTGGAAGCCACCGCTTTCCAGACCCGCGAGGTACTTGACGCCGTCAACGCCGACTCGGGCGTTCCGCTCACCGAGTTGAAGGTCGACGGCGGCATGGTCGCCAATGAGGCACTGATGCAGTTCCAGGCCGACATCCTCGGTGTGCCCGTGGTCCGCCCGAAGGTCGTGGAAACCACGGCTTTGGGTGCTGCCTACGCGGCTGGCCTGGCTGTCGGATTCTGGAAGGACCTGGGCGAGCTCAGCGCCAACTGGAACGAGGACAAGCGCTGGGAGCCGCAGTTGCCGGCTGAAGAGCAGGAACGCCAGCTGCGCCTCTGGAAGAAGGCAGTGACCAAGTCCATGGACTGGGTCGACGAGGACGTTAAGTAAGGTCGGCGACCCGACGCCTTAGCCGTTATGGGGGCCCCGCCCGCTTCGCGGACGCCCGAAGCCGCTCCCGGGCCCCCATAACGGCACGGCGTCAGTGAGCCGGCCTTCCCTAAGCCGCTCGATGCGACTGGGCTCGGGGATCGTGCGCTATTGTAGATCTATGCGTGCGATCCTTCTGCTTAGCTAGCCGCCCGGCTTTATCAGCCGTGCGGCCGCCCCTCCATTGTTGAGGGGCTTTTGTGTGTCCGGGGCATTCCGGGCCGCAGCAGGAGGCAATACCGCCATCGAAGAACAGAAGAGGGCAGCAGTGAGCGTTCAGCCGGAGACAGAGACCGGAACAGCACAGACAGCCGCAGCCGAAGCGCCTGAAGAAGGCGTCTACAGCTTCGCTGCGATGGAAGCCAAGTGGCCGCAGGTCTGGGAGGACCTCAAAGTCTTCACGCCTGCCGACGACGGCTCGCGCGAACGCCGCTATGTCCTGGACATGTTCCCCTACCCTTCCGGCGACCTTCACATGGGCCACGCCGAAGCGTTTGCGATGGGGGACGTCGTCGCACGCTACCTGCGCCAGAAGGGCTTCGACGTCCTGCATCCCATCGGCTGGGACTCTTTCGGCCTGCCCGCCGAAAACGCAGCCATCAAGCGCAACGCCCACCCCAGCGAGTGGACCTACGCCAACATCGACACCCAGGCGGCATCGTTCAAGCGCTACGCCATCTCGGCCGACTGGTCGCGCCGCATCCACACCTCGGACCCCGAGTACTACCGGTGGACCCAGTGGCTGTTCAAGCGCTTCTACGAGCGAGGCCTGGCCTACCGCAAGGACTCCCCGGTCAACTGGTGCCCCAAGGACCTCACCGTCCTGGCCAACGAGCAGGTCGTCAACGGTGCCTGTGAGCGTTGTGGCACGCCGGTCACCAAGAAGTCCCTGAACCAGTGGTACTTCAAGATCACTGACTACGCGGACCGCCTGCTCGAAGACATGGACCAGCTGCAGGGCCACTGGCCCGAGCGCGTGCTGGCCATGCAGCGCAACTGGATCGGCCGGTCCGAAGGTGCCCACGTGCGCTTCGTCATCGAGGCTACGGAAGACCGGGCCGAGCGCGAAGTCACCGTCTTCACCACCCGTCCCGACACCCTCTACGGTGCAACGTTCTTCGTCGTCGCAGCTGACGCACACCTGGCGCTGGATCTGGTGACCCCTGGGCAGCACGATGAACTGATGGCGTACCGCGAGAAGGTCAAGGCCCTCTCGGAAATCGAACGCCAGTCCACCGAGCGCGAGAAGACCGGCGTCTTCACCGGCCGCTACGCCATCAACCCGCTCAACGGTGAAAAGCTGCCGGTGTGGGCTGCGGACTACGTGCTGGCCGACTACGGCACCGGTGCCATCATGGCCGTGCCCGCCCACGACCAGCGCGACCTCGACTTTGCCAAGGCCTTCGACCTGCCCGTTCGCCCGGTACTGGAAACCGGAGGCGAGGACCCGGCCGAGACCGGTGTGGCTACCGCCGGCGAAGGCACGCTCATCAACTCCGGCGAGCTGGAAGGCCTGTCCAAGGCCGAAGCCATCCCGGCAGCCATCCAGATCCTGGAAAAGCTCGGAACCGGCGAAAAGTTCGTCAACTTCCGCCTGCGTGACTGGCTGCTGAGCCGCCAGCGTTTCTGGGGCACGCCCATCCCGATCATTCACTGTGGTGAGTGCGGCGAAGTACCCGTGCCCGATGACCAACTGCCGGTCAGGCTCCCTGACAACCTGCGTGGTGAGGCGCTGGCCCCGAAGGGGACCTCTCCGCTGGCCGCCGCCGTCGAGTGGGTCAACGTTGAATGCCCCAACTGTGGACGTGCCGCCCAGCGCGATACGGACACCATGGACACCTTCGTCGATTCCTCCTGGTACTTCCTGCGCTTCGTCTCGCCTGAGTACACAGAGGGCCCCTTCGATCCTGAGAAGATCAACGACTGGATGCCCGTTGGCCAGTACGTGGGCGGCGTGGAGCACGCTATCCTGCACCTGCTGTACGCCCGGTTCTTCACCAAGGTCATCAAGGACATTGGACTGATCGAGGCCAACGAGCCCTTCTCTGCGCTGCTGAACCAAGGGCAGGTGCTCAACGGCGGAAAGGCCATGAGCAAGTCCCTCGGAAACGGCGTGGACCTCGGTGAGCAGTTGGACAAGTTCGGCGTCGACGCCGTCCGCCTCACCATGGTCTTTGCCTCGCCGCCGGAAGACGACGTCGACTGGGCGGATGTTTCGCCGTCGGGCTCTGCCAAGTTCCTGGCGCGTGCCTGGCGTCTTGGCCAGGACGTCAGCAGCGAGCCCGGTGTTGACCCGGCCGTGGGCGACCGTGCGCTGCGTACGGTGACCCACAAGACCATTGCCGACGCTGCCGAACTTTTGGACAACAACAAGTTCAACGTCGTTGTGGCGCGCCTCATGGAGTTGGTCAACGCCACCCGCAAGACCATCGACTCCGGTGCAGGTGCGGCGGACCCCGCCGTCCGCGAGGCAGTCGAAGCCGTTGCGGTCATCCTGAGCCTCTTCGCTCCGTACACCGCTGAGGACCTGTGGAACGCGCTGGGGCACCCGGCATCCGTGGCAAACGCCGGCTGGCCCACCCACGACGAAGCCCTGCTGGTCCAGGACACCGTCACAGCTGTGGTCCAGGTCCAAGGCAAGGTCCGTGATCGTTTGGAAGTGTCTCCTGACATCGCTGAAGATGAGCTCCGCGAGCTCGCTTTGGCTTCGGAGAACGTCCAACGCGCCCTGGACGGCCGTGGCATCCGCACCGTGATCGTGCGGGCACCTAAACTGGTGAACATCGTTCCTGCCTAGCGGGGACTGTGCGGCCGCCGGCACTGTGCCGGCGGCCGGCCATCATCTTTGGAGGTTGCGTGCCTGAGCGAGAACCACCCGCTTGGATGTGGCTCAAGGAAAGAGTGGCGCGCCTCCGGCAACCAGCGGCGGCCGTTCCTGTCGCTGACGAGCCACTTGCCGCCGTCGTCAAGACTGCCGTGGTCACTGATTCAGCAGCCGCATTGCCCGCTGACTGGGTTTCCGCTTTTACGGCCGACGGTCGTCTGGCCGTTGTTCCCATGCCTGTGATGGTGGGGAATGAAATCTATGGCGAAGGTGAAGACGACATCACCCAGACGTTGTCGTTGGCCCTTGCCTCGGGGGCTTCAGTAAAGACATCGCGTCCCTCACCCGGACAGTTTGAGCAGGCGTATCTGGCTGCCCAGCGGCGTGGTTTTGAGGCCGTAGTCTCCATCCATATCTCATCGGAACTTTCCGGAACCGCCGACGCCGCCCGCCTGGCTGCGGCCCGCGTGGCGATTCCCGTGGAAGTCGTTGATTCCCGCACCGTCGGCATGGCCCAGGGGATGGGTGTCCAAAGCGCCGTTGTGGCCGCGGCTGACGGGCGGGAAGCCGCTGAAGTCCGTGATTTCGCCGTGGAGCGGATGGAACGTACCAAGGTGTACTTCTACGTCCCCAGCCTGGAGCAGCTGAGGCGCGGTGGGCGTATTGGAGCCGCGGCGTCACTCCTGGGTACAGTGCTGGCGATAAAGCCCATCCTGGCGGTCGACGGCGGCAAGATCGTGCCGCTCGAGAAGGTCCGTTCCGCCGTGCGCGCCATAGCCCGACTTGAGGAAATTGTTGCTGCCGACGTGGCTTCCCGCCCCGCTGGACAGCAACGATTGGCGGTCCACCATTTCGGCAACCAGATCGAGGCGGAAGCCTTGGCGGCCCGCCTGAATGCAAGCTGCCCGGATTGCCCGGCGCCCCAGATCAGTGCGCTGCCGGCGGTCCTGGCAGCGCATGCCGGGCTCGGAGTGCTCGCCGTCATTGTGGGGGAGAGCAGTACGCCGGCGGGGTGATATCGTGGCAAAAATTCCACCGACTCTTCTGTAATTGGAGTGCTGCGGGGGCGTACCAGGGCGGCTGCTTCAGTCTGCTCCGGGTTTTCCACATAGCGCTGAAACCGCGCTCCGATGCTGCGTACCCCACCATAGGCTCGGTTCATGCCACGCTGGAACCGCGACGTATCCCCAGACGCCGCAGCGCGGGCGGCGCGGGAGCGGTTTGCCTCCCGAATGACCCCTGATGGTGGAGGTCAACCGTTGTTGGACCTGGTCGATGCCGATGAGTCGGGCGGGTCCTCCGACGACCTGGAGTCGTTGCTCGGTGGTTCCTCCGCCACAAGCGCGCCCACCGGCCGCCTGCGTTGGCGGACACCGTGGCGGGTTGCGGCGTTCCTTGCGGTGGCGGGCGCCGTGCTCATGGCGTGGCACTTCTGGCAGCTCGCAGACGGGCAAGCCTCGTCTGAACCGTTGAGCGAGGCCGCCGCACCGACAGGTCCGTCCAGCCCTGGTATCACCACAGGCGAGGAATCTGCCGATACCACGGGGGCAGCCGCTGCGACCCCGGAAGGGGGAGCAGGGGCGATCGTTGTCCATGTGGCCGGTGCGGTGGGCAAGCCCGGGGTTGTCTCTTTGCCGCAGGGGAGCCGGGTGTTCCAGGCCATCAGTGCCGCCGGTGGGGCTGCCCCGAATGCCGAGCTGGCGGCCCTCAACCTCGCCGAAGTGCTCACGGACGGAAGCAAACTGTACGTCCCCCTGGTGGGAGAGGCGGCTCCACCAACGGCGTCCTCTGGTAGCGGCACCGGGACCACCAGCGGGACAGCTGGACCCGCAGCGGCTGGCGCCAAGGTCAACATCAACACGGCGTCACTGGAGGAACTTGGCACGTTGCCCCGGGTAGGGCCGGTTACGGCACAACGCATATTGGATTGGCGCAAGGAGCGCGGAGCGTTCACGTCCGTGGACGAACTTGATGCCGTGGACGGGATTGGGCCCAAGCTCATGGAGTCACTCAAGGACCTTGTGACGGTGCAAGGTGGCTGATGCCGGCGCCGAAACGGGGCCAACCAAGCGAACGGATCTCAGGTTGGTGCCCGCCGTCGTCACCGCCTGGGGTGCGGCGTTGGTGGGCAGCTTCAATGGCGCCCTGTGGTCTTGGGCCATGGCAGGCGTCCTGGCGATCGCCGGCGCGGTCCTGATGATCGGTGGACGCCGGCAGCAACCCGCCCGAACCCGCGCCAGGACACTGCCGGCAACCTTCGCGCTGGCGTGTTTCATGGGCGCGTCAGTTGCTGTCCATTGCGCTGCCATAGCAACCCAACGTGAAGCCGGACCACTTGCACAGGCAGTCGCTGGCAATGACGGCGTGGTGATCCAGCTCCTGATCACGGCAAGCCCCGAGGAAGCGAGCGTGCCGGGTCATACAGGTGCATCCAGATGGACAGTGGAGGCCACCATGAAGGAAGTCACCGCCAAGGGCACATTGACGCGGGGAGCCGCCGAGGTCGTGGTGACCGGAGGCGATTCGTGGAAGGGGGTGCAACCTGGCCAACTTGTCAGAACCACCGGAATCCTGAAGGACGTGCGGGAGGGGCAAACAGAGGCAGCTCTTCTATCGGCGTCGTCCGGACCCGTCGTGATCCGCTCACAATTCGATGTCCGTCAATCGGCTGGGCAACTTAAGCAAGCGTTCAGCAGTGCCACACAATGGTTGCCCCCTGACGCAGCCGGGCTTTTGCCGGGGATGGTTACAGGAGATACCAGCACGATGCCTGAGAGTCTCGAAACGGACATGAAGACCACCGGTATGACACATTTGACTGCAGTCAGCGGCGCCAATTGCAGCTTGGTCCTTGGAGGATTCATCGTGCTGGCTCGCTCGCTCCGGCTGTCGCGCCCGGTCTCTGCCTCTTTGGCGGCATGCGGACTGGCGGGCTTCGTTGTCGTGGTCGGCCCGGATCCAAGCGTCTTGCGTGCAGCCGTCATGGGGGCCGTAGGGTTGGCCGCCATGGCAGGCGGGCTTCGTGGACGATCCCTGACCTTCCTTTGCGTTGCCGCAGCGGTCCTGTTGCTTATTGATCCGGCTATGGCTGCGAATGTGGGTTTCCTCCTGTCCGTGCTGGCCACTCTCGGTATCGTGCTGTTGGCCCGCCGGATTGCCTCCTGGATCCCTGACCGTGTTCCCAGATGGATCGCTGCCGGAGCGGCAGTTCCCTTGTCCGCCCAACTGCTGTGCGGTCCGGTCATCGTGGCACTCCAACCGCAATTCACGCCATATGCCTTCGTAGCCAATGTGGTGGCCGGTCCTTTGGTAGCCCCGGTAACCATTTTGGGAACCATCGCCGTGCCGCTAACCGAGTTCGTCCCTTGGCTGGCGGTGGTGCCCGTTGCGGTCGCCGGTGGCTGTGCGGCGGCAGTCGCGGGGGTGGCCAGGTATTTCGCCGGCCTTCCCGGTGCGGCACTGCCGTGGGCCGAGGGCCTGGCCGGAATTGCCTCCATGATGCTCGGCTCAGTGGTTACCATCACTGCAGTCTGGATGCTGCTGCATCCGCGGCCGCTGGTGGCACGCGTCATGGCCCTGCACGGCGTGGTGGTGGCAGTGTTGGAACGCATCTCATGGCACGGGCATGGCAGACTTGATACCTGCAGGAAATCGTCCGGAAGGAAACACCAGTGGCTGCTGCCCAAAATACCCGGGCCAAGAACTCCGCGGCGAACAACGTCTCCTGGCGGGACGCGGCACCGGCCGCCGTAGTGCTGATTACCGGTCCGGAGGAGTACCTCGGCATCCGCGCCATGGACCGGATCCGCACACAGGTACGGACAACTACGCCGGATGTGGAGCTCAGCCGTCTGAACGCAGGCTCCTACGAAGCCGGGACGTTGGCGATGACGGTCACTCCGTCCCTCTTCGGCGAAGGAAAGCTCATTGAGGTTGAGGGCCTCGAAGCCATGAACGATGCGTTCCTGGCAGACGGACTGGCCTACCTTCAACATGCTGATCAGGACGTTGTCCTGGTCCTTCGGCACGGCGGTGGAGTGCGCGGCAAGAAGCTGCTTGATGCCGTGAAGGCCGGCGGGTGGCCAGTCATCGAATGCCAGCCCCTGAAAAAGGACGCCGACAAAACTGCTTTCGTTGTCGCGGAGTTCAAAGCGGGCGGCCGCCGCATTGAAGGCGAAGCTGTCCAGGCGTTGGTGAATGCTGTCGGAGCCAATCTTTCCGAGCTTGCCTCGGCATGTGGCCAGCTCATCGCCGATGCCACTACAGCTGTGACGGCAGAGACGGTGGAGCGCTACTACGGCGGGCGTGTGGAAGCTACGGCCTTCAAAGTCGCGGATGCTGCCATGGCTGGCAACGGCCCGGTGGCGCTGTCCACCCTTCGGCACGCACTGGCCACCGGCGTCGATCCCGTTCCGCTGGTGGCTGCCTTGGCGGCCAAGCTTCGGACACTGGCCAAAGTTGCCGGGGCGAATGGGTCATCGGCAACCATCGCCAAAAATCTCGGCATGCAGCCTTGGTTGGTGGAGCAGGCGCAACGTGATGTCCGCCGGTGGACTCCCGAGGGCCTCATCCGCTCGATCCAGGTCATCGCAGAGGCGGACGCCCAGGTAAAAGGCGAGTCCCGTGATCCGGTGTACGCCGTGGAACATGCGGTGACGGTGATCGCCACCTCCGCCAGCCGACGCTGAAGCCGGCTTGGTGCCGCCTGGGTGCCGGCCGGCTCATGGCAGTTCTTAAAACCCAAAGGCCGGCACCCCAGGGGCGCCGGCCTTTGATCAGCTCAGTCGAACTGGAAAAACCTTAGAGTGCGTTGACCTTCTTGGAGATCGCCGACTTGCGGTTCGCAGCGTTGTTCTTGTGAATAACGCCCTTGCTGACAGCCTTGTCCAGCTTACGGCTGGCAGCAACAAGTGCAGTTGCAGCAGCATCCTTGTCAGCAGACTCAACGGCGGTGTTGACGGCGCGGATGGCCGTCTTCAGCTCAGACTTGACGCTGTTGTTACGCAGGCGAGCCTTCTCGTTGGTGAGGATGCGCTTCTTCTGGGACTTGATATTAGCCACGTATGAACTCTCTTTTTAATGCGGAAATTGGTCTAGAGGGTTGTCAGGTTGGCCATCGACTGAGCGGCGTGGGGATGCCTATGGCAGCCAACCATGAGTGGCCGTCGACCTGCACGGACACACAGCTATAAAGGATAGCAGATGAGGCCCGTAAACGGAGACTTGTCGCTCAGCGCCGGCTTTGCTGCGCTTGGAGGCTCCGCGAAACCTCTTGGAATTGCCGTTTGCCCAACACAGCGCCTTCGCGTCGGACCGCCGAAGGATCCAGTCGGATGATGCGTCGTATGTTGACCTCGCTTGGCCTGCCCTGCCTGTCCCACGCTCCGCTGCCAACGTCGACGTAGTCATCCGCGCGCCTGCCGTTGTCATGGTCCTTTGATGTGAGCATCAGTCCCAGCAACCACTTCCCGTCGCGCCCGATGAGAAGAACAGGGCGGTCTTTGCCCTGCGAATGGTCTTCTTCATAGGGAACCCAGCCCCACACAATTTCGCCCGGATCGGGTTGGCCATCAGGCCTGGGAGAGTAACTGGGCCTCACGGCGCCGCCGAAGTCGCCCGGGTAGGAGGCTGCTGATTGTCCGACGGCGGTAGGCCGGGCCGGCTTCTTGGCCCCAGCTGATGGGGCGGCGGCTTTTGAGCCCGAGCCTCCCAATGCCCGGAGGGAACGCAGCAGGAATTTGCCCAGGGGGCGCATATCGAAGGCCATGTGAATACGCTACATCCGTCTTTGGCGAGCGACCCGCTGCGCAATGTACGGCGAAGCCCCGGTTCGTGGGAGACTAGAGGATCAGATATGCGGCGTGTTCGGGCTGGCTTGTGCCCAGTTCCATGATTTGCCGTGTGAGTGTCGACAGTAAGGATCCTGCGTGTCTCCCATGGCCCGCACCGCACCGGTGCCCGCCGCAACAGATCCGGCCATCATCCGGAACTTCTGCATCATTGCCCACATTGACCACGGTAAGTCCACCCTGGCCGACCGCATGCTGCAGTTCACCGGCGTCGTTCAGCAACGCGACATGAAGGCCCAGTATCTGGACCGCATGGACATTGAACGTGAGCGCGGCATCACCATCAAATCGCAGGCTGTTCGCATGCCCTGGGAACTTGATGGCACCAGCTACGCCCTGAACATGATCGATACTCCGGGCCACGTGGACTTCACGTACGAGGTCTCCCGGTCCCTGGCAGCCTGCGAGGGCGCGATCCTGCTGGTGGACGCGGCACAGGGCATCGAGGCTCAGACCCTGGCCAATCTGTACCTGGCGATGGAAAACAACCTCACCATCATTCCGGTGCTGAACAAGATCGACCTCCCGGCGGCGCAACCAGAGAAGTACGCGGCTGAACTCGCCAACCTCATCGGCGGGGACCCGGAGGACGTACTCAAGGTTTCCGGTAAAACCGGCGTTGGCGTCGAGGCGCTCCTGGACAAGATTGTCCGCGACCTCCCGGCACCTGTCGGCAATCCCGACGCTCCTGCGCGCGCCATGATCTTTGACTCGGTTTATGACACCTACCGTGGCGTGGTCACCTACGTCCGTGTGGTGGATGGCAAGCTCCACCCCCGCGAACGCATCCAGATGATGTCAACCCGCGCAACCCACGAACTCCTTGAAATCGGCGTGAGCTCACCGGAGCCCACCCCGTCAAAGGGCCTGGGTGTCGGCGAGGTGGGATACCTCATCACCGGCGTGAAGGACGTCCGTCAGTCCAAGGTTGGCGATACTGTCACCAACCAAGCCAAGCCGGCCTCGGAATCCCTGAGCGGCTACGCCGATGCAAAGCCAATGGTCTTCTCCGGCCTTTACCCCCTGGACGGCACGGACTACCCCGTGCTTCGTGACGCGTTGGAAAAGCTGATGCTCAACGACGCCGCCCTGGTCTACGAGCCTGAGACCTCGGCTGCGCTGGGCTTCGGTTTCCGTGTGGGCTTCCTTGGGTTGCTGCACCTCGAGATCACCCGCGAGCGTTTGGAACGCGAATACAACCTCGACCTCATCTCCACTGCCCCCAACGTGGAGTACGAGGTCACCTTGGAAGACAAGCGGGTTGTCCACGTCACCAACCCCAGCGAGTACCCCACGGGCAAGATCGCCGAGGTCCGCGAGCCCATGGTCTCCGCTACTGTCCTGGCACCCAACGAGTTCGTTGGCGCCATCATGGAGCTGTGCCAGAGCCGCCGCGGTCAGATGAAGGGCATGGACTACCTGTCCGAGGACCGCGTCGAACTCCGTTACTGGATCCCGCTGGCCGAGATCGTGTTCGACTTCTTCGATCTCCTGAAGTCCAAGACGCGCGGCTACGCCTCGCTGGACTGGAAGGCCGACGGCGAGCAAGTGGCCGACCTCGTGAAGGTCGACATCCTGCTCCAGGGCGAACAAGTGGACGCGTTCAGCGCCATCACGCACCGCGACAAGGCCTACGCCTACGGTGTGATGATGACCGCGAAGCTCCGGGAGCTCATTCCGCGGCAGCAGTTCGAGGTGCCCATCCAGGCTGCCATCGGCTCGCGCATCATCGCCCGCGAGAGCATCCGCGCCATCCGCAAGGACGTTCTTGCCAAGTGCTATGGCGGTGACATCACCCGTAAGCGCAAGCTGCTCGAGAAGCAGAAGGAAGGCAAGAAGCGCATGAAGATGGTTGGCCGCGTCGAGGTGCCCCAGGAGGCCTTCATCGCGGCGCTGACCACGGACGAGTCAAAGGACAAGGCCAAGAAGTAAATGCCCAGCGTCCTA
The DNA here is from genome assembly GCF_042667405.1 of Paenarthrobacter sp. NPDC057355. Taxonomy (NCBI): domain Bacteria; kingdom Bacillati; phylum Actinomycetota; class Actinomycetes; order Micrococcales; family Micrococcaceae; genus Paenarthrobacter; species Paenarthrobacter sp. NPDC057355. Next base: position 646,985 of record NZ_JBHVAL010000001.1, on the reverse strand, counting down.
CCTTTGGGCGATCCGGCACCTGCGGACGGCATCTTGCCGCCGCAGGTGCTGGACGGCGTAGAGCAGCGCAAATTCGGTCTCTACGTGCACATCCCGTTTTGTGCCGTGCGCTGCGGCTATTGCGATTTCAATACCTACACCGCGACGGAGCTCGGCGGCGGAGCGTCACAGGATGCCTACGCATCGACGGCGGTTTCCGAACTCGGGTTCGCGGCTGCGGCCCTTGATGCCTCGGGCCTCCCGCGTCGGCCCCTCAGCACCGTATTCTTCGGAGGCGGCACGCCAACCCTCCTGCCCGCGGAAGATTTGGCACAGATCCTCCGTGCCGCCGTCGGGCATTGGGGCCTTGAGCCCGGCGCTGAGGTAACCACCGAAGCGAATCCTGATTCCGTGACAGCCGAATCCCTGAAAGTCCTTGCTGATGCAGGCTTCACGCGGGTGTCATTCGGCATGCAGTCGGCTGTTCCGCATGTCTTGAAAGTGCTGGACCGCACGCACACTCCCAGCCGGGTTCCCTTGGTGGTTCAATGGGCCCGCGAGGCTGGCCTGGCCGTCAGTTTGGACTTGATCTACGGGACACCGGGGGAGTCCATGGAGGATTGGGAACTCTCACTCAAGACTGCCCTGTCCTACGAGCCCGATCACGTCAGCGCCTACGCGCTGATAGTGGAGGACGGCACCAAGCTCGCCGCGCAGATCAGGCGCGGCCAAGTGCCCGGAATCGACGACGACGACCACGCCGCCAAATATGAACTGGCGGATCAAATGATCTCAGCGGCGGGCCTGGACTGGTACGAGGTCAGCAACTGGGCCCGGACCCCGGAACAAGCCTGCAGGCACAACCTGGCCTACTGGCGCGGTGATGATTGGTGGGGGATCGGCCCCGGTGCGCATTCGCACGTTGGCGGCGTCCGGTGGTGGAACGTCAAACACCCCACTGCCTATGCGTCACGGTTGGGCGCAGGAACCTCGCCGGCTGCCGGACGCGAAACTCTCGACGCCGGCACCCGCGAAGTCGAGCGGATCATGCTGGAAGCGCGTCTGGGAACGGGGCTGGCCGTAGATGCTCTGGATGCTGTGGGTCGCCACGCGATGGCAGGCCTCATCGCCGATGGGCTGGTTGATCCTGTTCAGGCGTTCAAGGGTCGGCTGATTCTGACGCTGAAGGGGCGTCTGCTCGCAGATGCGGTAGTCCGAAGGATCCTGCCGGACTGAACCGGCTCAGCCAGCAGAGAAGCTCCTGCGGTCCTGAGCCGGGACTCTACTTGATCCAGCGCAGGTTGAAGCGGTAGCGGTGCGGCTGACCGTGATTGACCCGGATTCCTGCTGAGACGGAGAAGCAGGTCAACGCCACCCAGATGCCGGTCGCGATGACCGCGAAGATGTTGCCGACCACGGGCAGCAGTACCAGGATGTTGGCGAGCACGGCGGCAATGGTTGGAGGCAAGGTGAAATTCAGCGCCTCTTTGGATTCCTGTGCTGTGAATGGGCCACGGTCGCGGAAGATCAAATAGATCAAGAGAGCCGGCACGCATCCCAGGATGCCGCCGAAGTGCGCCAAAGTGGCCCACTGTCGGTCCTCACTGGCCGTCAACGGGAGTGCGTTGGCAGGCGCGCCGTGATACTGGGGCCGGCCTGCGGCGCTACCCGGTTCTTCAGGAGCGTTATCTGCCACGGTGTCTTCCCTTTGCTTTAAATGCTTTCAAAGATGCTGCGGTGTTGCTGTCCAAGAATACCGGCCCGCGCGTCCTTCCCGGGACCAACGCCCCGAAAAGGCGTCAGATCCTCTTGGACCGGATGGCAGATCAGGGGACGGTCAGGAAGTCGATGACTTCTTCCACACGGCCGAGCAACGATGGCTCAAGGTCCGCATAGCTGCGCACCGCACCGAGGAGCCGCTGCCAGCCCAAACCTATGTCCTCGGCGCTCTCGTGGGGCCACCCGAAGGCGCTGAGAATTCCGGTCTTCCAATCCGTCCCGCGGGCCACGGCCGGCCATTGCTCAATGCCCAGCACCTTGGGCCGGATTGCCTGCCACACGTCCACGTAGGGGTGTCCGACGATCAAGACATTCCCGGCAGCGCCAGGGACGGTCATGGCTTCGGCTGCGATCCGGGATTCCTTGGATCCCTGAACCAGGTGGTCTACCAGGATACCGAGCCGTCGGTCGGGTCCGGGGCGGAAAGCGGCGATGGCGGATTTGAGGTCGTCCACGCCATGAAGGGGTTCCACCACGATTCCCTCAACCCGGAGATCGTCACCCCAGACCTTTTCAACGAGTTCGGCGTCGTGTTTGCCTTCAACCCAGATCCGGCTGGCCTTGGCTACCTGTGCCCGCTGTCCCTGGACCTTCACCGAGCCCGAAGCTGTCCGTCCCGCCGGAACTGCTGAAGCAGGCGGGCGGGCGGCTGGAGGCATCAACCGGATGGGTTGCCCTTCGAGGAGGAAGCCGTAGCCGAGTTGGAATGACTTCGTCTTGCCACGCCTGTCCTCGAGGGCCACGATGTGCATGCCTCCGGTCTTCTCAACCCGGGTGACTTCGCCCACCCACCCCGACTGGACGTCCTCCAGGACCATTCCGCGTTGGACCGGGACCTCAGGGAGCTGGCGCTTGGCCGGTGCCGTCAGATCCTGCGGACCCCAATTGTCGAGAGCCAAGGAATTCCTACCTCTGTGCTGATATGCGAAAGGACGGGCAACAGCTGCGATCACACTGCACCGGCTCGCCGTCCTGGATACAGTCCGCGGACGGTTTCAATGCTAACAACGTGGTAGCTCATACTAGACTTGTTAGCACTTGGGCATGTTGAGTGCTAAGTGCAGTGACCCGATGGAGGTCACGCGGGGACGGTCCGAAAGGACCATGGCAATTTGTCAGGAGGTGGAGCAATGAGTGAGCCACGCAAGCTGGAAGTGCTGCGTGCCATCGTTGAGGATTATGTGCATTCCCGGGAGCCTGTGGGATCAAAGGCCCTCGTCGAGCGGCATCACCTGGGTGTTTCCAGCGCCACCATCCGCAATGACATGGCTGTCCTGGAAGAGGAAGGCCTCATTGCAGCCCCGCATACCAGCGCGGGCCGGATTCCCACCGACAAGGGTTATCGCCTCTTTGTCGACCGCATCTCCCAGGTCAAGCCGTTGTCTGCCGCTGAGCGCCGGGCCATCCATTCACTGTTGGAGGGCCCTGACGACGTCGATGACATCCTTGAGCGCACCGTCAGGCTCCTTTCGCAGCTGACCAACCAGGTCGCCGTCGTCCAGTACCCGCACTCGCACCGCGCATTGGTCCGCCACGCGGAGTTCGTCCTGCTGGCACCCAAGCAGGTGCTTGTTGTCCTGATCGCAGACACCGGAAGCGTCGTGCAGAAGGTCATCGACACCGGTGTGGATGTGAGCAACGAGGCATTGATGTTGTTGAGGTCCCGTTTCCTGGGCAGCATCGCCGGCACCCAGCTGGCCCTCTTGCCGCAGGTACTTCCCTCAGTGGTTGCGCTGTGTCCGCCCGACCTTCGGGCCCTCGCGCAATCGCTCGCAAATGGCCTGGAATCGCTGAGCGACACCAGCCGTGAAGAGCGCATCCTCATGGCTGGTACGGCGAACCTTGCGCGTTCCAACGTCGATTTCCCGTTGAGCATCGGCCCCGTGCTGGAGGCCCTTGAGGAACAAGTTGTCATGCTCCGGTTGTTGTCGGACATGGGAGACGATCCTCGAGGTGTTTCGGTCAGCATTGGCCGGGAGAATCCGTACGACGGCCTGGCTGAGGCATCTGTGGTGGCTACAGGCTACGGATCAGGTGCCAAGGTGGGCATTCTGGGACCGACCCGCATGGACTATCCCACCACCATGGCGGCAGTACGCGCCGTGGCCCGTTACCTTTCACGCATTCTCGGCGGCTGAACGCCGGCCCGAGGAAACATCCGCAGTACAACCAGGAAGAGATACCGACTTTGAGCAGCCACTATGACGTTTTGGGAGTCTCACCGGAAGCCACCGGGGAAGAGATCAAAAAGGCGTACCGCAAGCTGGCACGGAAACTCCACCCGGACGTAAACCCCGGTGAGGATGTCGCGGAGCAGTTCAAGGCCGTGACCCATGCATACGAAGTGTTGTCAGATCCCCAGAAACGCCGCGTCTATGACGCCACCGGCAATGAAAACGGAACTGACAACGGATTCGGCGGCGGATACGCAGGCCAGGGCTTCGCCTTCCAGGACATCTTCGACACGTTCTTTGGCGGTGGCGGAGGCCACGGAGGACCTGCCTCCCGCGTCCGCCGAGGCCAGGATGCCCTTATCAGCGTCCGGATCGACCTCAAGGACGCAGTGTTCGGCGTCAACAAGAAGCTTGAAGTTGATACGGCCGTGGTCTGCCCGACGTGTGATGGCAGCTGCTGCCGTCCCGGCACCCACCCCGAACGCTGCGACATTTGCGGTGGCAGTGGCCAGGTCCAGCGCGCCGTCCGCTCCATCCTTGGCCAGGTCATGACCACAGCACCCTGCGGAAGCTGTGAAGGATTCGGCACCGTTATCAAGGATCCCTGCAACGAGTGCAGCGGCCAGGGGCGCATCCGCAGCCGCCGTTCGCTCACCATCAAGGTTCCGGCAGGCGTCGCCACCGGCACGCGCATCCAGCTGTCCGGACAGGGCGAAGCAGGCCCCGCCGGTGGACCGGCGGGCGATCTCTACGTGGAGATCCGGGTGAACAACGATTCCATGTTCGTTCGTGAAGGTGATGACCTCCACGCCACCTTGAGCGTGCCCATGACGGCGGCAGCTCTGGGCACGGACCTCGAGCTGGACACCTTCGATGGCGCGCAAGGCATCGAGGTGAAGGCAGGCACGCAGTCCGGAGAGATCATCACCCTGCGCGGTCTCGGCGTCACCCATCTCCGGGGCTACGGCCGTGGCGACCTCAAGGTGCACCTGCACGTCGAGACGCCCACCAAACTTGACCATGCCCAGGAAGAACTGCTGCAGCAGCTCGCCAAGCTCCGCGGTGAGCAGTTCACCGAGGGCAAGCTGGTGGCCAGCGGTGGCATGTTCGCAAAGCTCCGGGACAAGCTCGGTAATCTGTAGCGGTGAGCAATCCCGTCTTCTTCGCGCCCGCCGGCAGTCTCGACCAGGTGCACTCCGGTGCTGAATTCGTCCTGGAGGGTCCGGAAGCGCGGCACGCCGTCACAGTGAAGCGCCTGGCCGTCGGTGAGTCCGTCGACATCGCCGACGGCGCTGGGGCCCGGCTCACCGGAACCGTTGCCGACGTCGGATCCGGCACCTTGACGGTGACGGCGGAGGATGTCGTCTTCGAAGAGCGGCCCCAGGTGCGCTTGGTCCTGGTGCAGGCCTTGGCCAAGGGCGATCGCGACGAGCTGGCCATCGAGACGGCGACTGAGCTTGGGATCGATGCCGTGGTTCCGTGGCAGTCGGAACGCTCGATCGTGCGCTGGAAGGGTGACCGGGCAGCGAAAGCGCACGCGAAGTGGGAGTCCGTGGTTACTGCGGCAGCCAAGCAAGCGCGGAGGGCCTGGATACCCCCGGTCCGGCCGGTCGTGGACTCGAACGGACTGGCCAAAGCCGTTGCGGAAGCTGACCTCGCAATCATCCTTCACGAGGACGCCAAGAACCCCTTACGTGAGGTCCTGGGGAAGTTGGACGTCGATGACGCCTCGCCCCGTGAGGTTCTGTTGATCGTGGGTCCTGAAGGCGGCATCTCGCCGCGGGAAGTAACGCGGCTTAGCGACGCTGGTGCCGTCACGGCACTGTTGGGTCACCACGTCCTGAGGTCCTCGACGGCGGGACCCGCCGCCGTCGTTGTGGCCAGCGACGTCCTGGGCCGCTGGTAGCCGGCCAGCGACCAGGCCGCGGCGAACATGCTTAGGACACGCTGAACAGGCGGGTATCCGTGCTCGATTCGATGGCCTTGCCGGCGTCATCGACCTCGGATACGCGGAGCTCGTACTTGCCCGGTTTCAGTGTGGCTCCGAAGCTGAAAAGACCGTACTGACCGGGCTCGCCTGTGGCCTTGGTCTGGCCTGTGAGCAGGCTCGACTTCTCGCCCTTGCCGTTGTCCTGAAGGATCTGCCAGCTGATGGGCCGGGAGTTATCCGTGATGCGGCCGTTGAATTTGATGGGCCCGGACGGCAAGGAAACGTCCTCTTGTGGATCAATGATCCACAAGGGTGCCACCAAGGAAGCGTCGCGTGTCATCGGTTCGCCCAGCTTTATCTGCCCGAACGCCATGTAGTCCTTGTGCCCGTCCACGAGAATGACCACCTGGATCTGCTGACCCGAGTTGATGAGTCCGGAGGACGAAGCTGCCGCCGTGGCTGTGTATACCAGCTGCTGAATGGCGCGCTGGGCCATCCCGGCGTCCAGGTTCGAGTTGAACGCGTCGCGGGAGACGTCAACCGTGATCACGTTTTTCCCCGAGATGGAGGTCGCCAGGTTTCCCGGTTCCTGCCATGGGGTGAAGAAATCATGATCCAACGGCTTCTCGGCCATCATGATCTTCAGGGCGGTGGTGACGGGATTGCCGTCACCGGAGATGTCCCGGAATTCGCGGTAGAGATAGACCTCGTCCTTGCTTCGCCCAATCCAGTAGACCGGAATCTTGGTCGAAGCCTGCGTTGTCTCCAGCGGGGCATTGCTCGCAGGGGCGTCCTGCACGGACAGCGATGGCGGGCTCGACGTCGCCTGGGTTCCCACTCCGCCGTTGGCTATGCAACCGGTCAGCAGCAGGACAGCAAGCATCGCGGGCGCGGCGATGGCGGACCTCGTCCGCTTTCGTGCGCCGTTTCCGGTGCTCGCTGGCATGGCTATGGCATTTCCTTTTGGTCAGGGCTGCGGGGCGTGCAAGCGCCCGATTAAGCCAGCTTGGCACATTGACGACGGCGCCCGGCCGGGTTTGCGGGGTCGGTGGCCAACTGAAACATGATTGATACCGGCTTGATGCCGAGTTGAGACAAAATGTCGGCGACATCGTTTCGGCCAAGGTTCAGGCGCCTTGTCGAGGTTCATCCGGCCCGGCGCTGGCGTAGGATTGCGTCATACCATCAACCGGAGGAGAACAGGCCGCAGGGCCAGCACTATGAGTGAATCTTTGAACGGGCGGCTCAGGACCGGAAACGGGAACCAGCCGCTGACCGAGTTCCCGCACACGTTACCGGGCACGCGCACGGAAGTTGTTACGTTCGACAACTCCGACCAGATGGTTCACTCGCTGGGCAGCCATGATGAAGCCCTGCGGTACATCGAGGAACAGTTCCCGGACGTGAATTTCCATGTTCGCGGCAACGAGCTCTCCATGACCGGTCCTTCCACGGTGATTCCCCGCATCATGCGCCTCCTTGAGGAAGTACGCGGTCTCGTCGCCAAGGGGACTTTGGTCACGCCCGACGTACTTCAGCAACTGGTCTCCCTTCTGCGGACCCAGTCCGTGCAGAATCCCGCAGATGTCCTGACCCACAACATCCTCTCCAGCAGGGGCAAGACCATCAGGCCCAAGACGCTGAACCAGAAGAACTATGTTGACGCCATCGACGACAACACGGTGATCTTCGGAATTGGCCCTGCAGGTACCGGTAAGACGTATCTCGCCATGGCCAAGGCTGTGCAGGCCTTGCAGAACAAGGAAGTCAGCCGGATCATCCTGACGCGGCCCGCTGTTGAGGCGGGGGAGAGGTTGGGCTTCCTTCCTGGCACTCTTAGCGACAAGATCGACCCGTACCTGCGTCCCCTGTACGACGCCCTGCACGACATGATGGATCCGGAATCCATCCCTCGGTTGATGGCCGCCGGGACCATCGAAGTGGCGCCGTTGGCGTACATGCGTGGTCGCACCCTGAACGACGCCTTCATCATCCTCGATGAAGCCCAGAATACGACTCCCGAACAGATGAAGATGTTCCTGACGCGTCTCGGCTTCGGGTCCAAAATGGTGGTGACCGGCGACGTCACGCAGATCGACCTTCCCTTCGGTTCGACCTCTGGCCTGAGGATCGTCCGCGAAATCCTCACCGGTATCGACGACGTCAATTTCTCGATCCTGGAGGCGGCTGACGTGGTGCGGCATCGCCTGGTGGCCGACATTGTCTCCGCCTACAGCGCATGGGATGACGCACACCGACCCGCGGCCGCCGCCAACACCCATAAACGTGGAGAACGTAAATGAGCATTGAAGTCAACAACGAGTCCGGCGTGGCAGTCGATGAAGCACAGCTGGTGACGTTGTCCCGCTTCATTTTTGAACGCCTCTACATCCACCCCCAGGCGGAGCTGTCGATCCTCTTGGTGGACGAACCCGCCATGGAGAAGCTCCACATTGAGCTGATGGACGAGCCCGGGGCCACGGATGTTCTGTCCGTGCCCATGGACGAGTTGACGCCGGGGACGCCGGACAAGCCCACCCCGCAGGGCATGCTTGGGGACATCGCCATCTGCCCGCAGGTGGCGGAAGTCCAAGCACGCAACGCCGGTCACTCCACGCAGGACGAAATGCTGCTGCTGGCCACGCACGGCATCCTGCATCTGCTCGGCTTCGACCACGCAGAACCCGAGGAAAAAGAAGAAATGTTTGGCCTGCAGCGTGAACTGCTGTCTGAATTCCTGGGCAAGGATGCCCCCATGGAGACCATGCAGTGACCTCGCTCATTCTGGTCGGCATGGCGCTGGTTTTCCTCAGCTTTGTCGCCCTGTTGACGGCGGCCGAAGCTGCGTTCAACTTCCTGCCACGGCACGAGGCCGAGCAATCCCTTGGCCGAAGCAAAGGCCAGGCCCTGGCCGGCATCCTGGCAAACCCCATCGCCCACATGAGGGCACTGCGCTTCTGGCGTGTCTGGTTTGAGATGGCGGCAGCTGTGGCCGTTGCTGTTGTCCTCCATAGCTTGTTGGACAACGTGTGGCTCGCCGGGCTGGCCGCGACGGGCATCATGGCCGTCATCGGCTTTGTGCTGGTCGGTGTTTCGCCGAGGCAGCTTGGGCGCGCCCACTCGGGACCCGTCGTGCGCTTCACCGCGCCCCTGATCAGGTTCCTGTGCTGGATCCTCGGTCCCATCCCGGGCTGGCTTGTGGCCCTGGGCCAGGCAGTAGCCCCCGGGGCCCCGGCCGGCGACGACGCGTTCGTCAGCGAAGAAGAGTTCCGCGAATTCGTGGACCGTGCGGCTGAATCAGACATGATCGAAGACAACGAAGCCGAACTCATCCACTCGGTCTTCGATTTCGGTGACACCTTGGTACGTTCTGTCATGGTTCCCCGTACTGACATTGTCAGTATCGGCACGGGAGCCGACCTTGAAACCGCCATGGGCTTGTTCCTGCGGTCGGGCTATTCCCGAATTCCCGTAATCGGTGAAAACACCGACCAAATCCGCGGCATCCTGTACCTCAAGGATGTCGCGGCGGCCATGCACCGCGGTGAACCGGGACTGCAGCCACACGACGTCGATTCGCTGGCCCGGGATGTCCGGTACGTCCCTGAGTCCAAGCTGGTGAGCGATCTCCTGCGCGAGCTCCAGCAGGAGTCCACCCACGTAGCCATTGTCATTGATGAGTATGGTGGAACCGCCGGGTTGGTCACGTTGGAAGATCTCATCGAGGAAATCGTCGGCGAGATCGTCGACGAGTACGACGCCGCCGCTGAAGAGGCTGTCGATTTGGGTGACGGACAGTATCGCGTCAGCGCACGCATGAGCATCGATGACTTGGGCGAACTGTTCGATATCGAACTCGACGACGACGAAGTGGACACCGTGGGCGGTCTACTCGCCAAGGCCCTCGGCCAGGTCCCGATCGTCGGAAGCTCCGTTGAAGTGAACGGTGTGTTCCTAAAGGCAGATAGGCTTGAGGGTCGGCGAAACAGGGTCAGCCATATCATTGCGGCCGCCATGCCAAAGGAAGACACTGACCTTGAAGACCTTCTCGACGACGCCGACTCAACGCAACAGGGAGTTCCACGTGAGCAAGCAAAATAAGAAATTCGACGCCGACAGCGACTTCGGCGGCTTTCACGCGGGCTTCTCGGTGCTGGTCGGTCGGCCGAATGCCGGCAAGTCCACCCTGACCAATGCCCTTGTTGGCCAGAAGGTAGCGATCACTTCAGCCAAGCCGCAGACGACGCGCCACACCATCCGCGGCATTGTCCACCGCGAGGACGCACAATTGATTCTCGTGGACACGCCGGGTCTGCACCGTCCCCGTACCCTTCTCGGCAAGCGGCTGAACGAGCTTGTTGCCGACACTTTGGCTGAAGTCGACGCCATCGGATTCTGCCTGCCCGCCAACGAAAAGATTGGTCCTGGCGATAAGTTCATTGCCGCCCAGCTGGCCGGCGTCGGACGCAAGCCGATCGTCGCGTTGGTGACCAAAACCGACCTCGTGGACCGCCAGGCCCTGACGGAGCAGTTGCTCGCCGTCGCCGAGCTGGGCAGGGAGGTCCTGGGCGAAGCAGGGTGGGCTGACATCGTTCCGGTCTCGGCGGCCGACGGCTTCCAGGTTTCCACCGTCGCCGACGTTCTGATCAGCCACATGCCCCCCTCGCCGCCCCTTTACCCGGATGGCGAGCTTACCGATGAGCCCGAAGCGGTGATGATCGCCGAGCTCATCCGGGAAGCGGCTTTGGAAGGTGTGCGGGATGAGCTTCCGCATTCGTTGGCCGTAGTGGTGGAGGAGATCGTGCCGCGTGAAGGCCGCACTGAGGACAATCCGCTCCTGGACGTCCGCGTCAATCTCTACGTGGAGCGTCCCTCCCAGAAGGCCATCATTATCGGCAAGGGCGGCAGTCGGCTGCGTGAAGTCGGGACCAATGCCCGAAAGGGCATCGAAACCCTTCTTGGTACCCGGATTTACCTCGATTTGCATGTCAAAGTCGCCAAGGACTGGCAGCGCGATCCCAAGCAGCTGGTCAAACTCGGGTTCTAGGCCGACAAAGCTGGATCCGGCGTGGCTCCCGGCCCGATAAGGAACTTCCCAGAAACGGCAACTATGATTGCGGGGATCGAGCTGTTTAAGGAAAGGTAAACCGAATAGTGCGACGTCGTGACGCCCGCCCGGAGGGCACCGGCACCGCTGGCCCCGTTGCGGCACGCCATGGAGCGGATGCCGATGGCACTCCGCGCCATATGAATGAGCGCAAGGGTCTGCCTCTTTGGTTGAAAATTGTCACGGGCGTGGTGTCCGTGGCGTTGGTCGCCGGCGTCGCGTTTGCTGCTTTCTGGTTTATCCGACTCCAGAGCAATATCACCAAGGCACCCTTGAGTGCTGATGAGAGCCGCAACGCAGGTGAGGCCACGGCCAATGACAAGACCGACCGGCTCCAGATCCTGATCCTTGGCTCTGATACCCGTGACGGCAAGAATGCCGAATACGGCACCAGCGAAGACTCCACGGGGTATGGTCACTCGGATGTCATGATGCTGCTGGACATCTCTGCCGACAACAAGCGCGTCAATGTCCTCAGCTTTCCGCGGGATTTGTTGGTCAACGTTCCCCAGTGCACCGACCGCACCAACAACCAGACCTTTCCCGCCCGAAGCGGCGTGATGATCAACGAGGCCATGGCAGAGGCGGGCATCGGATGCGCGGTCGACACCATCAATAAACTGACAGGCCTGGAAATCGACCACTTCATGATGGCGGACTTCAACGCCGTCAAGGAGCTTTCCCACGCCGTCGGCGGTGTAAATGTGTGCGTCAGCGATCCCGTCTTTGATCCGGATTCCCGGCTCCGCCTGCCGAAGGGCGACTCGTTGGTTGAAGGCGAGCAAGCTCTGGCCTTCCTGCGCACCAGGCATGCGTTCGGCGACGGAGGCGACCTGGGCCGCATCAAGGGCCAGCAGGCTTTCCTTTCCTCCCTGACTCGAAAGCTCAAGAGCGAAGGCACGCTGGGCAACCCGCAGCGGCTGCTCCAGATCGCAGATGTCGTGACCCAAAACCTGACAGTGGACGAGGGCCTCGCCTCTGTCCCTTCGCTGTTGACCATAGGTGGGCGACTGAAGGACATTGATGTGTCCAAGGTTGCGTTCGTGGCTGTGCCTACCCAGGCTGCAGCAGTCGACCCCAACCGGCTCGAGCTGGTTGAGCCCCAAGCGTCCCAGCTGTTCGCAGCACTGCGCGCGGACCTCGATCTCACCACCCCCGGTGCGACGGCTACACCCTCACCGTCAGAAAGCCCGGCACCGGAGCCGACAGCCACAACGCCTGCCGCGCCTGCCTACGACAAGGCGATTCAGCCTGTTTCAGTGGCCAACGGCAGTGGCGTCGCTACCCGGGCGCAGGAATTGATGGCTGTTCTCACGGGTGCCGGATTCGCTCAGGCTGTGTCCTATCTGGCCAACCCCGTCGACCAAACCGTGCTTTACTACGGAACTGGCTTTGCGGACGTGGCCGCTGACGTCGCCAAGCTCTATGGCATACCTGCTGCTCAGGTTCAAGAGGCACCCGGTGTGGCTGGTGTTCAGCTCTACCTCGGTACGGACTTCACAAGCGGCACGGCCTACGGCGCAGCCTCGGTACCCTCCGATGTGGTTAACCAAACCGCCAAGGACGCCGTGTGCCAGCAGGTGAACCCGCTCTACATCGATCAATAGCGGTCAACGCAAGCGACTCATACGAAAGGCCGGGCCAGTTGACTAACTGACCCGGCCTTTCTCGTGCGTTCAATTACCAGATGCTGACGCGTTCCTGCGGCTCAGCCCACATTCCGTCAGCTTCGCCCACGCGGAAGGCCTCATGGAAAGCATCGAGGTTTCGGGCGATGGCGTTGGTGCGGAACTCATTGGGGGAGTGCGGGTCGGTGGCGAGCCTGCGGATGGCTTCCTCTGTGCGGATGACCTGGCGCCATCCGGCAGCCCAGGACATGAAGAACCTTTGCTGGCCGGTAAAGCCGTCAATGACTTCCGGTTCTTTTCCGCCCAGGCTCAGCAGGTAGGCCTTGTAGGCAATGGTCAGTCCGCCAAGGTCTCCGATGTTCTCGCCCAGGGTAAGTTTGCCGTTCACCTTGTGATCCGGTGCGGCATACGGTGATAGAGCGTCGAATTGGGCCACGAGTTTTGCAGTGAGCGCTTCGAAGGCCTTGCGGTCGTCCTCGGTCCACCAGTTACGCAGTGCGCCGCTGCCATCGAACTGCGATCCCTGATCGTCGAAGCCGTGGCCAATCTCGTGCCCGATCACTGCGCCGATCCCACCGTAGTTCACGGCGTCGTCCGCTTCCGCGGTGAAGAAAGGCGGTTGGAGGATGGCAGCCGGGAACACAATCTCATTCAACATGGGGTGGTAGTAGGCGTTGACTGTCTGGGGCGTCATCAGCCACTTCGTCAGGTCAACTGGCTTGCCGATCTCGTCCAGGTGACGCTCCACGTCGGCGTCATGGGCGCGCTCAACGTTGCCGAGAAGGTCGTTGGGGTCGATCTCCACGGCCGAGTAGTCGATCCATTTCTCCGGGAAGCCAATCTTGGGACGGAACGCGTCCAACTTCTTCAGGGCTTCCTTCTTGGTCTCCTCGCCCATCCACTCCAATGACGTGATGCTTTCGCGGTAGGCCTCGATCAAATTGGCTACCAGGGTCTCCATCCGCGCCTTGTGACCGGCGGGGAAGTGCCGTTCGACGTAGATCTGGCCAACTGCCTCGCCAAGTGCTGCCTCCACAACCGAAACCCCACGCTTCCAGCGTTCCCTGTTCTGTGGCGTTCCGCTGAGGGTTGTGCCGTAGAAATCGAAGTTGGTGTCTACGAAGGCGGAGGACAAGTAGGGGGCGGCCGAACTGAGGACCCGGAGTGTCAGCCATTCCTTCCAGGTCTGAAGAGGCTCGGATTCCAGCAAACCGGCAGCACCAGTGAAGAAGTCGGGGGTGCTGACAACAATTTCCTGACGCTTTTCCACGTCCACCCGCGCCGCGTCGAACCAAGTGTCCAGCAAGGGGAACAGCGCTGTTGCCTCTTCTGCGGACTTCAGGTTGTAGGTTTTCTGGGGATCCCTGAGCGTGACGTTGTCCCAGTGATGCGATGCCAAGGCTGTCTCAAGCGCGACCACGCGTTGGGCAGCCTGCGCAGCGTCGGGGATGCCGGCAAGGGTGAAAAGCTTTTCGATGTAGCCGCTGTAGGCCGTCACGATGCCGGCAAACTTTTCTTCGCGGTAGTAAGACTCATCAGGCAAGCCCAGGCCGCCCTGTCCGATGTACAGCAGGATGCGCTCAGGGTTGCCTGCGTCGGGCGCGGGGTAGATCGAAAAGAGGCCGGACACGTCCGAGCGGAAAAGCCGACCGATGAGGCCCGCCAACTCCGGGGTCGATTCCACCGCGCGTACCTCATCAAGACGCGGCCGCACGGGGTCGATTCCTTTTGCTTCTGCCGCGCCCTCGTCCATGAAGCTTGCGTAAAGCCCGCCCACTTTCTGTTCGATACCTGTGGCGGATTCACCCTTGCCGGCGGCCTCTTCGATGATGGCCTTGACTGCGAGTTCGGCACCATCGCGTAAAGCGGTGAACGTCCCCTCCAAGGGCCTGTCGTCGGGAATCGTTGTGCTGTTGAGCCACGCGCCGTTGACGTGTTGATAAAGGTCGTCCTGGGGCCGGACGCTGTGGTCGATATTCGAAAGAGTGATCCCCGACTGTGGCACTGTGGCTCCTTGAATGGACGCTGCAGTCGGCGTTGCCACCGCCGCGGCGTCTGCATAGTGGACGTTGCATGAGGTGTTGCACTGTCATCATACGCACCGTGCTACTGTAATTTTGTGCGTGCGGAAATGCTTCTTCTTAGCTGCCGCGGCGAGGCCTGATAGCTGTTTGACGCTGGGCCACCCTCGCCGCGGAGTTTCGTTGTGTCCGGCCAAGCTTTCATACAGTTCTTAGAGAAAAGGCCACACATCATGCGTAATGCACAAAAGCCCTCCGGTATGCCCACTCACCGCTACGTGCCGTTCCAGGACCAGATCACCGTTGAGGTTCCTGACCGTACTTGGCCGGACAAGGTCATCACCAAAGCTCCGCGGTGGTGTGCTGTTGACCTCCGGGACGGCAACCAGGCGCTGATCGACCCCATGAGCCCGGCCCGCAAGCTGAAGATGTTCCAATTGCTGGTCAAGATGGGCTACAAGGAAATCGAAGTAGGTTTCCCGTCCGCATCACAGACCGACTTCGATTTTGTCCGTCAGCTGATCGAGGGCGGTCATATTCCCGACGACGTCACCATCCAGGTTTTGACGCAGGCGCGGGAACACCTGATCGAGCGGACCTATGAGTCCCTGGTCGGCGCGAAGCAGGCCATTGTCCACCTGTACAACTCCACGTCCGTTCTGCAGCGCCGTGTGGTGTTCAACCAGGACGAAGACGGAATCCTGGACATCGCACTGCAGGGCGCGCGCCTCTGCAAGAAATATGAAGAAACGCTGACGGACACGCACATCACCTACGAATACTCGCCTGAGTCCTTCACGGGAACCGAGCTCGAGTACGCCGCACGCGTGTGCAACGCCATCGCCGACGTTTTTGAGGCATCAGCCGACAAGCAGGTCATCATCAACCTGCCGGCCACCGTGGAAATGGCCACCCCGAACGTCTATGCCGATTCGATCGAGTGGATGCACCGCAACCTGCACCCCCGCGAAGGCATCATCATCTCCCTGCACCCCCACAACGACCGTGGCACTGGAGTTGCAGCCGCCGAACTCGGCTACCTGGCCGGCGCGGACCGTATTGAGGGTTGCCTCTTCGGAAACGGCGAACGCACCGGCAACGTGGACCTGGTGACGCTCGGACTGAACATGTTTGTCCAGGGCGTGGACCCCATGATCGACTTCTCGGATATCGATGAGATCCGCCGAACCGTGGAGTACTGCAACCAGCTGCCTGTTCCGGAGCGCTCACCCTATGGTGGCGACCTGGTCTTCACCGCGTTCTCCGGTTCGCACCA
Organism: Paenarthrobacter sp. NPDC057355; assembly: GCF_042667405.1. Lineage (NCBI taxonomy): Bacteria > Bacillati > Actinomycetota > Actinomycetes > Micrococcales > Micrococcaceae > Paenarthrobacter > Paenarthrobacter sp. NPDC057355. The sequence goes on along the minus strand of NZ_JBHVAL010000001.1, from coordinate 631,091 downwards.
GGACGCCATCAAGAAGGGCTTCGAAGCCCTTGAGAAGGATGCCGCCGCTGCCGACAAGTCCGTGGATGACTTCACCTGGCAGGTGCCCTACCTGCCGATCGACCCGAAGGACCTGGGGCGCAGCTACGAAGCCGTCATCCGGGTCAACTCCCAGTCCGGCAAGGGTGGCGTTGCGTACCTGCTGAAGAATGAGCACAACCTGGACTTGCCGCGTCGGGCCCAGATTGAGTTTTCCGGTGTTATCCAGCGGCGCACGGATGCTGTCGGTGGCGAAGTCAGCGGATCCCAGCTGTGGCAGATCTTCCAGGACGAATACCTGCCATCGGACGAAGAGCAGGCCCAGTGGGGCCGCTACACGCTGGGCAGCGTGAGCACCGAAACTGATGAAGCCGGCGCCATGACCATGAGTGCGAACCTGCGGATCGACGGTGCCGAAGTTCGACGCACCGGACACGGCAACGGTCCCATCGCGGCACTGCTGGACATTCTGCACCAGGACGGCGTCGACGTCCGCGTCCTGGACTACAGCGAGCACGCCCTGTCAGAGGGCGGCAGCGCCAGCGCTGCCGCGTACGTCGAGTGCGCTGTCGGAGAGCGCGTCCTGTGGGGAGTGGGCATTGACCCCAGCACCACGACGTCCTCGCTCAAGGCGTTGATTTCGGCTGTGAACAGGGCCGTCCGCGACGCCCAGGCATAACCAGGAACCGTGTGGTGACAGGAAACTCTGTCACCGCACGGTCCGGCGGCCATCCCGGGTCCAGGCTTAGTGCGAAGATTAGATGTGGCCAATCCATCGTTTGCCGCCCGGGCCTATCGGGACGACGCCGTAGTGCTCCGTACCCATAAGCTGGGCGAGGCGGACCGCATCATTACCTTGCTCACCAAACACCATGGGCAAGTGCGTGCCGTGGCCAAGGGAGTCCGAAGGACGAGCAGCCGCTTCGGAGCCAGGCTTGAACCCTTTATGGTGGCGGACCTGCAGCTGGTTTCCGGCCGGACGTTGGACATTGTCACCCAGGCCGTGGCGAAGGGTGCCTACGGAAGCAGCATCGCCGCCGATTACGGCCGGTTTACGGTAGCTGCGGCCATGACCGAGACCGCCGAAAAGCTGACGGACGCCGACTCCGAATCAGGGACGGCGCAGTACAACCTTCTTGTGGGTGCGCTGGCAGCACTGAGCCGTTCGGATCATCCGCCGGAATTGATCCTTGACTCCTATCTTCTGCGCGCGTTGGCCACAGGAGGATGGGCTCCGAGTTTTACATCGTGTGCCCGGTGTGGCCGCCCTGGACCGCATACGGCCTTTGCCGCCCCGTTAGGTGGCATGGTCTGTGGGGACTGCAGGCCGCCCGGATCGCCGGCACCGGCAGCCGAGACCGTCGTCCTGCTTGGGGCTCTGTTGACGGGCGACTGGGTCGTCGCTGACGCCTCGGATCCGCGGCACCGCCGTGAAGCCGCAGGCCTGGTGGCAAGCTACTTGCAATGGCATTTGGAACGCGCCTTGAAATCCCTCAAACATGTGGAGCGAAGCTGACAGTGGCACTTGGTAAGAAAAGCAAGACGACGGCGGCCCGGACTACCCCGGTAAAGGCGCCTTATGCGCATCCTTCCGGAGCGGTTCCGCCAAGCATTCCAAGTGAGCTTATCCCGCAGCACGTTGCGATTGTCATGGATGGCAACGGGCGATGGGCCAATCAGCGTGGGCTGCCCCGGATCGAAGGCCACAAGGCCGGCGAGCCTGCCCTTCTGGATGTCATGGCGGGAGCCATCGAGCTCGGTATCAAGTACGTCAGCGTCTATGCGTTCTCGACGGAGAACTGGCGCCGCTCACCTGAAGAAGTTCGCTTCCTCATGGGATTTAACAAGGATGTGCTACGCAGGCAGCGAAACCAGTTGGACGAATGGGGCGTCAGGATCCGCTGGGCCGGTCGCCGGCCCCGTCTCTGGGGCTCAGTGATCAAGGAACTGGAGGAAGCCGAGGAATACACCAGGGCCAATGACACCTGCACGTTGACCATGTGTGTTAATTACGGCGGACGGGCTGAGATTGCCGACGCTGTATCCGCGATTGCCGAAGACGTTGCAGCGGGGCGGCTCAAGCCGGGTTCGGTCACCGAAAAGACCATCCAGAAGTATCTGGACGAGCCCGACCTGCCGGATGTCGACCTCTTCCTGCGGAGTTCGGGGGAGCAGCGGCTCTCCAACTTCCTGCTGTGGCAATCTGCTTACGCGGAATTCGTGTTTATGGACACCCTCTGGCCGGACGTTGACAGGCGCACCTTGTGGGACGCCGTCGAAATTTATGCCAAACGCGATAGGCGCTACGGTGGTGCCGTGGACGCTGCCCCAGCCCCTAAATAGCGTGCCTGCGCTAATTCAGTACGGATAAGCGGCAAGCCACACCGTGACGTCCCGGTACGCCTGCTGGCGGACTGTGCGGCGCGACAGGAAGACGTCGTGGACGGCGCCCGGGTAGCGGAAGACGGCAGTTCGCCGCGCCAGGCCGAGGGCACGTCGGGAGGTTTCTTCGACGTCTATGACGGCATCAGCGCGCATCAGGTCGGCCGTCCATTCGGCCTGGATCCTGGTGCGGCCCGATAACAGAACCAGGACAGGGGCATCAATATTGAGCTTCCGCTCAACAGCGGCGTGACCTGCCAGCACGGCTTTCGTCCAACCAGCCCGAATGGGAAATGAAGCCCGGGGCCGCCACACCGGGTCCAGCATCCATTCACCGTGCGCCTCATTGCTGACGCTTTCCCAGTAGGCAGGCATTTCCGGGAACCTGAAGGGGCGCTTCGGATCGGTGCGTGCGAACGGTTCCACCAAGTGCATGGCGATGCTGCGGACCAAGCTGCTGCCCTGGAGCTCGAGCCAAGGGGCATTAAGAACCAAAGTACCCAGTTTGCCCGGGTTGCGGTTGGCCCATAGCGCGGCGATGAGGCCACCAAGGGAGTGGGCAATCACGTGGATCGTCGGAGGCAGTTGCCTGTCGGTCCGTGCTGCCACGTCCAGCTCAATCTGCCTCAAGGCCGCGGCAAGATCCTCATCGTAGACACTGAGGTCGGACGTGTAGCCCGGTGTTTGCCCCGGGAGCAGGCTCCTGCCGAATTTGCGCAAGTCCACCGCATAGAACAGGAAGCCCGAAGCAGTGAGATATTCAGCCAGTTCGGTTTGCAGGAAGTAGTCGGCCCAGCCGTGAAGGTAGAGGACTACTTTGGGTGCACCATCTGTTTCGCGCGTGGTGCGTCGCTTGCGTTTGATGAAGGTCCCCAGGAAATCCAGGATTCCGTGGGGAGCTGCGTCCTCGACGGCCGGGGCGTGCCTGACGAGAGTTGCTTTGACCGGGCCTTCATCGTCATCTTTGAGCGGCAGGTCCATGCATTCGTAATTGTGGCCCAGGACATCAGGCCTCCACTGTTGTCCGGAATTACCTGTGCCGGTCACGTATCCCCCTCCTGTTGCTGTTCAAGAGCGTCCTTTTGCTGTTCAAGAGCGCCATGGCCCATGAATCCGTTGATCCATCGGGCAAGCCTTGCATACGCGTCCTTGCGCACCTCAGGAGCTGAGAGGAAGACATCGTGCAGGCCCCCATCAATCCGTTCCAAGGTCACAGTTCGGCCCAGTGCCATCGCCCGGAGGGCAATGGTGCCCACATCCAGGACGGCATCAGAACGACGCATGGATTCCTGCCACACCATGCCGTTGGCGCTGGCCGCTGAGGTCAGGACCAGAACAGGTATGTCCAGGTTGAGCCCCCGGGACACCGTCGAATGGCCTGCAAAGACGGCGCTGAGCCATCCTGCCCGCACCGGGAAGGCGAAGGGCGGCCGGTACTTCTCGTCCAGCGCCCATTCTCCCTCGGCACTGCTGCTGATGCTCCGGAAGTAGAAACCTCTCTCCGGCAGCCGCAGTACCGTCTCCGGACGAAGCCTGGCAAGAGGCGCGACCATTGCTTGCGCTGCACGGCGGACCAATGAGTTCCCGTGCATTTCAAGCCACGGACTGTCGAGTATGAGGAATTGGGCCCTACCGGGGTGGCGGGAGGCCCAGAGAGCGGCAACCAGGCCGCCGGTCGAATGGCCCATCAAGGTCAGGCTGCCGGTGGGGGAGCCGGACCGGTCGTCAAGGATTAGGTCCAGCGCTGCGTTGATTTCGGCGTCGTAATAGCTCAAGTCTGCTACGTAACCGCCCGGAGTGCCGGACTGCAGGCTCCGTCCGTGGTTATGCATGTCCAAAGCGTAGAAATCGTAGCCCTGATCGGCCCAGAACCGGGCGAGTTCGGTATTGAAGAAGTAGTCGCTCCAACCATGGAGGAAGAGTACGGACCCGTAGGGCGGGTCTACGGGCCTGGAGGCTCGATCCGGTCGGGCAGACTCTTCAGCCCGATGCCGGATCAGGGTGGCGTGGCGGGTTACGCCGTCAGGCCCCACCGCCTCAAAGCCGCAGGCCTGAAAGTCCTTTCCAAGGATGTCAGGGGTCCAGTCCATGGCTATAGCTTAGACACTGGCCGCGGCGGACCGGCCGGCAGCCCTTCCCGAGAAGAGGCAGCCGCCAAGGAGCGTTCCTTCCAATGCCCGATACCCGTGAATGCCCCCGCCGCCAAATCCGGCAGCCTCGCCAGCCGCAAAAAGGCCCGGTATCGCTGCCCCGTCCGCGCCCGGCACCCTTGACCCCAGATCCGTCTGGACGCCGCCGAGGCTCTTCCTGGTCAGGACCGAGAGACGGACCGCTATCAAGGGTCCGTGCTTGGGGTCGGTCAGGCGGTGCGGGGGCGCAACCCGCATCAGTTTGTCCGTGGCGAAGCGCCGTGCTGCCCTGATCGCGGCGAGCTGTGGGTCCTTTCCAAGGCCGCTGGACACTTGGCGGTCCCGGGCGTCGACCAGCGCCTCAAGTTTGCCGGCGTCGATCAGTTGATTTTTGGTCAGGCGGTTCATCCCCGCGGCGAGATCCCGCACCGACGTGGCCTGGATGAAGTCTTCACCTTTGTCCAGGAATCGTTGAATGGGGGAGTCAGCGCCGGGCGTCAACCGTGAGGCCAGGAGCCTGACATCCTTGCCGGTGAGGTCCGGATTCTGTTCTGATCCGGACAGGGCCAGCTCCTTGAGTGCGATGGTCCGGTCCAGGACGAACCATGAGTACCCGTGGCCTGTTGCAAGAATATGGCGCAACGCTCCGAGGGAATCAAAACCGGGAAAGAGCGGGGCCGGCAATTGCGAGCCCTCGGCGTGGAGCCACAGAGACGAAGGTCCGGGAAGGATGCGGATGCCGTGCTTGGGCCACACGGGCTCGTAATTCCGGATGCCCTCAGGGTAGTGCCACATCCGGTCGCCGTTGATCAATGTTCCGCCCGCTGCTTCCACTGCCGGAAGGAACCCACCATCCACCGACGCGGGCACGCCGCTGAGCATGTCTGCCGGAGCATGGCCACCTGGCCATTGCCGACGCACCAGATCGTGGTTGCCGCCTATCCCGCCGGTGGTTACCACTACCGCTCCGGCGTTCACCTCGAAGTCTCCGACGGCGACCCGCGACGAGGCCTGGCCCCGCACAGCCGTCGACGGCTCCAAAACCTGGCCGGACACGCCGGTGACCCGGCCCGCCGTCGTCGTCAAGGAAGCGGCCCTGTGCCTGAAGAAGATCCGCACCCTTCCGGCGTCGACGCCCTCCTGGACTTTCGCGAGGAACGGTAGGACAAGCGCCGGCCCTGTTCCCCAGGTGACGTGGAAACGGGGCACCGTGTTCCCATGCCCCTGCGGCCCATACCCGCCCCGTTCAGCCCACTGAACCAGCGGAAAAATGCCGACGCCCAAGGACTTGAGCCAACTCCTTTTCTCGCCGGAAGCGAAGTGGACATACGCCTCCGCCCAGGCCCGTGCGTGGACGTCGGCCGGTCGATCGAAGGCTGCGGAGGCCATCCAGTCGGACAGGGCGAGCTCGGCGCTGTCCTTTACGCCCAGCCTGCGTTGCTCCGGGGTATCGACCATGAACAGGCCGCCAAAGGACCAATGCGCCTGGCCTCCGATGGATGCCTCCGGCTCCTGGTCCAGCACCACCACGCTCTTGCCGGCAGCATAAGCGGTCGCGGCCGCGACGAGTCCGGACAGCCCTGCACCAACTACGGCGATGTCGGCAGAGATACGGCCGGGTCCATGATGTGCGTCACTATCTTCGAGCGGCATGCGTACATGCTAACGGCTTGCACGGTCACGGGTTTGGCCAGAGGTCCCGGACCGGCAAAACTAGGAGCATGCGTGTTTACCCCACATTCTTCAAGTTGGCCTTCTCCTGGATGGATGCCGAGAAAGCCCACAAGATCGGTTTCCAGGCAATCCGGACGGCGCACCGTACCGGTGCCGGTCGGATTCTGGCTCGGCTGACAGCCCCGGATGCCTCTTTGAGGACGGAGGCTTTCGGCCTCACTTTCCCATCGCCTTTCGGGCTGGCGGCCGGTTTCGACAAAGAAGGCCATGGCATTGAGGCCTTGGCCGACCTTGGCTTCGGCCACGTCGAAGTCGGCACCATCACCGGCCAGGCCCAGCCCGGCAACGACAAGCCGCGGCTGTTCCGCCTTATCGAAGACCGGGCCGTCGTCAACCGCATGGGATTCAACAACGACGGCGCCGCTGCGGTCGCGCCGCGGCTCAAGTCCGCACGGGCTGCTTTGCAGAGGCTGTACCCGCAGACGCGGCCGATCATCGGCGTCAACATCGGCAAGACCAAAAACGTGGACCTTGACGACGCCACGGCAGACTACCTCGTCAGTGCCCGCAGCCTGGCTCCCGCCGCGGACTATTTGGTGGTGAACGTCAGCTCCCCGAACACGCCGGGCCTGCGTTTGCTGCAGAATGTTGAAACGCTGCGTCCGCTGCTTCGGGCCGTTGGGGACGCCGCCGACGAGGCTGCCGGACGGCACGTTCCTTTGCTCGTAAAGATTGCGCCCGACTTGTCCGATGAAGACGTTGACGACGTCGCCCGCCTCGCGCTGGATTTGAAGCTTGACGGAATCATCGCGACCAACACCACGATTTCCAGGGCCGGTCTCAGCTCTGATCCTGCCAAGGTGGAGGCTCTTGGGGCCGGTGGTTTGTCGGGTGCTCCGCTCAAGCAGCGATCCCTGGAGGTCCTCCGCCGGCTCAAGGATGCCGTGGGCGATCAGCTCGTCCTGATTGCTGTTGGCGGCGTCGAAACACCGCGCGACGTGCAGGATCGCCTCGAGGCCGGCGCAACGCTGGTGCAGGGATACACGGCTTTCCTGTACGAGGGTCCGTTCTGGGTTTCGCGTATCAACAAGGGCCTGGTCAAGCTGCGGCAGCGGGCGTCCCGCTAAAGCCTCTTACAGCAGAAGACCCCGGACCAGTGGTCCGGGGTCTTCTTGTTGGATGGTGGGGTCGCCTAGGCCGGGTATTGGCCGCGCTTCACTTGCGGCTTGGGCAGGCGAAGCTTGCGGAACTGGAGGGCACGCATGCAGCCGTACCAGATGGATCCGCGCTCAACCTCGCCGAACTTTGAGGTCAACTGCTTGCGAAGCTTGCGGGAAAGAATGAAAACGTCCACGAAGACCGCGAGGAACATGATCCAGAAGCCCACGAGGACGTAGCTGATTCCGGCGCTGGTCGGCGGAATGATGAGCGAAATGACGACAAACAGCAAAGCGCCGAACATCAGGTATTCGCCCAGGCTGAAACGTGCGTCGACATAGTCACGGACGTACCGCTTCTGAGGACCTTTGTCCCGCAAGGGGAGGTATTTCTCATCGCCGGTATCCAGTGCCTGTCGCATCTTCAGTCGCTGGTCCTGGATGGCCACCCGCTCTGCCGCTTTCGAGGCCTTACGGTCGGTGGGCACCAGGGGGCGCTTCCGGGCCGCTTCCTGGTCTTTCCGCTTGGGCGTAGGGGTGCCCTTGCCGGCCCCCGGCCCCGGGGCGGTGGCGTAGGCCTGGTCTACTACTGACTGAGCGCTGGGCTCTTCCTTTTTACGTCCGAACACCCCTACAGAATACCCTCAGCGGGGTGGCGTACGTTACGTCGTCCACGGCGATGGGTCTTCGCTGCTTGGTCCGGCATCCCGTGACGGCCTGCGACCCGGAGGTAAAGTGTGGGCCATGACTTCAGCACATGCGGACACCCCGCAGAACAAGCAACGGTACTCCGGCGACATCCCGGTCGAGGCACTGACCAGGGCAGTTGACGAGTCTTTCAACTCCACCCTGGATTCCCTGCGGGACCTTGTCTCCATTCCAGGCATTGCGTGGGCGAGTTTCGACCCCAAGGAACTTGATCGAAGCGCCGAGGCCGTCTCTTCGTTGGTCAAGGCAACCGGGATGACTGACGTCCGGATCCTGAGGTGCAACAAAGCCGACGGTACCCCCGGAGGTCCTGCCGTCGTCGCGCGTCGTCCAGCTGCGGAAGGAAAACCCTCCATCCTCCTGTACGCCCACCACGACGTACAGCCGCCGGGGGACCGGGCTCTGTGGAATTCCGAACCGTTTGTGGCGGGGGAACGGGACGGCCGCCTTTATGGTCGCGGAGCCGCTGACGACAAAGCCGGCATCATGGCGCACCTGGCAGCCTACAGCGCTGTCAGCAAGGTCCTCGGTGATGACCTGGGTCTTGGCGTCACCTTCTTCTTCGAAGGTGAGGAGGAAGCAGGTTCGCCCACATTCCGCACGTTCCTGGAAGAACACCAGGAGCTCTTGCGCGCAGATGTGATCGTTGTAGCCGACTCGAGCAACTGGAAGGTTGGCATACCGGCATTGACCACCAGCCTTCGCGGTTTGGTGGATGGAACGTTCGAAGTCCGGGTTTTGGACCATGCCGTCCACTCGGGCATGTTTGGCGGACCGGTCCTTGACGCCCCCACGCTTCTTTCGCGATTGATAGCGACCCTCCACGACGACGACGGCAACGTTGCGGTCGCCGGGTTGGTGGCCCGTGATGACGTGGCGGTGGACCTCACCGAAGCGGAGTACCGCGCTGATGCGTCAGTGCTCGACGGCGTCCGGCTGGCCGGGAGCGGGAGCATAGGTTCGCGCCTATGGACCAAGCCGGCGTTGTCCATTATCGGCATGGACGTCCCGGCTGTGGATGTGGCCTCCAATACCTTGATTCCTTCGGCCCGGGCCAAGTTCAGCATGCGCCTTGCCCCCGGCCAGGACCCCCAGGCAGCGATGGACGCCCTGAAGAAGCATGTCGAATCGAACGCACCCTTCGGTGCGAGGGTGACCTTCACGCCGGGGGAGCGGGGGAACGCTTTTGCCACGGACACAACTTCCGCGGCTGCAAGGGTGGCTTTGTGGGCTTTGGAGGAGTCGTGGGGAGTTCAGCCCGTGGAGATGGGAATCGGTGGATCCATCCCGTTCATCGCCGACCTCACGGAAATGTATCCGGACGTGCAGATCTTGGTGACGGGTGTGGAGGACCCTGACTCCCGTGCGCACAGCGCCAACGAATCCTTGCACATTGGCGACTTCCGCCATGCCGTGCTGGCCGAAGCCCTGATGCTTGCCCGGCTGAACGCTGAAGGACTCGGGGCCTAGCAATTCGGGCTCCCGGCGGCACCGTCTTCAAACGACGCCGGGAGCCCGCCCGGGAACAACGAAATGCTGTCCGTGGTTACGTCAGGAGTTATAGCTAAGCGTCTGCGCGACGTAGCATTAGCTGTAACCCGTATGTAATTGGGTAAGGGCAGGCGGCGTTCCGGCGTCGCCGCCAGAAGCTTCATAAGAAGGTAGGCCAATGAGCACTGCAACCAACGAAAACAGCACCGGAACACAGGTCGTCGCCAACGACGAACTGCCCACGCACGAAGTCAATCTGACGGACGTGGCGGCAGGCAAGGTCCGCAGCCTCCTCGAGCAGGAAGGGCGCACCGACCTTCGGCTGCGCGTTGCAGTCCAGCCCGGCGGCTGCTCCGGCTTGATCTACCAGCTCTACTTCGACGAGCGGATGCTCGACGGAGACGCTGTGCGGGACTATGACGGCGTTGAGGTCATCGTGGACAAGATGAGTGTCCCTTACCTCAGCGGTGCAAGCATCGACTTTGAGGACACCATCTCGAAGCAGGGCTTCACCATTGACAACCCGAACGCCGGCGGGTCTTGCGCCTGCGGTGATTCGTTCCACTGATGTGAGCCATCGCCGCATGTCGGCGCCACTCCGGTCCGCTTTAAACGCATCCGGAGCCACGGCGCTGACATGTGCGCGAAAACCGCCTGATAGCGGTAAGCTCTACATCGGGTAGTAAAACTTTTAGTGTGCCCGGTGAGCCTTCGGCCTGCCGGGAGACAGCAACAAGAGGAAGGGCCGTCTGTGAGTTCGCAGAACCGAACCGGCAGCCGACGCATAAAGATCACCTCGATCACTGGCTTGGCACTCGCCGGCGCGTTGGTTTTGACCGGATGTTCACCAGAGGTAGAGAAGGGTTGGCTGCCTACAGAGCGCGGCACCACCAACCACACTGACCGGATCATGGACCTCTGGGTCAACTCATGGATCGCCGCTTTGGCAGTCGGTATCATCACGTGGGGCCTCCTGGTCTGGTGCATCATTGCTTACCGTCGCCGCAAGGGCACCACGGGATTTCCCAAGCAGCTCAGCTACAACCTGCCGCTCGAGGTCTTCTACTTGACCATCCCGCTGTTCATGGTTCTGGTGTTCTTCTACTTCACCGACCAGGACCAGCGCGCCATCGATGACCGGTCGCAGCCGGCCGACGTCGTTGTTGACGTCCGCGGCAAGCAGTGGGCATGGGACTTCAACTACAAGCAGGGCCAGGTCATCTCCGAGGACCTCCACGAGGCCGGTGTCCAGGCTCACCTGACCGGCAACGAGGTCGACAAGGAGCTGCTTCCCACGCTGTACCTGCCGGTCAACAAGTCAGTTGACCTGGAACTGAACTCCCGCGATGTCATCCACTCTTTCTGGGTCCCCGCGTTCCTCCAGAAGCGCGACATGATCCCGGGCAAGACCAACTACATCCGGTTCACTCCGACGAAGGAAGGCACCTTCGATGGCAAGTGTGCTGAACTTTGCGGTGAATACCACTCCGAAATGCTTTTCCGCGTCAAGGTTGTCTCCGAGTCTGAGTTCAAGGCCCACATGGACAAGCTCCGCCAGGATGGCAACACGGGCCTGCTCGGTGCGGAATATGACCGCAATCCGAACCTGAACGAAAAGTAAGGGGAGCGACGTGGCTACTTACACTCAATCCGCCGGGACCCTCGAGGCTCCCGTAGTTCCTAAGTCCAAGGGACGCATAGTCGTCAACTGGATCACCTCCACGGACCACAAGACCATCGGGTACATGTACCTGATCGCGTCCTTCGTGTTCTTCTGCCTCGGTGGCGTCATGGCGCTGCTGATCCGTGCAGAACTGTTCGAGCCCGGTATGCAGATCCTGCAGACCAAAGAGCAGTACAACCAGATGTTCACCATGCACGGCACCGTGATGCTGCTCATGTTCGCGACGCCTCTGTTTGCTGGCTTCGCCAACGTGATCATGCCGTTGCAGATCGGTGCACCGGACGTTGCGTTCCCCCGTCTGAACGCCTTGGCTTTCTGGTTCTTCCTCTTCGGCTCCACCATTGCAGTCTCCGGCTTCATCACCCCGCAGGGTGCGGCAAGCTTTGGTTGGTTCGCCTACGCGCCGTTGTCGAACACGACATTCAGTCCAGGCGTCGGTGGAGACTTGTGGGTCTTCGGACTCGCGCTCTCCGGTTTCGGAACCATCCTTGGTGCCGTCAACTTCATCACCACCATCATCTGCATGCGTGCCCCGGGCATGACCATGTGGCGTATGCCGATCTTCACCTGGAACACGCTGGTGACGGCAATCCTGGTGCTCATGGCATTCCCGCCGCTGGCTGCAGCACTGTTTGCCCTTGGCGCAGACCGCCGCTTCGGTGCGCACATCTTTGATCCCGAAAACGGCGGTGCCGTCCTCTGGCAGCACCTGTTCTGGTTCTTTGGCCACCCCGAGGTGTACATCATCGCCCTCCCGTTCTTCGGTATCGTCTCCGAGATCTTCCCGGTCTTCAGCCGTAAGCCGATCTTCGGTTACAAAGGCCTGGTTTACGCAACCATTGCCATTGCTGCTCTCTCAGTGACGGTGTGGGCACACCACATGTACGTCACCGGCTCGGTTCTGCTGCCGTTCTTCGCCTTCATGACCATGCTCATCGCAGTACCTACGGGCGTGAAGTTCTTCAACTGGATCGGTACGCTGTGGCAGGGGTCCATCACCTTTGAGACACCCATGCTTTGGAGCATCGGCTTCCTGGTGACCTTCCTCTTCGGTGGTTTGACGGGCATCATCCTGGCTTCACCGCCGCTGGACTTCCACGTTTCCGACTCCTACTTCGTGGTGGCCCACTTCCACTACGTGGTCTTCGGCACGGTCGTGTTCGCAATGTTCGCGGGCTTCTACTTCTGGTGGCCCAAGTGGACTGGCAAGATGCTGAACGAACGACTCGGAAAGATCCACTTCTGGCTGCTGTTCCTCGGTTTCCACGGCACGTTCCTTATCCAGCACTGGCTGGGCGTAGAAGGTATGCCGCGCCGTTACGCCGACTACATGCCGCAGGATAACTTCACGTGGATGAACCAGTTCTCCACCATCTCTTCCTTCGTCCTGGGTGCATCACTCTTGCCGTTCTTCTGGAACGTCTACATCACATGGCGCAGCAACAAGAAGGTTGAAGTGGATGACCCTTGGGGCTTTGGTGCTTCGCTGGAATGGGCAACCTCCTGCCCGCCGCCGCGCCATAACTTCACCTCCCTGCCCCGTATCCGCTCCGAACGCCCGGCCTTGGACCTTCACCACCCGGAGTTGGCCCAGGTGCATACCGCCGAGGCTCCGTCACCCGCAGCAGCAGTCTTGGGTAACGCCGACCAGAGGGACGTCAGCAAATGAAAATTGAATCGTGGCTCTTCGGAGCCGGAGTCTTCTTCTTCGTGCCAGTAGCCATCGCTTACGGCTTCCTGACCGAATGGTCTGAGTGGGTCGGCGTGCTCGGCATCCTGTTGGTGGGTGGCCTGGCTGGCATGATCGGTGCCTACCTTGGCTTCACCGGCAAGCGAATCGGGTTGCGCCCGGAGGACCGCCCCGACGCCGAAATCCACGAAGGCGCCGGCGAGCAGGGACACTTCAGCCCCTGGAGCTGGTGGCCTCTGGTACTCGGTCTGGCCTGTGCTGGAGGGTTCCTCGGCCTGGCGGTTGGTTTCTGGGTCACGTACGTGGCCGGTGGCCTTGCGCTCGTGGCACTCGTTGGCTGGGTCTTTGAGTACAGCCGCGGCGACCACGCCCACTAGGACATAGCAGCGAAAAACGATGGGCCCCACCGAAAGGTGGGGCCCATTTTTTGTTTAATTCACTTGTGATTCATCGACGCCGGGGACACCGATGTCCCCGTTTGGCCGATCATCGGGCCTCTGGGGCCTCCAGGACGGAGGAGAGAGCGACGAGGGCACTCCGGGCCTCGGAGATGGTTTGCTGGTCCGTCAGGGCCTCAGGGGCGACCTCCAGGAAGACCTCGCAGCCGTGTTCGAAGTCTTCCGTCATGACTTCGAGCAGCGAGCGGGCGTCCACTGCTTGGCCGCCATTCTTTCGGATGGTTACAGGTAGTCCGGTCTCCGTGACAGCGCGGACGAAGACTGCTGCTGCCCGGGCATGCAGGCCGATCTCAGCGGCAACAAGGGCTTTGTGCTGCGGCAATCCAGCTCCTTAGCTAGGGCGGTTCCCCGCCGTAAATGATCCATACAAGAGTAGCCCCCTGTATGCAGCGCAAAACAACTTGGTCATTGGCTGGTCTAGACCTGTGCTGCGTCTGAATTATGCTTGAAACATGACTTACAAGCTGGATATCCGTCGTGGCTGACGCAGCAAGCATTGCCGGCGAGATTGACCGGTCCAGCACTACGCCCATCTACATCCAGCTCCGTGAAATACTCCGGGCGTTCATCGCCCAGTCTTGTCCGCCCGGATCGGCCCTGCCTTCCGAGCGGGATCTATCGGAGCGTTTCGGACTCGCCCGCATGACGGTCCGCCAGGCAATCGACGCCCTGGTCGGTGAGGAAGTCATCGAGCGTGTCGTGGGTTTGGGAACTTTTGTCAGGAAGCCGAAGCTTGACCTGCAGGTCAAGCTGACGTCCTACAGCGAAGAAATGCAGCGTCGTGGCATGGTCCCCGCCGCCAAGGTACTCAGCTTCGAACAGATCGCTGCCAGCGCCTTTCTGGCGCGCGAACTCCAGCTCGACGAAGGCACGCCACTGGTGCGGTTCCGGAGGCTTTTGCTGGCCGATAACGAGCCTATGAGCGTGGATGAGAACTTTATCCCGGCTCATCGGGTGCCGGGGTTTCTCGACGATGCGCCGCCCACGTCCCTGTACAACGTCCTGAGCGAACGATACGGCCTGGTCATGGAGTGGGGCGAAGACATGATCGAAGCCACAGCCGCCTCGCCATCGACTGCCAGGCTGCTCAATGTCGACGTTGGCTCGCCGCTCCTGAAGATACAGCGCCACGCGTTTGTGGCCCGTGCCATGGTTGACTATTCGGTGTCCTATTACCGTGCCGACAGATACAAGCTGTGGATTCCGCTTCAGCGGCCTGGTGTTCGTCCAACACGCAACTACGCCTCGGGGTACCGGTCGCAGTAGCGCGAGGCAACGAAAAGAGGGGCACAGTCCATGTGGACTGTGCCCCTCTTTTCGTTGAGGCCTGGCCTGTTAGTGGCTCAGGCTCTTCTGTTCGTCGCCAGCTGCGATGGCCTCGTGGTGGCCATGCGAGTGGGCTGCTTCGAGTTCCGCGGGAGTTGCCGGAGCAACGCGGTCTTCGAAGAACCAGCGGGACAGCGCTGCACGGCGCTTTTCCTTACGGGTCACAACGCCATGTTCGTTCGGCTGTGCCGGCAGGGGAGCCGGTGACTCGAAGCCAACAAGCTTGTAGCGCTTGTATTCGTCCAACGGAGCGTGGACCTCGATGAACTCACCGTGCGGGAGACGTACGATACGTCCGGTTTCGCGGCCGTGGAGGGCGATTTCCCGATCCTTGCGCTGGAGAGCCAGTGCGATGCGCTTGGTAACGATGAAAGCGATGACCGGGCCGATGAAGAACAAGGTCCGCAGCCAGTACGTCACGTCGTTCAGGGACACGTGGAAGTGGGTGGCGATGAGGTCCGAACCTGCAGCGGCCCACATGACGCAGTACCAGGTGAAGCCTGCTACGCCGATGGCCGTACGCGTGGGGGCATTGCGGGGACGGTCGAGGACGTGGTGTTCCCGGTTGTCCTTGGTCACCCAGCGTTCGATCCACGGGTAAGTGAACAGAACGGTGAAGATGATTCCTGCCGGTACAAGGGCCGGAAGAAGCACGTTCAGCGTCAGCGTGTACCCGAAGACAACCCATTCGAAGTGGAAGTCATTGACGACGCCAGGCATGAGGCGAAGTGCGCCGTCAACGAATCCGATGTACCAGTCAGGCTGGGTGCCTGCGGAAACAGGGGAGGGGTCGTAAGGACCATAGTTCCAGATCGGGTTGATGGTAAAGGCTGCTGCCATGAGCGCCAGGACACCGAACACGATGAAGAAGAAGCCGCCGGCCTTTGCCGCATAAACCGGACCAAGGGGGTAACCGACGACGTTGCCGTCATTGCGGCCCGGCCCCGGGTACTGGGTGTGCTTGTGCACAACCACCATGAAGAGGTGGATCACGATCATCAGGAGGATCAGCGCGGGTACAAGCAGGATGTGCAGTACATACAGACGGCCGATGATGGCCGTTCCCGGGAACTCCCCACCGAAGAGGAAGAAGGAGATGTAGGTTCCGATGACCGGAATGGATTTGATCACGCCGTCGATGATTCGCAGACCGTTGCCGGAGAGCAGGTCATCGGGGAGTGAGTAGCCGGTGAAGCCTGCAGCCATGGCCAGGATCAGCAGTACGCCACCGACAACCCAGTTCATTTCGCGGGGCTTACGGAAAGCACCCGTGAAGAAGACTCGCAGCATGTGGACACCGAGTGAGGCCACGAACAGCAATGCTGCCCAGTGGTGCACCTGACGCATGAACAGTCCGCCGCGGACATCGAAGGAGATATTCAGCGATGAGCTGTAGGCAACAGACATTTCGACGTTGTACAACGGCGTGTAGGAACCCTGATAGTGGGTTTCCGCCATGGACGGGTCGAAGAAGAAGGTCAGGAAGGTTCCCGACATCAGCAGGATGACGAAGGAGTAAAGCGCCACCTCACCGAACATGAACGACCAGTGGTCGGGGAAGACCTTCCGGCCGAACTCACGAAGGATTCCGGAGCCGCCCACGCGCTCGTCTACGAAGTTGGTGAAACTACCAACTTTGGTCTTCGGAACGAAGGGGGCTTCAGCTGTTGATGAGGCGCTCATGCTCGTCACGCTCCCAGTAACTCGGTCCTACAGGTTCTCTGAAGTCGCTGGTAGCGACGAGGTAGCCTTCTGCGTCAACTGCGATGGGCAGCTGCGGAAGCGGACGGCTTGCCGGCCCGAAAATGACCTTGCATTCCTGCGTGAGGTCAAAGGTGGACTGGTGGCAGGGGCACAGAAGGTGGTGCGTCTGCTGCTCGTAGAGAGCAACAGGGCAACCGACGTGCGTGCAGATCTTGGAGTAGGCAACGATACCGTTGTAGCTCCAGTTTTCACGGCCCTCGGAGGGGTTCAGCGAGTTCGGGTCCAGGCGCATCAAAAGGACAACAGCCTTGGCCTTTTCGTTCAACTTGCCCTCGTGGAGCTCGTTGAGGCCTTCGGGGATGACGTGGAAGGCGGATCCGATGGTGACATCCGAAGCCTTGATGGGGGTGCCGTCAGGGTCACGGGTGAGGCGCTTAAGCTTGCCACCTTCCGGAGCCCACATGGTGTGTGCAAGAGCCTTGTCCGGACGCGGACCCAAGTCGCCAAAAATGGCGAGAGCAGGCAGGGGAGCCAAAGCGACTGCACCAAGAAGGGTGTTGCGGATCAGCGGACGGCGCTTGATGCCGGTTTCCTCGACGATGTCGTCGACGATGCGCACTGCTGCCTGGCGATCCTCTTCCGTGCGGATAGCGTGGCGCTCTTCGGACACTTCGTGGTCGGGCATCAGGGCCTTGGCCCAGTGCACGATGCCGGTGCCGATACCCAGCATCGCAAAAGCGGTACCGAGACCCAGAAGGAGGTTCTGCGTGCGGATCGTTGCAATGGTGGTGTCGTCGCCAAGGTCAATGGCGAAGTACGCCACCAGGAAGACCAGCGTTCCGATGACAGAGGTGCCAAACAGAATGGCTACCTGACGCTCGGCACGCTTTGCGGCTACCGGGTCCGTGTCAGCCAGGCGCAAACGATGCGGAGGGAGTCCAGGATCCTGGAACTTCTCCACCTCATTCTGACCAGCCGTAGCTACGGTGCCCGAGTGGTTCGGACTGCCGTCACTATGGTTGCCCATAATTCGCCTCATCCTTCTCTCGTTGTCTCGACCGGGGCCGAGTTGTTTTCAGTTTCAAACTGCTGACAGTGCAGCAGAAGTTTTGGTGTGTACAGATCAGGACGTACGTGACGTCAGCCAGATCGTGAATGCGATGATGACGCCCAAGCCGGCGACCCAAACAAACAGGCCTTCGGAAACCGGGCCCAGGGATCCGAGGTCCGCACCACCCGGTGAACCATTGGCTTCAATGGTCTTCAGGAAGGTGATGATGTCGCGCTTGTCTTCAGGAGTGACGTTCGAGTCGCTGAAGACGGGCATGTTCTGGGGACCTGTGGCCATTGCTTCATAGATGTGCTGGGAGGTGACGTCCGCGAGAGCCGGAGCGAACTTGCCCCGGGTGAGCGCGCCGCCGGCTGCAGCTGCGTTGTGGCACATTGCGCAGTTGACGCGGAAGAGCTCCCCGCCCTTGGCAGCGTCACCCTTGCCGTCGAGGAGGTGCTCCTCCGGGATGGCCGGGCCTGCACCGAGGGATGCGACGTAGGCCGAAAGCTGTTTGGTCTGCTCGTCGTTGAACTGGACGGGCTTCTTCTGGGCCTGCGGGCCGTTCATCTGCATGGGCATACGGCCGGTACCAACCTGGAAGTCAACCGCGGCAGCGCCCACGCCGACCAGCGAGGGGCCGTCCTGGGTTCCGCTGGCACCCATGCCATGGCACGTGGCGCAGTTGGCGGCGAAAAGCTTGCCGCCCTGTTCTACGTCACTGGCGCTGTAGCTGGTGGTGTCGGCCTTGGCCTGGTTGACAGATGTGGCAACGGCGTACAGCCCACCAGTGAGGAGGAGGCCCATCAACAGCAGCGCAATTGCTGCCAATGGGTGACGTCGCTTCTGCGAGAGTGCCTTCACGTGGTGGTTCCTTTATTCGATCCTGCGTCGGCTCCGTGAGCCGCTTCTTGAAATTCTGCCTCTTGTAGAAAAAGAGTCAAGCCGGGCTTACTTGAGGACGTAGATGACCAGGAAGAGGCCAATCCAAACGACGTCGACGAAGTGCCAGTAGTACGAGGTGACGATTGCCGACGTCGCTTCAAAGTGTCCGAACTTCTTGGCCGCAAACGCACGGCCGATGATGAAGAGGAAAGCGATCAGACCGCCGATGACGTGAAGGCCGTGGAAGCCCGTGGTCATGTAGAAGGCGGAGCCGTAGGCGTTGGAGGACAGGGAAACGTGCTCGGAGACGAGCATGGCGTATTCCGTGGTCTGGCCGGCTACGAAGAAGGCACCCATGATGAACGTGAGGGTAAACCATTCGGTCATGCCCCAGCGGGTGAACTGGAAGAGCCCACCGGTACGGCGGGGTTCGAGCCGCTCGGCGGCGAAAACGCCCATCTGGCAAGTAAAGGAACTTGCCACCAGGACGATGGTGTTGACGAGCGCAAACGGGAAGTTGAGCTTGGTCGTCTCTTCGGCCCACATCAGTCCTGATGTGGAGCGCAGGGTGAAGTACATGGCAAAGAGGCCGGCGAAGAACATCAACTCACTGGACAGCCAAACAACGGTTCCAACAGAAACCAGGTTGGGGCGGTTCAGCGTCGGGTGCGCCGGGGTACTGGGGGCATGGGTCGCAGATGTCACAAGGACATTATGTCTGTAAAAGTCCAGAGTTCCCAATGCAAACCACCGATTCGGGAGACTTTTTCTACAAAGACGCGAAATCGCGCGGAAAAGTTCCCGGCGTGGTTCACATTGGTCATCGGCGTGGCTGGCTCGATAGCATCAGGGAGTGACTTCTCCGGCATCGGCACCTGCAGCCAGCAATACCTGGCCAGGGCTCATCTCAGCATTGATCAACGGCGACGACCTTGCTGTGGGCAACACAGAGTGGGCCATGAACACGATCATGTCCGGCGAAGCCACTCCGTCGCAGATCGCCGGTTTCCTTGTGGCCCTCCGCGCCAAGGGTGAGACGGTGGAAGAGCTCGCGGGCCTGGTTGAGGCCATGGTCCAGCATGCCAATCCGATTTCGATTTCCGGCGAAAAGCTGGACATCGTCGGAACCGGTGGCGACCGGCTTAATACCGTGAACATCTCCACGATGGCGGCCCTCGTTGCCGCCGGAGCCGGGGCCAAGGTGGTTAAGCACGGAAACAGGGCGGCCTCGTCTACGTCGGGTTCGGCGGACGTTCTGGAGGCGCTCGGGGTCCGGCTGGACCTTTCCATCGAGCAAGTGGCACGCAATGCTGAAGAGGCGGGTATCACGTTTTGCTTCGCCCAGGTTTTCCACCCGTCATTCAGGCACACGGCTGTTCCCCGTCGCGAGCTTGCCGTTCCTACAGCCTTCAATTTCCTCGGGCCCATGACCAACCCTGCCCACGTGCAGGCATCGGCGGTGGGCGTTGCCAATGCACGGATGGCTCCGCTTGTTGCAGGAGTCCTGGCCCGGCGGGGGAGCCGTGGCCTCGTGTTCCGCGGTGACGACGGACTGGATGAACTGACGCCCACCGGGCCGTCCACTGTGTGGGAGATCAGGGATGGTTCCGTGACGGAGCAGGTCTTCACTCCTGCTGATCTTGGCATAAAGCCTTCCACCGTGGCGGACCTTCGCGGCGGAGATGCCATGGTCAATGCCGGCGTCGTTCGTGAAGTGCTTGATGGCAAGGTCGGACCCGTCAGGGACGCGGTGCTGCTCAACGCGGCCGCGGGGTTGGTGGCTTTCGATCTTCGTGCCGAAGGCAGCCTGCTGGAGCGGATGCGCTCTGCGTTCGACACGGCAACTGAGTCCATCGAGTCCGGCATGGCCGCCGGAGTGTTGGCGAAATGGACTGCCCTGAGCCAAGGCTGACGGGGCTTTGCCCGGACGCCGGAACGACGCTCGACGCCGCTACGACGCGGCACGATACGGGTTCAGCGTTTATTCAAAACCGAGTGCAAATGCGGCATCGAGGTCGTGCTGCGAGTAGGCCCGGAAAGCGATGTGCGTGGTGGTGTGGACCACCGAAGGCACCTTGGACAGGCGGTCGGCGATGACGTCGGCAAGATCTTCATGCTTGGAAACCCTGGCGACAGCAATGAGATCCCATTCGCCAGTGACTGAATAGACCTCACTGATGCCTTGGATGGCCGAAATCTGCTCGGCTGTTTCCGGGATGCGTGAGGCATCGGTCTTGATCAGGACAAAAGCGGTGATCACGTGGGGCCTTTCCGAAAAAAGCATCGTTGCGGACGGTTCCCAGCCTAGTGCATCCCCAGGTTGGCGGACCGGATCACGCCCGGTGTTGCCGCTTGGCTGCGGCGCGACGGATGAGGGCGTACAACGCACGGAAACCGAGCAGGAATACGCCCAGGCTGATCAACGCAACAATAATGAAAGGCAGCACCACGGTTTGTCCCGTTGCAGCCCTGAGCAGCATCCCAACAATCACGGCGCCCAGCCACACTGCCACACCCGAAGGCCAGACGGAGAAGGGCGCCCGCCACACTCGGGGGACAAGCCAGCCGACCAACGCGCCAACCAAAAAGGGCCAAGCCGTGATGAAGGCGCCGGAGATGATGTCTCCGCGTGCGTGCGCGTCCCGGCCGATCGCGGCAAAGACAAGAATCAGGAGAAGATCCCCGGCGGCGGCCGCCAGCCAGGACTTAGTGGACGAAGACATGCCTTTGACCCTATCGGGGACCTCGCGCAGGCGCGAAGTCGGCGCCCAATCCGCAGCGGGGCTTTGGTTATCCCCAAACCATGGGTAATCGATGTTGGCCCGTTGTGTGAGTGAACTCACGGTACTAGCCTCTGATGGGGGACACGCGGTTCCCGTCGTCGTTCGAGGAGTGGCGCATGCAGAAGATCTCTACTTGTTTGTGGTTCGACGGCCAAGCGGCTGAGGCAGCACAGTTTTACACATCGATATTCGACAACTCTTCGATCGGTCCTGGCGTGCCTGGTCCGGACGGCAGCGTCCTGACGGTCGAGTTTGAGATTGAAGGCCGGCAGTTCATGGGTCTCAACGGAGGCCCACACTTCACGTTCAATGAGGCAGTTTCCTTGGTGGTGAACTGTGAATCCCAAGAGGAGGTCGACCGATACTGGGAGGCTCTGCTTGTTGGGGGAGAGGAGAGCCAGTGCGGGTGGCTCAAGGATAAGTTTGGCCTCTCCTGGCAAATCGTTCCCACTGCCATGACCGGACTTCTGAATGGTCCGGATGCGGCGGGCTCACAACGTGCCATGGAGGCCATGTTAAAAATGCGAAAACTCGACCTCGCCGTTCTGCAAAAGGCTTACGACGGCGACTGAAACTGTGGGGGAGGGCCGACGGCCGGCGCCCGCGAGGCACGATGACGTGCATGTACACCAACAACATAAAGGAGAACTGACCACATGACTTCCCGCCTGAATCCCTACATCTCCTTCAGGGACAACGCCCGTGACGCGATCACTTTCTATGAGTCAGTGTTCGGCGGTGAGTTGAACATCAGCACTTTCGGCGATTACCAGGCCAGCCAGGATCCAGCCGAAGCCGACAAGGTCATGCACGCCATGCTTGTCTCGCCCAATGGCCTGACCATCATGGCATCCGATACGCCGAACGGCATGGAGTACAACCCGGGAAACAACATTTCCGTATCGCTGAGCGGCGAATCTTCGGACGAAGCGGAACTTCGTGGTTACTGGGACAAGCTTGTCGACGGCGGAACGGTCACCATGCCGCTCGAAAGCGCACCGTGGGGTGATGTCTTTGGAATGTGCGTGGATAAGTTCGGCATAGCCTGGCTGGTGAACATCGCTGGAGCCCAGCAGCAGGGCTGATCGAAGGCAGACTGACGCACAGTTCGAAAGCCCCGCCGGACGCATCCGGCGGGGCTTTCGTGTGCCTGCAGCATGGGCCACCTGCGGCAACACATCTCAAAATCCTGCACCTTCTCCTCGAATTTCATCAAAAAGCTGCATTCCTACGTCATCCGGGCTCCTGGCGCCCTAGATTCAAGGACCCCTTGATCAAGCGCCCGAAGAGGAACCATGCCCGCTGCTGCCTTGTCAGATACCGCTGTCATCCACGCCCAGGAGCCGCAGTGCCCACTGCCGCCTGAGCCGGTTGGCGAATGGCGGGGGAGCGGGCGGGAGGGCCCGGCTGCGGAGGCAGGCGACGATGTCCTGATCGCCCAGGTTCGGGCCAGCCAGCCTGCCGCGTTCGGAGAACTTTTCCACAGGTATGGCGGCATCGCACTCTACGTCGCCATGAAGGAAGCGGATAATCCATCGGACGCCGAGGACATCGTGGGCGAAGCATTTGCATCCGTCTTTCAGGCGCTGAAGGAAGGCGGCGGACCGAGACAATCGTTCAGGGGCTATCTGTTGAGCATCGTCCGACGGATGGCGCATCGTCGAAACATCCAGGCCCGGCGTGCGTTCCCAATGAGATTTCCCTTGCGCGAGGACATCGGGATTGACCACTCCGGGCTGGAGGCCGATGAGACCGCCGTGCTGATCCAAGTATTGCGTTCCCTGCCGCATCGCTGGCAGTCAGTGCTTTGGTTCAGCGAGGTGGAAGCCATGAAGCCGGCCCGGATTGCCGAGGCGATGGGGATTACGCCGAATGCAGCATCAGCCTTGGTCTTCCGAGCGCGCAAAGGCCTGCGACGAGCCTACGTGGAAGCCAATGCGATGCCTTGATGGGGGTGGGCTTCAAAAACGTTAGTTGACATAATGTAGATTATCGGCGTTGGAGTGGGACGAGTAGAAGTAGATGAGAGAACTGGTCCCAATTAGCCTTTTAGTGTTTGCGCAGGTCAGGCGGTTGTAGTGAGACCTCGACGCCGACTGGCATGAACGCGTCTATGCGCGCGATGCTGCGGTGCAGCAACGTAATCTCTCATTAAGTGAGAGATTTTTGCGTACAGTTTGATTAGTGAGTATTGAACCTGGGCGGATTCCGGCCTTTCTGACCAACGTCAATGTCGGGCTGCTGCGTGCCGAGGATCGTGTTTTCGAGGCGATGTTGGATGGTTGGCGTGCGCAGATGCTGGCGCGCGGCCTGTCGACGTCGTACATCAAAAGCTCGTGTGGGACAGTCCAGCGGTTCCAGGAGCACGCCAATGAGTATCCGTGGACGTGGACGGCCCATCATGTGGACGAGTTCCTGGCGGACCGGCGCAGCTCAGAGAAGGGTCTGGCGCTGTCGACGCTGAGGGCTAATTCCGGGGCTATCAGGGCGTTTTGCTCCTACCTGACGGACGGGCGTTACGGCTGGGCGTCGTTCTGCGAACGGGTCTTTTCGGACATTCCGGTGCAGGTGGTCTTCGAGTGGAACTCACCCCGTCATACGACCGATGATGCCGTGCCGGCGCGGCGCCGGGCCTTCACTCGGACCGAACTGCAGACCTTCTTTGACGCCGCAGATGACCTGGTCGACACCGAGTTCGCCAAGGGTTCAAAGCGTTGGCTGCCGGCGCTGAGGGACTCGACGGCGTTCAAGGTCGCTTACGCCTACGGGCTGCGCCGGCGTGAACTGGTGATGCTCGAGTACGTCGATTTCGGCCCGAACCCGCACGTCGAGCAGTTCGGCCGTTTCGGGGCGCTCCAGGTGCGCTGGGCCAAGGGAACCAAGGGCTCAGGGCCCCGGCGCCGGACCGTGCTCACCGTCCCGGAATTCGACTGGGTGGTGGGGCTCCTCGAGTACTGGCTCTCCCCTGACGGCCGCAAGCGATTCCCGACCGCTGACCGGTCCGCCAGTCTCTGGCCGTCGGAGCGCTCAGGCTCGACTGTTTACCGCAACTTCGACCGTTCTTTCCAGCGGGTGCGGAAGATCGCCGGGCTCCCGGAAGAACTGACCCTGCACACGCTGAGGCACTCCTACGTGACGCACCTGATTGAAGCCGGTTACGACCCGCTGTTTATCCAGCAGCAAGTCGGACACAGCTACTCCTCCACCACGGCCCTCTATACTTCCGTGTCGGCGGACTTCAAACAGAAGACCATCCAGAAAATGATCGCCCAGCGGCTACGCACGGGCGACGGCGAGGGGAACAGCCATGGCTGAACAGCGACGGATCGGCTACCGCTGGAACCTCCGGCAGCTCATGGCCCAACGAAACCTCTGGAAAACCACCGAGCTGCTCCCCCTGCTCAAGGCCCGGGGCATCAACCTCTCCAACGCCCAGGTCCACCGGCTCGTCACTGGAACACCCGAGCGCATTCCCGCCCAGACCTTCGCCGCCCTCTGCGACATCCTCGAGTGCACGCCCAACGACCTGTTCGAGCCCTTCGTGCAGATGCGCGCCGCCAAGACCGCGAACGCCCCAAAGCGGCCAGAAGACCTGGGCATCACTCCCGGTGCGCCAATTGCCCGCCGGATCCGGGTTCTGCCACCGGACGAAGATGACTAGACCCCGTAAAGCCGGCGACCCCGCAAAATGGCCTGAAGCCTGCGCCCGCTGCGCCGAACACCATCAAATCGCAGTTCGGTGGCCCGACGGTGGAATCTGCGGCTACTGCTACCAACAGGCCAAAAGAACTCGCGGCAGCTGCGCCTGCGGCCACGAGGGAGTCTTGCCCGGCCGCGTCGACACCCTGCCGGCCTGCCGGAAATGCTCCGGCGTCCACCTCAACGTCGACTGCATCTCATGCGGCAAAGAAGACGAACTACACTCAGGCAACCGATGCTGGTCATGCATCCTTGCCCTGACCGTTGACCGGATCCTCAGCACGCCGGACAACCGGCCGCCCTCCCCCGAACTCCGGGCAGTTGGAACCGCTCTGAAGTCCATGAAACGCGCCAACAGCGGGCTCACCTGGATCCAGCAACCACACGTCACCGAGTTCCTCCAACAACTCGCCACCGAGCCTGCGATTACCCACGCCCGCCTCGACCAACTCCCGGCATCACGCACCCGCGAATACGTCCGCGGACTCATGGTCGAACACAATGCACTGCCGCGACGAGATGAACTCAGTGCAAGGTTTAGCGACTGGGCCGAGCAGGCCCTCGACCGGATCACCAGCCCCAGCCACCGCGACATCACCCGCCGATACATCCGCTGGCACCACCAGCGCCGCATGAATCAGATGGACGAAGTCACCCGAGGAACGTTCCTGCGGGCCAAACAAGCAGTCACCGTCGCCATCGACCTGCAGAACTGGCTCAGCGAACAAGGCATCGAACTCGCCGAAGTGAACCAGGCACACCTGGACCGATGGCAGGCAGAAGGCCCCACGACGCGAGGCATCGCATCACGATTCCTCGACTGGGCAATCAGGACCAACCTCATCGATCCCTCCCTGAAACTGCAGCCCCACCGTCGCGGCAGCAGCCCGCGGCTCGACGCCGCCGCCCAGACTGAACTCGTCACCAATCTCAGCCGCACTGCCGACATGAACCCGAGAGACCGCGCAGCAGCCATTCTCATCCTGGTCTTCGGCCAGCAAGTCTCCGACATCGTCAAACTGACCTGGGACAACGTCACCGTGACAGAGGAACTCGTCACCATTACCCTCGGAACCGTCAAAATCGCACTTACGTCACCGCTCGACGAGCCCTGGCGCGAACTCGCAGCCACCCCAACCCATCACCAGACAGCAGCGCACCCCAAAAGCAACTGGGTATTCCGCGGCGGCTCACCCGGCCAGCACATCCAAGCCTCAACCCTCACCCAACGACTGAGCACGGCCTTCAGCAGTCGCGCAGCCAGGCTCGGAACCCTCCACGAACTCACCAAACTCGCCCCCGTGGCCATCATCGCCGAAGCCCTCGGCTACTCCCCGGCCACAATCGACCGCCACGCCATCGATTCGTCAGCCAACTACGCCCAATACATAAATTCGCTCAGCACGACCAAAGGTTATGTCCACCGGCCGTCTGCCAGATCAGACCAAAAGTCAACGCGGTGAGTCGGAGTCTTCAGATCTGGGTCCCGAAAAAACTCGGCAGCGAAGTATGCAGCTAGATCGCTGCCGTAATAGATCACGTCGGTTTGGTGCACGGAAAAGACCAAACGTCACCTGCCATGCCTCAGGCGATGTCCTCGCGGCCTGAACTGGTCGCGCACGGAAGCTTACGTAAACTGGTGGCCACGGCGTCAACGAAAAGCAGGTGCAGCATTGAGGGAAAAAGACGTGGTCGAGGCATCCGGCAGCCTCCGGCGGGCCGCTGGTGAGCTCGCCGAACTCAGTGGCCGGCTTGACCGGCCCTCCGGAAGCGGCCAGGTCTTGGGCGCCCTGATGGACACGCAGCGCTCCATTGAGCATGTGCTGCGTGAACTCGCCCAATGGCACCAGGGCGCCATGCCGGGAGTCCACTTCGCGGAACACCACGACGAAAGCGTCTCCGGCGTCTCCCTAGTGGTTGAACAGCTCGACCTTGCGGTCCAGCAGGCGGCAGCGATGCAGGAGACACTCAGTCTGGCTTACGAAGGCAGCGGCGCTGTGCGCTGGTTCGATGAAGAGCAGGAGTCATCAGCCCAACCGGTTCTTCCGAGCTGATTCCGAGCTAGACGTGCACTGATAGTCATCGCCCTGTCCGGACCAGCACCAGTCATGCATCAGACCACTCCGGGGTTCTGTGCATCAGTGCAAAACGGTACTGGTGTTCCTGCCGCGCAACTCGTCCCACACGAACACGTCCCGCTACCAGTTTGGAAGTCTTGCTGGAAGTGGCTCTCAGGCACCCACATACGCAGCCAGATGCTTGCCCGTCAGCGTCGCTTTGCCAGCCACCAGCTCAGCCGGAGTTCCAGCGAAAACTATCTTGCCGCCGTCGTGCCCGGCTCCGGGGCCAAGGTCGATAATCCAGTCCGCGTGAGCCATAACTGCCTGGTGATGCTCGATCACAATGACGGATTTCCCGGACTCGACCAGACGATCCAACATGCCGAGCAGGTTCTGGACATCAGCCAGGTGCAGGCCTGTGGTCGGCTCATCCAGGATGTAGATGTCACCCTTCTCCGACATCTGGGTAGCCAGCTTCAGTCGTTGCCGCTCACCGCCGGACAGCGTGGTCAACGGCTGGCCCAGGGTCAGGTAGCCGAGTCCGACGTCGGCGAGGCGGTCCAGGATCTTATGGGCCGCAGGCGTCCGCGCTTCGCCGTCGCTGAAGAAGGCCTCAGCCTCGTTCACAGACATTGCAAGCACTTCTGCAATATTGCGCCCACCCAGCTTGTACTCAAGAACAGAAGCTTGAAAGCGCTTTCCCTCGCATTCTTCGCAGGTGGATTCCACGGTGGCCATGACGCCCAAATCCGTGTAGATAACGCCCGCACCGTTGCATGTTGGACAGGCGCCTTCGGAGTTTGAACTGAAGAGTGCCGGCTTCACGCCGTTTTCCTTGGCGAAAGCCTTCCGGATCGGCTCGAGAAGACCCGTGTAGGTGGCAGGGTTGCTCCTGCGGGAACCCCGGATGGCACCTTGGTCAATCACCAGCACGCCGTCACGTTTGGCGACTGAACCGTGAACAAGTGAGCTCTTCCCGGAGCCGGCAACGCCGGTCAGGACGCACAGAACGCCCAAGGGAATGTCCACATCCACATTCTCAAGGTTGTTCGTGGAAGCTCCCCGAACTTCCAACTGACCCTTCGCGGTACGGACCTGGGCCTTGAGTGACGCTCGGTCATCCAGGTGGCGTCCGGTGATGGTGTCGCTCCCCCGAAGTCCGTCCAGATCGCCTTCGTAGCACACGGTGCCTCCGCCGCTTCCAGCGCCCGGGCCGAGGTCGATGATGTGGTCCGCGATGGCAATGGTTTCCGGCTTGTGTTCGACCACCAGAACGGTGTTTCCTTTGTCCCGCAGCTGGAGCAGCAGCTGGTTCATCCGTTCGATGTCGTGCGGATGCAGCCCGATGGTCGGTTCGTCGAACACATAGGTGATGTCGGTCAAGGACGAGCCCAGGTGGCGGATCATCTTGGTGCGCTGGGCCTCTCCCCCGGACAGGGTGCCCGCGGGACGGTCCAGCGAAAGGTAACCCAACCCAATGTCGGCAAAGGAGTCCAGAAGATGCTGGAGCCCCCTGAGCAGCGGCGCCACTGAGGGCTCGTCCAGCTGGCGGATCCAATCGGCGAGATCGCTGATCTGCATGGTGCAGACATCGGCAATGCTCTTGCCCTTGATCTTGGAAGACCGGGCCTCCGGACTCAGCCTTGTGCCCTCGCACTCGGGACACGTGGTGAACGTGATGGCCCGCTCGACGAAAGCACGGACGTGCGGTTGCAGGGCGTCGACGTCTTTGGAAAGCATTGATTTCTGGATCTTGGGGATCACGCCCTCGTAGGTGAGGTTGATCCCTTCCACCTTGACTTTGGTGGGCTCCCGGTAGAGGAGGTCGTGCAGTTCCTTCTTCGTGAATTTGGCGATCGGCTTGTCCATGTTGAAGTAGCCGGTGCCGCTGAAGATGCGTCCGTACCAGCCGTCCATGCTGTACCCGGGGATGGTGAGGGCGCCTTCGCTGAGCGATTTGCTGTCATCGTAAAGGGCCGTGAGGTCGAAGTCGCTGACAGAACCCATGCCTTCGCAGCGCGAGCACATCCCACCCAGCCGGTTGAAGGTGGCCTTCTCGGTCTTGGTCTTCCCTTCGCCGCGCTCCACGGTGATTGCTCCGCTGGCTTTCACTGTGGGGACATTGAAGGAGTATGCGTTCGGGGACCCAATGTGTGGCTGGCCGAGGCGGCTGAACAGAATACGAAGCATTGCGTTTGCGTCAGTGGCGGTGCCCACCGTCGAGCGGGGATTGGAGCCCATCCGCTCCTGGTCGACGATGATCGCCGTCGTCAGCCCTTCCAGCACGTCCACGTCAGGTCGTGACAAGGACGGCATGAAGCCCTGGACAAAAGCGCTGTAGGTCTCGTTGATCATCCGCTGCGATTCGGCTGCAATGGTGGCAAAAACCAGCGAACTCTTGCCGGACCCCGACACCCCGGTGAAAACGGTGAGTCGTCGCTTCGGGATCTCGATGCTGACGTCTTTGAGGTTGTTTTCGCGTGCCCCCTGTACCCGGATGAGGTCATGGGCATCGGCAACGTGCAGCTCAGGAGACTGCGTGTCCGAACCGGCAGCAATAGTCATGGTTTCTCCGTCCATTGGGCGGCGCTGCCCAACAGTCCCCCGCTGGCGTCGCCTCTGTCCTTGACCACCCTTGGTCAATACGATTGATTCTGCCATTGTCTTCCCGGCTTTACTCACTAAGAATGAAGCATGCCGGTATACATGAGGTCCCTCGAAACCGCCGTTCCGCCAACCATCCTTGTCCAGCAGCAAGCCCGTGAGGTTTTCGCCTCCCAACCTGGCCTGACGCGGCTGGGAACCCGGCTCGTCACGACGTGTTTCGATTCGGCCGCCATCGATACCCGCTTCACGGCTGTGGAAGAGTTGAGCCTCGACGCACATCCTGAGAATCCCAAGTTCTTCGACCCGCGCACCAACAACGTCTTGAGCCCCAGTACCAAAGTCCGCAACGAAATATTTGCCACCGAAGCCACCAAACTGTTCATCGAGGCCGGCAAGACAGCGGTGGCCCGGGCCCAAGGGGTTGATCTTGACGACATCACGCATGTGATCACGGTGTCCTGTACGGGATTCTTCAACCCCGGTCCCGACTACAAGGTTGTGAGGGCCCTGGGCCTGAATCCAGCGGTGCAGCGGTACCACCTTGGGTTCATGGGCTGTTATGCCGCCTTTCCGGCCATGAAAGCCGCGAAACAGTTTTGCTCGGCGGATCCTGAAGCGGTGGTCTTGGTGATCTGTGTGGAACTCTGTTCCCTCCACGTCAGGACATCGAACGATCCGGACACGATTATGGGTTCGGCGATTTTTGGCGACGGCGCGGCAGCGGCAATCATCACCGCCAAAGAACCCGAGGGTGACGAACCGGTGATACGACTGGATCACTTCGAAACGGTTTTGACGCCGGTTGGCGAGGAAGCCATGGCCTGGAACATCGGCGACGAGGGATTCGAGATGGTCCTGGGCTCCTACGTGCCACACATTATCGAAGAACACATCACCGGTGCCCTGGAGCCCCTGCTGGCCAAGGAACCGGAGCTCGCCGGCGTGCCGTACCGGGACATCACCCACTGGGCCATCCATCCGGGCGGCCGCAGCATCCTGGACAAGGTCGAGTCGAAGTTGGAACTGACCCAGGAGCAGCTGGTACCAGCCAGGGAGACGCTGCGGGAATTCGGCAACATGAGCAGTGCCACGGTCCTGTTCGTCCTGAAGTACATGCTGGGACAGCCAGCCACTGAACGGGAAGAGCGGATCTGCTCCATGGCCTTCGGCCCCGGCCTCACGGTGGAGACCGGCCTTTTCACCCTGGTCTCCCCCGCTCTGTGAGTCCTTGGGGGTCCCTCAAGGAGAGGGACCTTTACAGCGTTGAGGACATGGACGGCCCCGACTGTGATCCGCTGCTGCTGAACAGGACGTATGCGCGCTTCCCCATCGTTAACAGGCTCCTTTCACGATGGCGGCGGACCTATGAACGCCGCCTCCGTCCGCTCTTGGCCGAAACCGGGCGTGCGACCTTGCTGGACATTGGAAGTGGCAGCGGCGACGTGGCCCGCAGCCTTGGCCGGTGGGCGCGGCGGGACGGCTTCGTGCTGGACGTGACTGCAATTGATCCGGACCCCCGGGCCTATGCTTTTGCGACTGGCCTAAGCCCCGTGGAGGGAGTGTCTTACCGACAGGCCCATAGTTCGGAACTGGTAGCCGAGGGCCTGGAATTCGACGTCGTGATTTCCAATCACATGCTGCACCATCTTGATGCGCGGCAGTTCGCCGGGGTGCTGCGTGACTCCGAACTGCTCGCCCGGCGGGTGGCGCTCCACAACGATCTCACGCGCAGCAATATTGCCTACGTCCTCTTCATGGCAGGCTTCTGGCCGTTGGGGTGGGGTTCCTACATTGTGAAAGACGGCCTGCTGTCCATCAGGCGCAGTTACACATTGCCGGAACTAACGTCTGTCATACCACCGGGCTGGCGGGCTGAGCGAAACGGCCCTTGGCACAACATGCTCATCCACGAGCACCGCGGATCGGGGAAGCAGGAAAGTGCTTGACGTCGTCGTTGTTGGAGCGGGTCCTGTAGGCCTCTTCATGGGCTTGCGGCTCCTCCAGGGCGGCCACAGGGTCCGTATCCTCGAACGCCGGACCAGCAGAAGCACGCGCTCACGCGCGATCGGAATCCATCCACCGGCCCTTGCGGAATTGGAACGTGCCGGCGTTGCACCCGAGCTCGTTTCCGCCGGGGTCCATATCACGAAGGGCGTCGCCTACAGCCGGCGGCACAAAGTCGCCGAACTGCCCTTCGACAGCGATCCCGCCTTTCCGTTCATCCTGGCAGTCCCCCAGACCATCACCGAGAAGGTGCTGGAGGACGCGGTGCTCGGACTGGATGCGGCGTCGATTGAACGGGGTTTCGAGGTCCTGGAGGTATGCGACGAAGGTGCCAACGTGCGTGTCCTGGCCCGTTCAACGGTGGGCAGCCAGGAGTTCACCGCCTCGCTAGTCATCGTTGCAGATGGCGCCCACTCTTCCCTCCGATGCCGCTTCGCCCCGAACGTTCCTTCAAAGAGGTACCCGGACGCGTACCTCATGGGCGACTTCCCCGACAGCACCGGCCATGGTGCGGATGCAGTGCTCTATCTGGAACCCGCTGGAATTGTCGAGTCCTTTCCGCTGCCCGGTGGCGTCCGAAGGTGGGTGGTACGGCTTGGTGCACCGGCCAGAGGCGCGACGGCGGATTCTCTGGCAGGGTTGGTCGAGTCACGAACGGGTGAGGTGCTGGAGCCGGCCGGCAATACGATGCTCAGCGCTTTTGAGGTGCAGTCGCGGTTGCTTCCGCGCATGGTCCACGGGCGGGTGGTGTTGCTCGGGGACGCGGCCCACGAAATCAGCCCCATCGGCGGGCAGGGCATGAACCTGGGGTGGCTGGACGCAGCGGCCCTGTCGCCCATCATCAACGCCTCCTTGGGAGGATGCGACGTCGGGGCGTTGCTTCAGGACTTTGAAAAGGCCCGGAGGAAGGCTGCGCTTCGGGCATCGCGGCAGGCGGGCCTGAACATGGCCTTGGGCAGGCCGCTTCCACCGGCAGCCATGACAGTGAGGAACAGGCTCTTCGCCGGCCTGCTGGGGATGCCTGGTGTTACGCAGCTCGTGGAGCGGCGCTTCACCATGCGATAACTACTCAGGCGCCGTGTAGTAGCAGTCGTAGGTATCCTGGCTGATGATCAGGCCATCCCTCAGCTGGAAGACCGCCGTGCTCCGTGCGCGGATGGTGTCACCGCGGTCCCAATGTGGAAGGTCCAGAAGCAGCGTGGCCGACCAGTTCATCTCCAGCACCACCCGGTCTTCCTCGCTGGTGGTGCGGACGATCTCAAAGCGTTGGTCGGCCACGATGTCCTGGCTGTGGTCGGCGCCCGAAAGGGTTTCGGCAAGATTCCGGGTGGAGCCGGTCTTGGACAGGGCATGAGGCCATTCAGTGAGCTGAAAGTCCTCGGCCAGGAAAGGCCGCAGTTCGGCTGAGCCGCCGCCGGCTTCAACTGCCCGCACGAACCCGAGCACGTGCTCCAGAGAGGTGGGAGTGGTCATTCCATGAGCCTAGCCCACCACCGAAGACGCACGTGGCGATAGGCTCGACCCATGACGCATCAAACCCATCCCGGAGCCACGAGTCCGGCCGCGGACTTCAATCCCACCCAAATCCGGGACGCCGTCCGGCGGTTGCTGGACTCGCAGGACCTGCCCCCGATCGTCCAAGCGGGGCACCCGGTGCTGCGCCAGCTCGCTGCCCCCTACGACGGCCAGCTGGACGACGTCGAACTTGCCGCACTGATCGACCGGATGCGCGAGGCCATGCATGCAGCGCCGGGTGTCGGCCTGGCGGCTCCACAACTGGGTATTCCCCTGCAGCTGGCTGTCCTCGAGGACAAGTACGACATCGATCCTGTTTCCGCTGAGGTGCGCCACCGGGAGCAGCTGGATTTTTTCGCCATCGTTAATCCGACGTACCGGCCCTTGGGCGCGGAAACAGCTTCGTTCTATGAAGGATGTCTCTCCGTCCAGGGATACCAGGCTGTTGTGGAACGGCACCGGAA
This sequence comes from Paenarthrobacter sp. NPDC057355, assembly GCF_042667405.1. NCBI lineage: Bacteria > Bacillati > Actinomycetota > Actinomycetes > Micrococcales > Micrococcaceae > Paenarthrobacter > Paenarthrobacter sp. NPDC057355. The sequence continues at coordinate 597,605 of NZ_JBHVAL010000001.1, read as the reverse complement.
TGTCGAGTTGTCCTATGCCACGCCTTCAGGTGAACCTGTGGAGGAGTGGTTCTCGGGGTGGCAGGCGCGTATCGTCCAGCATGAAACCGACCACCTCCACGGTGTCCTGTACCTGGACAGGGCTGAGATCCGGTCACTGTCGAGCAACGCCGAGCACACCGTCCGGTGGGCTTCTCCGGACATCGGCGCAGCCCGCAGCGCGCTCGGTTTCCTTGGCTGAAACAGTGAGTGACCGGCGTCTTAGGCCTCTGGTTGGTTTGCGGTGGTCGGAAGATACTTTGCCCACCATTTGAGGATGTGCTCGAAGCGCTGACGGCGATGGTGCGGCGTCCCGGAGCGGGACAACTCGTGATCCTCGCCCGGGAATACAAGCAGGGCTGTGTCCACTCCCTGTGCCTTCAAGTGCGCGTAATAGCGCTGGCCTTGTTCAATGGGGCAGCGCAGATCATTTTCACTGTGCACAACCAGCGTCGGCGTGTTGACTTTTCCTACGACGGCCATCGGACTTTGGGCGTCCATTTGCTCCCGCGTTGGTCCGGTGTATTCGCTGCCGAAGAACCAGCCGATGTCCGAGGAACCGGCAAAGCTGACAGGGTCAAGGAAACCCCGTTCCACGATCGCTGCCTTGAACCTGTGGTGGTGGGCGATGATCCACGCCGTCAAATAGCCGCCATAGGAACCGCCCATGATGCCCACTTGCTCAGGGTCCAAGGACGCATGGGAGGACAGGGCTGCGTCCAGGAAGGAAAGCACATCCTGCATGTCCAGAGTGCCCATCTGCCCCTTGATGGCACGCCCATGTTCCTGTCCATAGCCTGAGGAACCGCGGGGGTTGCACATCAGCACCGCGTATCCGGCCGCCGCGTAAACCTGGGCCTCGTCAAAGAAGGCTCCCGTGTATTGGGAGAATGGGCCGCCGTGGATGGTGAGGAGGACCGGGTGTGGTCCGGGGCCTTCGGGCATCACCAGCCAGCCGTGAACAGGGTGGCCGTCGCTTGATTCGGACTCAAAATCCATGGGCTCAATGACTGTGGAGTTGTTCCGCAGGTTCCCGGAGAAGTCCGTCAGGAGGCGAAGTTCACCACGCTCCAAAGACGCCACATCCCCGACCGTGGAAGCATCGGAGAGGGTCACCGCTGTCTCCCCGTTGGCGGCAACAGATGCCCCGATGACCACCCGCGCACCGTAGACGAGCGGAGTGATGGTGCCATCAGCAGTGACACCCAGGAGTTCGACAGAGCCCAAGGCGGTGTTCAGGACAAGGACGCTTGCCGGCCCGCTTGTTTCCAGCGGTCTCGAGACGTCCAGGTGTTCAACGTCGGTCAGTGCCACGGCCTCTCCCCCACCGGACGGCATCGCGTGGAGGACAGAATTCCGCGCCACAAAGTCCCTGCCGGTATCTCCGAGATCCTGGGCGATGTAAAACAACCACCGGCCATCCTCCGAAGCCCTCACAGCGCTGACGGTCTGTGGTTTACGGTTGACAGGTTCGACGACGACCGGCTCGCCTCCGGCGGCCTCGACCCGGTAAACCGAGGTGACCAGATCGTCGTCGTGACCTTCATGAAGCGCGGCGACGAAATAGAGGTGGGCCCCATCAGCCGAGAAGGCGGGCGAAGTGTGGTCGGAATCGCCGAAAGTGAGCTGCCGCGGGGCGGGGAGACCAAGGCTTTCCGGCACGGGCTGCTCATGGGCTGACCGGCCCCGGGGAGTCACTGCCGGCTCACCACCCAACTCGGGGACCTCGACCACGAACAGTTGCTGCCGCTGGTCGGCGGCGTAGCCGACGCCGTTCATCATGTACTGGTTGGCAACGATATAGCGCGGATCTTCGGCTCCCGGACCGACGCCATCGATGGTTCCATAACGCCCCTGTTCGGGGACCCTGGCCTGGAAGGCGATGCGGTGCGAGTCCGGCGCCCAGGTGAAGCTTTCGACGCCGGCGGCCTGGTTTGTGATCTTCTGTGGTTCGCCGCCCGCCGACTCCACTACGAACACTTGGGGTTTGCCCCCGGGATCGCTTCGCAGGAAGGCGAGGACCAGCCCGTCCGGTGAGAATGCCGGAGAAGTGTCCCTGAACCCGCGGGTGATGCGACGCGGGTACTTGGTGTTGTCCAGCGGGACTGACCATAGCTGGCCAACGTAACTGTCGGCGTCGAAATCCGGCCTCGTGACTGATACCACCGCCCTGGTGCCATCAGGGTGGATTGCCGGGGCGGACACGGAGTTCAACAGGGGCAGCTGCTCGGGTTTCACGATGGTGAGCCTAGCGGCAGGGCCCGACCGGCGGCACCAGACACTCCGTCCAGCCGTAGGATTGAAGCCATGTTGTCCGACGCCGTCTCTGCCCTGCGATGCCCCGTTTGCCAAGGACTTTTCGAGTTGCGGGAGGGCCGTCCGGCAACCCTCGCGTGCGGGACCGGCCATCGGTTTGATGCTGCCAAGCAAGGCTATTTCAACTTCCTTACAGGAAAAGGCACGGTCTTCGAAGCGGACACAGCCGAGATGGTGGCCGCCAGGGCCCGGTTCCTTGCAGCCGGGCACTACGCGGAATTGGCCACGGCACTGGCAGAGATGGCCGCAGGGGCCATCCAAGGCCCGGAAGCACTGGTTCTCGACGCCGGCACAGGCACCGGCCATTACCTTCACGCTGTCCTGGACACTACAGGCGCAACTGCCGTCGGCCTGGACATTTCCAAGTTCGCCCTTCGCCGGGCTGCACGGCTCAACCCTGAGGCTGCCAACGTAGTGTGGGATATTTGGCGTCCATTGCCCATGGCGGATAACTCGGCCGACGTCGTAATGGTTGTTTTCGCCCCGCGGAGCCCTGCGGAGTTTGCGCGGGTTCTGCGCCCCGGAGGATCGCTCCTGGTGGTGACGCCGAGGCCCGGCCATCTCCAGGAGATCGCTGTGAGGACAGGGATGCTCGGCATTGAAGAGGGGAAGGAAGAGCGGTTGGCCGAGTCCATGAGCGGCTATTTCGATCCGCCCTCCAGCCGTTCCCTGGACGTGCCGCTGGTGTTGTCGGGAAGCGAAGTAGCCGACCTGGCGTACATGGGGCCGGCTGGACACCATCTCAGCCAGGAGCAGCTGTCCCAACTGGCAGCGTCGAACGGAGCCGTGGACGCCACGGCGAAGTTCCGGATCAGCGTGTTCACCGCTTCCTGACGCTTGAGGGCGCGTCGGGCTAGGATGGAGGAACAGCGACTGTGATCCCGCTGGCGGGATCCGGGACCAAGGGGGAACGATGTTTGAATGGCTCGGCGAGAATTGGTGGGCCCTATGGCTCACAGTCTTCCTCGCGTTTGCAGTGGTGGAGATGCTGACTCTCGACCTCTTCTTCATCATGCTGGGCGGTGGTGCGCTTGCCGGGCTGATTGCGGACTTCTCCGGTGCCGACTTCTGGCTGCAGATCGTCATATTCTGCGTGGTTTCCCTACTGATGATCGTTTTCGTCCGGCCAGTAGCCTTGAAGCATCTGCGCAAGGGTCCCGCTGAACAGCTCTCCAACATAGACCGGCTCATTGGCCAGCCTGCCCTCGTCATTGAAGCCGTGAGCAGCACCAGTGGGCTGGTGAAAATCGGCGGCGACGTCTGGAGCGCCCGCAGCGCGGCTGGTGTCATCGACGCCGGCGCCACGGTGCAGGTCACCAAAATTGACGGGGCGACGGCGGTCGTCGCCTCGGCTGCCGACAACAGCCCCCGCTGACGCTTCGGCGCACTCAAGATTTCAGGCTGTTGCCGGACCGGGTCACCGCCCGCAAACAGCCGCATCAAACCACGCAATTGGGGAACGAAGGAGATGTATGGACGGCTTAGGAGGAACAGCAGCGGCAATTGTGCTGATTGTTCTCGTTATCTTTGTCATCATCGTGTTGGTCCGCTCGGTAAGGATCATTCCGCAGGCACGTGCCGGCGTCGTTGAACGACTCGGCAAGTACCAGCGCACGCTTAACCCGGGGCTGACCATCCTGATCCCGTTTGTCGACAGGCTCCTGCCGCTGCTCGACCTCCGCGAGCAGGTAGTGTCGTTCCCGCCGCAGCCGGTCATTACCGAAGACAACCTGGTGGTTTCGATCGACACCGTGGTCTACTTCCAGGTCACCGATCCCAGGGCCGCGACCTACGAGATCGCCAACTACATCCAGGCAGTTGAACAGCTGACCACCACCACGCTTCGTAACGTGGTGGGTGGGCTCAACCTGGAAGAAGCCCTGACCTCACGCGACCAGATCAATGGTCAGCTGCGTGGTGTACTGGACGAGGCAACGGGACGCTGGGGAATCCGCGTCTCCAGGGTGGAGCTCAAGGCGATCGACCCGCCCCACTCCATCCAGGACTCGATGGAAAAGCAGATGCGCGCCGAGCGGGACCGTCGTGCGGCCATCCTGACCGCCGAAGGTACCAAACAGTCCCAGATCCTGACCGCTGAGGGTCAGCGCCAAGCCGCCATCCTCGCGGCCGAAGGTGATGCCAAGGCCGCCATCCTCCGCGCAGATGGTGAAGCCCAGGCCATCCAGAAGGTCTTTGATGCCATCCACAAGGGCAACCCTGACCAGAAGCTGCTGGCGTACCAGTACCTGCAGACACTTCCGAAGATCGCAGAGGGCACCTCGAACAAGCTGTGGATCATTCCCAGTGAAGTAGGCGAGGCCCTCAAGGGTATCGGCGGCGCACTGGGAGGCAATGGCGGGGACTCCCCCGTTGCAGGGCTTTTCGACGGCGGCACCAAGTCCCCTGAGCCCGCGGGAACAGTGGAACCAACACGCACGGCGGAGTAGTTCCAACTCCACAGCAAGGACACGAGCGGTCAGCCACTCCGGCTGGCCGCTCGCTGCATGCGTGCGCTTTTGAGTAGTCAGTAAAGATCAGCGTATAATAGGATATTTGTCCGGCTGGTTCAGCGTGGACGGAACATTAAAGCTTGGCCAGGCGTTGCAATTAGTGACGCAAGGTGTGCAGAAGTAGTCCGTAGGGATCGTGAAAACGGCTTACGGCCAGCGCGGAGTTCCTGCTCCGCGAACAGACAGAGGGAGTAATCATGAGCGATCGCAGCCTGCGGGGTATGCGTCTTGGCGCCCAAAGCATGGAAACTGAATCCGGCGTTGAACCGGCACCGCGCCAGCGGGTCGAGTACCGTTGCGAGGATGGCGAGCAGGTCTTCGTAACCTTCTCCTCCGAAGCGGAAATCCCTCCCGTGTGGGTCTCCAAGACGGGTAAGGAAGCGCTCCTTGTCGACGGCGAGCGTCCCGTGGATGCCAACGAAAAAGCCGTCCGCACCCACTGGGACATGCTGCTGGAACGTCGCAGCCTTCCCGAGTTGGAGCAGATCCTTGAGGATCGCCTCAACATCCTTCGTGAGCGCCGCGGGGAACGCCGTTCGGCATAGTTTCCACAACACGCAAAAAGGCCGGGTCAGGTTCTCCCTTGGGAACCGGACCCGGCCTTTGCTGTAAGTACTACTTGGCCATTTCGGTTGACTTGCCGGTGAGCTTGGCCCAGCGTGCTGCCAATCCCCACTTGGTGACGTTGATCATGGCTTCGACCACAATGTTGCCGCTCATCTTCGATGCCCCGAGTTCGCGCTCCACGAAGGTGATGGGGCGTTCCTCGATGCGAAGGCCAAGCTTGGCTACGCGCCAGGCAAGATCCACCTGGAAGCCGTAACCGACCGACTCGACTTCATCGAGCTTCAATGCCTCCAGCGTGCTGCGGCGGAAGGCGCGGTAGCCGCCGGTCACGTCCTTGATTTTTACACCCAGCATGATGCGGGCGTACGTGCTGCCGATGCGGGAGATGGCCTGACGGTAGAGCGGCCAGTTCACCACGCTGCCGCCGGGAACCCAACGGGAGCCCATGGCCAGATCCGCTCCGTCCTTCACGGCGTCAAGGAGCAGGGGCAGTTGTTCGGGCTTGTGTGATCCATCCGCGTCCATTTCGACAAGGACGTCATAACCGGCTGCCAGGCCCCACTTGAAGCCGGCGATGTAGGCAGCGCCCAGGCCTTCTTTGCCCTTGCGGTGCAGGACGTGAACCTGGCTGTCCTCCGCGGCGAAGTCGTCGGCAAGCTTTCCCGTGCCGTCAGGGCTGTTGTCGTCGACCACCAGGACGTCGGATTCGGGAACTGCGGCGCGCAGCCGTCCCAGCGTCACGGGGAGCGATTCCAGCTCGTTGTAGGTGGGAATGATCGTCAGGACACGCAAGAAGAGGCCTTTCCTTGATGGAGCGGTCGGTGTGCCGGACCAGCGTGGCAGCTGGCGTTCTGGCGCAACTCTCCATTATAGGACGACGGCAGCCAGGACTTTTGCGTCTGTGGCGCCGGCCACAGTGGTCGGGATGGTGCCCTGGGATGGTCCTCAGCTATACGCGGAGTGACTCGTGGGCAAAGAGCTCGCGGCCATGGTGGACCGTCTGCAGGCAACGCGGGTCTGCCCCGGTGTCGAGGGCAGGCAGCAGCGGTGTCCGTGCGCGGGGATCGGTGCTCCATGACTGGACCCGGCTGTCCGCTACCTGGACCATCAGCTCTTCTACTTCCCAGACGGCGAAACTGGCCGGAGCCCCGGGGACCAGCTGCCCCATGAGGGGGTTCCGGTGTTTGGCGGCGCGCCATCCAGCACGGGTATGTCCCAGGAAGGCCGCCCGTGCCGAGATGCGTTGATCGGGGTTGCTGTGCTCAAGGCAGGCCCGGACGCTGGACCACGGGCGTAGGGCAGTCACAGGGCTGTCACTGCCGAAGGCGATGGGAACGCCACTGGAATAGAACGAAGCAAAGGGGTTCATGCTGCGGCTGCGATTGCCCAGTCGTTGTTCGTACAAGTCCCCGGGGCCGCCCCAGGCGGCGTCAAAGCCGGGCTGGACGCTGACCGTCACCGAGTACTTGGCGAGCCTGTCGATGGCCGACTTGTCGGCCATCTCCACGTGTTCGAGCCGGTGGCCGGCCGCGCGGATACGCTGCTCCCCTACCTCAGCGGCCGCGGTATCCAGGGCGTCGAGGACGGCGCCCAGTCCGGCGTCGCCTATGACATGGAAGCCGGCTTGCAGGCCCAGGGCCGACGTCGCTGCCAGGTGCTTGGCGGCCTCGTCCACCGAAAGATAGAGACTGCCCCGGTGTCCAGGGGCATCTGAGTAATCTTCCAGCAGGGCAGCTGTCCGGGAACCGATGGAACCGTCCATGTTGAGATCGCCCGCAAGGCCGAGGACGTTGGTGCCCAAACCATTCAAAATCGTTTGTGCGTGTTCCTCCGAGGACGCCAGTTCGCCCCAGTATGGAAGGATCTCCGGGTGGAACCCGTGGTCATTCCAGGAAACGGCCATTCCGAGGTCCTCGGGTCCGCAAATATGCGGCGCCGACATCTCAGCCAATGCCACGTAACCATGGGAGGCTGCCTCCTTCAAGGCCAGCTCCTGGTACGTGCGCCGTTCTGCTTCCGGGAATCGTCGTGCGTGGAGGCGGGCCGCTGTATGCGCAGCCCGTACCACACGGGCATTTCCCGTGTAGCCGTCGAGGCCGTCCAGGCCGCCAGCAGCCACCAGGGAGGCCGAGACCAACGCTGAGTGGACGTCGACCCGGGACAGGTAGACTTGCCGGTCTCCTGCGGCCCGCCCGATCTCTTCAAGGGTGGGCAGCGTGGGATCATTCCACGTCGTTTCATCCCAACCATGGCCCAGGATGGTGCCCGAACCGCCAGCGGCCGAAACGGCGTCGAGCAGTTCTGTTGCTGAACGAACGCTGCTGAGCTGGAGGCCGGCGAGGGCCAACCCCGTTTCCGTAAGGTGCGCGTGGGAATCCACGAACCCGGGGGCCAGGAGGGCGCCATGAAGATCGATGATCTCCATGGAAGAGTCCGCAATGGAAGTTGCGGCCTGTTCGGACCCGACCCACGCCACGGTGTCTCCATCCACCACCATGGCCGTCGCAAAGGGGTCCGCGGCCGTATAGATCGAGCCGTTGCGATACATGGTGACCTTGCGGCCGGAACCGTTGGGCTGCTGGCCGACAGGTGCGTCGGGCTGGTTCATGCGTTGAGCTCCTTGAGCGTGGACAACAAATAATTCGCGGGAAAGATGAACAGCGGGCTAGGCCACCGTGGAGTAGGCCACCACACCGCGGCGGACCAGTTCGATGGCCTCCCGGCAGATCCGGCCCAAGCGGGGGTCAAGCTGGGGGATTTTTGCCAGCTGGTCCAGAAGATCCACCACCTGCTTGGCCCAGCGGACAAAATCTCCGGCGGCCAGATCGGTTCCACTGAGAACCTCCTGGAGGTGACGGCCCTTGGCCCACTTATACATTGGCCACATCAGGCCGAGCTCCGGTTCGCCCGTTAGGGGAAGGCGGTTCTGTTCCTCCGTGTCCTCCAGCCGGGACCATTCACGGACCACTACGTCGACAGCTGTCTCGAGAGAGACACTGGGCATCTTCGGGCGAAGCCCGCGGTCCTCGCGTTTGGCCTGGTAGACCAGCGTGCTGGCAAACGATGCCAGTTCGGCTGCGTCGAGGTCGTTAATAGCACCTTGCCGGATGGACTGGGAAATCAGCAGGTCCTTCTCGCCGTAGATCCTCCGGAGACGCTGTCCGTCGGCGCTGATGGTGACCTGGCCGGCGTCGTTTGTTTCCAGGTAACCGTATGTGGAGAGAACGTCGCACACCCGATCGAAGGTCTTTGCGATGGTGTTGGTGCGGCCCTGGATCTGGCGGACCAGCCCGTCGGTCTCCTTGCGGAGCTTCCACCAGCGCTCGGACCACCGTGCGTGGTCTTCCCGCTCGCTGCAGCCATGGCAGGGATGCGCCCGCAAAGCACGGCGCAGGTCCGCGATCCGCTGCTCCTGGTCCGGCAGCCGGGCCCCCAGGCCGAAGTCCTCATGCCTGCTGTTGCGGTGGCGCTGCGGCGCGTCCTCGCTGATTGCATGGCGCATGGACGATGCCAGATCGCGGCGGGCCTTGGGCACCTTGGCGTTGAACGACTTGGGAATGCGGATCCGGGTCACCGGTGACACAGGACCTTCGAGGTCGTGGACACCGATCCTGCGCAGTTGGTTGTCCTGGGTCAGCACTGAGGGACGTGGCTCACGAGCATGGGGGTCGACGTCCAATACCACCGCGTGCCCTGCGAGCCGGCCGCTGTAAATGCTGATGACGTCACCAGGGATCAACCGTGCGAGGGAGTCGGCTACGCGTGATTTACGGGCCCGTTGGTGGTCGCGCGCTGCGTTGTTTTCGGCGTCACTGAGTTCGCGCCGGAGTTTGGCGTACTCGGTGAAATCACCCAAGTGGCATTGCATGGACTTGGCGTATCCGGCCAAGGACTCCTCCCTGCCACGGACCTGCCTGGCCAGGCCGACCACCGAACGGTCCGCTTGGAACTGGGCGAAGGACGACTCCAGGATTTCACGGGCCCGCGCCCGGCCGAACTGGGCGATGAGGTTGATGCTCATGTTGTACGTGGGCCTGAAGCTGGAGTTCAAGGGGTAGGTGCGCCTGGATGCAAGGCCGGCAACTGCCGCAGGATCCGTGCCTGGCTGCCACAGGACAACGGCGTGGCCTTCGACGTCGATACCCCTCCGCCCGGCCCGACCGGTCAGTTGGGTGTACTCCCCCGCCGTGATGTTGACGTGCGCTTCGCCGTTGAACTTCTCGAGCTTCTCGAGGACCACGCAGCGGGCAGGCATGTTGACCCCCAAAGCGAGCGTTTCCGTCGCGAAGACAGCCTTGACCAATCCGTCCGCGAAGAGCTTCTCCACCACTTCCTTGAAGGTGGGCAACATTCCGGCATGGTGGGCGGCGAAGCCCCTGACCAGACCGTCACGCCAGCCCCAGAAGCCCAGTACTTCCAGATCGTCAGCCGGGATCTCGTGACTGGCCTCATCCACGCGCTGGGCAATGATCTGCTGCTCCCTTTCCGTGGTGAGCCACAGACCCGATGCAGCGCACTGGGCTACGGCCGCATCGCAGCCGGCCCGGGAGAAGATGAAGGTGATGGCGGGAAGCAGGTCCTGGCGCCTGAGGCTCTCAATCACCTGCGGGCGGCTTGCCTTGCGGACAGGGCTGCGCTGTTCGGACTGCTGCCGGTCCTCGCGGTGACGGTCATGACGACGGCGGCTCCGGCCACCGTGGCCAAAGCGACCCCCCACGTTCATTCGGCTCTCCGAACGTGCCATGGCCAGAAGGTCCGGGTTCACTTCGAATTCCGGACCGGTGACTGCTTGGCGCACTTTAGGGGTGGACGTTCCCTTGGAGGACACGCGGCGGCTTGCTTTGGGCTCGCTGGATACCTCGCCGGCTTCCGAGAGGTCCGGAGCGTCGGTTTCCTGCGCGCCCGGGGCCACGGGGGCTATTTCGTCAAAGGTGGTGTCGCCGGCGAAGAGGTCCACGATCTCCCGGCCCACCATGACGTGCTGCCACAAGGGCACCGGGCGGTGTTCAGAGACGATGACGTCCGTATCGCCACGGACAGTGTCCAGCCAGGCACCGAACTCTTCGGCGTTGGAGACGGTTGCACTCAGCGAGGCCACCTGGACTTCGCTGGGCAAGTGGATGATGACTTCTTCCCAGACGGCACCGCGGAAACGGTCAGCAAGGTAGTGGACCTCGTCCATGACGACGTATCCGAGGTCGCTGAGTGTCTCCGAGTCGGCGTACAGCATGTTCCGAAGGACTTCCGTGGTCATCACGACGACCGGTGCTTCGCCATTGATGGTGGTGTCGCCCGTCAGCAGACCAACGTTGGCCGCACCGTACTTCTCTGCAAGTTCCGAGAATTTCTGGTTGCTCAGTGCTTTGATGGGGGTGGTATAGAAAGCCTTGAGGCCCCGCTGAAGGGCCAGGTAAATGGCGAACTCGCCAACGATTGTCTTTCCGGCGCCGGTGGGGGCGGCCACCAGTACTCCTCGCCCCTCCTGGAGTGACTTGCACGCTTCGCGTTGGAAATCGTCCAGCTCGAAGTCAAGTGAAGCGACGAAGGCGCCGAGGTAGGTTTTTGCCTCCGCTGCCCTTTGCGCTGCCGCCTGGTAACGCTCTGATGGAGAAGGAGACCCGGAAAACAAAGACATGCATCAAGCCTAGTGGCCCAGCGTCTACAGATTCTCCAGATCAGCCGCCGGGGTGGCGATATCGGCAGTGGCTTCCGTCTCGGCGGCACGCTTGATGGCCCGGCGCTCACGTCGACGGTCGTTGAGGAGACACACCCCGATAGCCGCGAAAAAGAGCAACAGCATGGGGGCTGCCAGGTAAAACATGCTCATGGCATCTGCGCCCGGCGCCGCCATTGCGGCGAACAGGCACACCAGGAAAATGGTGATGCGCCAGCTCTTGACCAGCTGCTTGCCTTTGACGATGCCGGCCAGGTTCAGGCCGACGAGCACAACGGGTACCAGGAAGGCGATCCCGAAGGCCAGCAAAAGCCGAAGGACAAACGCCAGGTAGATTTCAGCGCTGATGAAGTTTGAGCCACCCACCGGGGTGAAGTCCGTCAGGACCCTGACCGCGTTGGGCAGGACAAGCCAAGCGAGGAGGACGCCGCCGATGAACAGCGGGACAGCCGCAGCCACAAAGGACAGCGCCAGGCGGCGTTCCTTCTTGTGGAGGCCGGGAACGATGAAGGCCCAGAGCTGGTAGATCCATACGGGACTCGACAGCAACACGCCAAGGAACACGGAGACCTGGACCATGAGGTCGAACGAACTGGCCACGCCGTCAAAGTTCAGCGTGGCGGCGCGACCTTCTTTTTCATTGAGGTCCTTGATCGGTTTGATCAGGGCCTCCAGGAGCGGCTGGTAGACGATGAAGCCCACCACGGTCCCGAGGATGACGCCGATTGCGGCCTTGAAGAGCCGGTTCTTCAGCTCCTTGAGATGGTCAAGGAGCGCCATCCGGGCTTCGGGGTTGGCCTTGCGCCCCTTCGTCTCTACCACTTCTCTTTAGACGCGGTTGGAGGGCGGAACGTCAGTCTCGCCGGTGTTACGGGCCTTCACGTCGGGGGTCGCGGTGTCGGGGTGGCCGACGACCTTGCCTTCGACGGGGTCGGAAGCGTTCTGTGAGTCCTTCGCTTCGGAAGAACCATCCTTCTTCATTTCCCGGACCTCAGACTTGAAAATACGCATCGACTGTCCAATGCTGCGCGCCATGGACGGCAGCTTCGGTGCTGCAAAAAGCACCAGGGCCAGAACGATGATGATGATGAGATGCCAGCCTTCGAGCCTCATGTGGGGAGGTCCTTTCCTTTTGGATACATCCTACGTCTAACTGAATTCAATGTCGTGCAGGGATTGCGGCTGACCCCGCTCCGCTTTGCGCTGGACGCGCTTCTGGCGGCGAACTTCCTGGCGGAAGGCTTTGGCCGTCAGGTAATCATGACGCATCTGATCCGGTGAGGCAAAAATTGCGGACCCTGGTTCGGGACGTTTCTCCGCCACTTCCACATCGGAGGTTTCTGCGACAGGAGCAAGGTTGCTGAAACGTTTCCCCGCGTCGCCCAGATCATGAACAGTTGCCATGAATTTCCTGAACAGGCGATAACCCAAGGTCAGATGCAGGAGCAGGGCAAGAGCTACGAGTGCGATCCACAGCAGGATCCAAAACCACCAAGGCATCTGAGTAGTCTAGCCAGCCTGGGCGCCGGAAGCATCGTCGTACTGTGCCAGGCCAGCCCGCAGCCAAGCCACTGCTTCGTCCCGCGAGGAGCCGGGCTCCAGGATCCGGACCGTACCGCCGTGCTGTGACACAAACATGGGCAGCCAGCCTGCATTGCCGAACCGCACTTCGGCGAGCATGCCGCCGTCGGGCAGTTGTGCCGTGCGCTCGGCGTAGTAATCATCCGCCAGCCCGGCGCCTTGGCGGGTCAACTGCAGAACCACCACAACGTCGTCGTCGCCTGGAGTGAACAGGCGTGCCGGAAAGTCCTGGCCCGTGGGTGCCGTGCCGGCGGCCTCACGGCCGTTCGGTTCCAATGCCTCTACCCTGTCCAGCCGGAAGTTCCGGATTCCGGCCTTGCTGTGGCAGTACGCCTCGAAGTACCAAGTGTCGTCCATCGAGTAGAGCCGCAGCGGGTCTACGTCCCGTTCCGTGACCTCATCGCGTTGCAGGGACAGATACCGCAGCCGAAGCTGGAGGCCGTCCCTGATGGCCTGGGTGATGGTGGCGAAGGCTTCGGATTGTTCGGGGGCAACCGACTGCCCGGCCACGGACCCGGCCAAACGGCCGGCCTGGCCTGCGGCACCGGTCAATTTGATCGTAACGGACTCCAGCGCGCTGCCGGACTCGTCCTCGGCCACGCCGGCCAGGGCAGGCAGGTCACCCAGCATCGAGAGGCCGGTGAGCAACGCGGCTGCCTCGTCCTCGCTGAATCGCACCGGCCGGTTCAGGTCCAGGTGCTCCGAGATGTAGACGTGGTCGTTTTCCCATTGGATGTCCAACAGGTCATCCGGGTAGCCCTCGGGAAGCCCGGAGCAGATGAGGATCTTCAGGTCATCGATCAGGTCCTTGCGCGAGATGCCGAAACGGTCGGCCACCTCCTGGATGTGCAGGCCCTGGTGGTGAACCAGGAAAGGCACCAACTGCAGCATTCTGGTCAGTTGGTCCTCAGAGGTGCGTTTACGGGAACGCGGGGCGCGGCCGGCCTCGGGGAACTTCACCTCCACCGCCGGTGCGGCGTCGAAATCCAGGGCACCTTTGAGGCGGCGAACGACGGCGGCGCGCAGCTCCGCGGGTTCTGCCACCTCTACGTGGGGTCCGTAGGAGGCAATCTCTTCGGCGAGCTGTTCAGGATCGCGGAATTCAACAGCGATCCGGTCCCTGTGCGGGGCGACGTGCGATTGCTCCGTTTCGACCGCCCTTTTGCGCAGTGCCAGCAAACGGTCCTTGTCCACGTCCAGGGCGGCCCGTTGCAGAGGCAGTTCGTTGAGCGAATCGAGCTCCGTGCGCGCGTTGAAGCCCTCCGGCGGGACGAAGGTGCTCCCGGTTACAACGGTGAGCGCCGTGGTCATCCGCGAGAGCCTGAAGATCCGCTTGGCACCCCTCCCCCTGTCAAAGCCCACCAGGTACCACTGGCCAAAGCGGCTGCCCAGGCCCCACGGCTCGACTTCGCGTGTCTCCTCGCGCCCGGTGCTGACGGCGAGGTAGCCGAAGCGGACGGGGTGCCTGCCGTGCATGGCTGCAACGACGTCGTCGAAGGCCTGGCCCGCCGGCTTGATGCGGGGCTGGACACCGGCCGGAAGTTCGACGTCGGTGAATCCACCGGCGGCCTGCAGCTTGCGGACGGCGTTGGCGGCGGCATTGCCCAGGGCGGCCCGCTCCCACAGCTGGGCGGCCAGCAGGAGGACCGTGCACTCGGCCGGGGTGAGATGGACTTCCGGAAGCCTGTTGGAGTCCTTGCCGATCCTGTAGCGAGCTGATGCGGGATCGTCCGCACCGAAACTGCCGGGGTCCATCAAGGTTTCCACCTCAAAGCCGAACTGCTTCAGGTCGGCCTTGTCGCGCTCGAACATGCGCCCGAAGGCTACATCGTTTCCGGCCGTATCGTGGTAGACCTTTTCGCGCAGGACAGAGCGTGGAAGGCCCACTCTTGTATTGAGCAATGCAAGGAGGAGGTTCAGGAGTCGTTCAGTGCGGGATGCGGACACGGTTGCTACGTTACTAAAGTCCAGTGGGAAAACAGCAAGGCGCGTCACCAGCCGGGGTTTACCGGCAAGTGACGCGCCTTGGAGGACGGCTGTTCCTTAGCGGACAGCCACGAGGTCAACCACGAAGATCAAAGCTTCGTTCGGCTTGATGGCCCCGCCGGCACCGCGTGAGCCGTAAGCGAGCTCCGAGGGGATTTCGAGGCGACGACGTCCGCCAACCTTCATTCCCAGCAGGCCCTGGTCCCAGCCCTGGATAACCTGGCCAACGCCTACGCGGAAGTCCAGAGGGGCGCCACGGCCCCAGGAAGCGTCGAACTCCTCGCCCGTGGACCAGGCAACCCCTACGTAGTGGGTGGAGACGGTGTCCCCGGCCTGGGCTTCACGGCCGGTGCCTTCAATGAGGTCCGTGATGACGAGGTCTGTGGGGACGTCGCCTTCCGGGAAGTCAATCTCCGGCTTGGTGCGGTCGAAGTCACGCTGACCAAATGACATGGGTACTCCTTGGTGTGGGTGATGGATGGGTGCCAGGAACCAGCTTAAGCCAGTGCCTGCAGAATGCGATGGGTTTACTTGACGCCCAGGATGTCCACGACGAAGACAAGGTCACCCTTCGCCTGCCCCTGGCCCTCTGCGCCGTAGGCAAGGTCCTGCGGGATGACCAACAGAACGCGGGAGCCAACGGTCTTGCCCTCGAGGCCCTGCGTCCAGCCCTTGATAACGCCTGTGAGGGGGAAGCTGGCGGGCTTTCCGCGGTCGTAGCTGGAATCGAACTTGGTGCCGCCTACGAGGTTGACGCCGACGTAGTTCACCGTCAGGGTGTCCGACGCCTTGACGGCAGCACCCTTGCCCTTAATGAGGTCCTGGGCAATAAGTTCCTTGGGAGCAGCAACGCCGTCAACCGAGATCTGGGGAATGCCCTTGTCGTCTTCCTTCACTGCAGGAAGCCCCGCAGGAGGAGTAACGGGGTCGCCTTCAGGCTTGTCCAGTACCGGAGCAGGGTCCTTGGCCGACAGCAGCTTGAAGACAACCAACTGGGTGGAAGCGGCCGGCGACGCTGCGCCGTTGCCAGGAGCGGCGAATGCGATCTGCGAGCCGATCTTGGCACCCACGATCGCGTTGTAGATCTGCTGGTTGCCGGACTTCAGTTCATCCGTCAACTCGATCGGCTGGGGCCCGTTGGCATAGGCGTCTTCCACCGTCTTGCCGTCGGTGCCGTCCACAGCCACGTAGACGAGTTCGGCTGTCTGCCCAGCCTTCACGCGCTCCCCGTCTCCGTCGACCACGACCTTGACGGTAGGTTCGGTCACGCTGAGCGGCTTGGAGAATTCAACGCCCGGTGCCTTGTCATTGCCGTTGTCCGTCACTTTCACGGAGTCAAGCTTGGAAATGTCACCTGCGGACTGGCTGGTGGGCTCGGGTGTCGCGTTGCTTCCGCCACACGCGGTGATGAGCAGCAGGGCAGGAAGAAGAATTGCTAGGAGTCGGCGCACAAAAAAGACACTTTCGTCGGGGCAAGGGACACTCGGAACAGCGCATGACGCCTCCAAGCAGGTTGTCTCCTGGAAAGAGACCACTATCCAGAGTAGCCCGTGAAGCTGGGAGCCAGCTAAAAGCGCCGATCAGCCCATGGAGTCCAAGAGCGCATCCACCCTTTCGTCCTCGCTGCGGAAGGGGTCCTTGCAGAGAATGGTCTGGTGCGCGCGGTCGTTCAGTTTCAGGTGGACCCAGTCGACGGTGTAGTCACGTCCGAGTTCCTGTGCCCTGCGGACAAAGTCGCCGCGCAGCTTGGCGCGCGTGGTCTGCGGCGGTGCGTCCACGGCGTCCTTCACGTCGGTCTCGGTGACCAAGCGGCGGGCCGCTCCCCTGGCCTGGAGCAGGAAGAACAGGCCGCGTTGCCGCGAGATGTCGTGGTACGTGAGGTCGAGTTGGGCAATCCGGGGCGAGTCGAGACCGAGCCCGTGTCGTCGCATGTAGCCGTCCATGAGCTTCTTCTTGATGGCCCAGTCAACCTCGGTGTCAATGGTGCTTGTGTCACCGCTTTCGATGGCATCCAAGGTGCGCTTCCACAGGTCCAGGATCAAGGGAACATGCGCGTTATGGGCTCCATTGGTGGCAACGAAGTCAGTGACCTTGGTGAGGTATTCGCGCTGGATATCAAGGGCTGTGAGCTGCCTGCCGTTGGCGAGGCGGACCAGGGCCCGGCCCGTGAGGTCGTGGGAAATTTCACGGATGCTGCGGATGGGGTTTTCCATGCGCATATCCCGCATGATGACGCCCGACTCGATCATGCGGAGAATCAGGTCCACCGTACCGACCTTGAGCAGGGCCGTTGTCTCGGACATGTTGGAGTCCCCAACGATGACGTGGAGACGACGGTAGAACTCGGCGTCAGCGTGTGGCTCGTCCCGGGTGTTGATGATGGGACGCGAGCGGGTGGTCGCCGATGAAACGCCCTCCCAAATGTGGTCGGCCCGTTGCGAGAAAGCAAAGGTCGCCCCGTGCGGGGTCTTCAATACCTTGCCGGCACCGGCGATCAACTGCCGGGTCACCAGGAAGGGAATCAGGATTTCAGCCAAGCGGGAGAATTCACCGCGGCGCGGAATCAAGTAGTTCTCATGGCTGCCGTAGGAGTTGCCCGCCGAATCCGTGTTGTTCTTGAAGAGGTAAACGGTTCCGTTGAAGCCTTCGGCGGCCAGCCTGCTTTGTGCCTCATCCACGAGGTCATCGAGAATGAGTTCTCCTGCCCTGTCGTGGGCTATGAGTTGGGCAAGGTCATCGCACTCAGCCGTGGCGTATTCAGGGTGGGACCCCACGTCCAGGTAGAGTCGCGAGCCGTTGGTCAGGAAGACGTTGGAAGACCTCCCCCAACTGACCACTTTCCTGAAGAGGTAGCGGGCCACTTCTTCAGGCGCCAAGGGACGTGAATCCGGGCTGGAATAGGAAATCCCGAATTCCGTTTCGATGCCGAATATGCGTTTGTCCATCTCAGGCCTCCTCTGTGAGCAACCGGGTCATGTCCTCGGGCAGCAGCCGCCGGAACGCCCTTCGTGATCCCCGGTGGCTCTCCGACGCGCGGTACAGGACAGCGGCTTCGACGGCGGTAGCCGGCAGGGCTTCGAGTTCCTTGTCGGCAGCCAAGGCACGCAACGCCAGACGCATGGCCCCCGGGAGGGTGAGTTCCGGCTCCCAAGCCCCGCTGACGACGTCGGAAATCTGGTCCGCCAGTCCGCCCATGACGACGAAACCGTTCTCGTCAGCAATGGAACCATCGAAGGTCAGGCGGTAAAGGTGGTCCTGCTCCTGCGTGGCCCCTACCTCGGCCACCGCGAGTTCCACCTCGAAAGGCTTTTGTTCAGCGGTGAACACAGCTCCGAGGCTTTGCGCGTACACACTGGCCAGGCCGCGGGCCGTGACGTCCTCGCGGTCGTAGGAGTAGCCGCGGACATCGGCGTAGCGGACGCCTGCCTGTCGCAGGCTCTCGAACTCGTTGTACTTGCCTACGGCCGCAAAGGCGATCTTGTCGTAAATCTCGCCGATTTTGTGGAGGGACGGTGATGGATTCTCGGCGATCAGCGCAATGCCGTCGGCGCAGCTGATGACCACCACGGACCTGCCGCGGGCGATGCCCTTCCGCGCGAAGTCCGCGCGGTCCTTCATCAGTTGTTCAGGAGAAACATAGAACTGCTGCGTCATCTCAGGCCTCCCGTCCGGCGATGGCCCGCGATGCAACGATTTCTCCCGCAATGGCCGCGAGGTCCCGCTCAGGAACCCTGCGGTTTCCGGCGCGGTTCACGGTGTAGACAACTGGCCAGAGTTGGCGTACCGGGTCCGGGCCGCCGGTGGCGGAGTCATCGTCAGCGGCGTCGTAGAGTGCCTCGACAGCTACCGCAACCGCGTCCTCCTCAGTCAGATTCGGCTTCCACAGCTTCTTCAGCGCGCCCCTGGCAAAGACCGAGCCCGATCCCACCGAGTGGTGTTCCTGCTCTTCATAGCGGCCGCCCGTGACGTCGTAGGAGAACAAGCGGCCCACGCCGCTGACGTGGTCGAAGCCGGCGAACAGCGGAATGACCGCCATCCCCTGCATGGCCATGGGCAGGTTCCCCCGGATCATGGCACCCAGGCGGTTTGCTTTGCCTACCAGGCTCAGGAGCGTTCCTTCGATCTTTTCGTAGTGCTCAAGCTCAACCTGGAACAGACGGGTGATGTCGATTGCCAAGCCAGCGGTTCCGGCGATACCCAGCACCGAATATTCATCGGCCGGGAACACTTTCTCGATGTGGCGGCTGGCGATGACGTTGCCCATGGTCGCACGACGATCGCCAGCCATCAGCACGCCGCCTGCATACGTCAATGCGACGATGGTGGTCGCGTGGGGCGATGCCGGTACGGCGCCAGCGGGCAGGGGCTGATTGAACGGAAGGAGCTCAGGACGCGAGCGTTGGAGATGCTCGGTAAATGAAGACGTTGCCTGGGTGGCCAGGGGGCCGCCTGATGGGTCCTGCATTGCTGCACTCCTTCGACTCTGCATTCCGGTGCCCGGAGGCCTCACGCCGTCCGGGTGGTAGATTCTTGCTGTGGGGGCCGGTTACTGGCCGCCCTTTTGGACGAAGGCCCTGACGAACTCTTCAGCGTTGGATTCCAGTACGCCGTCGATTTCATCGAGGAGATCATCCACGCCCTGCGTTGCCTCGGATGCCTGGGCTTCCGGCGCTGCAGGCGGAGCCTCCGGGACGTCCACTTCAGCTTCGGTTTCCCGTGACTGTGGTTGTTGCTGCTCCTGAGCTGCCATTTTCTTTCTCCCTCTTGTCAGTCCCCGGGTATTGGAGACTTCCTACTGCCATATTGCCACGCTGCGGGCCCCCGCGTACGGCTTTGGATGAGTACGGATGTTCCTGTGGCGGACACTGGTTCAGGCCCTTGCCGGCGGCGGATTCTGGCCCAACAATTCGGCAAGGAACGGACCCGCTTCCGCATGGCGGTCGAAGAGCGCCCCGGTCAGCGTCCTTGTCCCCCGCAACGGTTCGCGGGTGGGCACGCGCTGTAGTTTTCCCAGCCCCGGCACATCGAAGATCACAGAGTCCCAGCTTGCGCCCACAACGTCCTTCCCGAACTTTGAAACGCACTTGCCGCGGAAGTACGCTCGCGTATCCGACGGCGGTTCCGTCACCGCCCGGGCGATGTCGGCGTCGTCCACTACCCGCTGCATGCGGTTGTTGGACAGAAGCCTGTAGTAGAGGCCTTTCTCCGGGCGGATGTCAGACCACTGAAGGTCCACCAAACCGAGCCTGGCGTCGCCCCAGCCCAGTCCGTCCCTGTTCCGGTACCCTTCCAGGATCGACTGCTTTGCTACCCACTCCACGGATGCTGCCGCCGACATCACATCGGACCCCAGTGCGGTCAACGTGGATTCCCAGCGCGAGAGAACCTCGTGGCTGTGGCCGTCCCCGGAGAGGGAATCTGCCACGCCGGTTTCCTGGGCCAGTTTCGCTGCGGCTTCGTAATACATCCACTGGAGATCCAGCGCTGTCACCCTGCGCCCGTCGAGCAGCCGGACCGTCGCGGTCAGCGTTGTGTCGTGGCTGACGGCCTGAAGGGCTTGGACCGGCTCGTGGACCTCAATCTTTGGAGCTTGTCCGGCCTCAATGAGGCTCAGGACCATGGCGGTGGTGCCGAATTTAAGGTAGTTGGAGGCCTGGCTGAGATTGGCGTCCCCAATGATGACGTGCAAGCGGCGGTACTTGTCGGCCGTGGCGTGCGGCTCATCCCGGGTGTTGATGATCGGGCGTCGGATAGTTGTCTCCAGCCCCACTTCCGCTTCGAAGAAGTCGGCCCGTTGGCTGATCTGGTATCCGGGTGTCGAACTGTCCTGTCCCAAGCCCACCCGGCCGGCACCGCAGATTACCTGGCGGGACACGAAGAACGGGGTCAGGCCGCGAATGATGTCGCCAAAGGGCACCGAACGGGGCATGAGGTAGTTCTCATGGGAGCCGTAAGAGACCGACTTGTTGTCGGTGTTGTTCTTGTACAGGTTGATGGCCGGCAAGCTGGTGTCTGCGGCCACCTTCCGGACGGTGGCAAGCGCCACGAGGTCACCGGCAGCGTCCCAGGCAACCGCATCCCGGGGATTGGTAACCTCCGGGCTGGAGTACTCCGGATGGGCATGGTCCACGTACAGGCGCGCACCGTTGCCGAGCACCATGTTCATCAGGAGGGAGCCTGACTCGTCCGCGCCATCAAGCTCCAGTTCCTGCCGGCCGTAAGCCAAGGCCACGGCTTCGGCGTCGAGGACAGGAGGCTGGTCGGTGAGCTGGCTCGGATCTGCCGCCGCCCGGTCCACGGTCCAGCCGCGGGCGTCATGGAGCGGCTCTTCGTCTGTGTAGTCCCAACGCGTTTCGGCGCCACCGGCTGCACGCTGACGCGTGAGGGCCGCGTATGACTGGATGATCCTCGCGGACATCATAGTGGCATTGGCGCCGGGCGCAGATGGTGCGTGGATGCCGTATTCAGTTTCCGAGCCCATGACGCGCATCGCTCCGCCAACGGGCAGTTTCTCTGTGGGTATACCTTCGGGTCTGGCTGTCACAGATACTGGCCCGTGTTTGCGGTGGTCTCGATGGACTTGCCTGGCTCCTGCCCGGCCTTGCCTTGGACGATGGTCCGGATGTAAGTGATCCGTTCACCCTTCTTGCCTGAGATCCGTGCCCAATCGTCCGGATTGGTGGTGTTGGGCATGTCCTCGTGCTCCCGGAACTCATCCACCACAGCGCGCAGCAGATGATCGATCCGCAGGCCCTTTTGCTGGTTGGTCAGGAGATCCTTGATGGCGTACTTTTTGGCGCGGTCTACGACGTTCTGCACTACAGCCCCGGAGTTGAAGTCCTTGAAGTACAGCATCTCCGTATCACCGTTGGCGTAGGTGACTTCGAGATATTCGTTGGATTTCTCGGTGGAATACATGGCTTCCACGGTCCTTTGGACCATGGCGTCCACTGTGGCCTGGACGTCTCCCCCGTACTCCGCGAGGTCCTGTGCGTGGAACGGCAGATCCGTAGTGATGTACTTTGCGAAAATGTCCGCGGCTGCTTCGGCGTCGGGCCGTTGGATCTTCACTTTTACGTCGAGGCGTCCTGGCCGGAGAATCGCGGGGTCGATCATGTCTTCACGGTTGGACGCACCGATGACTATCACGTTGTCCAGGCGCTCCACGCCGTCAATCTCGCTGAGCAACTGGGGCACGATGGTGGTTTCGACGTCGGAAGAGACACCCGTGCCGCGGGTCCTGAAAAGCGAGTCCATCTCGTCGAAGAAAACAACCACTGGACTGCCGTCCGAGGCTTTTTCCCGGGCCCGGGCGAAGATTAACCGGATGTGCCGCTCGGTTTCGCCCACGTACTTGTCCAGGAGCTCTGGGCCCTTGATGTTCAGGAAGTAGCTCTTGAGGTCGGTGTTGCCGGCACGTTCAGCCGCCCGGGCAGCGAGGGAGTTCGCCACAGCCTTGGCGATGAGCGTCTTGCCGCAGCCCGGAGGGCCGTACAGCAGGATGCCCTTGGGGGCCTTCAAACCATGTTCACGGTAGAGGTCCGGATGCAGGAACGGCAGTTCCACGGCATCGCGGATTTGTTCGATTTGGGGACCAAGGCCGCCGATGTCCTGGTAGGTGATGTCCGGAACTTCCTCAAGGACCAGGTTTTCCACTTCGGCCCGGGGAACCTTCTCCAGTGCGTACCCCGTCCTGGAATCCAGGGACAATGCGTCGCCGACCTTGAGGTGGAGCTCCTGAAGGGCACCGGAGAGCCGGACTACCCTTTCCTCATCGGCGCGGCCGACTACCAGTGCGCGGTCCTTTCCGAGCATTTCCTTCAAAGTGACCAGTTCACCGGCCCGCTCGTAGCCAAGCCCCGCCACGATGAGCAGGGCTTCGTTGAGCAGGACTTCCTGCCCTACCGCGAGTTGGCTCACGTTGACCAGGGGGCTGACACCCACCCGCATCTTCCGGCCGGCGTTGAAGATGTCCACTGACTCTTCTGTTGCGGCTTGCCCCGAGCTTCCGGGTGCCGGCTGCCTGCGCGGGTTGACCTGGAGCACGGTGCCGAAGCTGTAGGGCGGCTGGCCTTCCTGCTCCAAGGCCCCTTTCAACCGAAGGATCTCGGCCTTGGCGGTTTCCAGCATGCTCACGAGCTTGCTGTTGTTCTGCGTAGCGGCTGCCAGTTGGCGGTCAATGTGGCGGAGCTTGTCCCGAAGGATGTTTATCTGCCGTTCGGCAACAGTCAGGTCAGTCGAGGGTTCAGGCGGCTGAACTGGGGCGATACCCCGGCCGGCCCTTTCCTCTGCCGCTGTGTTTGCATCCTCCGGCGTCGGCCGTCCAAGGTCGTTGTTTGGCGTATCCACGATTCATCAGCCCCTTCCTGCGCTTAACAAGACCTTAGTCCCGAAAAGCCCAGGGTGCCCGGTGACATCCGGAATGCGGACCCTATTGTGACCTTTTCAGTTTGTGACCGTGGGTCAGTCCTGGACGTTGGTTCCGGCGATGGCGTCACGGGCAGCGCGGCGGAGTTTCTTATCCGAGACGGAGCGCTCCCCTACCGCTGCGGGGGTCCAGGCGTTGAGGTCCTCTTCGCTGAATTCAGTCTTGGAAGGACGCCGCTTCACGGAAATACCGGTGACGCCGTCGGCCAGGCGCCGGGTTACCAACAGGAAACCGGTGTGGGCAACCATGCGGTGGTCGGGCCTGACGGCGAGGCCCTCCAGGTGCCAGCCGCGGACCATGGACTCCCAGGCATCGGGCTCGGTAAAGCGTCCGTCGGCGCGGATTGCTTCGGCAGTGCGTGACAACTGGGTCACCGTGGCCACGTAGTTGATCCAGACGCCACCTGGCGCCAGGACGGTTGCTACGGCGTCGAGGCATTCCCAAGGAGCCAGCATGTCCAGCACTACGCGGTCCACAGAGCCCGGAGCTTCAGCCTTGACGACTTCCTCCTGGAAGTCTCCCAAAGAGATTTGCCATGCCGGGTGGGGGCCGCCAAAGATGGTCTCCACGTTGCCCCGGGCGATGTCAGCGAACTCTTCGCGACGCTCGAACGAGTGAAGGTAGCCGCCGTCGCCTACCGCACGGAGCAGCGAAATGGACAGTGCGCCTGATCCGACGCCTGCTTCCACAACGCGGGCACCCGGGAAGATGTCTGCCATGGTAACGATCTGGGCTGCGTCCTTGGGGTAGACAACGGCAGCACCACGGGGCATGGACAACACGAAGTCGGACAACAGGGGGCGCAGGGTCTGGTACTGCTGGCCAACATTGTTGCTTACCACCGAACCATCCACCTTGCCGATGATTTCGTCGTGGTTCAGGAATCCACGGTGCGTATGGAACGCGCCGCCCACTTCCAGCATTATCGTGTTCATGCGCCCGCGCTCGTCAGTGAGCTGGACCCGCTCTCCCACACGGAAGGGCCCGCGACGCCGTGCAGCACCCGTTGGCTGCACAGTGGAGCCGGTGGCTGCCTTGTCCGGGCTTGCGCTTGCCTCGGGGGCGGCGGTTTCGCGGTTCATGTGGTGTTCCTCGCTCTTGTACGGCTGGGCCGCGACGTGTTGCTGGCTACTGGGCGCCAAGGCATTGGTCTTGCTAAGGCGGCCGGCATGTAACTCTACCGGTCGCATGGTCAGGGGCGACCGCTCCTGCGGGCTTCCTTACCTGTTATGGCTGTCACTACGGCTTCCTGTCGCAGCAGTCCGGTGACGATTCCGTTGTGGTCCACCACAGCGTATTCGCCGCCTTCCAGCTGCGCCAAGTACTGGATCAGTTCCTGCCCCTTGGACCATTCGGGGACGTACGCACCGGCAGCCAGGGCGTGGGCAACCGCGGTGACGGGCGTCGTCGTGGTGGCTTCATAGGGGACGGCGGCAACGGCGGGTCCGTCAACAACGCCTTGGGGCCTGCCGTCAGGGCCACAGATCACGACGGCGGGACTCCCCGCCGGAGCGATGGCCAGGACATCTGCCACCGTGGCCGAGTTCGGCACGCCGACAGCGGGCTCTGCCAGGCCGCCCGCACTGACCAGGTACAGGCGGCTGCGCAGTTGGGCGTGGTGAATGGAGCCGGAAGCACCCATCCATAGAAAGCCGCAGACCAGGACCGTGATCAGGGAGAAGGTGATGTCAAGGCCGGCGCCGGTCAGAAATGGCCGGACGATGAACCAGAAAAACAGGGCAACAGCGATGGCCCGACCGGACCAACCGGCCGCGATGGCCCCTTTGTCCTGGCTGCCGGTTGCTTTCCACACGGCTGACTCGACCAGGCGCCCGCCATCCAGGGGTGTGCCCGGCAAAACGTTGAAGATACCGATCAACAGATTGGCCCACATAAGGATGTTCGCCAACAAGTCCCAGACGCCCTCGAACGAGCGGCCCAACACGAACGGTGCCAGTGCTCCGGCAAGGAGGAAATTTGCCGCCGGTCCGGCCATGGCCACGATCACGGCCTTGCCGGGAGACGCCGTGAAGCTCTCGAACTGGGTGTGCCCGCCCCATAGGTTCAGCACGATCTTCTCCGTTGGCCACTTGAAGACCTTGGCGCTCAGGGCGTGCGCCAGCTCGTGGATCAGCACTGATATGGCGAGCAGAACGGAGTACCCAAAGGCGACGAGGTAGGCCCAGCTACCCAGACCGCGATAGTCATGCATGAGTACAGGTCCGTACGCGATGATGGTAAAGCCGGCAATGATGAACCAGGAGTAGGCCAAGTAGACCGGGATACCCGCTATCTTTCCGAGCGGGATGCCTTCCTTTTTTGTTGCAACGTGATGGGGTGCGGGGGAACTGCTCACCTAGTTGGCCCCTTCAACGAGGTTAAGTGCGGGGAGGCGGTCCAGGACCAACTGTTGTACGTCTGCTGTCGTCCTGCCCACAAGGGTGTCCCACATGACCATTCGTGGGTCTTCGGGAAGGGGTACCTGGTGCGGAATTCCCACGGTTACCACCCCTGAGGCGATGGCTGCTGTGGCACCTGGGATGGAGTCTTCCAGGGCGACGCAGTGATCCACTGTGACCGAGGAGTCTTCCAGCTTCAGCCTATCCACCGCCGTGAGGTAGGCCTCCGGATGGGGTTTTCCATTGGTGACGGTGTCTCCTGTGACCATGAACTCGAAGTACGGCTTGGGCAGGCTCTCCACCACCACGCTGGCCAGCGGGTGCTCGGACATGGTCACCAGGGCGCAGCGGACGCCGGACTGGTGCAGATCATCCAGCAATTCGCGCGCGCCGGGCCGCCAGGGCACTTCCTTGCGAACCTGCTCCATGACCTGGGTACTCAGGGTGTTCACGATCTCACGGGCTTCCAGGTTCACTCCCGCTGCCTGCAAAACGGCAGCGCCGTGAAGCAACGCCTGGCCCACCAACTGCATGGCCTGCTGGTGGCTCCAGCTGCCGCCATGTGCCTCCACCAAGGCGCGCTCGGCCGCGATCCAATAGGGTTCGGTGTCCACGAGTGTGCCATCCATATCCCAGAGCACGGCTTTGAGGAGGGGCTGGCTGGGTGTTGAATGCATGGTTTCCAGTCTACGTGGAACCTGATGGCCCACAGTCCCGGCATTGTGCTGTGGGCGAATTTGGGACACGCGTTGACGCGAAATGCCATGCATCCATCAGGGTCTTGGACGTAGGGTGAATGGATGAACAGTGTGGACGGGACCCCCGAAGGGCAGGACATCAGCGTGGAGCCCGAGCGTTTCCTCAAGGAACCCGCGGAAGGACAGCGGGTCACCGTAATGATCGCTGCCTTTGAGGGCTGGAACGACGCCGGTGAAGCAGCCAGCGATGCTCTGCACTATCTGAACAAGCTGTGGGACGGCAAGAAGGTTGCCACTGTGGATGCCGAGGAATATTACGATTTCCAATTCACCAGGCCCACGGTGCGGCGCACATCTTCCGGTGCCCGAAAAGTGAAGTGGCCCTCCACCCGGATCTACAAGGCCGCTGTTCCGGACAGCAATGTGGATGTGGTTTTTGTCCTCGGTACTGAACCGTCTTACCGCTGGCGTGCCTACACCACCGAACTGTTGGTGCATGCCGAGGCGCTCAAGGTCGATTCCGTTATCCTGGTTGGCGCCCTGCTGGCTGATGTTCCGCACAGCCGGCCCATTCCTGTCAGCACCACAACGGAAGACAACGGCTTGCGGGAACGCCTCAACCTGGAAGCCTCCCAGTACGAAGGGCCCGTGGGAATCGTAGGCGTCCTGGCCGAATTCGCCCTTTTGGCGGGCTTGCCCACGGTCTCACTCTGGGCTGCAGTTCCCCACTACGTAGCGCAACCGCCCTCCCCCAAGGCCCAGCTCGCCATTCTGCACAAGATCGAGGACCTGCTCCAGGTGCCGGTGGACAGCCATGCCCTTGCCGAAGAATCGGAGGCCTGGGAACGAGGGGTGGACGAGCTCGCGACGGAGGACCCGGAAATTGCCGCCTACGTGCGCCAGCTGGAGGAAGCCAAGGACACCGCAGATCTTCCTGAAGCCTCCGGTGAGTCCATTGCCAGGGAATTCGAGCGCTACCTGAAGCGGCGCGGCAAAGAGCGTCCCTAGGACCGCGGGAATCCCCAGGACCGCCACGAACAGGAAACGGCCCCGACATTCGTCGGGGCCGTTTCCTGTTTATCGGGGCGACTTAGAGTTCCACGCCCAGCAAAGCGTTGACGGCGTCGGAAACCAGGGCAGCGTCATGAGCGGACTTCTCCGCACTGTTGCGTACTGCCTCCCGGGCCCAATGGTCGACGGCGGCCAGCGCAGCTGGCGCGTTGAGGTCCTCGGCCAGCTCCTTGCGCATGGCTGCGATCAGCGCGGCCGCAGAACCGGCCGGAGCTTGCTCCAAGGCTGCCCGCCAAACAGCGACCCTGTCCTTGGCCGCGGCGAAGTCTTCATCAGTCCAGGACCAGTCTGAGCGGTAGTGGTTTGCAAGGATTGCCAGGCGGATGGCAGCAGGTTCCTCACCGGCTGCACGGAGCTTGGAGACGAGGACCAGGTTTCCCTTGGATTTGCTCATCTTTTCCCCGTCCAGGCCCACCATGCCGGCATGGGAATAGTGACGGGCCAGCGGGACGCCGGACAGCGAGTAAGCGTGGCCGGCTCCCATTTCGTGGTGCGGGAAGATCAGGTCGGAGCCGCCACCTTGCACAGTGAAGGGCGCCGGCAGATACTTTTGCGCGATAACCGTACATTCGATGTGCCAGCCTGGGCGTCCGGCACCAAGGCTGGCGCCTGGCCAACTGGGCTCCCCGTCACGGGCTACACGCCACAGGAGGGGATCAAGGGCGTTTCGCTTGCCGGGCCGGCCGGGGTCTCCCCCGCGCTCGGCGAACAGCGCGAGCATCTCGCTTTCACCGAGTCCGGACACATCGCCAAGAGTCCAGGCATCCGTGGCACTGGAACTCTTGCCGGCGGCTTCGACGTCATAATAGACATCGCCGTCGGGTTCTCCGTCGGCGCCTTGAACGCGGTAGGCGACACCATCGGAGATGAGCTGCTCAATGGCCGGCACGATGTCGGGGATGGCTTCGACGGCGCCAACGTAATGATCCGGCGCGAGGACGTTCAAGGCATCCATATCCGTTTGGAAAAGCTCGATCTGGCTCTCTGCCAGTTCACGCCAGTCCACTCCTGTGGCGGCGGCGCGTTCAAGAAGGGGGTCGTCGACGTCCGTGACGTTTTGCACGTAGGACACGCGGATACCCGCATCACGCCAGGCCCGGTTCAGCAGGTCGAACGCTACATAGCTCGCTGCATGACCCATATGCGTTGCGTCATAGGGCGTGATGCCGCAGACGTACATCGACTGCTCGGATTGTCGTTCCACCTCCACGACACGGCCAAGGGCGGTGTCGTACAGCCGTACGGGCGGCATGTTGCCGGGCAGTTCAGGTACAGGGCGGGAGATCCACGATTTCACGACTCAACCTTAGTGCTAGGCACTGATCACACCGAAACCGAGCAGGACATACAAGGCCAGTCCGAGGAAGATGCGGTACCAGACGAAAAGCCTGTAACTGCGTGTGGACACGAACTTCAGGAACCAACCGATGATGACGTAACCCACGACGAACGCGATGACCGTTGCCAGGGCGGTTTCGGGCAGTCCATAAGGACCTGCCAAACCCTCCTTCGTGACTGTTTTGTAGAGCTGGTAGAGCCCGCTGCCGAACACGGCAGGGATAGCAAGCAGGAAGGAGTAGCGTGCGGCGGCTTCACGGGTGTAGCCCATGAGGAGGCCGGCTGTGATGGTGCCGCCGGAGCGCGAAACGCCGGGGATCAAGGCCATCGCTTGGGCAAAGCCGTAAAGGATGCCGTGCTTGTAGCTCAGTTGGCTAAGGTCACGGTCTTGGCGGCCGATGGCATCGGCCACGGCGAGAATCATGCCGAAAACGATCAGCATGGTGGCCACAATCCACATACTGCGGAACACCGACTCGATTTGGTCCTGGAACAAGAGGCCGAGGATGACGATGGGAAGGCTGCCCAGAATGACCAGCCAGCCCATGCGGGCATCGGGGTCGTTACGTTCGACTTTGCCCGTCAAGGAGCCGAACCACGCCCGTACGATGCGGACGATGTCCCGCCAAAAGTAGACGATCACGGCGGTCTCTGTGCCCAGCTGCGTAATGGCTGTGAAGGCGGCCCCCGGATCGGCTGCGCCGGGAAGGAATGAGCCGACGATCCGCAGATGCGCGCTCGAGGAAATCGGGAGGAATTCGGTGAGGCCCTGCACGAGGCCCAGCAAGGCTGCTTCTATCCAGTTCACGTGAATAGACCCTACGTCATGAAGACTGGTAACTGCCCGTAAGCTAGCTGCTATGCAGCAGCGTTATGTCGGGAACAGTGGGTTCCGCGTGTCTTCCTTGTCCCTTGGAACCATGTCCTGGGCGCAGGAAACCGATGAGCAGGACGCTGCCGAATTGCTTGACTCCTTTGTTGCGGCGGGTGGAACGGTAGTTGACACTGCCGCCTCATACGCGCAGGGTCGGGCCGAGGCAATGCTGGGCTCCATGCTTGGCGACGTTGTAGCCCGGTCCGAAATCGTCATCTCCACCAAAGCCGGCGTGTCGTCGTCGGAAAACCGCCGCAGCGTCAACGCCTCCCGGGGTGCCTTGCTCTCTGCATTGGACGCGAGCCTGGCCAGGCTCGGAACGGATTACATAGACATCTGGTTCGCGCAGGAGTGGGATCCCAACGTGCCGTTGGATGAAACGCTCTCAGCTCTGGAGCTGGCACAGCAAAGCGGACGTGCCCGTTACGTCGGTATTTCCAATTACAACGGCTGGCAGACAGCCAAGGCCGCGGCCGTGGCAGGATTCACTTTGGTGGCCAACCAATCGGAATACTCCCTGCTTCACCGCAAGCCGGAGGAAGAACTTATCCCTGCGGTCGAGGATGCAGGCCTTGGCCTGATGGCTTGGGCGCCGCTCGGGCGTGGAGTTCTCAGCGGAAAGTACCGGGGACAGGTACCCGCTGATTCCCGTGCAGCCCAGGACAGGCTTGCCGCTTACGTTGCGCCTTATCTGCAGCCGCGGGAGTCGCGGGTGGTGGAAGCGGTGGCAATGGCTGCCCGCGGCCTGGGCCGGTCACCGCTCGACGTCTCGTTGAGCTGGTTGCTTTCCCGGCCGGGGGTGTCCACCGCGGTCATCGGGCCGAGGAACGCCGTCCAGCTCAAGGAATTGCTGGACGCACAATTGGCGGTTTTGCCTGCCGAGATAGCCCGCGCGCTTGAAGATGTTTCGGCAGTCTGACCCTCAGCGCCGGTCCAGTATGTCCAATAGGTAGCTCCCGTAGCCGCTCTTGGCCAGCTTGGCTGCCTGCCGCCGCAGCTCGTCGTCACTCAGGTACCCCATCCGCCACGCTACTTCTTCCGGAGCTCCAATTTTCAGCCCTTGCCGGTTCTCGGTGGTGCGCACGTAGTTGGAGGCATCGTTGAGGTCGCCGAAGGTTCCTGTGTCCAGCCAGGCGGTGCCCCGCGGGAACTTCTGTACATGCAGCCGCCCAAGCTCCATGTATTGGCGGTTGATGTCGGTGATTTCCAGCTCCCCGCGTGGTGATGGCTGAAGTTCTTTTGCCATGGCAACAACGTTGTTGTCGTAAAAGTAGAGGCCTGGCACTGCATAGTTGCTTTTGGGGACCGAGGGCTTCTCTTCAATCGAAACCGCCAGGCCTTCATCATCGAATTCCACCACACCGTAAGCAGAGGGATCCTTGACCCAGTAGCCAAAGATTGCGCCGCCGTCGACATCGGCATAATGGCGGAGCTGGTTGCCCATGCCTGGACCATTGAAGATGTTGTCGCCCAGGATGAGCGCCACCTTCCCGCTACCGATGTGCTTATCCCCCAGAATGAAGGCTTGGGCAAGTCCGTCGGGCGTGGGTTGACGGGCATAGCTCAGATTGACTCCGAATTGCGAACCGTCGCCCAGGAGTTTCTCGAATTGCGGACCATCCGCGGGCGTCGTGATGATGAGGATGTCGCGGATTCCAGCGAGCATCAGTGTGCACAGCGGATAGTAAATCATTGGTTTATCGAAGACAGGAACCAATTGTTTACTAATTCCGAGCGTAATTGGATGAAGCCTGGACCCCGTGCCGCCGGCAAGAATAATTCCGCGCATCTAACTGTCCTCTCCCGCTGCACATCACCGTCACGGACGGTTACGCTATGGCCATGCAGAGAATCCTTGTCACCGGCGGGGCCGGATTCATCGGATGCAATTTTGTTCACTTCATCATGGAGCACACCGGCCTCCATGTCACTGTCCTGGACAAGCTGACCTACGCCGGCAGCTTGGAATCGCTGGCGGGACTGCCCGCCAACCGTTTCGAATTCCATCAGGGCGATATCTGCGACGCCGCTCTGGTGGATGCGCTGACGGCCTCCGTCGATGCCGTGGTGCACTTCGCGGCGGAGTCGCACAATGACAACTCGCTGGACGATCCCCGTCCGTTCCTGGACACCAATGTGATGGGCACTTTCACCCTTATCGAAGCCGCCCGCAAGCATGAAACACGCTTCCACCACATCTCCACCGATGAAGTGTATGGAGACTTGGCGCTGGATGATCCCCGCAAATTCACTGAGGATTCTGTGTACCGGCCCACCAGCCCCTACTCCGCCACCAAGGCTGGTTCTGACATGTTGGTCCGGGCATGGGTGCGTTCGTTCGGCCTCAAAGCGACCATCAGCAATTGCTCCAATAACTACGGTCCTTTCCAGCACGTTGAGAAGTTCATTCCGCGGCAGGTCACCAACATCCTCGACGGGTTGCGCCCCCGGTTGTACGGTCAAGGACTGAATGTTCGCGATTGGATCCACGTGGAGGACCATTCCTCGGCAGTGTTGACGATTCTTCAACGGGGCCAGATCGGCGAAACCTACTTGATCGGCGCAAACGGCGAGCGGTCCAACCGTGAAGTGGTGGAAAGGCTCCTTCTCCTGAACGGGCAACAGCCTGACGCCTACGACCTCGTCAATGACCGGCCGGGACACGATCTTCGCTACGCCATCGACTCCAGCAAGCTTCGCAGGGAACTCGGTTGGTCGCCCCGCTTCGCCGACTTCGACTCCGGTTTGGCTGGGACCTTGGAGTGGTACAGGGCAAACGAGGAATGGTGGCGTCCGCAGAAGGCGGTCACGGAGTCAAAATACGCGGGGCAAGGGCACTGAACCGTGGCTGTCCGGGAACTGGTCTCCACGCCAACCCCGATTCCTGGGTTGCTGCTGTTCGAACTGCCTGTGCATGCTGACAGTCGCGGGTGGTTCAAGGAAAACTGGCACCGAAGGAAAATGCTGGACGCCGGACTGCCGGATTTTGGCCCCATCCAGAACAACATCTCCTTCAACGCCGTTCCGGGCACTACCCGGGGGATCCACGCCGAACCCTGGGACAAATTCATCTCACTGGCCTGTGGACGTATCTTCGGCGCCTGGGTTGACCTCCGGGAGGGTCCTACCTTCGGCGTCCTGTTCACGGCGGAGCTGACGCCGGGGCAGGCCGTCTTCGTGCCCCGAGGCGTAGGCAACGCCTTCCAAACGCTGGAAGCCGACACCGCCTACACCTATCTGGTCAACGATCATTGGAGCCCGGAAGCCCGGAAGGATTACACCTTCCTGAATCCGGCCGACGAACGCGTTTCCATCCCATGGCCGATCCCCCTCAGCCGCGCCGTTGTTTCGGAGCAGGACAGGAACCACCCGCGGCTTGACCAGGTTGCCCCGATGCGGAAACGCCGGACTCTCGTCCTGGGCGCCGATGGCCAGTTGGGCAATGCCCTGCGGCAAGCGTTCGACGCCGACCGAACGGTCGACTTCGCCGGTCGCCGGGATTTTGACATCACCAGCGAGGATTCCTTCCGGTCGTTGGCATGGCGCAGCTACTCAACGGTCATCAATGCTGCAGCCTTCACCGCCGTGGACGCCGCCGAAACCCCTGAAGGCCGCACAGCTGCCTGGTCCATCAACGCAGCCGCCGTGGCCCGCTTGGCGCGTACCGCCGTCGAACATTCACTGACGCTGGTCCATGTTTCCAGCGACTACGTTTTTGACGGTACTGCTGAGGTACACAAGGAAGACGAGGCTTACGCTCCATTGGGCGTGTACGGGCAGAGCAAGGCGGCCGGCGATATGGCTGTGGCAGCCGTGCAGCGGCACTACATCGTCAGGACAAGCTGGGTTGTGGGTGACGGAAAGAACTTTGTTCGGACCATGGCCGGTCTTGCTGCCATGGGAGCATCACCGAACGTGGTGAATGACCAAACCGGCCGGTTGAGTTTTGCCGTGGATCTAGCCGCGGGTATCAGGCATCTGGTTGATTCAAGGGCGCCCTACGGTGTCTACAACATCAGCAACAGTGGCGCGCCACAGAGCTGGGCGGATATCGCTGCTGAGGTCTATCGGCTCTGCGGAGCCGATCCTGGGCTGGTGCAACCTGTCAGCACGGCCGAGTACGGGCAAGCAGGCGTGGCTCCCCGCCCGGTCAACAGCGTGTTGGACCTGGCCAAGATCACCGCCGCGGGCTTCACTCCCCCGGACGGGTCGCAGCGGCTGGCGGAATTTCTCGGCAGCTCAGGTATCCCTCTGGCGGCATCACCGGAATCGGCCTAAAGTAGCCCTACGGCAGCCTCTCCAAGGAGGCCGGGAGACAACTCAAGAAAACATGTTGTTGGTGCGGAGTCAATCCGCCACCGGCGATCCAGGCAGTGCAGCAGCCTGGGTTCGCCGGCCACATGTCGATGCCTTGAGTTGGAGCCGGGAATGCTGCTATCGAATTTCCTCCCTATCGCCGATACCCGCCGCCGCGGGGTCTCCCACCCTTCCCTCCCGGGGGACATCGTTGGCCGCAGCCTGTATTTTCAGCCGCCCACGGCGGGGGGCGGGCTGGAACCCCCCGACGACGAGGCTCCGTGGGTAAATCTGGGCGGGGTACCGGTGAAGCTCATGCAGTTCGGCGCTGCACTCCAGGAAATCCTGGACCGTGCAAGCGCCAAAGACGCAACACCCTTGGGAGTGTGCTCGGCCAACCTTGACCACATCGGGCATTTCGGTGCGGGCAGCAGGTGGATAGGTGCACTCGATTCTCCATCCGCAGGGGTTCAATGGCTGACCCTGATAGACGGCGCCCCACTGGCCGCCGAGGCCCGGCGTCTCACTGCCAAACCTTGGCCGCGCCTGGCCGGAAGCGACCTCATGAATCCGTTGCTTGATCAAGCCGTGGAGCGCGGACTGAGCATTGGATTCCTTGGCGGTTCGGAGGAAACCCAGAAGCTCGTCAGTGAACGGTTCACAGCTGAGCGGTCCAACTTGAAGACAGCGGGATGGTGGGCGCCCGAGAGGTCGGTACTGGGTGATCACGAGGCATCCACCGAGCTCGCCGCGGACATCTCGAGGGCTGCACCGGACATTCTTGTGGTGAGTCTGGGGAAGCCACGGCAGGAGCTGTGGATAGCAGAATATGGTCATCTGACAGGTGCCAAGGTGCTTCTCGCGTTCGGCGCTGTCGTGGACTTCCTCGCGGGCAACATCCAGCGTGCGCCCTCGTGGGTGAGCGCCCACAGCCTCGAATGGGCCTGGCGCCTCATGCTCGAGCCCAGGAGGTTGGCCCAACGCTACCTTGTCGAAGGACCTGGAGCCTATGTGAAACTGCGGACGAACAGCGGCGGCACCGCGCCGGAGCGCCGGATGTCAGGCGCGACGCCGAAAACCCCTATCGTCCCGGAACCCGGGCCCAGCCGGAGTCCGGGATCTTTCGTGGCGGCAACGGGGTGGGCCGATGTGGCAGTCATCGTTGTCACCTATGACAACGCAGACGACGTCGGCCCGCTGGTTTCCAGCCTGCGGAAAGAAACGGCCGATCAGTCGTTGAAAGTGGTGGTGGCTGATAACTCGCCCGATGGTGAAACCCTGCGGCAACTAAGGCACCACCGGGACGTTGCGGCCTTTCGGACAGGTGGAAACCTGGGCTACGCCGGAGGCATCAACGCTGCCCTTGGTGTCGCAGGCGACGCCGGCAACTATCTTGTGCTGAACCCGGATCTTCATCTGGAGCGGGGTGCAATTGCCGCCATGCTTAACCGAATGAGCGTTTCCGGAGCCGGAATGGTGGTCCCTGTGCTGTTGGACGAGGACGGCAGCGTTTATCCATCGTTGCGTCGGGAGCCCGGGGTCCTGCGTGCTCTGGGTGACGCTGTGTTGGGCAGCCATGTGAAAGCGCGCCCCGGGTGGTTGTCCGAAATGGACTATGACACGGAAAGTTACCTTCACGGGCACAGGGTGGACTGGGCCACGGGCGCGGCGCTCTTGATCCGTGCTGACGCGGCGAAAGCGGTCGGTCCCTGGGACGAGCAGTTTTTCCTCTACTCGGAAGAGACCGATTACTGCCACCGTATGCGGTTGGCCGGGTACTCCATCTGGTTCGAGCCGTCAGCCCGGATGTCGCATAAACGTGGAGGGTCGGGAACGTCGCCCCAGTTGACGGCGCTCATGTCGGCCAACAGGGTCCGTTATGCGGCCAAATACCTGGCAGGCGGCAGATTGCTGGCTTTCCGGTGCGCGGTACTTGCAGCAGAGGTCGCCCGGCTTAGCAAGCCCGGGCACCGGGAGGCTGCGGCAGCGCTGCTGAGCAAGCGCCGACGGGACAGGTTGCCACATGCGCACCGGTTAGCGGTGGGGAATTTGTAAAATGCAGCCGGTATACCCCACCGGTGCGGTGATCATTCCGGCGCATAACGAAGCCGGAGTCATCGGGCGGACGCTGGAGTCATTGGAAGAGGTCCTGTCGTGGGGCACCGTTGACGTTGTGGTGGCCTGCAACGGCTGCGTTGATGCTACGGAGGACATCGCCTCCCGGTGCGAGGGCGTTTGTGTCCTACGCGTCGGCGAAGCGTCCAAGACTGCTGCGCTGAACGCCGCGGACCAAGCGACATTGCGTTGGCCGCGTCTTTATCTCGACGCCGATATTGAAGTCAGCGCTGCGGCGTTGCGTTCAGTTTTTGCTGCCTTGGAAGGCCCGGACCTTCTGGCCGCGAGACCGGCGTCCCGCTACGACACCCAGGGCGCGTCGCTGTGGGTTCGCGCGTACTACCGCGCCCGCAGCCGCATACCGGCGAACTCGAGCGGACTATGGGGTGCGGGAGCCTACGCGTTGAACCGGGCAGGGCACGAGCGGTTGGGGAGTTTCCCGTCTGTGACGGCAGACGATTACTATGTGGACCGGCTGTTTTCCGCGCAGGAGAAGATCGTTTTGCCAACGGAGCCGGTTGTGGTCAGGACGCCGAGGACAACAGCTGCGCTGCTGTCCGTCCTGCGCCGGACATACCGGGGCAACGCAGAACAGGATGCAGTCGCTGGCGGGTCCTCTTCGTCCCGGACCATTCGCGAGTTGCTCTCATCCGTTCGAGGGCCATGGACAGCGTTTGACGCCGCCGTCTACGTAGCGTTTGCCGGAGCGGGACGCCGCAAAACCCGGCGTTCATCCGGTGCATGGGAACGGGACAATACCAGCCGTTAGTCATAAGCCGCAGCTCCCGCCCCCTTCGATGCGGTAGAGGTGGACGGCGTTTCCGTTTGCGAAAGTGTCGGTGAAGCTTCCGTCGACAACGGGGATTTTGCGGTTTTCATCCAGTACGACGACGGAGCTGCCGCCACACTGCAGCTGGAATGTCGCCGCTCCACCGGAGGCCTTGTTCGCCCCGGCGAAGACGAAGACTTCTCCGTTGAACAGTTTCGTTGAGTAGTCCACAGGGCCGGTGGCGGTTATGGCTCCATCGAGGAAGGGGGCATTGAGAACCGGGGCCAGAGCCTTGAGTTGGGAATTTATTGCGGACACGTGCGGCCTGATGGAGTCCCCGCACGGCTCCCTGAGCAGGTGTTGGGTGGGACAGGGCCCCCCAAAGTTGTGATTGAAGTAGACAATGCCCCTGGCGCCGTGGATGAGGCTGCTCCACACGGCCGCCCGAAGCTCTTCTCCGGTAATAGTGGGCGCATCCTCCTCGCCGAAGGGATGCCCGACTTCCACGAAACCCCACACCGGTTTGCTGCCGGACGGTGAGATGAGAGTCCGGATCTTCTCGACTGTCCAGCCGTAGTTGGCGGCAAGCCTGCATTGCTCGCTCGGCAGCAGGACGCCACCGCCCAATGCTGAGCCTCCTTCGCTGGGACCGCAGATGTTGGGATCGGTAAACCAGTAGTTGTCCGCGGAGACCAGGTCCGGGAACTCGTTGACGAATACGGCTGCGTCTTGCGGGCTCTGCCAGAAGGTCACTCCTTTGCCGTAGTTTGCGTAGGTGAGGGTCGTCTCAGGAACTCCCTTCAGGAGTTCCCGTTGAATCGTGAAGCCACAACCTTGTCCAGCGGGCCGGCATGCTTGCCCGGTGCCAGGGCCGGCCCCGGTCCACTCGGCGTTTCCGGCGCCAGCCCACATGTCCACTTCGTCGGAAAGTACTTTGCCCGCACCCCCGGACAGAGGCGCGCTGACCAACGCATATGAATGCTGCGCAGCGGCAAGCGCCGGTTCGGAATTGCTTGTCAGGTCGACATAGACGTTAATGCCGATGCTGCTGTCACGCGGTGAGTCGGATGGATCCGTCAGGCTCTCTTGCCAAATTCCTATTGGAAAGAATTCCGCCGAGGTGGGCAATGAATTCTGAAACCTGGCAAAGTAGTTCGGTCCGCCGTCCACTTGCCGGATTGACACGGGTATTTGGAGACTCTTCTTTTGTTCCGCATCGTTCATGCCGAATTGATGCGTAAGGACGTAAGTGCCGATTAAGCCCAGGACGGTCAGCAGGGCCAATCCGGGGATGAGTAGCCAGGCGCGGCGCCGGGGACCGAAAGCATGTTCGTTATTCATGGGAGCACATTTCTCTGCCGCGAGACCGGTATTCATAGATGGTCCTCCCCTGCCATGCGCCGGTCAAGAGATGGACTACGCTCCTGGACAGGCAATGCGGGAGATACAAAGAAAATACGCAACAATGCCCCTGTTTGGTTTCGTTGTTACGTACTAGGGTGGCTGTAGTTGGGTCCATTCGGTGGGAACGAACCGGTTCATAACGATGGGGAGACGCGGATGGCAGATGGTGCCGTGCATGCTCTGTCTGATGGAACGCGTCCTGAGTACCTCACGGGGAATGCTGCCCCCAGCAGCGAAGCGCCGGCTGCCGGCCGTCCCTCGGCTCTCTTGCAGTTGCTGGCTATCTGTATATTCTTCGTCCCTTCCAGCATGATCATCGAACCTATCGGTGCTGCCGGCACAGTTCCGCTCCTGCTGGGTTGCGTGATCACCTTGCTGTGGGTCCTGTCCCTGGCAATGGGGCTGCATAACCCTCTTGAGCTGCGGCATCCGGGCCGCATAGGGATCACGCTGTTCCTTCTGGGATCGTTGATCACCTATGGGGCCTTGTATGCGGGCTGGACCGGCGGAAGTACTGTGGCCACCCGGGCAGCAGCAGACAGGTGGCTCATTCTGGTCATGGTCAGCCTAGGGGTTGCCATGATGATCGTGGAGCGTGTGAGGACCACTGAAGATGCGAAGGTCCTCGTCCGAGCGTTGTTGGCCGGAGGATTTTTTTGCTGTGTTGTTGCCTTGGTCCAGTTCTTTCTCCACATCAACCCGATGATTTGGGTGCGGGACGCCATGCCGGGGTTCACCTATAACGGTGGCGATACCGCCTTTCAGGAACGCGGTGTCCTGACCCGGGTGTCGGGGACAACGTTCCACTCAATTGAGCTCGCAGTGGTTGCCGCCATGCTGTTGCCCCTTTCGATCTGGCGAGGGGTCTACGATAAGTCGGGGCGGAAATGGTTGCACTGGCTGGGAACTTCGCTGTTGGTCTTCGCAATCGCTGCCACCGTCTCGCGCTCCGGAATCCTGGGCGTCGTGGTCGGGTTGGCGTGCCTGGTACCGTTTTTGCCTAAGGCGGCCAGAAGCTGGGTGGCCCTGGTGGCACCCGCGGCAGCGGCGTTTCTGTTCCTCACCATCCCAGGTCTTGTGGGCACGCTCTTGTTGGTGTTCTCGTGGGGGGCTGAAGACCCATCCATTACTACAAGGACAGATAATTACCCGCGTGTCGTTGCAATGTTCCAAGAGCGTCCGATACTTGGTACCGGTCCAGGCAACTTTGTTCCCGGCAACCTGACGCTGGTCCTCGACAACCAATACCTTGGCTCTCTGGTAACCATGGGCGTAGTGGGGCTGGTGGCCATCGGAGCCTACTTTGTTCTGCCAGGTGCTTCCGCCCTGCTGGCGGGTTCGCGGGCGAGGGATCCTGAGTTGCGTTCCCTTTGTGGAGCGCTGGCGGGCAGCGGGTTGGTGGCGGCCGCGTGCTCGGCGGGTTTCGATTCTCTTTCGTTCCCTGTTTTCGCCCTCACCTACCCGTTCGTAGTGGGGCTTGCCGGAGCTGCATGGATCATGGTCAAGCGCGAAGCATCTACCCCCACCACCCTCAACGTTGCCGCCCGCAAGGCCGGCCAGAGCATCGGAGTCTCGTAATGGACCCCAAATCCCTGGTGAAACAATTATGGATACATAGGCTTTTCACTTTGCCGGTTCTCTTGCTGACCTTGGGCGCAAGCTTGTACATCTACGAATTCGGTCCAAGGACTTACGAAACAACGGTCAATTTCGCGGTAATTTCGCCGGATGTACCGCGCGAGAGTGATGTCCTGAAGAATCCCGACCTTGGCAACCTCAATGGCAACAATCCGTATCTGCGGGCCACTGACCCCTCGCTGGTAACCGATGTTGCCATTACACGTTTGAACAGTACCGTCACGGCGCAAAAACTTTCTGATTTGGGTGCGGGTGACGACTACTCTGTGCGGCGCGGTTCCGGAGGCAATGGCTTCATCATTGAAATTACGGGTAAGGGGTCCTCTCCTGAAGCCGCGACAACAACCACCACGGCACTTGCCTCTGTACTCAAATCCGATCTCTACGAGCTCCAGAAGGTCAATGGTGCCGACGACCGCTATCTGTTCACGGCCCTGCCCATTACTCCCCCCAGCCAGCCGACGGAGCAGTACTCCAGTCGATTGCGCGCCGTCATCGTGGTGCTGGCGGCAGGCGGCGTGCTGGTCTTCGCCGCCGCATCCGCAGGATCGGCACTTCGATCCCGGCGAGCGCGACGCAGGCCCCACGGCAGCAGCGAGGAAGAGGGTGAAGGGCGCCGGCGCAAAAGGCCCTCCACCCAGGACAACAAGCTGACCGAACCCAGAAGTGGCGGATCCGGCAAAAGCCCCGCCCCTTCAGAGAGGTCCGACGTGCCGGACGAGTCGCAGCTTGAGACCCAGAACGCTGGTTACAGGAATGGCTTTCCGGCGGGACGAAGCAACTGACTACCCGGCTTGAATTCCAAAGAGTTCCAGCGCCTGTCGCCGCACATGAAGAGGCGTACCTGACTTGGCCGAAACCATCACGGCGGCATCTGTTGGACGGGCCGTTCGCAGCAGCTCCAGGTACCCCTGTGTATCCAACGGCGTCTCCTCGTAGTGGTTGACGCAATGCATGTCACTGGTGCGGGCAGCTGTCCCGCACAGCTCATCCACGAACACGCCGTAGAGAGTCATCTCGGAAAAGTGGAGTTCCCGGCCAATCGCGATGTGCCACGGAAGTCCGGTTGACTGTTCCACCCGCTTCAGCATGCTTCGGACAATCAGGGGGTCCCAGGCGCAGGGACAACACACGTAGTCGGGAAGGGGTAAGGCTTCGACGGAGGGCAAGCCGAGCAATCGTCGAGCAACAGCGTTCCAGACCCTGTGGCCCGGCAGGGACGCGTCCACGCCGTCGGGGACGCAGAACAACGGCAGTTCCGCTCCGGGCGCGTACAGCGCGGCGTCAAGCGGCCGCAGCACCACCACATCGGAGTCCACAAGGAGCGCCACATCGGTTTTCATGGAGGCCGCCGCAGACAACTTCACCATCTGCTGGGCTATCCAACCCCTTACGGGTGGAAATGGCCGTTTGGGGTTTACCCACATATTGAGTCCGGGAACTGACAGCATGGACCGGGGCAGGAATTCCCTGACGTCATGAATGGTGGTCCTTGAGTTGGCCAGCTGCGAAAAACGGGCCAAGTCCCGACGTGTAACCACAATGTGGTGCTGTACATCTTGGTCGGTGTTCTGAAGGACCGAGCTGTTGAGCTCGACGCACAGCTCAAAATCCGGTGCATAGCTCGGTGTGATGATGGCAAGTGACAATTTATTCACGGGGAAGACTCCCTTCCGGGACGTTTGCTGCATTGGTGATGGCGCCGCAGTTTTCCAGAAGATGCAGAAACTCCGTGGCCCGGTGGTGCCAGGTATTGACCTTGGCCACGTTGCGGCGATCCGCCTCCAGATCTTGGTCACCCACATCCGTGATAGCCAGCAGGGTGCCCCGGACAAATGAGGGCGTATCCGTGCAGACCCTGACATGTTCCGTTGCCAACCAGGCGGAGGCGGGCAGGTCACTGGAGATGACGGGCAGTCCGGAGGCCAGATACTCCAGTGTCTTCAACGGAAAACTTGCCTTGTTGAAGGCGCTGTTCGTATAGGGGGTGATTCCCACTGCGCTGGTTTCCAGGAATCCGGGTACTTCGACCCCGGGAACGGCTCCCACCCATTCGACGTTGGGGGCAGCGAGAAATCTATCCAAACGCTTCCCAAAGTCCGCATCGCTGTCCGCCCGCTGCCCGACCACCAGAATGGGAACGGCGGCATCACAGAGGGCATCCAGCGTATTTGCATCCAGGCGCTCGTTTAGTTGGCCCAGAAGTACGGCCCTGGGCGCGCGGGGACCACGGTGCCGCTCCGGGGGCAAGTCGCAGCCGTTCGGCAGGACAAAAGTTGACGCCGGCAATCGCTGCAGGGAACCAAGCTGGGTGAGCACCTCGGGCGAGATGGCGACGACGGCGTCGGCCTCTCTTAGATTCCATCGCAGGATTTTCTCGATGCGCTTGGCGGAGAAACCCATGAGGTCGGCGCCGGCCAGCCACTGATCTGTGACATACAGGACTTTGGAAGCCGCCATCGTTCGCGGAAAACGGGCCAGCGGAAAAGCGACCACACATGCATCGGATACCAGCCCTGAACGCAACAATGCCTTGCTTATGGTGCGCCAAAGCCAGAGGTTGGTGGCGACCCGGATTCCAAATCTGGTCACGGCCGGCCATGGGACGGGAACCTCCAGTCTCAGCACCCCGGCGGCAACCTCGCGCGGGTTCACGTGTCGGTGTGGACCGAATCCCGGTCCGCGCCGGGGCGGGTCCACCCACAGGATGGTGCAGTGATCCGAGAGGGCCAGAACCAGGCGCTTGTCAGTACCGGGCACGGA
The DNA here is from genome assembly GCF_042667405.1 of Paenarthrobacter sp. NPDC057355. NCBI lineage: Bacteria > Bacillati > Actinomycetota > Actinomycetes > Micrococcales > Micrococcaceae > Paenarthrobacter > Paenarthrobacter sp. NPDC057355. The sequence goes on along the minus strand of NZ_JBHVAL010000001.1, from coordinate 555,160 downwards.
ATCCCAGTTTGTCCCTGCGACCCACACAACGACAGGCCTGCTCATGATGACTCCGGATGTTGCGTAACGCTGGCACGGGGTGCCGAGGCAAATCTGCGCAGCACTGCTGTTCCCTTTGAACCGTCGTGCGCCACCACCACGAATTCGCCCGAGTCGACCAATGCCGACAAGAGGTGCAAACCACTGGTGGTAGTGGTTCCGCGGATCATGACCAGCGCACACAAGCAAAGGAGTCTCAGGTGAGCGGCGTCATGGCGTTCCGTGTGCTCCGACTGATAGTTCAGCAGCACCAGAACCCGTTCCGCTGGCTCACGAGGCAACATGTGTTCGGCGGAAGCATGGTCAAGGGACACACTCACGTCCAAGGGCGGGCGACCGGTATTGAGCGAGAGGCCCGCCTTCAGGGCGCGGCTGTCCCTGGGGTCGGCTTTACCGATCAGCAGCGCCCGCGTCAATTGCTCGCGACGGGCAGTTTCCCTGATTGTCCGCGTCCAGTCCGTGGCGACGATCCGCTGCTTGAGTGGCGACAAGCGCATCCGCAGCTTTAGAACACGTCCTGACGTGAGCCGGCTCTTCACGGCCCGACGGGACGCGGCCACCGCCTGCTGCCATCTGGGCCGTCCATGGGACAAAGGCAAACCCGCCCCATGCCAAATTCCGGTGCCTTCGGGCTCAGTCATGCCCGCAGGCCGGCATCTCGAGATCATCTCCGAAAATTCCTGTGTCCACTCAGCTGCATTAAGTTCCGGAACAGGGGCAATTGAGGCCCTCTTTTGGCTCGGTTGGGCTGTTGACGGCGTACCTGCCGAAGCCGGACCCATGTCCTTGACGGCATGGCGGACGCGGTCCAATTCCAAGTGGCTCATGTGCAGGAACATCTCGGCTGACCGACGTGCTGCAACCGTCTCCCCGGCGCAGGCCAAGGCTCTGATACGGCACGCCCAAAGGACCGGATCAGGGTCCGAGCCGCCGCCTTCCCTGAAGGTGCGTGTCAACGCCTGCGTTATCCAATCCAGCGCCGCCGACGAATCCCCCTTGAGGAGACTCGTGAAGACCAAGCCCGTCACGGCCTCAGGTATGAAGTAAAAATTCAAGCACTTGAGAAACTCGTGTTCAGCGCCGAGGACGTCTTTGCCGCGGAGCAGCGACCAGCCCTTCGCCAGTTGAAGGCGGTCCAGTCCGGGACCAATTGCATACGTCCGCACTGCCTCGGCCCGAGGGACCAAAGCGAGCGAAGAGCAGGCCGTTTCCTGGGCGATTTCCTGGCCCGGTCTCCGCTGGTGGTACAGCTCCAACCACTCCCGCACCTGATTCCGCTGGGCCTCTGTATGGCGGGAATGAACAAGGTCGTGGCCGGCGCGCGTTATCCGGTTCAACTGTTCCCGGTCTTCCAGGAGGCTTTCGATTTTTTCAAGAACATTGGACGGATCGGCGAAAACGCAGTTGACCAGGTCCACGAAGCCGAACTCCTCAAGCCGCGGAGACCACTCGGTCACCAGACACGCCCCGGCCGCAGGAATCTCCAGCTGTTTGCGCACCACGTCCCTGGCCATGCTGCCGCACGCGGGCACAAAGCAGCTCGCGCTGAGAAGTCGCGCATAGTCGGTTCCTGTTACAAGGCGCTCCGTGCCACTGCCCCATCCAAAATGCGGCATGGTCATGGTGGGATACCTTTCAGACAGAATCCGTCCAACTGCGTTTCGCCACGGATAGTGGCGTTCCTGACTGCCCGTCAACAGGACCGGGATGTTCTTCCCCACACCGTGGTCCTTGTAGATTTGGGCATTGACGGCATTCGGCCATACGAAGAGGTTTGCTGCGATCTCCGGCGAGTACTCTGCCATTGCCGTTGATGTGGTGAAAAAGTCTTCGACACCCCACTTGGCCATATTGGACAGAAAAACAGCCCGGGAGATGTCATAAGCGTCGGCGTGGAGGAAGCCCAGCTTGGGAACACCGGGATGTGAGCGGGTATTGGTGATCCGCTGACCATATGAATAGACACCCGTTTCGAAGACGGTAATCGCAGGTTCATACTCCTCGCAGAGCTGTCCGTAATCGCAATCGTCGCTGATGACCTTCACCTCGAAAGAGTGGCTAAGGATGCGGACCTGGTCTCGAAGATGTTGCCGAAGAAAAGGTGCCAGCTTCGCGTTGGTGCGGCGAAAGAAGATCATTCTGGGTAAAGCACCCACCGTATGACTGACCATGTCAGCTCCGCTCGATGACGCGCTTGCCGGGTAGCCGTACCTTGACGGCGTGGGGAAGGAACGGCCACAGCATGGGCGACGCTGCTCCTGCGTATGCAGCCAGCCCCGTAGCCCCACCAACGGCGAGGGAGAGGACTGGGTCGGCAAAGAGACCCGCTGCCGCCATGGCCACCAATCCACCGCACAGCGAGGCGATGAGTGGACCCGACAATGCTCTTAAAAGAACACGGTGTGCCGACACCAGGCTCTTGCGCAGCGCCAGGAGGAACAGCGAGAGCACAAGGATGATGACGAGGATGTGTGCATAAGCGGCACCCACGAGGCCGAACAGGGACAACCCCCACGCGACGCTGGGAACGAGTACAACTATGGACATGCCTTGGATGATGAATACGGCACCGGACTTGCCTATCCCCACGAGCAGGTTGGAGAGAAGAAGCGAGACCGAAAAGAGGGAGCCGTAGACTGCCAGGGCAGACAGGACCGGTGCCGCCGAAACCCACCGCTCGCCGTAGACCACGATAATCAATGGCGTCGCAAGGACCATGCACAGCATTCCTATGGGGAAAGCCAAGAGTCCAACCAGACGGGCTGCGCTCTTCAACATCCCGGTCAATCGGACCTTGTCCGTGTCGGCTGAGGAGAATGCAGGCATAGCGACACCATTGATTGTCGAAGCCAGCACAGAGGTCGGCCAGGACGCGACAGTGAAGGCCAGCATGTAGAGGCCCAATTGCTCAGTGCCCAGAGTTCGACCGATGATTGCATAGTCGGCGTTCAATAGGACATAAGTCAGCAAATTGGCGCCGGCAAGCGGCAACCCGAAACGAAGCAGCGGCCCAACTTCGCGGGGTACGAGACGCGGCCAATAGTGCCGGTCAACACTTGCCACCATCACCAGCCCACTGATGAGTTGACCCACGATCCTGGACCACGCGAAAGCCATGGCTCCATCACCGTTGGCGGCCAAAAGCACGAGCAAGCCGTTCATCGGCAGGAAGGCAATGGCACTGGCCATGAGTATTTTGCCCTGGCGGAACTCCCTGACCAGCAGAGCGCCCGGCACGGTGAATACGCCACCGAGGAATATCGAAATCGACAAAACACGGATTGGATCTGCTGCTTCCCCGGAACCCAGCGCGACAGCAAGGGGTTCTGCGGCAACAGCCGTCAGTGCCGCCAAGGAGATGCTGCTCATCAGGGCCAGCACCGCAACAGTGGGTGCTACACGTTCCGGATCCAGGTCGCGACGGGAAATGCATGAAGAAAGACCCAATTCGCCAACGCTGGACACAATGGCGTGAACCACAACTGCCACCGCGAACACCCCGAAATCGTGCGGAGACACGAGGCGCACAACCACAGCCATGATGGCCAGGTTTCCGAACTTCATCAGTACCGAATTCAAGCCGCTCCACGCGGCGCCGCGGACTGCGCGTCCCTCTACGCGCTCACGCGGAAATGAATCGGTCGCCCCGGTCATGGCTGGCTACTGGCATCGTCGATGGCTTCTCCGGACCAGGGGCGGAAACGAACACGTTCCTGCGGTATCACTGCGCACCCTCCAGCGCCGGCGTATTGCCCCGCCGGATCACGCGGGCCGGCACACCGGCCCATGTCTCATCGTCGGGCACGTCGTTCAAGACCGCAGCGCCCATGCCGATCGTCGCCTTTGCGCCGATGGACCGGCGCTCGCGGACGCTGGCATTCATCCCGATGTAGGCTGCCCGGCCAATGTGCACGTTTCCACCCAGGGATACGCCGGAGGCGAACGTTGCGTAATCACCGATGACGTCGTCGTGGGTGAAGGTTACCCCGGGCATGGCGACCACGTGGTTGCCGATGGTAACTGAAGCGGTCATGCTCACGTGGGCCAGGATGATGCTCCCCCGCCCGATCAAACACCCTTCAGGTACGTTGACGGAGGGATCGATGGCGGTGGCGTAGCGTTCGTCGTCGAGCCCGAGGCTTCGCAGCCGCATCACCACGCCCTCCCTGCCGCTTCCGGTGCCGATGCACACCAGGAGCAGGGCGTGTGGGAATTTCAGGGCGTCACGAATCGGACCCAAGACGTGCGCGCCGTCGACCACCCGCCCGAGTTTGTCCTCGTCGTCGTCGAGGATCCCAATGACGTCGAACGGGCCGCTGCTGCGGACCATGGCCAGCACTTCCCGGGCGAGTCCACTGGCTGCGATGAGGAGAAGTTCGCTCATCGTGAGCGCCCCGCAGCGCGTAGGACGGAGTCGATGACGCGGACCTGGTCGTGGAGCTCGAGTTGGTGGTAGAGCGGCAGGATGAGCGTGTGGTCGGTCAGCCGGTTGGTGGCCTCCAATGACGCACCCCCTGTGTCCTTCCCGGCGTAGGCGGGCTGGCGGTGCGCCGCCATGATGCCCCGCCGTGCGGAGATGCCGTCGTGGGCAAGATGGGTCATAAGCCCGTCCCTGCTCAACGGAAAGTCGGTGCCTGTTTCCAGCCAGCACGATTGGAAGTTGCCGGTGCCATAGTCCGGGTCGCTAACCAGACGGAGTCCTTCGACACCGGCAAATGCGTCTGCGTAGTTGGCGGCCAGTTCGCGCCGCCGGTGGATTGCCGCCCGGAGCCGGCCCAGCTGGACAAGCCCGACGGCGGCCTGAAGATCTGTCATGCGGTAGTTGAACCCGACTTCGAGGTACTCCTCCGCCGGGGCAAGGATGCTGGCATGACGGTCCGCGGCGGAGACGCTCATGGCGTGTTCCCTGAGGCGCCGTGCCCTGTCCGCGAAGTCCTGCCGCGGGGTCGAGAGCATGCCGCCCTCCCCGGTGGTGAGGATCTTGCGGGGATGGAAGGACCAGGCCGCGAGCTCTGCACCAGCACCAGCCGGGCGCCCACGGTAGCGGGAGCCGATGGCGCATGCCGCGTCTTCAACGACGATGATCCCACGGGGGTCGCACAGTGCGCGGATGGGGTCCAGGTCAACCGGTACACCTCCTTGGTCCACGGCGATGACCGCTTTTGTGTTCGGGGTCAGTGCCCTTTCCACGGTTTCTGCAGTCACGCAACCGGTGTGGAAGTCGACGTCGGCAAACACCGGACGGGCGCCGACGTAGCTGGCCGCGTTGGCGGTGGCAATGAAGGAAAAAGACGGGACCACCACATCGTCACCGGGTCCGATGCCTGCGACGGCGAGCGCCAGGTGCAGGGCCGAGGTGCAACTGGATGTGGCCACGGCATAACCGGCCGACTGTTCCGCTGCGAAGGCGTCCTCGAACTGGCGCACCTTGGGCCCTTGCGCTACCCAGCCGGAGGCGATCACCTCGGCTACGGCCTGGGCTTCCTCATGGCCCAGCCATGGCTTCATGACGTCGATGCGGGCCATCCGCGTCTCCGAAATGGTCATCGCGCGCCTACTGTCGGAGTGTCGGGCTGGGTCACCAGGCGGGACGCCGCGATTTCAGCGCGAAGCGGCCGCCACCATGCAACGAGGGTGCGCAGGCCGTCTTCGAGTCCGATTGCCGCTTCGAATCCGAGGTCATCCCTGGCGGCCGTGGTGTCCGCCAGTCGCCGGGCAACCCCATTGACGGCGCGTTCCGGGCCATGCTCCAGATACAGCGATGATTCCATGACCCGGAGCAGGATCTGCGCCAACCCCGCCAAACTGGTCTCAGTACCGCTGGCCACGTTGTAGACACCTTCGTGGACATCACTGACTGCCGCGAGAACATTTGCCCTGGCCACATCGTGGGTGTGGACGAAGTCCATGGTCTGCTGGCCGCTGCCGAAGATCATGGGCGGCAGGCCGTCGTCGATCCGTTCCATCCAGCGCACCAAGACCTCGGTGTAGAGGCCGTGAACGTCCATGCGGGGTCCGTAAACGTTGAAGTAGCGCAGCAGGACGTAGTCCAGGCCCGACATTGCGCGGAAGCTCCTGGCCATCCCTTCGTTGAAGGACTTTGCCGCTCCATAGAAGGTGTCGTTGTTGTGATGGTGGTGGCTTTCCCTGGTGGGGAATTGTTCGGCCATCCCGTAGACAGAGGCGCTTGACGCGGAGACGAGCTTACCCACTTTATGGTTCACGGCTGCTTCGTACACGTTGAAGGTGCCGTCCACCAGGACTTCGAGGGCCAGCCTTGGTTCTTCGGCGCATTGGGTAATGCGGATGGCTGCCTGATGGAACACGAGGTCCTTGCCGCGGGTGAGGTCGTTGACGAGGTCCCGGTCCCGCAGGTCCCCTTCGACGAGTTGGACACGCTCGCTGGCAAGGGCGTCGTCCAGATTGGCACGCCTGCCGCGCACCAGGTTGTCCAGCACATCAACGTGGGCCACACCGGCGTCGAGCAGTTGGTCCACAAGGGTGGAACCGATGGTTCCGGCGCCTCCGGTGACCAGGACGTTGGCGCCCAGGAGCTCTTTCATCGCGCAACCTGGAGATTGGTCTCGTTGCCGGCCACGATGGTGGACCTTCCATCGGTGCCGAGGCTTTGCGTCACGGCCTCCAGGACGGACAGAACCCGCAGTCCGGATTCGCCGCTGGTGCGTGGCATGGTGTGGTTCCGGATGGAGGTGGCGAGTTCTGCCACAACCTGCCCCAGGGGTTCACGTTCCTGGAGGGCAGGGGACCACGTATCGCCCAGACGGTACGAGATCGCTGTGGTTTTCTTGTCGGCGGCAGTCCGAGGTTGGTGTTCCAGGCTTACCCCACGGTCATAGACGCTGAGCCGTTGCTGGGGATTCAGGTCGTCCCAGACGAGGGTCCGCTTTGACCCTCCGATGATCATTTGCCTGATTTTGGTGGGGCTGAGCCAGTTAACGTGGATGTGGACCATGGCGTCGTTGGGCAGGCCGAAGGTCAGATGTCCCACGCAGTCCCGGCCGGTACCCAAGGGGTCCGCGCCGTGGGCCGAGATTTCGGTGGGGTGCAAGCCGCCTGGGAGGACGAAGTCGAGGATGGAAAGGTCATGGGGTGCCAGGTCCCAGAACACGTTGACGTCCGGTTGGACGAGTCCGAGGTTGATCCGAACCGAGTCGACATACAGGATGTCACCCAGTGCCCCGCTGGCCACGAGCTCCTGGATCTTGAGCACGGCCGGGGTGAAGCAGTACGTATGGTCGGCCATCAGCACCAGTCCCCTGGCGTTGGCTTCATCCACCATCTCCAGTCCCTTGGCGCGGCTGTCGGCCAGCGGCTTCTCCACCAGGACGTGCTTGCCTGCGCGCAGGGCGGTCATCACCACGCCGTGATGCGTATGGGCAGGTGTCGCGACGGCGACGGCGTCCAGGTTGTAGGTGTCCAGCAGTTCGTCCAAGGACTCGACGACGGCCACCCCGCCCACCGATTCAGCAAGTTTCATCCCGCGTTCGACGTCGAGGTCGCAGATAGCTACAAGGTCCCAGTCCGGGCTGGCTTTGAGGTTTCGTGCGAGGTTTGGCCCCCAATAGCCTGCACCGACTACCGCTATGCGCAGCCTGGGCCGCAGGCCGTTGCCGTTGAGGTGTCCAGATGGAACAGTTCGTATGCTCATTTTCCACTCGGATTCTGTGTTGGTAGCAGGGTCGTTGGTTACCTGGCCGTACATGCAGTGACTAGTAGGCTCCCGATGGCCGGATCATGGCTCTGAAGGTGCGCCACATGATCATCACGTCCCCCGCGATGGACCAGTTCTCTACGTAGTAGAGATCGAGCCGGACCGCTTCATCCCACGGAAGGTCGGACCGTCCATTGATTTGCCACAGCCCGGTAATACCGGGCTTGATCAGGAGCCGGCGGTGGGTATGGCGTTCGTAACCATTGACTTCCCGCGCCAACGGCGGGCGTGGACCCACCAGGCTCATGTTTCCCATCAGGACGTTCCAGAACTGTGGCAGTTCGTCCAGGGAGTACTTGCGCATCCATCGGCCACACGTGGTGACGCGGGGGTCGCTGCGGATCTTGAAAAGGACGCCTGCTCCTTCGTCCTGGTTGTCGAGCTCGTTTACGAGGGACTCGGCGTCAGCCACCATGGACCGGAATTTCAGCATCTGGAATGTGGAGCCTTGCTTGCCGATCCGTTCCTGCCGGAAAAGCACCGGTCCGGGACTGTCCGCGCTGACGATTATCGCCAGGAGCAACAAGGCGGGTGAGAGGACAACCAGCGCAAGGGCGGAAACCGCGATATCCATCAGACGTTTGAGTGTGTGCTTGCCCCCCGAATAATGCGGAATGTCCACGTGCATCAGTGGCAGGCCTTCCACCGGCCGCCAGTGGATCCTCGGGCCGGCCACGTTGGTCAGCGTGGCCGCCAAGACCAATTCGGCTGCGTCTTCTTCCAAGCGCCATCCGAGTTCCCTGATGAACTGGTTTCCGCCGGGTACAGGACCTGCCACAATTACGGCGTTGGCCCCGGTCTGGCGGACGGTGTGGGCTATTCCGTACAGGGACGACAGGACAGGGACTCTGACCTTGTCGACGACCAGCACGGCACCCTTTCTGGCGCCCGGGAGGCAAGCGCCCACGATGTCGTAGGGAGCACCGGACCTGCGGTTGATCTGTTTGATGACGTACCGGACATCCTGTGGCTCCCCCACCACGATGGCGCGGGACAGGCAGCGTCCACGTGACTTTTCATGGGTCAGCCATCTGCGGAAGCTCCATCTGCTGCCGGTCAGTGCCACGATGCCCAGGGGCAGGGAAACCAGGACGTAGGGGCTCACCGATTCCACCCGGAAAACGACGGCGACAATCGCCAGGAAGCCGAACACCCGGAAGCTGGCTGACAGGACCCGCTTGTATTCCTCGGCACCAACCCCAAGTACTTTCGGATCCCGTGTCCGGTAGACCTCCAGGGCTGCGAGCCAGATCATCCCCAGGATCAGCAACAGGGTCAGTTGGCGCACACCGGGATCCCCGGCAGTGAAGGGCAACCCTCCGGTGTTGAGCGCGTAACCGGCTGAAACAGCGGCGGCAACCCAGACTGTATCGGAAACGCGCAAGCAGGTGATCAGAAAATGCGTCCAGTCCTGCCTGTTCCCGTGCGGAGGTTTGACGCGTGAGCGGCGGTGGGTGACTGGCGGCACGAGGTCCAGGGTGACATCCGGCCTGGGCGCCGCCAGTCCCGCCTTTTCAGTCCGTTGTGCAGCAACGGACTTGTCAATCCAGGGAGACATCGGCGGATTGACGTGGGCAATGAGCTGTTCCGCTGGGAAGGCCGTCCCCACGGCGGCATGGCCTGCACCCTTGGGTGCTGCCGCCTTGCCTAAACGCACGACTGGAACTTTCACTTTGTCAGCCTTCTCCGCAGACCGTCCATTGCCTACATATCAGTGAAGCTTCGGCCGCAGAGGGGCGCACCAGTAGTCGGTACTCAAGTTTGCGCAGCTTTACCCATTGGTGCTACGTGCGAGTACCTAGCCCGAGGCGGGGGCACTACGTGTTTGAGTGCCATCGGCATACATGAAAAAGCCCGGAAATCCGGGCCTGCAAGGGGACAAACCTGGCGGCAACAGGGCACAAAAAACCGGCCGCCGATGGCGGCCGGTTGGAATAATGTTCAGTTCAACAACATTTCAGTTCACGGACAGTTCAGTCGTCCACGCTCTCAAGCGCTTCGTCGTCGTCGTCCTCATCCTCGTCGTCGAATACCTGGAGGGGCGTGACCTCGGAGAATGACTCGTAGAGGGCATCTTCGTAGACTTCGAAGGCGTCAGCAACGGCGAAGAATGCGGCTTCGACGGTAGGATCACCCTCACCGCGTCGTGCCGATGCGGCGGCCAGATGTTCTTCCAGGGCGGCGGTCAATGATTGAAGCGCGACACGCGGATCGATGCTCATGACTTCACGTTAGCCGGAAAAAGACGAAAATGGAGAGGGATGAGAGAACAATTTCCCGGCAGCTCCGTGGAGCGCCAACGAGATTACGCCCGTCAGTACGAATACCTCGTACTGACAGTGGGACCTGATGATTCGCTCCCCGACGCCAGGCAACGACTGGCCGAACATTCGGAGTATGGCAAGTGGGAACTGGAACGCAGCGTGCTCTACATGGGCGGTGGACGTCGTTTCTGGTTGCGCCGCAAGGTCTACTCCGTACAGCGCACCGTCTAGGAACCGACAGCTAGCCCTCGAGGGGACCCAGCCAGGCACTGGCAACAGTGTTGTGCGCTGATTCGTCGTTGGAGGGATGGAAAATTCCCGCCAGGACATCCCTGTACAAACGTTCCATCTCCGAGCCGCGGAAGTAGCTCGATCCCCCAGTTACCCGAATGGCCAGGTCGACGACGTGACGTGCGTTCTCCGTGGCCCGGGATTTGACGCCCACAAGTTTGGGAAACCACTGGGAACCATGATCCACAAGGTTGTCCACGTCGCGGGCCACAGACGATATCTGCGGGTAGATGCCATCCATCGCCAAAGCCGCATCGGCTACTTTCCACCTGATATCCGGGTCTTGTGCGTAGCTTCGTCCCCCGTGCTTAGCTGAGACGCGGCGCTTCACGTTTTCCACGGCCAAAGTGAAGGCTCTCTCGGCGACGCCCGTGTACACGGCCGCCAACAACGTCTCGAAGCACGCGAAGATGGAGAAGATCAGCAGATCCCGGTTTGGCCCTACTGGCAACTTCCGGAAGATACGCTCCGCGGGTATGACGGCTCCATGCAGCAACGTAGTGTTCGAGGCACTGGCACGCATGCCCAGGGTGTCCCAGTCGCTTAAGGTCTCGTGACCAGGTTCGTCGCGGTGGAGGAAACCGAACACCAGTTCCCCTTCGCCGTCCCTGGCGTCAGGGTCCTTGCCGAAGGTGCCCAACCGGGTCCATCCGCGCGAAAGGCTGGTGAAAACCTTCCGGCCCGTAAAGCGGTAACCACCGTCAGGCAGCGGCTCGGCGACGGTGCCCGAATCGAACAACATGGAATCGTTGCCGGCCTCGGAAATGCCGAAGGCGAAGATTTCGCCCTTCCCGGCTTCCTTGAGGACGAAGTCCAGCGAGTTGTCGCCCCTGTCCGCCATGACGCGCGCGACGCCGGTCCACACCAAATGCATGTTGACCGCCAGAGCGGTGGCCGGGGCAGCCGTGGCGAGCCTCTGCTGCAACGCAGCTACCGCCTCGAGACCGAGTCCCTTTCCGCCGTCGTGCTCCGGGACGAACAAGGTGAGGTATCCGGCCGCCGCCAGTTCCTCCAGGTCCTCATGAAAGAACTGGTTGTTCTGGTCGTATCCGGCAGCCCGGCCTCGCAGGCGTTCCAGGAGGGTATCGGGCAGGATTTCTTCGACAGTCATGGCAGCGCCTCCTTGGATCGGTTGCCGCTTAGTAGTTGCTCAGCAGCGTGTTCAGCACGCGGGCGCCAAACTGCAGGGATTCCGCGGGTACCCGCTCGTCGACGCCATGGAACATCCCGGTGAAATCGAGTTCGTCGGGCAGCATGAGCGGTGCGAAGCCGTATCCCGTAATGCCGATCTTGCTCAGGGATTTGTTGTCTGTACCGCCGGAGAGTGTGTACGGAAGGACCTTGGCACCGGGGTCCTCGGAGTGGAGGGCATCGATCATCGAATCAACAAGGTTGCCGGCGAAAGGCACTTCGAGGGAAACATCCTTGTTGACGTAGCTGATGTCGATTCCGTCGCCGGCCAGCTGTTTGATGGTCTCAAACACCAACTCCTGCTGACCCGGCAGGGTCCGGCAATCCACGAAGGCCTCGGCGGATTCCGGGATGACATTGTGCTTGTAGCCCGATCGCAACAGCGTGGGGTTGGAAGTGTTCTGCAAGGTGGCGCCGACAAAGCGGGCCACAGTTCCCAACTCCTTGAGGAGGATGTCCGGATTGTCGGCATCGAATTCGACGCCGGTCAGTTCAGTCACGCCGTCCAGGAACTGCCGCGTAGTGGGCGTCAGCTCCACGGGCCACTTGTATTCGCCGATGCGGGTAACTGCTGCGGCCAGCCGGGTAACAGCGTTGTCGGTGTTGATCTGGGAGCCATGTCCCGCCCGGCCGTGCGCCACCAACCGCAACCAGGACAGGCCCTTCTCCGCCGTCTGGAGCAGGTAGGTCCGTTGGCCGCCGATGGTGGCGGAGAAGCCGCCTACTTCGGAGATCGCTTCGGTGGCGCCGTCGAAGAGTTCGCGGCGGTGTTCCACGGCATACCGGGCGCCGTACGTGCCGCCGGCCTCTTCGTCGGCAAAAAACGCAAAAATGATGTCGCGCTTGGGTTTGCGTCCCGTCCGGGCGAAGTCGCGCATGACGGAGAGGATCATCGCGTCCATGTCCTTCATGTCAACAGCACCGCGGCCCCACACGAGCCCGTCCTTCAGCTCGCCGCTGAAGGGGTCCACGCTCCACTGGTCCTTCAGCGCCGGTACTACATCCAGGTGTCCATGCACCACCAATGCATCAGCGCTGGGATCTTCACCTGCCAGGCGGGTCACGACGTTGGCCCGCCCCGGCGCGGACTCGAAGATCTCTGCTTCCAGGCCGACTTCGGTGATCAGGCCGGCCGTGTACTCTGCGGCTGCACGTTCGCCGGGCCCGGTGTCGTCTCCAAAGTTTGAGGAATCTATCCTGATGAGCTCCTGGCAGATCCTGACAACTTCGTCTTCGGGGCGGATGGCAGACATGGAAACTCTCCTTGCGTGGCTGGGCTGCAGGTTCCGGTGACGCGCGGGGCCTTGCCCGCGGCCCGTCCCGTGTACCTTCAGCCTACTCATCAGTTGGACCCCGGGTGGGGAATCCGCAGTGTCCACGTCTTCCTGGGAAACGTCGATGCCTGGTTGCGGTCCTCGATTTTTCAGGCACCTGAAACCGTGTTAGAGTTTCTCTCGCTGCTTCGGCGGAATATGAAGTACTGGAAGGTACTCAATCGTCCGGTCGAACACCACCTGCGCGGGTGGCGGAATGGCAGACGCGCTAGCTTGAGGTGCTAGTCCTCGAAAGGGGGTGGGGGTTCAAGTCCCCCTCCGCGCACAAGACCAAGGCCTGGAATCCACGGATTCCAGGCCTTGTTTGTTTATTGGAAACGGCGCCCACCGTGGTGGGCGCCGCTTGTTGGTTATCCCGGGGTGTTAATTACGGCAATGCCGATACCGCCCCGAAGAAATGGCGCCTTCCGCTGCGTGGGTTCCAGGCCACGTAGTCGGAGCGTTCCCATGCACCTGAGCCGGACTGGACGGTGGCAATGTCCAAAGCCACTTTCGCTGGCAGGAAGACGGGTGCTTCGAAAGCCACATCCCAGGTGAATGCTTCCGACTTGACGGCTCCAACGTCGGCCAGGGCACGGGCTGCCAAGTACATTCCATGGGCAATGGACCCCCGCATTCCCAGGGCCTTGGCCGAGAGCACGCTCAGATGGATGGGATTGAAATCGCCGGAGACCGTGGCATAGGAGCGCCCGGTCTCCAGCCCGAGCTGCCACAGGGCGGTCGGATCCGGCGCCGAAAAATCGGCAGGCGTGGATCCCGAAGGTGCGCCCGGCTTGTCGATGCCCGGGAGGAACACGCCTTTTGCCAGGTAGGTCGAGACCCCGCGCCAAAGCAGGTCCCCGCCGCCATGTGAACGGACTTCAGCCACCACATCCAGTTGGGTTCCCGCACGATGACCTGTCATGTTCTCTGCCCACGACCTGATGTCCAGAGCTTCGCTGAAGTGGATGCCGGCACGCTGCTCCACGTGGTTCCTGAGGTGGATCATGCCCAGGAGTGGTAATGGGAAGTCGTCCCGGTTCATCACGCTCATGGCCACAGGGAAGGCCAGCGCATGGACGTAGCCGCTTGGGAGGGTATCGCTGGCCGTCTCCCCTACCATGTGCTGGTAGGCGGTGAGGTTTTCGACGTCGGCCCTGACGCCATGCACTTCGTGGCTCACCGCGGGCAGCCGGGTGCCGTCCGTGGTGGCGCCAAGGACGCGGCGGCGCGCCGCCGTCGTTGCTGCGTTGACGTAGAGCCGGGACAGCGAGGGAAGTTCCCCGAGAACTACTGGTTGCGGAGTGTTCATGCTCCCACCAGCTGTTGCCCACACACCCGGAGCACTTCTCCGGAGATGCCACCGGCGGCATCACTGGCGAGGAAGGCGATGGCTTCGGCCACGTCCTGCGGCTGGCCGCCTTGCTTCAAGGAATTCAGCCTCCGGGCAGCCTCCCTGATGGCAAACGGCATCTTCGCTGTCATCTCTGTTTCTATGAAGCCCGGGGCGACTGCGTTGATGGTTCCGCCGTACGGTTCCAGCAAGGCTGCAGTGGACCTGACCATACCGATCACGCCACCCTTTGATGCTCCGTAATTGGTTTGGCCCCTGTTGCCGGCAATGCCACTGGTGGAAGCCACCGACACGATGCGCGGAGAACCCCTGAAGTGTTCGGATGCCAGAAGTGCCTCGTTGATCCGCAGTTGGGCGGCGATGTTGACCGCGATGACGGACTGCCATCTGCCCTCGTCCATGTTTGCAAGGAGCCTGTCCCTGGTGATGCCGGCGTTGTGCACCACGATGTCCAGGCGCCCATGGCGTTCCACGGAGTGTTCGATGATCCGGTGCCCGGCGTCGGCCCGACTGATGTCCAGCTGCAGTGCGGTGCCCCTGACTTCGTTGGCCACTGCTGCCAGGTGCTCCCCGGCGGCCGGGATATCGACCACGACCACTGTTGCGCCGTCCCGGTGGAGGGTGCGGGCAATGGCCGCCCCGATCCCCCGGGCTGCTCCGGTAACAACCGCGACCTTGCCTGCCAAGGGCCTGTCGGAGTCCGTGGGCAGTACTCCCGAGGCCGACGAGACGGTCAGGAACTGTCCGTCCACGTAGGCCGAGCGGCCCGAAAGGAAGAAACGCAAGGCGCCAAGTGCCGACGGGCTGGTGGTTGCGAGGTCGTCGTCGAGGAGGATCCCGTTGGCTGTCGCTCCCGCCCGCAATTCCTTGGCCAAAGAACGCAGGAGTCCATCGATGCCTTGGCGGGCAGCCGCCGAGGCAGGCGTGGGTGCGGACTGCGGTGCCCGGGACATGGTGATCACCCGGGCATTCGGTGCGAGGTCACGAAGGGAAGCTGCCGCCGCGAGGACGGTCTTGGAGAGGTCCTCCGGATGCTGCACGGCGTCCAGCACCAGGATGATGGCTCCCAGCTTTTCCTTGGGGAGGGCATTCCTTCGAACATCCAGTCCCCAGCCAAGAAGGGTGGTGGCGACGTCGTCGCTTCCTGCGCTGTCACCGCTGACCAGGACCGGCCCGGTCACCAGCGGTGCGCCTGGCTTGTACCGTCGCAGCTCCACGGGCTGGGGCAAGCCCAGCTTCTTCGCAACATTCCTGCCCAGGCCCTGGCTGACGAGCTGTGTGTACTTGTCTGTCATTGAGTTCTCCTATGCTGCTTCCAGAATCGCGACAACACCCTGGCCGCCTGCTGCGCAAACCGAGATCAGGCCGCGTGCCGGGCGCCCGTCAACAGTTCCCTTTTCATGGAGCATCTTCGCAAGGGAAGCCACGATCCGACCGCCGGTAGCCGCAAACGGATGGCCTGCAGCCAGCGATGAGCCATTGACGTTGAGCTTGGCCCGGTCGACTTTGCCCAGCGCGCCATCGAGCCCGAGGCGGTTGCGGCCGAATTCTTCGTCTTCCCACGCGGCCAGGGTGCTCAGGACAGTCCCGGCGAAGGCCTCGTGGATTTCAAAGAAGTCAATGTCCTCAAATGTCAGGCCGTGGCGTGCCAACAGGCGTGGAACAGCGAACACGGGAGCCATCAGCAGTCCGTCCTTGCCGTGGACAAAGTCAACCGCCGCCGCTTCGCCGTCCAGGACTGTGGCAAGCTTGGGCAGCTTGTGGTGGTCCGCCCACTCTTCCGTTGCCAGCAGAACTGTCGATGCGCCGTCGGTCAGGGGTGTGGAGTTGCCCGCGGTCATGGTCGCCTCGGAGCCGAGGTTCTTGCCGAAGACAGGCTTCAGGGTTGCAAGCTTCTCCAGGGTTGTGTCGGGGCGAAGGTTCGAGTCCCGGCTAAGGCCTCGGTACGGGGTGATGAGGTCATCAAAGAACCCGCGCTCATAGGCGGCGGCAAGGTTGCGGTGGCTGTTGAAGGCAAGCTCGTCCTGGGCCTCGCGGCTGATGTTCCACTGCGCAGTCGTAAGGGCCTGGTGTTCACCCATCGACAGGCCCGTCCGCGGCTCGCCGGTGTTGGGGGCATCCGGGGCCAGGTCCTTGGGCCGGATGCGGCCGATGATCTTCAATTTCTGCACCGGAGTCTTGGCGCGGTTGAGGTCGAGCAGGATTTCCCTGAGACCCTCGCTTACGGCGATAGGCGCATCTGATGCCGAGTCCACGCCGCCGGCAATGGCGGACTCGATCTGCCCCAACTTGATCTTGTTCGACAGGCCGATCACGGTCTCCAAGCCTGTTGCACACGCTTGCTGGAGGTCGTAGGCAGGGGTCTCCGGTGACAGGGCGGAACCCAGGACTGCCTCGCGGGTGAGGTTGAAATCCCTTGAGTGCTTGAGGACGGCCCCGGCAGCTACTTCGCCGATGCGTTCGTCCTGCAGTCCGAACCTGGCAATCAACCCCTCCAGTGCTGCCGTGAGCATGTCCTGGTTGGAGGACTTCACATAGGCGCCGCCGGTACGGGCGAAAGGAATGCGGTTGCCGCCCACAACGAAGGCGCGTCGCGTTTGCTGGGGTGTGGTGGTGCGTTCCGGGCTTCGGCCGGTGGTCGCGTCTTCTGCAGCCATGCTTGTCTCCTTCGATCAATGCCAGTTACTGATACCCAGCGTACCTGATACGCTGGGTATCGTGAACAGCCCCCAACAGGAATTCCCTACCGCCGCAGAGGCTCCCCCGGGCGAGGCCTCCGCCGCGATTGACGGCCGGGCCTCCCGCTGGCAGTCCCATCGTGAAGAGCGGCGTCGCGAACTCATTAAGGCGGCGCGGAAGGCAGTCCACCGACTCGGAAGTGATGCCTCCATGGAGGACATCGCCGGCGCCGCGGGCACATCCAAGTCGGTGTTCTATCGCTATTTTGGTGACAAGGCCGGCCTCCAACAGGCCATGGGTGAGGTGGTCCTGGGGCAAATGCAGCGCCGCATGCGGGAAGCTGCCCAGCTCGCGCAAACACCCCGCGAAGGGCTGTATGCCATGGTGTCTGCATACCTGCAAATGGCCGAGTCGAGTCCCAACGTCTACGCGTTCATTACAAGGCTCACGCCGGGTGAAGCATCCGCGCAGGATGCCATCGCGGCGTCCGGTGCACTGGGGAACTTTTTCGAGCAGATCACCGAGATGATCGCCACGCCCATGCGTGAGCATCTCGGCGGCGAAAAGGAAGCGGTAATCGTCTATTGGCCCACCGCGGCCATAGGTTTGGTCCGAAACGCCGGCGAGATGTGGCTCGGAAGTCCAGCAGGCGCTGGAAAGCCGGACCAGGCGGCGATGGCCGGACAAATCACCGACTGGTTGTGCCTGGGCATCGCCCCGCAGCTGAAGGCCACCACATGACAGCAGCAAATGACTCATCAGTTATCGGAACCAAAGAAGGAATCAACATGACTGAAGTAGTGGACCGGGCCTCATCGGCCAACAAGCCGGCAGGCCGCGAGGACGCCGCCACTGCCGCCGAACCGAAAGTCGATGTCGCGGCTCTGGGTAAGCAGCTCCTCGGCAAATGGGCGGAAATCCGGCACCAGGCACGAGAGGTGGCCGGCAACCCCGCTGTGCAGAAGATCGAGGGGCTGCAGCACACCGAGCACCGTGCCCGCGTGTTCGAACAGCTGAAATTCCTGGTGGACAACAACGCTGTCCACCGCGCCTTCCCGAAGCGCCTGGGTGGCTCGGATGACCACGGCGGAAATATTGCCGGCTTCGAGGAACTGGTCACGGCAGACCCCTCCCTCCAGATCAAGGCGGGCGTGCAGTGGGGACTGTTCGGCTCCGCCGTCATGCACCTGGGGACTGCCGAGCACCACGACAAGTGGCTGCCCGGCATCATGAGCCTGGAGATTCCCGGCTGCTTCGCCATGACGGAGACCGGTCACGGCTCGGACGTCGCGAGCATCGCCACGACCGCCACCTACGATGCCGCCAGCCAGGAATTCATCATCAACACTCCCTTCCGCGCTGCATGGAAGGACTACATCGGCAACGCGGCCAATGATGGTCTCGCTGCGGTGGTGTTCGCCCAGCTGATTACGAAGAACGTCAACCATGGCGTCCACGCCTTTTACGTGGAAATCCGTGATCCGGCCACCAAGGAGTTCCTGCCGGGCATCGGCGGCGAAGACGATGGCATCAAGGGCGGACTCAACGGTATCGACAACGGCCGCCTTCACTTCACCGATGTCCGGATCCCCCGCACCAACCTCTTGAACCGCTACGGCGACGTCGCTGCCGACGGTACCTACACCTCCAGCATCGCAAGCCCGGGACGACGCTTCTTCACCATGCTGGGTACCCTCGTCCAAGGGCGGGTTTCCTTGGATGGTGCCGCGGTTGCCGCCAGCAAGGTGGCACTGAAAACGGCCATCCAGTACGCCACTGAGCGCCGGCAGTTCAATGCCTCCTCCGCCACGGATGAAGAAGTCCTCCTGGACTACCAGAGGCACCAGCGCCGGCTCTTCACCCGCTTGGCTACCACGTACGCTGCAAGCTTCGCCCACGAACAATTGCTCCAGAAGTTCGATGACGTGTTCTCCGGTGCGCATGATACCGACGCCGACCGCCAGGACCTGGAAACGCTCGCGGCAGCCCTCAAGCCCCTGAGCACCTGGCATGCACTGGACACCCTGCAGGAATGCCGCGAAGCATGCGGCGGCGCTGGGTTCCTGATTGAGAACCGCTTCGCTTCGCTCCGTGCAGACCTCGATGTCTACGTGACGTTCGAAGGCGACAACACGGTGCTGCTGCAACTGGTGGCCAAGCGGCTCCTTGCCGATTACGCCAAGGAATTCCGGAGCGCCGACTTTGGCGTGCTGGCCCGCTACGTCGTGGACCAGGCCGCCGGCGTGGCCTTGCACCGGACCGGCTTGCGACAGGTAGCCCAGTTCGTGGCGGACAACGGTTCGGTTCAGAAGGCGGCCTTGGCCCTGCGTGACGAAGAAGGCCAGCGGACCTTGCTCGCGGACCGCGTCCAATCGATGGTTGCCGAAGTCGGAGCGGCGTTGAAGGGTGCCAACAAGCTCCCCCAACACCAGGCGGCAGCGCTCTTCAACCAACACCAGCACGAACTGATCGAAGCAGCCCAGGCCCACGCGGAACTGCTCCAATGGGAGGCGTTCACCGAAGCCCTGGCCCAGGCCCCGGATGAGGGAACCAAGCAGGTGCTGACCTGGTTGCGTGACCTCTTTGGCCTGTCCCTCATTGAGAAGCACCTGTCCTGGTACCTGATGAACGGCCGGCTTTCCATGCAGCGTGGGCGGACAGTAGGCACTTACATCAACCGGCTGTTGGTCAAGATCCGGCCACATGCAGTGGACTTGGTGGATGCCTTTGGCTACGGCCCTGAGCACCTCCGGGCGCGGATCGCCACCGGGGCTGAAGTGGAGCGTCAGGACGAGGCACGCCAATACTTCCGCGAGCAGCGCGCCAGCGGCAGCGCCCCTGCCGACGAGAAAGCCCTGCTGGCGCTGAAAGCGTCAAAGTCCCGCTAGCAGTGTTGCCGTACCGTTCGGTGAACAGTCGGGGAATTCTCCGGATTTCAACGAGTTAAAGCGCGACGGCGTCGTCCCCACCAAAGGGGGCGGCGCCGTCGTACTATTTGGCGGAACTTTTGTTACCGCAGCACTGAGCGGTACACCTCGAGAGTGGTTTCCGTGATGGATTCCCAGGAGAAGTGTTCCTCCGCCCGGCGCCTTCCAGCGATGCCCATTTCCCGGGCCCGGGCGGGGTCCGAAACGACCTCGTTCAACGCGGCAGCGAAATCACCCACGAATTTCTCCGGATCCAGCGGAGTGCCGGTGCCGTCGGTGACCTGTTCCAAGGGCACCAGCAGGCCGGTTTCGCCGTGTTGGACCACTTCGGGAATGCCTCCTGTGGCGCTGGCGACGACGGCCGCGCCGCACGCCATGGCCTCAAGGTTCACGATGCCCAGGGGTTCGTAGATGGAGGGGCAGGCAAAAGCCGTGGCATGGCTCAGGACCTGGATGAGCTCCCTGCGCGGAAGCATCCTCTCGATCAGAACCACTCCCTCACGCTTGCTCTGGAGCTCTTCGATGAGACGAGCCGTCTCCGCAGCCAGTTCGGGGGTGTCGGCGGCGCCGAGGCAAAGCACCAACTGGACATCGTCCGGGAGGCTCGAGGCCGCGCGAAGCAGGTACGGAACCCCCTTCTGACGGGTGTTGCGGCCGACGAAAACCACGCTGGGTTTGGCGGGATCGATACCCAACGCTTTCACGGCGTCGTCTTCCTCATCACGCTCCCACAGGGAGACATCGATGCCGTTATGGACCACCTTGACCTTGTCCGGATCAACGTTGGGGTAGCTCCGGAGGATGTCCTGGCGCATGCCGTCCGAGACGGCGATGATGGCAGCGGCGGCCTCGTAGGCTGTTTTTTCCACCCAGGAGGACAGCGCGTAGCCGCCTCCCAGCTGCTCGGCTTTCCACGGCCGCAGGGGCTCCAGGCTGTGGGCACTGAGCACGTGGGGAATGCCATGAAGCAGTGAAGCGAGGTGTCCGGCCATGTTGGCGTACCAGGTGTGCGAGTGGACCAGGTCCGCTCCCGCAATGTCCGGAACGATCCTGAGGTCCACGCCAAGCGTCTGGACGGCAGCGTTGGCTTCGCCAAGATCTTCGGGCGTGGCATACGAGGACACCGTTGCCCCGTGATAGTCGGCGTCGCGGGGCGCACCGAAGGCCCTGACCCGAAGGTCGACGTGCTTCGCCAGCACCCGGCTGAGCTCGGCAACGTGGACACCGGCACCGCCATAAATTTCCGGAGGGAATTCTTTAGTCACAATGTCTATTCGCACGCTACCCAACGTAGTCGTTCCGGCGTATGTGTTCTAGTGTGAAAGGGTCCGGAAAATCGGACTTTTGGGGGATACGAAGACGTACGGGGAGCAGTGACCATGGCGTTGAAGAAAGTTTTGGCAATCGTATTGGCCGGTGGCGAAGGCAACCGACTCATGCCGCTGACG
Source organism: Paenarthrobacter sp. NPDC057355 (assembly GCF_042667405.1). Lineage (NCBI taxonomy): Bacteria > Bacillati > Actinomycetota > Actinomycetes > Micrococcales > Micrococcaceae > Paenarthrobacter > Paenarthrobacter sp. NPDC057355. The sequence goes on along the minus strand of NZ_JBHVAL010000001.1, from coordinate 533,922 downwards.
GCGGACAGGGCCAAACCGGCCGTTCCGTTTGCCGGCGGCTACCGGCTAATTGACTTTGCCTTGTCCAATCTTGTTAATTCGGGATATTTGAAAATCGTTGTACTGACGCAGTACAAATCGCACAGCCTTGACCGGCACATCTCGGAGACGTGGCGCATGTCCACGCAGCTGGGCCGGTACGTCGCCTCAGTTCCGGCGCAGCAGCGTGTGGGCAAGAGCTGGTTCCTTGGCAGTGCCAATGCGATCTACCAATCGTTGAACCTGATCCATGATGACGCCCCGGACATCGTGGTAGTGGTCGGCGCGGACCACGTTTACCGCATGGACTTCTCCCAGATGGTGGAGCAGCACATTGCAAGCGGAGCCAAGGCCACCGTCGCGGCCGTACGCCAACCGCTGAACATGGCCAACCAGTTCGGCGTCATCGAAGTGGACCAGAACGATCCCCAGAAGATCGCAGCCTTCGTGGAGAAACCTGCCAGCACCCCCGGACTCGCAGCGGATCCCTCACAGTTCCTGGCTTCCATGGGCAACTATGTGTTCAATGCCGACGCCTTGGTCGAAGCGTTGCATGTGGATGCTGAACGCCTGGATACCAAACACGACATGGGTGGCGACATCATTCCCTACTTCGTGGACCAAGGCGAAGCCGGTGTCTACGACTTCACCCTTAACGACATTCCCGGTGCTACGGATCGTGACCGTACTTACTGGCGTGACGTAGGTACCATCGATTCGTTCTACGACGCCCACATGGATCTCATCTCCCCCGTGCCGGTGTTCAACCTGTATAACTCCGAGTGGCCGATCTACACCCGGCAGAGCATCTCCCCGCCTGCCAAGTTCGTCCGGGGCGGCAACAACACGGTAGGCGCCGCACTGGACTCCATCGTGGCCAGTGGTGTCGTGATCTCCGGCGGCATCGTAGAAGGCTCGGTTCTGTCCAACGATGCCTACGTTGCGGCAGGCAGCCGTGTCCAGGACTCCGTCTTGATGGACAAGGTGTATGTGGGTGAGGGGGCCGTCATTAAGAGGGCCATCCTGGATAAGAATGTCAAGGTCCCTGCAGGTGCTGCCATCGGCCTTGACCCCGCGCTGGACAAAGCCCGTGGATACAAGGTCACGGAATCCGGTATCACGGTTCTTGCCAAGGGCCAGATTGTTCCCGAGCCCGGTGAGGCCGAGCTCGAGTTGTCCGCCAAGCATCGGGCCGCATTGCCGGAGGCCGTCAAGGCGGCCACCCATCATGACCCCGACATCCGCGATTCCGCGGAAAAGGTCGCTGCAGGGATCCAATCACGGGTTACCGGCCCAGCGTCGCAAGGTGCCTCCCACTAGGACGCACGTCCTCAGCTTCACAGAACCCGAGGCAGGCCGGAGGCTCCCAAGGCTGTAAAATCAGGTCAATGAGCTCCACCGATCTGACGCCTGAAGAGATCCAGGCCTGCCTCAAGGTTCTGACCACGATCCACGTCTATGACGAAGAGCACCCGGACTACATTGCAGTCCGGCGTGCCACCGGCAAGATGTTCAAGGCCGTCAAACGCCACCGCCGTGTCACCAAGCGCGATTCCATCGCCGAAGCCGACCGCGCCGTCATCGCCCTGACGGCCACTGCGGCCCCCGATCGCATCGACGACGAGACCCGTGGCAACAAGCTCGCTCCTTCCACGACGGGTGAGATTGCCGGACACCTGATCCGTTCGCGGCCTTGCTACATCTGCAAGCAGCACTACACGCAGGTGGATGCGTTCTACCACCAACTGTGCCCCGAATGCGCAGCCTTCAGCCACAGCAAGCGCGATGCCCGCACGGATCTCACGGGTCGTCGCGCGCTGCTGACCGGCGGACGCGCCAAAATCGGCATGTACATCGCCCTGCGCCTGCTCCGGGACGGAGCCCACACCACCATCACCACCAGGTTCCCCAAAGACGCCGCGCGCCGGTTTGCCGCCATGGAGGACAGCGGCGAGTGGCTGCACCGCCTCCGGATCGTCGGCATCGATCTTCGTGATCCTGCGCAGGTCATGGCCTTGACCGACTCCCTCAACGAGGCCGGCCCGCTGGACATCATCATCAACAACGCCGCCCAAACCGTGCGCCGCTCTGGGAATGCCTACAAGCCCTTGGTCGATGCCGAGGATGAGCCTCTTCCGGCTGCCTTGGAAGCTGCAAACGGTGGTCCGGAGCTCGTGACCTTCGGCCATGCCCACGACAAACACCCGTTGGCCTTGGCCAGCAGCGTGACCGAGCACCCCGTGCTGGCAGGTGACGCCATCACTTCCCTGGCATTGTCCACCGGTTCGGCATCCTTGGAACGGATTGAGTCAGGAACCGCCATCGACGCCGGCGGCCTGGTCCCCGACCTCGCCACCATCAACAGCTGGACGCAGGTTGTCGATGAGGTGGACCCCCTTGAGATGCTGGAGGTGCAGCTCTGCAATGTCACTGCGCCGTTCCTACTGGTCAGCCGGCTGCGGGGCGCCATGAAGCGGTCCACAGCGCGCCGGAAATACATCGTCAATGTCTCTGCCATGGAGGGACAGTTCTCCCGCGCCTACAAGGGACCGGGGCACCCGCACACCAACATGGCCAAGGCTGCCTTGAACATGATGACCCGCACCAGTGCCCAGGAGATGCTGGACTCGGACGGCATCCTCATGACCGCCGTCGATACCGGCTGGATTACCGATGAGCGCCCGCACTACACCAAGGTGCGCCTCATGGAAGAAGGGTTCCACGCTCCCTTGGACCTGGTGGACGGCGCTGCCCGCGTGTACGACCCCATCGTGATGGGTGAAAAGGGCGAAGACCAGTACGGGGTGTTCCTGAAGGACTACAAGCCATCCCCTTGGTAAACCCCTTGAGTTTGTGTACAGATAAGGCCCTTAAGAGCGCTTCTTAAGGGCCTTTAAGAGCGCTTCTTAAGGGCCTTATCTGTACGAAAACTCTCTACGCGAGGCGGGTGATCTCCACCGACACGGCGAGTCCTGAACCACCGCCGCCGGAGAGGATTCCCTTCAACGGAGGCACATCCCTGTAGTCGCGGCCCCTCGCGACCGTCACGTGGTAATCGCCGGCCGGCTTGTGGTTGGTGGGGTCCCAGCTGCGCCACTCGCCATCCCACCATTCCAGCCAGGCATGGGATTGACCGGCCACAGTTTCGCCGATGCCGGCTGAGGACCTGGGATGGATGTAGCCCGAAACATAGCGGGCGGGGATTCCGCTGCAGCGCAGGGCACCGATGGCGAGGTGGGCCAGGTCCTGGCACACACCTTGGCGCTGGGTCCACGCCTGTTCAGCGTTGGTTGTCACGCCGGTGGTGCCCTTCATGTAGGTCATTTCTCCGGCCATCCACGCGAAAATCGCCAAGGCCGCCTCATGTGGATTTTTGCCCTCGACAATGCCGGGAACAATACCAAGGACTTCTTCACCGGGGCCGCTGAGACGGGACTGCGGAAGCCAATCGCTGAATTCGTCCTGCACCTTGTCGGAGGACATGACATCCCACCCGACGATGTCGTCCTCGACGGCGACCCGTTCCGTGCGGTGCACTTCCACGGTCGCTGTGGCCAACACCTCAAGGCTCTCGTGCGGCATCTGCATATCGAAGGCAGTCACGCGGGTTCCCCAATAGTCCCTGTAGCTGCTGACGGAGGCCTGATTGGGCGAGACCTTCAGCGAGGACTCCAGCACCACTTGCTGGCCGTCTGTGAGCGGAGTCATCCGGGCTTCGTTGTAGGACAACGTCACACGGCGGTTGTACTTGTAGGCCGTCTTGTGGACGATGCTCAGCCGGGTCATGAAACTTCTCCCACCCAGGCGTGTTCATCAGCCTGATTGAAGTACTTACGGGAAATTGCGTCCGATGCCTGCGTAACAGCCTTCTGCACCCGCTCCATATGCTCTGGCAGCTCGGACATCAGGTCATCGGTGCGGTGGAACTCAAGGAAAGTCCGGGCCTGTCCCACGATCCGGCGGGCATCGTTGATGAAGCCAACGCGCTGCGCCGATGGATCGAGCTTAGCCAGGCACTCATCAGCGTCGCGCAGGGCATACACGATGGAGCGTGGGAACAGGCGGTCCAGCAGCAGGAACTCGGCGGCGTGCTGGTCACCGAAAGCTGCACGCCGGGTCCGGATGAAGGACTCGTACGCGCCGGCGCATCGCAGCATGTTCACCCAGGACATTCCAGCGGACTGGACGTCACGGGTGGACAGCATCCGGGCCGTCATGTCTGCTCGCTCCAACGAGCGCCCGAGGACCATGAACAGCCAGCTCTCATCGTGGCTGACAGTGGTGTCTGCCAGGCCACGCACCATGGCTGTCCGTTCCAGCACCCAGTTGCAGAAGCGGTACGTGCCCACTACGTCCTTACGGTGCTGGTTCAGACCGTAGTAGGTAGTGTTCAGGCTCTCCCACAGTGACTGGGACACCGTTTCCCTGGCACGCCGAGCGTTTTCACGGGCGGCTCCGAGGGAACCGGCAATGGACGATGCGCTCTGTTTGTCATAGGCCAGGGCATGAAGTAACTCGGGGAGGCCGAAATCCTCGCTCTGGGGCCGCGCTCCCATGACGGCCAGAAGTTCCCTGGCCACGCTGCGCTGCTCTTCCAGGGGCAGGTGGTTCAGGCGCTCCAGGTGCACATCCAGGATCCGGGCAGTGCCGTCGGCCCGCTCTACGTAGCGGCCGATCCAAAAGAGTGACTCAGCAATACGGCTCAGCATGCGGCTGTGCCTCCTTCGCGTGGTGCATGTCGAAGTTCAAGTGGTGGTTGGAACGGGTTCACTGCTGCTGCTCCGTTTGCCGGTCGCGCCAATTGCTTTCAACGGGCCACACGGAAACCTGTTCACGCAAGGTGACGGACTGCCGCGGGATGACCTCGGCCGGCATCTGGGGCGAGTTCGCCAGGACCCAGGTGTCTTTCGAGCCACCGCCCTGGCTGGAGTTCACAATCAACGATCCCTCCTTGAGCGCCACCCGGGTGAGCCCGCCAGGGAGGACCCAGACGTCGTCGCCGTCGTTCACTGCAAAAGGCCGCAGGTCAACGTGGCGCGGGCCGAACTTGTCCCCGGACAATGTCGGAACCGTAGAGAGCTGCAGCACAGGTTGGGCGATCCAGCCGCGGGGGTCGGCGATCACGCGCTTGCGCAATGCATCCAGTTCTTCCTTTGAGGCGTCCGGCCCAATGACCAGTCCCTTTCCGCCGGAACCGTCAACAGGTTTGACCACCAGTTCCTCAAGTCGGTCCAGGACGTGCTCCCTGGCTTCCTTTTCCTCCAGCCGGAAGGTGTCGACGTTGGCGATGATGGGCTCTTCGTGAAGGTAGTACCGGATCAAGTCAGGCACGTAACTGTACACGAGCTTGTCATCGGCAACCCCGTTGCCCACAGCGTTGGCGATGGTCACTCCCCCGGCCCGTGCAGCGTTGACCAGGCCCGGGCAGCCGAGCATGGAATCCGAGCGGAACTGCAGGGGATCCAGGAAGTCGTCGTCGATGCGCTTGTAGATGACATCCACGCGCTGTTCGCCTGCTGTCGTCCGCATGTAGACGCGGTTGCCGCGGCAGATAAGGTCCCTGCCCTCGACGAGTTCAACACCCATGAGACCGGCCAGGAGCGTGTGTTCGAAATAGGCGCTGTTGAAGACACCCGGGGTCAGGACCACCACCGTGGGATCATCGACGCCGGCGGGTGCGGTCTTGCGGAGGGCGGACAGAAGCCGCCGTGGGTACTCCTCCACCGGCCTGATGTGCTGCTGCCCGAACGCCTCGGGTAAGCCCTTCGCCATTGCCCTGCGGTTTTCCAGGACGTAGCTGACGCCGGAGGGGACGCGGACGTTGTCCTCAAGGACGCGGAACGTTCCAGCAGCGTCCCGGACGACGTCGATGCCGGAGACATGGACCCGGACTCCGCCTGAGGGCTCGAATCCGTGGACGGCCCGATGGAAATGCGCGCTGGTGGTGACCAGCTGCCGCGGAATCACGCCATCTGCCACCACGGCCATCCGCCCGTAGACGTCGTTGAGGAACGCTTCGAGTGCTTTGACCCGCTGGGCAACTCCGCGTTCGAGCACATCCCACTCATCGGCGGGAATGACCCTGGGGACAATGTCCAACGGGAAGGGCCGCTCCTCTCCCGCATAGTCGAAGGTGACACCACGGTCCAGGAAGGTCCGCGCCATGGAGTCGGCGCGGGCGGTGACATCTGCGAGGGAAAGCTCGCGCAGGGCACCGGAGACCTGACCGTAGGATTTTCTGGCAACGTGGCCGGGGGCAAACATCTCGTCGTAGGCTCCGCTGCGGGCGGCGGCCTCGGAGTAATCCTGGAATAGGTCAGACATGGGAATCAGACAATCACCTTTTTGAGTCGAGCGCATTACGCACTGATTGTGTCGCGGTTTCCGGGTGCTCCCGGTTTCGCCTTCCGTGCCCCCATCCGGCAGGGTTGTGGCATGCCCTTCAACAGACTTGCGTCCCAGCTGTCACGGCTGGGGCCAGGGTTGGTCCTGAGCGTCGCCGCGACCGGACTTGCCTTCGCCATCCACACAGTGTTGCCTGCGATCCCGGCCATGACGCTTGCTGTTGCTTTGGGTTTGCTCTCAGCAAATATACCGGGCACCGCGGTGCTGGTTGCGGGGCGCGCCCGGCCGGGCCTGGACTTCGCGGGAAAGCACCTCATGCGCGCGGGCATTGTGTTGTTGGGCCTCAAAGTCAGTGTGTGGGACGTACTCGGCCTTGGCTGGTTGTCCCTGCTTTTGATCGCCGGGGTCGTCCTGGTCAGTTTTGCCGGTACCTATGGACTGGCCCGGTTGCTGCGACTGCCCGGCGAAGCTTCTTTGTTGATTGCCACGGGCTTTTCCATCTGCGGCGCCTCAGCCATCGGCGCCATGGCCGCCGTGCGCCGGATCAGGCATCAGGACACGGTGCTGCCTGTGGCGCTGGTGACCCTCTGCGGCACCCTGGCCATCGGTGTGCTACCACTGCTGATGCATCCGCTGAACCTGAATCCAGCGCAATTCGGGGCCTGGACGGGTGCTTCCGTACACGACGTCGGCCAGGTGGTGGCCACAGCGCAAACTGCAGGGACAGCGGCGCTGGCCATCGCCGTCGTCGTCAAACTGACCCGGGTGGTGCTCCTGGCGCCTATCGTCGCTGCCGCAGGGCTGCACCAGCGGGTCCAGCACGTGCGGCAACGCGCCAACGGTTCAGCGGGTGCGGACGACGTCGACGCCAGGTTTCCGCCCATCGTGCCGCTGTTCGTGGTCGGCTTCATCGCCATGGTGGCCCTGCGCTCCACCGGATGGGCGACGCCGGAAGTACTTGAAGCGGCTGCCGTGGCCCAGGACATTTTGCTCGCCTCGGCCTTGTTCGGCTTGGGCTCCGCGGTGCGTGTCAGGACGCTGATCCATACCGGAGGCCGCGCCGCGTTGGTGGCACTGGGGTCCTGGGTGATCATCGCTTCCCTGGGGCTGGTGGCAGCGTGGATCATGATTAGATAGCTGTGTGTCGAATCACAATTTGTCGCGCGAAGAAGCCGCTACCCGCTCAGCCCTGATCACCACCCACAGCTACGACGTCACCCTTGATGTCCGCGACGCGGCAGATCCCGCAGCCGCCGGATATCCGAGCACCAGCACCATCACATTTTCAGCCCAAGCAGGCTCTGCCACGTTCCTCGACTTCATCAATGGCGGCGTGGATTCCGTGGTCTTGAACGGGCGGGCACTTGACATCGGCCAGGTGGTGGACCGGGACAGGGTCATCCTGGAAGACCTCGACGCCGAGAACACCGTCACCGTCATGGGAACGGCCCTCTACAGCCGCTCCGGTGAGGGGATGCACCGTTTCGTGGATCCCGCTGATGGCCAGTGCTACCTGTACACCCAGTACGAACCCGCGGACTGCCGCCGCGTCTTTGCCAACTTCGAACAGCCGGACCTCAAAGCGGAATTCACTTTCCACATCATTGCCCCGGCGGAATGGGAAGTCGCTTCCAACGGGTCCGAGACCGCGCGTACATCGGTCCCCGGCGCGGAGGCCGTTGCGCAGTGGGCCTTCGCCACCACCAAGCGGATGTCCACCTACATCACCACCGTTCTGGCCGGCCCTTACTTCAAGGCGACAGACCACTGGGGTACAACGCTCGACGACGGCACCCGCCTTGACGTTCCGCTGGCACTTTTCTGCCGGTCCTCTTTGGCGGCGTCGTTCGATGCCGAAGAGTTGTTCCGGCTCACCAAAGCCGGCTTGGCCTTCTTCAACGAACTCTTCGACTACCCCTACCCGTGGGGCAAGTACGATCAGGCATTCGTGCCTGAATACAACCTTGGCGCCATGGAAAACCCGGGGCTGGTGACCTTCACCGAGAAATACGTTTATGCCTCCCGCGCCACCGATGCCCAATACCAGGGGCGGGCCAACACCCTTATGCATGAGATGGCCCACATGTGGTTCGGGGACCTCGTGACCATGGCGTGGTGGGATGACTTGTGGCTCAAGGAGTCCTTCGCAGACTTCATGGGGACGCTGGGCGTGGATCGGGCCACCGACTGGGACTCGGCCTGGGTGAACTTCGCAAGCAAACGCAAGGCATGGGCCTACGTCCAGGACCAGTTGCCCACGACCCACCCGATTGTGGCAGATATCCCGGACCTCGAGGCCGCAAAGCAGAACTTTGACGGGATCACCTATGCCAAGGGCGCGTCAGTGCTCAAGCAGTTGGTGGCCTACGTCGGTTTCGACGCCTTCATTGCCGGCTCCCGTGAGTATTTCAAGGAGCACGAATTCGGCAATACCTCCCTGCAGGATCTCCTGAAGGCGCTCAGCGACGCCTCGGGGCGGGATCTTGGCCATTGGGCCCGTCAGTGGTTGCAGACCTCCGGTATCTCCACGATCGCAGCGGACATCGCCGACGACGACGGTTTGATGGGCGCGGTGTTGCTTGAGCAGGATGCGATCGACCCCATCACGGGCCACCAGGAACTCCGGCCCCACCGCCTCCGCCTTGGTCTGTACGACGCTGACCAGACCGGCGCCCTTGTCCGGACTGAAAGCGTGGACGTGGACATTGCGGGCCCCAGCACCGTGGTGGCTGAACTGGCCGGAAAGAAACGGCCGGCCCTTTTGTTGGTCAACGACGATGATCTCAGCTACGCCAAGGTTCGGCTTGATCCTGTTTCCGAGCGCACGGTGCGTACCTCGCTGGATAAGATCCAGGACCCTATGGCGCGGGCCTTGTGCTGGACTGCCCTCTGGGACTCCGCCCGGGATGCCGTAACACCGGCGTCACGCTACATCAGCGCCGTCGAACAGTTCGCGCAGGCGGAATCGGGCATCGGCGTCCTCCTCAATGTTCTTGGAAATGCCTCAAGCGCCATCGAACGCTTCGTACCCCCGGCCGCCCGAGAGGGGGTGCGGAAGGATTTCCTCACTGTCACAGCACGCCAGCTGCAGGTTTCGCCCCCTGGATCGGACTACCAATTGGCCTGGGCAAGGACCCTGGCGGATGTCTCCCGTCATGGTGACACTAAGCTTCCGCTGCTGCGCAGCATCCTCGATGGCACCACCATTGTTGAGGGTCTGGTTGTCGATGCTGAGCTGCGGTGGAGCCTCTGGCAGGCCCTGGCCGCACAGGGACAGGCGTCACAGGAGGAATTGGACCGGGAACTCGAAGCGGACAGGACGGCCTCTGGACAGGAAGGGCACGCCCTGGCGTCGGCGGCGCGCCCCGACCCTTCAGTGAAAGCAGCCGCCTGGGATGCTGTCGTCAACGGCAATGGCCTGTCCAATGAAATCCTGAGCGCTACGATCGCTGGGTTCTCCATTGCCCCCGCCTTCATGACGGCACCGTATGTTGAACCGTATTTCGAGTGCCTGGAACGTGTATGGGCGGGGCGCAGCATCGAAATTGCCGGCAGGATCGTCAGGGGCCTCTTCCCGGCAGCCCAGGATCTCGAGGAGGGCATGGACCCTGCGGATCACCCGGTGCTGGTCAGGACGGACGAGTGGCTGCGCAGCCATGCCGATGCGCCACGCGCCCTGCGGCGGATCATCATCGAACAGCGAAGCCACCTCATGCGGTCGCTGACGGGCCAGGCCGCCACTGGACAGGTGTGAGGGGATCTTTCAGTCGGTCCGTGAAGCCGCTGCCTGTATGGCCTGGGCAAGGTCGCGGGGGCGGCTCCACATGGGCCAGTGCCCCGTCGGCAGGTCAAGAATATCGAGGTGCTCGATGTGTGCGACTTCGGCAAACATGGCATGCCCTGCGTGGGCCAGCTGCAACACGGTCGTGCCGGGTATTGAGCAGCACAGCAGTGTGGTGCGGACCGTCCGGCGGGCATAATTCGTGAGCTCGACGGGCTGACGAAGCACGGGGCCGGGTTCCGGGACGGCCTTGGACTGGAAGCGCTCAAGGTCTCCGGCGCTCAGGCCTTCCAGGCTCGCTTGGCTGGCGAGGACATCGATGGACGGCAGCGGAAGCTCCGCCAAGGGAAAGTCCGGGGCGAAGGTACTTCCTGTTGCCAGAGGGCCAGAGTCTACCCAGACCATTCGTTGGATGAGCTCCGGGTGCCGGTCCAGGACGAGGCTGGCAGGAGCGTTCGCACCACTGTGGGCGACGAGGATCGCTGGCTGGTCCTCGGATACACCGAGTCGGGCCATGGCGTCCAGGATCGCTGCTGCCTGATCGTCGAGCGTCCTCGCAGCACGGTCGGGGTCGTCGGGGTCGAGGCCGGGCAAGGTCAAGGCCGTCGCGCGTAAGTGATGGGACCACAGGTGTTCCAGGACCTCATCCCAGGCCCATGCACCCAGCCAGTGACCGGCGACGAGAATAATGGTGGGGCAGTTTGTGGAAGTTGTCATGACACCACCCTCGCAGGCGCCGTGGACAAGGGTATGTCACTATTTATGTCATGAATTTGGGAAGGCTCGAACGATGAGACGGGTCGAACGTCTCCATGCCCTCTCTGAGATGTTGCGCCGCAGTGGTGCCCGGGGGGTTTCCGCCGAAACGTTGGCCAGTGAGTTCGCGGTATCCGTACGCACCGTCAAGAGAGACCTTGATGCTCTGGAAAACAGCGGGGCGCCCATATGGTCCCGTCCTGGCCCCGGCGGTGGTTACGGACTGGCGGCAGGGTCCTCCCTGCCGCCAGTCACCCTATCCCCGGCGCAGGCCGTGGCCCTCATGGCGGCCGTGTCTGCGGCCCCCGATGCGCCGTACGCGGATCTTGCCGCAGCGGGTATGCATAAAATCCTGGACGTCCTCGATCCGGTGACCAAGGCAAGGGCGGACGAACTGGCCGGCCGCATCTGGGTCAATGAGGTTCGCTACGCTTCGCGCAACATCAGGTCGGCGTTGGAGGAAGCAATGGCCGCGCAGCGAGTGGTCCGTGTCAGGTACACCTCGGCAGACGGGACGACGACCATCCGAGACGTGGAACCCGTGCTTTTCGCCTCCACGAACGGCCAGTGGTACCTGGTGGGATGGTGCAGGCTGCGCGATGCAATGCGATGGTTCACCGTGTCCCGCATCGAAAGAGCCAGCGTCACTGCAACTGCCTGCCGTGGCCACACCATCGACGAAGTCGGCGAGCCCCCGGCGAACGCCCGCCCGGTGCATGGCGTGCGCAGTAGCCCGACAGTATTCAACTGTGGTCAGGATGTTTAGGGAACCCGGTTTAACCATTCCCCGGTACCGAACTTGGAGTCCACACGTTTCCGGGCTTCTTCGAGTTCTGCTTCAGTGAGCCTGGATTCCACAGCACCGTACCGCTCGCTAAATACTTCCTGCATGGCCTGGATGATCGCTGACCGGGCCATGCCGGTCTGGCGTCGCAGCGGGTCCACGCGTTTCTTGGCGCTGCGGGTGCCCTTGTCCGAGAGCTTTTCCTTGCCGATCCGCAGCACGTCCACCATTTTGTCGGCGTCGATGTCATAGCTCATGGTGACGTGATGCAGCATGCCGCCGTTGGCGAGTCGCTTCTGGGCGGCCCCGCCGATCTTTCCCTGGTCCGTGGCGATGTCGTTGAGGGGAACATAGAAGGCTGTGATCCCAAGCTTCTCCAGGGCGGCCATGACCCATGCATCAAGGAAGGCGTAGGAATCTGCAAAGCTTATGCCGTCCACAAGCGTCTGCGGCAGATAGAGCGAATACGTGATGCAGTTGCCAGCCTCCATAAACATGGCCCCGCCGCCACTGATTCGACGAACCACCGTGATGCCGTGGCGGGCGACGCCTTCGGGATCCACTTCGTTCTTCACGGACTGGAAACTGCCGATGACCACGGACGGCTCTTCCCAGTCCCAGAAGCGCAACGTGGGATTGCGGAGACCAGCACCTACCTCTTCCGTGAGGACTTCGTCCAGTGCGACGTTCACCTGCGTCGGAAGAACCGAGGGCGGTATAACATCCCACTGGTGGTCGCTCCAGCTGGTCGCTTTGGACAGCGCACGCCGCACCGTAATGGCTACGGCATCGGCGGAGAAACCGAAAAGGGTGGCGCCGTCCGGCAGGCCGCCGGTGACCGCTGTGGAAATCTCGGCGGCCGTGGACGCCTCAGGAAGCCCGGTCAGCGCGTGGTTGATGTCCTGGAGGGCTTCATCGGGCTCAAGGAAGAAGTCCCCGCTCAGCGAAACGTCAGCGAACCGTCCATCCCGAACCTCCAGGTCCACCACCACGAGTTTTCCCCCCGGTACCTTGTATTCACCGTGAAGGCGGGTGCCGGCGTCGTGAGCGTTGTCTGAAGGTTCGGGGTGGGAAGTCATGGTGTCCATCTTGCCGGAAAACGCAAAGGCCCGCATTGCCGGTAAATCCAGCAATACGGGCCTTTGAAAGCCTTGGGGGTGAAGTGGTTACTTCTTGCCGCCGAAGCCCTTGAAGCGGGCGTTGAAGCGCTCGACGCGGCCAGCGGAGTCCATGATGCGCTGCTTGCCCGTGTAGAACGGGTGGGACTCCGAGGAGATTTCGACGTCGATAACCGGGTAGGTGTTTCCGTCTTCCCACTCGATGGTCTTCGAGGAAGACACGGTGGACTTGGTCAGGAACTTCGTACCGGAAGCGAGGTCGTTGAAGACAACAGCTTCGTACTTCGGGTGGATATCAGACTTCATAATGGGACCTTTTGTTCGCGCAACTGGATTTTGCCAGCTGCCAGGTATGAATGGAGGTGGACCGTGGTCTGTAATGCAAACATTCCAGCTTCCGGGCCAACAACCAATCATAGCCGAAACGGGCACGCCCTACGAACCGGCCCAATCCCGTGGGCGAAGTTCCCAGAAGGCGACGGCGGAAGCAGCGGCCACATTGAGCGAATCGACACCTTCCCGCATGGGGATTTTGACAGCGACGTCGACGGCGGCCAGCGTCTCCGGGCTCATCCCGGCACCTTCTGTTCCAAGCACCAGTGCCAGTTTTGGAAGCTGCCTGGCCGCGAGATCGTCCAGATCCACCGCATCGTCGGTCAGTTCCATGGCTGCCACGGTGAAGCCTTGTTCCTTCAGCCGCTCCAAGTCATCGGGCCAGCTTTCCAGGCGCGCCCACGGTACCTGGAAAACCGTGCCCATGCTGACACGGACGCTTCGCCTGTACAAAGGGTCACCGCAGCGTGGTGAGACCAGCACGGCATCCACCCCCAGTGCGGCGGCTGAACGGAAAATCGCTCCGACGTTGGTGTGGTCGACGATGTCTTCCAGGACAGCGACCCGCTGTGCTGAGGCCAGGAGTTCCTCCAGCGGCACAGGATCCGGACGGTGCATTGCGGCCATGGCTCCACGGTGAAGGTGGAAGCCTGTGATCTCCTCCAGCAAAGAAGCTTTGCCAATGAAGACAGGAACATCCGGGTAGGCCTTGAAGACATCGTCGAGGTCCTCCAGCCACTTCTCGGCGAGGAAGAACGAGCGTGGCTGGTGGCCCGCGGCCAGGGCCCTTCGCAGCACCCTGGACGACTCTGCGATGTACATGCCTTCCCGCGGTTCCCGCAGCTTTCGCAGGTGCACGTCGGTGAGCGTGGTGTAGTCGCTCACGCGTGGATCATCGGCGGACTCAAGGTAGTGGAAGGTCACCGGAGACTACTTCAGGAGGTTGGCGATCATGAAGCCAAGAGCCACGATGCCGAGCGTGAAGATGACGCCGCGCAGTACCTTGGGCGACAACTTCCGGCCAACCTTGGAACCGAGCAGCCCGCCGATGGTAGAGCTGACAGCAATGAGCAGGACGACCCACCAGTTGATTCTGTCGAAGGCGAAGATGAGATAGGACACAGCCGCCACCAAGTTCACCGTCAGGGTGAGAATGTTCTTCATGGCGTTGGCATTTTGCATGGTGCCGGAGAGGAAGACGCCGAGGATTCCCACGAGGAGGATTCCTTGAGCGGCGACGAAGTATCCGCCGTACACCCCGGCCAAGTAGATCAGGACCACCAAGAGGATGCCGTGGCTCTTGTCCTTGATGGCGTGCTCGGGGTTCTGTTCCCTGTCGCGGATCCACGCCTGGAGCTTGGGCTGGAAAAGCACCATGAGCAGCGCGGCGACCAGCAGGACAGGTGCTACGTAGCCAAAGACTTTCTCCGGGAGGTGGAGCAGCAGCCATGCGCCCGTAATGCCACCCAACAGTGATGCCGGCATCAGTTTGAGCAGCTGCCTGCCACGGCCAGCCAATTCACGGCGATAACCCCAGGCCCCGGCGGCCGTACCGGCTACAAGACCCATGGCGTTGCTCATGGAAGCGACGACAGGCACGACGCCCAAGGCGATCAGCACGGGGAAGGTCACCAGCGTGCCGGAACCCACTACCGCATTGATGGTGCCGGCCCACAAGCCCGCGAAAAAGACCAGGATGCTGCTAAGAATCTCCATTGTGTACTGGGACCGCCCTAGCGGCGCGCCGTGGCGGTGTAGCGCCCGGCATTTTCGGAAACGTCCAGAGCCAGGCCGAAGGTGTTGCCCAGATGCTCGTCGGTCAGGACTTCCTTGATGGGTCCGGCAGCAACAACCCCTCCTTCGCGCAACAGCATCGCGTGGGTGAATCCCGGGGGCACTTCTTCAAGGTGGTGGGTTACCAGGACCATGGCCGGCGCGGCCGGGTCGCTGGCGAGCTCGCCCAGCTTATGGACCAACTCCTCACGCCCGCCAAGGTCCAGGCCTGCGGCAGGCTCGTCCAGCAGGAGCAGCTCGGGGTCGGTCATCAGGGCGCGGGCGATCTGAACGCGCTTGCGCTCCCCCTCTGAAAGGGTTGCGAAGGTCCGGTTGAGGAGGGGGCCCATCCCCCAGTCGTTCAGGAGGCCAAAGGCGCGGCGCTCGTCGTCGCGCTCGTACCCCTCCCGCCAGCGGCCGGTGACGCCGTACGCTGCGGTGACTACTACGTTCAAAACGTTCTCGTGCTCGGGGATCTGTGTGGCCAGTGCGGCTGAGGAGAGGCCGATCCGTGGACGGAGTTCAAAGACGTCGACCCGCCCCAATGTCTCGTCGAGGATTCCGGCCTGGCCGCTGCTGGGGTGCAGCCGTGCGGCCGCGATCTGGAGAAGCGTCGTTTTGCCCGCACCATTGGGGCCCAGGATGACCCACCGTTCCCCTTCGTTGACCTGCCAGTCAACCTTGTCCAGCAGGGTCTTTTTGCCTCGGACAACGCTGACGGAAGCCAATTCCAGAACATCACTCATAGCAGTAGACACTAGGACAAAAGTGAACATGACTGATAACCGGCACTTTCCGCTGGTTTATCAGGCGAAACAGATTCGGGAGGAAGGAGGCCGATCGATAGGATTGAGGCCATGACTTCGAACTTGGCTGCGGTCAGCTATGGCGTGAATTTGTCCCCTGAATCGCTCGATGGCGTGCGCAAGGTGCTGGCCGACGCCGGTGCGGAAGTGTCCGCGGAATCACAGACCGGCGACGAGCGCTTTGCCGTCCACACGGCTGATGTAGACGTGCGGCTTGATTCACCGGACGCGCTGTCCGACCTTCGACGCCGGGTGGCCGGGTCGGCTGTGACCGGCACCGATACTGCCCTGGTCCCCACAGGGCTCCGGCAGGCAGGGCGCAAGCTTCTCATCATGGATGTGGACTCCACGCTTATCCAACAGGAAGTCATCGAGCTGCTGGCTGCCTACGCCGGCAAGCGCGAAGAAGTTGCGGCAGTTACAGAAGCTGCCATGCGGGGCGAGCTTGACTTCGCCCAGAGCCTGCATGCCCGTGTCGCCGTACTGGCGGGCTTGCCGGCCGCCGTCGTGGATTCCGTGCGTGAGGAAGTGCGCCTAAGTCTGGGTGCGGCAGAACTCGTGGCCGCGTTCAAGAAGGCCGGTCACGTTGTGGCGGTTGTTTCCGGCGGCTTCAACCAAATCCTGGGCCCCATTGCCGAAGAACTGGGGCTTGATTTTTGGATCGCCAATGAGCTCGAAATCGTGGACGGTGCGCTCACGGGCAAAGTCCTGGGTGCTGTCATCGACCGGGCAGCCAAGGAGAAGTACCTGCGCCAGTGGGCCGCTGCCGAGGGGATCGACCTGGAGCACACCATCGCAGTCGGCGACGGTGCGAACGACCTCGACATGCTGGGGGCGGCCGGCATCGGCGTAGCGTTCAACGCAAAGCCTGCAGTTCGCGCCGTGGCTGACGCCGCGATCAATATGCCCTTCCTGGACGCAGTGCGGCACATCGCCAACGTCTGAGGGCCAAGCCCCAATAACTTCCGAACTTTCGCGACACGATGGGTGCTCATGTCCCACGTTTCTGGTGACTCGCAGCAACACGATCCCCAGGAGCGGAAGATGGAATTTCAGCAAACACACTTTGGTGCGACGATGGATGCGGCCGGGGTGGACTCCACGGCTGTCCACATCAGCCTTATGGTCGTGGTCGTGATCGGCGCGATGGCGACCGCTCTCTTTGGGCTCGTTGCCGTGCTCGTCCTCGTTCCACTTGCGGCAGTGTTACTCCGAAGGCGCAAGGGAAAACTCCTGCATCCCCCCTTCTCCTCGCGGCGCCCCGTGGTGCCCCCTCCAGTGACCATCCATGCCACAGCAACGAGAAACACTCATCATGAATTCGTGACGCCGAAATCGAAGCAATTTATTTGATTGTTATCAATCCTTGGCCTTATCCACGCACATCATGAACCATTGGAATTGCGGTGGTTATTAAACTGTATTTGTGCATATTCTTGGGGTTGTACCGTGAGGTAGGCGATGGCCGGTCATAAGGGAAGCGCAGAGTCCGAAAGTGAACCATGCGAAACGAACGTGGAAATGGTGGAAAGCCAGCGGGGCCGCGGAATCTACAGAGCCGCGTGTCTATTCGAAGGATGAAGGTTTCATGACCTTCCCTGAACTCCTCTCCGGTCATGCCGCGTATTCCTCCGAAGACATTACTCAACAGGAAGAAAGCTACATGAGCACGCTTGATGAAGCTATAAAGCAATTGCTGTCCATTGAAGGCGCCACAGGGGCGGCAGTCGTCGATTACTCCAGTGGCATGGCTCTGGCTCAAGGGGGAAGTCCGGGATTCGATCTCGGCGTTGCCGCTGCCGGAAACTCAAATGTGGTTAGCGCGAAGCTGCGCACCATGGCTGACCTCGGCCTGGACAGCAATATAGAAGATATTCTCATTACTCTGGACGGGCAATACCACCTGATCAACGTCCTGAATTCAGGCGGGTCCAAAGGGCTGTTCGTGTACTTGGTGCTCGACCGCACCTACGCGAACCTTGCACTGGCGCGCCACAAGCTCAACAACCTCTCAAAGGGAATCACCATCTGATCCCTGCAAGAACATGGGGCGGCCGCTTTCCACGTGGCCGCCCCTTTTCGTTGAGCCGCCGGGGTTGTTAGCCCTTCGCCCTGCGGGCCGCACTGTTCGCCGACACCGCTGCGCTTCCCAGCATGTGATAAACCAAGACGTCCTCGTTGGTGTTGGAATTGGCCTCGATGGTCACGATTTCGCCATCGCGAACCACGCCGATGCGATGGCACCAGTTGACCAGTTCCGTGAGGTCGGAAGACATCAGGATAATCGCGACGCCGGTCTGCCTCAGCTCGTCGAGCATCTGGTAGACGACGTCCTTCGCCCCGATATCGATGCCACGGCTGGGGTGACTCATGATTAGCACGTCGCAGTCGGAAGTCATCCATTTGGCGAGCGAAACCTTCTGTCGGTCTCCTCCCGACAGGGTAGTGAGCGTGCCATGGATGTTTGTTGTATTGATGCGCATGCGGCGCACCAGTTCAATGACGCCACGAAGTCCTGAGATCTCTTCCCGCAGGTCCTCGCCCTCTGTATGCACACGCAGGCCCTCGGCAATACTGGCTTGTTCGTCCACCGTGCCGCCATCCTCGGAGAGGTATCCGATCCTCAATCGCAGCGCATCCTCAGGTCCTTCGATGCGGACAGGCTGGCCGTGCAGGAATACCTGCCCCGAAGTGCTCGGCCGGACACCGACGAGGCATTCCAGCACGTGTTGGACACCCGACTGGTGAGTCCCGAGCAAGCCGAAGATTTCTCCTTTGGCAACATTGAAGGAGACGTTCCGGACGGAGTCCCCAACGCTGAGGTTTACCACCCGCAATGCCTCATCACTGTTGGTAAGTTCCGCAGGGCGGCTGCTGGCCACAGGTTTCTGCTGAAGGAGCAGGAAAGCGAGCTCTTCGGGGTTGGTCTTGGCGGCTTCCAGGATTGTGTGGACTTTCCCGTCCCGCAGCACGGCAATGCGGTGCGCAATGGACCGGACTTCATCCAGGCGGTGGGTGATGTAGATGATCGCCCGTCCCTGGTTGACCAGCATCCTCAGTACCTGGTGCAAGGTGGCGACGTCATGATCGGGAAGGGACGCCGCCACTTCGTCCATGATGACCAGCTGGGCTTCCTCGGCCACCATCCTCAGGACTTCCACCAGTGCTTGCTCCGCGCGGATGAGCGAGCCGACCAGGGCATCCGGGTCCAGGGCGATCGCCACGTCATTAATTAGCTTCAATGCCGGCCCCCGAAGATCCTCTTGGGACTTGCAGGCTTGAAACGTGCCCCGGTAGATTGCCTTGGCAACTGTCAACTGAGGATCAAGCCGGAAGTTTTGCGGAATGATCCCAACGCCACACGCTTGCGCTTCATCCGGGGAATCGGGTCCGAATTTCTCCCCGGCCAAAGTGACCAGCCCGGAGTCGTGACGCAGAGACCCGGACAAGACGTCCATCAGCGTGGACTTTCCGGCCCCGTTGGTACCGATCAGCCCAAGTATTTCGCCGCGATGCAGCGAGAGATCAACGCCTTTGAGGATGCGTCGCTGATCGTAGGAAGCGTGAATACCATCAGCATGCAACAGCAGGTCCAAAGAAGCTCCTAGTTCACTTTTATGCGCTAACAGATGTCGAAATTCAGCAGCGCGCAGGGCACGCCGGCACATTGCCGTGCAATGGATGTTACGGGTGCTGTGCCGACTCAATCAGATCAACTGAATTAAGGCAAAAAAGGAGAATAAAACAACTATTGGCAATTCGTGACGCGAAAAGCTTCAAAATTTATCAGATCGTCACTCTGTGGTTGTTAAACGACTGCGGCCCGGGACGAATTCCCGGGCCGCAGTCAATAAATCAGGGTCTATTCAGCGCTCTTGCTGAAGTAATCCGAGCCACCGACATACTCGGTGTGACCCGACTGGACGTCAGCGGTCACCATTTTGGCAACTTCGGCGGCGAATTCTTCCACCGAGTACAGCTTGCCCGCTTCAGCCCGGCGGGCCTCGATGGCGCCCGGGTTCGACCGGTCAAGAAGCGTTGCCGTGACGGTCCCTTCGATCATGTCGCCGGAAACGACCACGAGCGAGATGCCCTTGTCCGCGAGGCTGGGCAGCAGCGCGCGCAGAGCGTCCTCCCCCGCGCGCTTGCTCTTGGCAACGGGCTCGTACTCAGGCATCGTGGGGACAGTCTCCACGAAATGTGCCTGGTGGCTGGTCACAAAGACCACGCGCGAACCTTCGGGCATCAGCGGCACGGCAGCGTTGAGCATGTTGATCTGGGCATCGCGGTTCAGTTTGAGGGCGTAGCCCTCCTCCATGCCGGTCTCCATGCCACCGGAGGCATTGAGCACCAGGACATCAAGGGATCCGAACTGCTCCATCGCCGTGCTGGCCAAAGCGTGTACGCCCTCGTCCGTGGTGAGGTCGGCGCCTACGGCTGCAGCACGGCCGCCGGCGGCCTGGATTTCAGCCACAACCTTGTTGGCGCGGGGCGCCTTCTGGCGGTAATTGACGACGACGGCGGCACCCTCGCCAGCGAGGATCTTGGCAACTTCAGCGCCGATTCCGCGGGAAGACCCAGTGACGATCGCGGTCTTGTTATCCAGCGTTCCCATTCGTGCTCCTTTTGTTCAGTTCATCCAAATTTCGAGGGATCGAACTCCATCATGCCAGCGGCAGACATGAAATCCGTTGTTGGCTCCGGACAATAACCAGTGATTCGGGTAGTGGGTCAGTGGCCCATCCCGAGGCCGCCGTCGACGGGAATTACGG
This sequence comes from Paenarthrobacter sp. NPDC057355, assembly GCF_042667405.1. Classification (NCBI taxonomy): domain Bacteria; kingdom Bacillati; phylum Actinomycetota; class Actinomycetes; order Micrococcales; family Micrococcaceae; genus Paenarthrobacter; species Paenarthrobacter sp. NPDC057355. The sequence continues at coordinate 513,436 of NZ_JBHVAL010000001.1, read as the reverse complement.
CGCCGGAGATGTAGGCAGCTTCGTCACTGGCTACCCAGCGCACCACGTCGGCGACTTCCGACGCCTCCGCAAAACGGCCCGCCGGTACGTTGGCGAGGTAAGACTTCTGGGTCTCTTCGGGAAGTTCAGCCGTCATGTCCGTGTTGATGAACCCGGGCGCCACCACGTTGGCGGTGATTCCCCGGCTGCCCAGCTCACGCGTCAATGAACGTGCGATGCCCACCATGCCGGCCTTGGAGGCGGAGTAGTTGATCTGGCCAGGTGCGCCATAGAGGCCGGAAACCGATGAGATCAGGACGACGCGCCCCTTGCGAAGTCTGATCATCCCCTTGGAAGCACGCTTGATCACCCGGAATGCCCCGGTCAGGTTGGTGTCCAGCACGGAGGTGAAATCGGCCTCGCTCATGCGCAACAGGAGCGTGTCCTTGGTGATGCCCGCGTTGGCCACGAGGACTTCGACCGGACCGTGCGCCTCTTCAACAGTCTTGAACGCTGCGTCAATGGAGGCCTCATCCGTGACGTCTGCCTTGACCCCCAGGATTCCTTCAGGCAGCTCTGTTTCACTTCGGTAGGTAACGGCCACCTTGTCACCATTGGCAAGGAAGGATTCGGCAATGGCCAAGCCGATGCCTCGGTTGCCGCCGGTAATAAGGACGCTGCGACCGGTGGATACTGCTTCAGACATACTTTCGCTCCAGGTTCTGCGGTCATCGAAGGCCGCTGTGAAGAGGGATTTTCCTGTCTCGATCTTATCTGGCGGCCGAAGCAACCCGCGGGTAACCAGCCATCTGCGCGGTTTGGGCGGTCACGGTGTTGGTGAGAGAATTGGAAGAGGCCTTTGGAGCGTGATGATTCAGTTGTGACACGAGAGAACAGTCCCCTGCAGCGTGTGCCCGGGGAACCGGACGCTGTCTCAAGCGACCCCGAAGTGCACAGCATCACTGACGCCGCAGCCGCCCACTCCGAGGATATGCGCGAGCGGATGATCAAGTACGCGGTCGCAATGGGCATCCGCATGGTCTGCATCATCCTGATTTTCGTTGTGGACGGCTGGTTCAAAATCATCGCCATCGCAGGAGCGGTCTTCCTGCCGTGGTTCGCCGTGGTCATCGCCAACGGCAATGACAAGGCCGAGGACCACAGCGAATCCCTCCTCGACTACGTTGCGGTCCCTGAAATCGGAGGTTCGGACGAGCCCGGGGACGACGCGTACGATCCGGCGCCGACGGTGCTTCAGGGCGAGTTGGTCGATGAGCCGCTTGCCGACGGTGAAGCGGAACCAAACACGGAAAAACATGCAGGACAGGCCGGGCACCCCGGCGACGAACGGGCGGCTTCATGAATATCTTCAACCTTGGCGGCGCAGGCTTGGCCGGCCAGGAATCGGCGCGCGCCACCGGCACGGCCACGTGCTCCCGAAAGGGGTGCCGCCTGGATGCCCAGTGGCAACTCCTGTGGAACAACCCGCGCATCCACACGCCGGAGCGGCGCAAGGTGTGGCTTTCGTGCGGTGACCACCGGGAATGGCTTGAAGATTATCTGCAGACCCGTGGCCTCTGGAAAGAGACCGTGCGATTCGCGGACGACTCAACCGCCAACGGTTCACCAGCGAACGAGGCTCACTGAATGTATCGCTTCCTTTTCTCCAGCAAATGGCTGGGGTACTTCGTCTTGGCCGTCATCTTCGCTACTGCGTGTGTGTTCCTGGGCCGCTGGCAGATGGATCGCCGGGCGGAAACACTGGCCGAAATTAACCGGGTTGTCAGCAACTATTCGGCGACACCGGTCCCCTACGCCGAAATCAAGGACCAGTTCGACGCACTGGATCCTGAACGGGAGTGGACCCAGGTCCAGCTTCGGGGCACCTACGACACCGAAGGGCAGCGGGTAGTCCGCAACCGTCCGTTGAATGGCCAGCCAGGTTATGACGTCGTGGTTCCCTTCCGCCTCACTACAGGCCAGGCAGTGGTGATCGACCGCGGCTGGCTGCCGATCGGCAACAACACTCCTGGCCGTCCCGACGTCGTCCCGGCACCGCCGGCTGGCGAGGTCACCGTTATCGCCCGCCTTAAGCCGGCGGAGCCAAAGTTGGACCGTGGAGCGGTCGAAGGCCAGCTCGCGTCCATCGACCTGGCAAGCTTTGCCACGGAACTCCCATACCCCATCGCCACCGGCGCCTATGGGCAGCTCGCCAGCGAGACCCCTGCGGTGCAGCCCATGCCAACGCCGTTCCCCAAGCCGGCCACGGAAGAAGGCACCCACCTCTCCTACTCCCTGCAGTGGTTCGCCTTCGGAGTGTTGATGTTTATCGGGTTCGGCTACGCTGCCCGCCAGCAGGCGCGCAACGCAGCCATCGACGCCGAGGACGAGGAAGACGAGCAGATCGTGGCAGCCGGTGCCGTCCCGCGCAAACGTGCTCCAGCACCCCGGAAGGGCAAACGGCCAACGTCCGAAGAAGAGGAAGACGCCATCCTGGATGCCCAAGGCTACTGAGAACATTCCTGCTCCCGTCCTGAACGTGAAGTCGGCGTTGACCACAGCGGGAGTTGAAGACACCGTCCGGATTTTCGAGACGCACGTGCCCACTGCCGCTGCAGCCGCGACGGTCCTGGGATGCGACGTCGCCGCCATTACCAACAGCCTGATCTTCGAGCTCGACGGCGGCCCGCTGCTCATCCTTGCCAGCGGAGCGGCCAAAGTGGACACGGCGCTGGTGGCGACCCAATTGGGGACAGCAAAGATCCGCCGCGCGACGCCGGACTTTGTCCTCCAGCACACCGGACAGGAAGTGGGCGGTGTTGCACCCGTGGGCCATCCAGCGCCGATAAGGACAATTCTGGACGCCTCGCTTCAGGATCACCCGGTGCTCTGGGCAGGCGCCGGAGACCACCACTCGATGTTCTCGATCACTTACCAGGAACTGGCCCGGATTACCGGCGCGGAAGAACTCCGCGTCCGGTAGCCCTGGCGCTGCGGCTAGGCCAGCGTGATGAGGTCCAGGTAATCCTCGTTCCAGTGGTCCTCGACTCCATCCGGAAGCAGCACCACGCGCTCCGGGTTCAGCGCTGACACAGCACCTTCATCGTGGCTGACCATGACGACGGCGCCGGTGTAGTTCTTGAGCGCACCAAGAATTTCGGCGCGGCTGGCCGGGTCGAGGTTGTTGGTGGGCTCGTCCAGGAGCAGCACGTTGGCACTCGATGCCACGATCGTGGCCAGGGCCAGGCGCGTCTTCTCACCACCGGACAGAACGCCTGCAGGCTTGTCGACGTCGTCTCCCGAGAACAGGAACGAACCCAGGATCCCCCGGACTTCGGCGTCCTTCATATCCGGTGCCGAGGACCGCATGTTTTCCAGTACGGTGCGCTCGTGGTCAAGGGTTTCATGCTCCTGGGCGTAGTAGCCCACCTTGAGACCATGGCCCGGGATGATGTCTCCGGTATCGGGTTTGTCGACGCCGGCCAGCATGCGCAGCAGGGTGGTCTTGCCGGCACCGTTGAGCCCGAGGATAACCACCTTGGAACCACGGTCGATGGCCAAGTCCACATCCGTGAAGATTTCCAGGGAACCATAGGACTTGCTCAGGCCCTCCGCAGTGAGCGGCGTCTTGCCGCACGGCGAAGGATCCGGGAAGCGCAGGGCTGCGACGCGATCGTTTTCGCGAACCGCCTCGAGTCCGCCAAGCAGCCGTTCAGCGCGCTTGGCCATGTTTTGTGCCGCAACGGCCTTGGTGGCCTTGGCACGCATCTTGTTGGCCTGGTCGATCAGGACTTGGGCCTTCTTCTCTGCGTTGGCACGCTCGCGCTTCCGGGCGCGCTCGTCGGTTTCACGCTGCTGGAGGTAACGCTTCCAACCCATGTTGTAGTAATCGATCTGTGCCCGGTTGGCATCCAGGTGGTAGACCTTGTTGACGGTGGCTTCAAGCAGTTCCACGTCGTGGCTGATCACGATGAGGCCGCCTTGGTGGTCCTTCAGGAAGTCGCGAAGCCAGGTGATGGAATCCGCGTCCAAGTGGTTGGTGGGTTCATCGAGCAGCAGCGTCTCAGCGGACGAATAGAGGATGCGGGCAAGCTCTACACGGCGGCGTTGACCACCGGAGAGGGTCTTCAACGGCTGGTTGAGGATGCGCTCAGGGAGCGCAAGGTTGGAGGAGATCGCGGCAGCTTCGGCTTCGGCGGCGTACCCACCACCGGCCAGGAACTCCGCTTCGAGGCGGTCGTACCGGCTCATGGCTTTGCGCTGGACATTCGCGTCCTCGCTGGCCATCTCCTGCTGGGCTTTCTTGAGTTTGCCCACGACAACATCCAGGCCTCGTGCCGAGAGGATCCGGTCCCGTGCGAGCTGCTCCATGTCAGGGGTCCTGGGATCCTGGGGCAAGTAGCCGATTTCACCGCTGCGGGTCACTTTCCCGCCGGCAGGCAGGCCCTCTCCTGCCAAGACGCGAGTGAGGGTTGTCTTGCCGGCACCGTTGCGTCCGACAAGGCCGATCTTGTCGCCCTTGTCCACCCTGAAGTTGACCTGGTCCATGAGCAGGCGTGCGCCGGCGCGGAGTTCGAGTTCCTGGACGGTAATCAATTCGGGTGATGCCTTTCAATGGGGAACGCCTGCGGGGCCGGTGGGCCCAATGACTGCGGCGGGGTATGGCTGTGAGAACAGCCTGTCCAAGTCTACCGGCACCCTGGACGCGGGCCGACATCGTCCTCCGGCAGCGGAACTTGTGCCAACATCCAAAGAACCACCGAACACCCTTGTAGGGAGGCTCCAAAATCCCCTGCGCTGCGCATCCGTATTCTCGAAGCCAGGGGAAACATCCACATGTCATCGCACCACTTTGATCCGTTAGGACCTGTCATGAGCAAGACCGACTCCGCCGCAGCAGCCGACGCCACAGCTGCCGACGCCACAGCTGCCGACGCCACTTCTGCAAACGTCACTGTGCAGCGGCCCGCCGCCTCACGCAAACGCTGGAACGCAACCGATCTCGGCCTCATCGCCGTTTTTGCCGCCCTCGTGGCGGTGTCGTCGATTGTTCCAGGCATTCCGGTAGGGGCACTTGGCGTGCCAATCACCTTGGCGACCCTGACGGTCATGCTGAGCGGACTGGTTCTTGGCGCCGGCCGCGGTTTTGCCGCCGTCGGGCTTTATGTCCTCCTGGGCCTGGCAGGCTTGCCCATCTTCAGCGGCGGCCGCAGTGGATTGGGGATCCTTGCCAGCCCGTCAGCCGGGTACATCATCGCCTTCCCGCTGGCGGCAGCGGCAACCGGTTACCTTGCCGGCGTCGTGATCCGCAGAACCGTCAAGTTCCGCGGACTGTGGCTCTTTGCCGCAGCCATGGCCAGCAGCATCGTGATCGTCCACGGTCTGGGCATCCTGGGCATGATGGTCAACGCCAAGCTGGACTTCGGCAAGGCGCTCCTGGCCGATCTGCCGTTCCTTCCAGGGGATACGCTCAAGAACGTCCTGGCTGTGGTGATCGCTGTGGCCATCCACAAGGCTTTCTCCGACGTCCTGGTACGTCGGGTCAAATAGGGACATGGGCGCCATCAGTTTCAGCGGAGTCTCGGTGCGGGTTGCCGTAGACACCAGTGATCGACCCAAAACCCTGCTGCAGGACGTTTCCCTGGAGCTCACCGAGCGCCGGATTGGCGTCATCGGTGCCAACGGCTCGGGCAAGTCCACCTTTCTGCGCCTCCTGAACGGCCTGGTGGAGCCCTCTGATGGAAGCGTCGTGGTGCATGGTCACAACACGCGTTCAGACGTCCGGCGGGTCCGGGCGAACGTTGGTTTCGTCTTCACCGATCCTTTGTCCCAACTGGTTATGCCTACTGGCCGGGAAGACGTCGAGCTGTCCCTGCGCCGCTCCATCAAGAACTCCAAAGAACGGGCCACGCGTGCTGAAGAGGTCCTGGACCGCTTTGGCCTTCTCCGGCTGGCAGACCAGAGCATCTACGAGCTCTCGGGCGGAGAGCGGCAGTTGTTGGCCCTCGCCGCGGTGCTGGCCGTGAATCCTGGGGTTCTGGTCCTCGACGAGCCTTCAACCCTGCTGGATCTGCGCAACCGCGAGCTCTTGCGCCGGACCCTGGCCGGACTCGAACAGCAGGTCATCATGTCCACGCATGACCTCGATCTGGCCCTGGACATGGACCGGGTACTGGTGGTGGAAGACGGCCGCATAGTGTTCGACGGCGGAGCGGCCGAAGGCGTCGACCATTACCGTGTTTTGTGCGCGGCTTCACTCGATGCACTGCGGTTGGAAGGCACATCGCAGTGAGGGGCCACGGTTTCCTGATGGCCAACTATGTTGCAGGCAATTCCTTGATCCACCGCACTCCCCTCTGGCTGAAGTTCCTTGGGGTGGTGGCCTGCGGGACGGCCTCCTTCCTGATTGTGGACTGGGCCATATCCTTGGCCGCCTTTGCAATCATGACCGCGCTGTTCCTCCTCAGCGGAGCGGGAACCAAACGGCTGTTGCGTACCCTCTGGATGGTCGCGCCCATACTCCTGGTAATCGGCCTTTTCCAGTGGTGGCAGTTGGGTGGCCCTACAGCGGCCCGCATCGTGCTCAATATCCTGGTCTGCGTCGTGGCTGCGTCGGTACTGACAGCCACCACTTCTGTTCAGGAATTGCTGGACGGAGTGGTGTCCCTATCCAAACCCTTCCGCAGGTTCGGCGCCGACCCTGAGCGGTTCGCCCTGACCATCGCCGTGATGCTCAGGAGCATCCCCTTCATTGCCGGAGCCTTCGCCGACGTGCGGGACTCAGCCCGCGCCCGCGGCCTTGAGCGGAACCCACGGGCTTTGGTCCTGCCGGTCTTCATCACCACCGTGGCGTACGCCCGCCAGACCGGCGACGCCCTGGCCGCCCGAGGACTCGGAGAGGCAGACGAAACGCCGTGACCGAGAACAACCAGGTGGAACTATAAACGGGTGTAACGCAGCAGGCCGGCGGTGCCCATGCCACCGGCGATACTGATCATCGCCAACCCGAGGGCAGCTGTTCCTGTCTCTTGATAGAGGGCTCGGGCCTGAGACAACAAACGCGTCACCAGTACGGCACCGGACGTACCGTAACCATGTCCCAGGGCCAGCGCACCCCCCTCAAGGTTCGCTTTCGCGGGATCAACGCCTATGTGCTCCAGGCACGCGATGGTCTGCGAAGCGAACGCCTCATTGAACTCAATAAGGTCCAGTTCGTCGGCTGACACTCCGTGGCGGGCAAGCAAGCGTTCGGCTGCGTACCCGGCACCGATTCCAAGCAGGTTCGGATCAACACCGCTGGTTTCACTGCCGTGCACTTCAAGGGCGTCCACCGCACCCAACGTGCGGGCCCGGGCCAGCGACGTCACGACGACGGCGGAGGCCGCGTCCGCGTCGAAGCAGGAGTTTGCAGCCGTGACGGTTCCGCCGGGTACGAACGCTGCCGGGAACCGCCCCATGAGGGCGGGCCGCAGCGAAGCTTTTGGGCCGTCGTCGGCTGTTACGGACGCGCCCCTGCCGGCCAGCGGGACGATCTCGCCGGAGAACTTGCCCTTTGCCACGGCCTCCACGGCGCGGCGATGGCTTCTAAGAGCGTATTCATCCTGCTGCTCGCGGGACACGCCAAAGGTCGTGGCGACCTTTTCCGCGGCGACACCCATGTCCGGGTCGCCGAACTCTTGCGGCACGAAGGTGGCCCGTGAATAGAAGTCCAGGCCGCCGTCGTCGTTTCTGTTGGCCCTTGCGGGGGCGGTACTGATGCTTTCCACGCCGCCGGCAAGGAACACCGGATCACCGCCGGCAGCCACCAACCTGGACGCCAAGGCGATGGCGTCCAGACCAGAGCCGCACTGCCGGTCAACGGTGAGTCCCGGTACGGTGACGGGCAATCCGGCTTCGAGCGCGGCGTACCTGGCGAGGTTCCCGCCTCCGCCCACTGCGTTGCCGATGATGACATCGTCAATGGCCGCGGGGTCCAATCCCGAGGTTTCCAGCAGCGCCCGCAGCACCGGCGCCAACAGTTCAGGTGCGGTGAGCTGTTTGAGTTGTCCATTGGCCCGACATATTGGTGTCCGGAGCGCAGCGATGATGACGGGCCTGCGGGACGGGTCGGTTACCGGCGCTCCGCTAGCCAAGGAGTTGCGCCCGGGGGTCGTGGTTCTTGATCCAGTCCAGGAGCACCTTCCGGCTGACCTTGGCGCGGTCGGTCATCGGCAGCTCGGACAGAAGGTAATACTGCAGCGGCCACTTGTCCCGCGCCAACAGACCGTCAAGTCCCGTGCGGAGCTGCATGGCTGTCACGGCACCATAGGCAGGAACGACGCCGGCAATCACTCTCTCGCCGCGGATGTCGTCCGGTGCTCCCGCGGCGACCGCAACCTCGATGCCCGGAACAGAGGCCAGGGCCAGTTCCACCTCATGGGGATACACGTTTTTCCCGGAAGTGACGATCATGTCCGAACGCCGCCCCAGGATGTGGAGAATTCCATCACGCAGGTAGCCCTGGTCCCCTACGGTGTACCAACCATCAAGGCATCGCAGAGCCTGCCCGTCATCGCCCCACAGGTAGCCGTTGCTGACCATGCCGCTGCGCACGCTGATGTTCCCGTGCCTGCCGTCGGGCAAGGAGTTGCCGGCGTCATCCAGGATGCGCAGCTCCACGCCAGGAAACGGGCTCCCAATACCGGTACCCCCGGCATCCAGCGGCTCACCTGCGGACAAGCGGGTACCGGATACGAAACTAAGCTCAGAGGCGCCGTAGTATTCATAAATCGCGGCGTTCGGCGCCCAACGCCGGGCGGCCTCCAGGGTGCGTGCGTCCAATTTGGAGCCTGCACAAATGATGCTGCGGATTCCTGAGGCGTCCACGTCGCCGGCCAGGCCACGTTCGCTCAGCAAGCGCAGCATGGTCGGTGCCAGCACCAAGCGGGTGATGCCGTCATGGCTGATTGCCGCATGCGCGTCCCCGACATCGAATGATTCCAGAGTGTGGAAGGCGGCGCCCGCGTAGAGGCACTCGGACAGGGCATAGAGATTGAGGCTTGCCGAGAGAGGGCCAGGAGCCAGGGTGTGGTCATCTGGGGAAAGGCCGAAGAACTGCATTGAGGCCTCGAAAGAGACCTGCCAGGAGCGCCGGGAACGGGTGAAGGCCTTGGGCACTGAGGTTGTGCCTGACGTCAGGCCTACCAGGAAGGTGCTCGAGGGGTCTCCGTCCACAAGGTCTTCCTCGCGGGCAGGCCCTGAGTCCACGATGCGGGCGGCAACTTCCTCAATCACCGGAGCAGGCCACAGAGGGTCCAGCACAGCGCAGCGCCGCTCCCCCGCGACCGCGGCTGCATAACGCTCAACGAAGCGAACAGAGTTGGGCTCGGCAAGGACTGTGGTGGATCCGGTGCCACCCAGCAGCTGCGTCGCTGCCTCACGGAGTCCGCCCCAGGTGATCCGGCTGCTGCCCACGACGACGGCGGTGTCGTGCGGGCGCTCATCAGCCCAAAGGTGAAGTTTGTCCAGGAAAGGCATCCAGCCAATTTTACGGCAGTGTCCGGCGCTCAGCAGCAAAAGTGACGTCTATTCTGACTGTATGAGTTTCAATGATGGCGCGCAGCTTGACCCGTCCCAAGTGGAGGACCGACGTGGCAGTGGTATGGGGAGGGGAACCAAGATCGGTGGTGGCATCGGCGGAGGCATCGTAGTGCTGCTGCTGGCCCTCTTTGGTATCAACCCCAACATCCTTGGGGACCTTGGCGGCGGCGGAACCGCGCCTCCTGCCATTGAAAACGGCAGCGGTACAGGCGGTGTGCAGGAATGCAAGACCGGTGCGGACGCCGACAAACGGCTCGACTGCCGGATCACCGGCACAGTCAACAGCCTGAACGCCTTCTGGCCCGGCTACCTTGCACAGTACAACGTGAAATACACCAAGCCCGGAACCGTTATCTTCGACCAGGTAACGAGCACCGGATGCGGCCAAGCCACAACCGCTGTCGGGCCCTTCTACTGCCCGGCCGACGTCAAGGCATATTTCGATCCGGGCTTCTTTGACGAGCTGGTTACCCGCTTTGGATCCTCGGGTGGACCGCTGGCCCAGGAGTACGTCGTGGCGCATGAATTCGGCCACCACATCCAGAACATCCTTGGCAACCTCGACCGCGCACAGCAGGATCCACAGGGTCCGCAGTCCGGTGGAGTTCGCGTGGAGCTGCAGGCAGATTGCTATGCCGGCCTCTGGGTCCGCTACGCCTCGACGCAGGCCGACCCCGCAACCGGCAAGCCCTTCCTGGATCCCATCACGCAGCAGGATCTGCAGGACGCGTTGTCTGCTGCTTCCGCGGTGGGCGACGACAGGATCCAGAAGGCCGCAACCGGGAGGGTTTCACCAGAGTCGTGGACCCATGGTTCCAGCGCGCAGCGTCAGAAATGGTTCTCGCAGGGCTACAGCACCGGCGATATCAACAAGTGCGACACCTTCGGAGTTGCCACCCCATAAGGGCTACTGTCTCAAAAGACAAGGAAGGGTTCCGGGCGCAATGCCCGGAACCCTTCCTTTTTGCCCGCGTGAGCGGACGAAATTCCTGATCAGATGTTGAAGCCGAGTGCCCGCATCTGGTCCTTGCCGTCGTCGGTGATCCGTTCAGGACCCCATGGCGGCATCCATACCCAGTTCAGGCGCCAGTCATCGACGATGCCGTCCAAGGACTTGCCAACCTGTTCTTCCAACACGTCCGTCAGCGGGCAGGCCGCCGTGGTGAGGGTCATGTCGATCAGGAGGGCGCCGTCGTCGTCGGAGTACTTAAGGCCGTACAAAAGGCCCAAGTCAACGACGTTCACCCCAAGCTCGGGGTCGATGACGTCCTTGAGCGCTTCCTCGACGTCCTCGAGGCTGGTGCGCGCAGCGTTGATTTCGGTCATAAGGTGATCCTAACTAGGCCTGCGGGGCAGGAGCAACAGCGACGCCGGCACCTGCGGCGTAACGGTCGTAGCCCTCTTCTTCGAGGCGGTCTGCAAGCTCGGGACCGCCCTCTTCGACAACCTTGCCGTCAACGAAAACGTGAACGAAGTCAGGCTTGATGTAACGGAGGATACGGGTGTAGTGGGTGATGAGCAGCGTGCCCATGTTGCCCTGTGCGTGCGCACGGTTGACGCCTTCGGAGACTACCTTGAGGGCGTCGACATCGAGACCGGAGTCGGTCTCGTCAAGTACAGCAAATTTGGGCTTGAAGAGTTCGAGCTGAAGGATCTCGACGCGCTTCTTTTCGCCGCCGGAAAAGCCTTCGTTGACGTTGCGCTGGGCGAAGTCGGCGTCGATGCGCAGCTGCTGCATGGCTGCCTTGACGTCCTTGGTCCACGTGCGGAGGGCCGGAGCCTCGCCGTCGATCGCGGTCTTGGCCGTCCGCAGGAAGTTGGTCATGGTGACGCCCGGAACCTCTACCGGGTACTGCATGGCCAGGAAGACTCCGGCGCGGGCACGCTCGTCGACGCTCATCTCCAGGACATCTTCACCGTCCAGGGTGATGCTGCCGCTGGTGACCGTGTAGCGCGGGTGGCCGGCGATGGTGGAGGCAAGGGTTGACTTGCCAGAGCCGTTGGGGCCCATGATCGCGTGGGTCTCGCCGGTCCTGAGGGTCAGGCTGACGCCCTTCAGGATCTCCTTGGTGCCCTGCTCCGTCTCGATGCTGACGTGCAGGTCCTTGATCTCAAGAGTAGACATGCTCTTCTTTCTTTCCGTTCGTAAGTCTGGCGGTACTTGGCGCTCAGTAATTGTTGACGGGAGCGCCGTTCACAACGTTGGTCACGTCCACGTACACGTCTTCGCCGTCGATGGTGACGGCGAAAACGGGGACGGGGTCGTAGGCAGGTAACTGGAGGGGCTGGCCGCTGCGCAGGTCGAACTGGGAACCGTGTCCCCAGCATTCGATCGCACAGCCCTCGACCTCTCCCTCGGACAACGAGATGTCAGCGTGCGAGCAGGTGTCTCCGACGGCGTGGATCTCGCCCATCGAGTCCTTGACGATGGCTACGGGGTAGTCATCGATCAGGACGCGCAACGCCTGCTTGACCTTGATGTCATTGGCGTTACACACCAGTTCGCCCTTGATGTGATCACTCATGCTTGTCCTGTTGGCCTGTCCTTGTTGATGGATGGACTTTAGTTGTCGGTTTCGGCGAGCTCGCGCTCAACGGCATCGGTCAGTCGTTCTTCGATGGCCGGTACCTTGATCTTCTGGATGATCTCGTTGAGGAAGCCGCGGACCACCAGTCGGCGGGCAACATCTTCCGGGATACCGCGTGCCATCAGGTAGAACAGGTGCTCGTCGTCGAAGCGGCCGGTGGCGCTTGCGTGGCCGGCTCCTTCGATGAGGCCCGTTTCGATCTCCAGGTTGGGAACGGAGTCCGCGCGGCAGCCATCGGTCAGCACCAGGTTCTGGTTCTTCTCGTAGCTGTCAGTGCCCTCGGCGTTCTTCTGGATGAGGACGTCGCCAACCCAGACGGTGTGCGCACCCTTGCCCTGCAGTGCACCCTTGTACAGCACGTTGGACACGCAGTTGGGCTGACCGTGGTCAACGTAGGTGCGGTGCTCAAGGTGCTGGCCGGCGTCGGCGAAGTACAGGCCAAAGAGCTCCACTTCGCCGCCGGGGGCTGCGAAACGGGCCGTCGGCGTGACACGGACGAGGTCGCCACCGAGGCTGACCACAATGTGCTTGAACTTGGCGTCGCGGCCGATCTTTGCCTGCTGCGATGAAGCGTGGACGGAATCGTCGTTCCACTCCTGCAGCGAGACAACGGTCAGCTCCGCGCCGTCCTCAAGAACGATCTCCACATTCTCGGACACGACGGCGGTACCTTCATGGCCCAGGACCAGGACGGCCTTGGAGAACTTCTCAGCCACAACAACCACATGCTGGGCGGCTGCATCCGTACCGGCACCCGAGAGGGTCACGGTGATCTCCGACTCAAGGGACGTCTCCGAGGGAACCGTGATGACGGTGGCTTCCTTGAAGTTCGCCCAGGCATTCGCGGAGACGCGGTCCTCGGGAATGCCGGCCTGGCCGATGCGCTGGTCGTCGCGGCCGACGGTCTCAACCGTTACACCGGCAGGAGCGGTGACCGAGACTGCCGGAGCATCGCCGGTCAGGGCTTCGCTGTGCAGCCCGCGGAGGCGGCGCAGCGGGGTGAACCGCCAGTCCTCTTCCAAGCCGGTCAGTGCCTTGAAGTCCTCAACCTTGTACGAGGTGAGGCGGCCGGCACGGGAGCTGTCGGGTACGCCAACGCCGCCACCGTGCGAGTGGCCCTTGGCCGAAGCGCCGGCGAGAGGGCCGCTGGAGGGCTGTGCCGCCGTCGAACTGTCAGCGTTGATGGGCGAGAGGTTCTCGCCTTCTTCGGTGAAGCCGTCGATAAAGGGCTGCGCTGAGGGCGCGCCGATGCGTGCCTTTTCAGTAGTGATATCAGTCATTGTTAACCGACGGATCCTTCCATCTGAAGTTCAATCAAGCGGTTGAGCTCGAGGGCGTATTCCATGGGCAGTTCACGGGCGATCGGCTCGATGAAGCCGCGCACGATCATGGCCATGGCCTCGTCCTCCGGCATGCCGCGGGACATCAGATAGAAGAGCTGTTCTTCGCTGACGCGGGAAACGGTTGCCTCGTGGCCCAGTACGACGTCGTCCTCGCGGATGTCGATGTAGGGGTAGGTGTCCGAACGGGAGATGGTGTCCACCAGGAGCGCGTCACAACGTACCGTGTTGGCCGAGTGCTTGGCACCTTCGCGGACCTGGACCAGGCCACGGTACGCTGCCCGGCCGCCACCACGGGCAACCGACTTGGAGATGATGGAGCTCTTGGTGTTCGGTGCGATGTGCACCATCTTGGAACCGGTGTCCTGGTGCTGGCCTTCGCCTGCGAACGCGATCGACAGTGTCTCGCCCTTGGCGTGCTCACCAACGAGGTAGACAGCCGGGTACTTCATGGTCACCTTCGAGCCGATGTTGCCATCGACCCATTCCATGGTGGCGCCCTCTTCGCAGATGGCACGCTTGGTGACCAGGTTGTACACGTTGTTGGACCAGTTCTGGATGGTGGTGTAGCGGACGCGGGCGCCCTTCTTCACGATGATTTCCACCACTGCGGAGTGCAGCGAGTCCGAGGTGTAGATCGGAGCCGTGCAGCCTTCGATGTAGTGCACGTATGAGTCTTCATCGGCGATGATCAGCGTGCGCTCGAACTGGCCCATGTTTTCCGTGTTGATACGGAAATAAGCCTGCAGCGGGATGTCCACGTGGACGCCCTTGGGAACGTAGACGAACGAGCCACCGGACCAAACGGCCGTGTTCAGGGAAGCGAACTTGTTATCGCCCACGGGGATGACCGTGCCGAAGTACTCCTGGAAGATTTCCGGGTGTTCCTTCAAAGCGGTGTCGGTGTCCAGGAAGATTACGCCCTGGGCCTCCAGGTCCTCGCGGATCTGGTGGTAGACAACCTCGGACTCGTACTGGGCCGCGACACCGGAGACCAGGCGGCTGCGCTCAGCTTCCGGGATGCCCAGCTTTTCGTAGGTGTTCCGGATGTCCTCGGGAAGGTCTTCCCACGTCGCTGCCTGCTTCTCGGTGGAGCGCACGAAGTACTTGATGTTGTCGAAGTCGATGCCCGAGAGGTCTGCACCCCAGGTGGGCATGGGCTTGCGGTCGAAGTACTTCAGACCCTTGAGGCGGAGATCGAGCATCCATTCGGGCTCGCTCTTCTTGTCGGAGATGTCACGGACAACCTCCTCGTCGAGGCCACGACGGGCGTTGGCGCCAACGTCGTTCTTGTCGGCCCAGCCGTACTCGTAGTTGCCGATTCCGTGCAGCTCGGGATTCTTCTCCAGAATCTCCGAGATCACAGTGCCGTCAGCTACCGCCTTCTCTGCTGTTCCTTCAGCTAATTGACCCGTCATCACGGCCTTTCTTGCTGGTTGTTTGATTCCTGGGACAGGCTTGCGGACTGCTCTGCCGTACTTGGGGGTACAGTGGCAGCCGGTCGCCCGGTAGGTATGTGGGTGGTGCAGACGTGACCGCCTTGCGCCAGGGTGGACAGTCGACGGACATCGACGCCGACCAGCCGCGAAAACACCGCTGTTTCGGTATCGCAGAACACCGGGAACTGGGCTGCGAGCTGCTGGATCGGGCAGTGTCCCTGGCACAGCTGGACACTGGACAAAGCCGCGGGCAAGGGAGCCTTGGCTTCGATTGAATGCGCGGAGGCGACGAAACGGTCCCGGCTCAAGGCCTTCGACAAGGCCATTGCGCGGGCCGTGATGTCATCGCCTGCCGCCTGGACCTCAGGAGCGTAACGGCGTTCCATCTCCGCGAAACGCTCCTCGGCGTATTCCCGGACAGCGTCTTCGCCGGCAAGCTCCTGCAGGCGTTTCAGGGCCGAACTCGCTATGTTCAGGTAATCGTCGCCGAGTTTGGACTGCCCCTGGGAACTGAGCACGTAGCGGCGGGCAGGGCGACCGGCGCCTGAACCGGCTTTGGCTACCCTTTTGACTTCGATAATGCCACTGCGTTCCAGGTGGTCCAGGTGCCTGCGGACGGCGGCGGGGGTGAATCCGAGAAGATCCCCCAACTCGGCCGCGCTGACAGGGCCATTCTCGAGGACGGCGCTGAGGACGCGGTCACGGGTGCGGTCATCCGCGTCCGGCAGCGAGGGCGGGGCGCCAAAGGCCTCCGCCGCTGCAGCATGCCGCTTTGGAGGCATGGATATTGGACTGCTCATGGAATACACAACACAATCATGTCGTAATTTGTTTCATGCATCCAGTAAGGCAAGACTGACCTTGGTTCCCCGCAAAGTGTGACCGTACTACTTCACGTAGAATACTTTGGTGCGATCACCCGAATCTCCCGTCCTCATCATAGATGGACTGATCAAGGACGTAGGCCCACTGGCTTCCCTCGACGGCAAAATGCTGCGGGTCGTCAGTGGCATTTCCCTGGTGGCTGAGCGCGGCCAGGTCACCGCTCTTCTGGGTGCCAACGGGGCCGGAAAAACCACCACCCTCGAATGCGCCCAAGGCCTGCAGAAACGAACGGGTGGCAAAATCTCCCTCTTGGGAGCGGACCCCGATACAGCTGGTGCGGACTTGCGTTCCCGGGTAGGCGTGATGCTCCAGGACGGTGGCTTGCCGCCGTCGGCCCGTCCTATCCCGCTGCTGCGGCACGTCGCTGGCATGTACAACAACCCCATGAACGTCGACGCCCTGGTCGAACGGCTGGGCATCAACCAGTTCAGCAGAACCGGGGTACGGCGGCTGTCGGGCGGCCAGAAGCAGCGCCTTGCGTTGGCAGCGGCACTGGTGGGAAACCCGGAGATTCTGTTCCTCGATGAACCCAGCGCCGGGCTGGATCCGCAGTCGAGGCAAATGGTCTTCGACCTCATTGCCGAACTGCGCGACGCCGGCATGGGGATCGTACTCACCACTCACCTGATGGACGACGCCGAGCGGCTGGCGGACTACGTCTACATCATCGACGGCGGCCATAACGTGGCCGAGGGAACCGTGGCTGAGCTCCTCAGACATGACCACTCAGCGGATCCGGCGTCGACGGACCGGACGCTGTACTTTGATGCCCCGGCCGGACTGGACTTCACTGGTGTTGTTGGCGGTGCGCTCCGTGTCACCGAATCGCGATCCGGAAGTTATTCCATTACGGGCGCCATCACCCCCACTGACCTGGCGAGCCTGACGGCCTGGTGGGCAGAACGGAACATCATGCCGGCCTCGTTGCGATTGGAAGCACGAAGCCTCGAAGATGTGTTCCTCGACATTTCCGGAAGGGATCTCCGATGAGCGGGCTTCTCACTCCCAATGCAGGGCCGGCTTCCCTGCCGCGACGGATCATGCAGCAGGGGCGGTACGAAACTGTCACCATGCTTCGCAACGGTGAACAACTGATCCTGGCCATTGTCCTGCCGCTCATGGCCTTGGTGGGCCTGGTGGTCACTCCCCTGCTGGACGGCCTCGGTCCATCCCGCGTTGACACTGCCACGCCTGGCATCCTGGCGCTGTGCGCGATGTCCACGGCGTTCACCGGACAAGGCATCGCCACGGGGTTTGATCGGCGGTATGGGGTTCTTCGGTTCCTTTCCACCACGCCTTTGGGCAGGGGCGGCCTTATCGCCGGGAAGATCCTCGCCGTGCTGGTGGTCCTGTTCCTTCAGGTGGTGGTTGTGGGAGTGGTGGCCGGCTTCCTCGGATGGCAGCCCCGTCCGGAAGCCTGGCTTCCCGGGTTGGGCCTGCTGATCCTTGGCGCTGCAGCCTTTACTGCCTTGGGATTGCTGGTAGCCGGAACTGTTCGGCCCGAGGCCACCCTCGCCATCACCAACCTGCTCTGGATCCTGCTCGGTGCGCTGGGCGGAATCGTTGTTCCGGCCGACCGACTCCCGGCCGTGCTGCAGGGCATTGTGCATTTCCTGCCTTCGGGCGCCCTGGGCCAAGGTCTGCGGGATGCGTTCTTGCTTGGCACCGTATCCCTGCCCGCTGTCCTTGTCCTTCTGCTGTGGACTGTCGTGGCCGGCGCAGCAGCCATCCGCTGGTTCAAGTGGAACTAAGCAAATCCGAGCAGAACTAAGAAGCGAGAAAACTGTGAGCACGGCATCGCGCCTCCCGAAAACCGTCCAGCAATGGACGTCCAAGCTGCCCACCGAAGTCAACGCGGCCGTACGCCGCTTGGCGTTGTTGTCCCTCATCGGGCAGACCATCCTGGTGGTAACCGGAGGTGCAGTGCGGCTCACCGCGTCGGGCCTGGGCTGCCCCACCTGGCCCCGTTGCACCAGCGACTCACTGGTGAATACCCCGGAAATGGGTGTTCACGGCTTCATCGAATTCGGCAACCGCCTGCTGACCTTCGCCCTTGCCGCCGTCGCCCTGCTCATGCTGGTGTACTTGTGGAACCTCCGCAAACAGCGCCGGGATCTCTTCCTGCTTGCCCTCGGCCTCCTTGCCAGCATCCCCGCACAAGCCGTCATCGGCGGAATCACCGTCCTCTCCGGCCTCAACCCATGGGTTGTCGGCCTGCACTTCCTGGTCTCCATGGCGTTGGTCGTCTTCGCGACGCTCCTGGTCAACAGGGCTTATGGGCGCACAGGGCGCTTCATGAACCGGGCACTTCCCGCGCTGCCTGCGATGACGCGTCCGTTGATGATGGCGGTTGCCGTTTTCTCAGCGCTTTCGGTGATGCTCGGCGTCGTGGTCACAGGAGCCGGACCGCACGCCGGAGATGCCGATGCTCCCAGGAACGACCTCGACTGGGATCTCTTCTCCCACATCCACGCCGTTCCGGCTTACCTCATCACGGCCGGCACGCTCCTCGCGGTGTTCCTGGTGGTCCGGGGCAGGATCAGCGGTCCGTTCCGCACGGCGGCCTACCTGTTGTTGGGTGTCACTTTGCTGCAGGCGGTTATTGGATTCACCCAGTACTACAACGGGATTCCCGCACTTCTGGTGGGCGCTCATATGCTGGGGGCTGCACTTCTGATGAGCGCTGCTACCAATGCGGCGGACGTGGCCAAGCACAGTCCGGTCAGGTAGAACGGCCCGTTCGTGTGGGCGGAGTTTGTCCGATTGCCGTGGTTCGGTTGGCCGCCGTAAGGGTGACCAACCGAACCACGATGCTTTCTGACAGCGTGTCCTAAGGGGCCGAGTCCACCACTGACGTCCTCACAGACGTCCATGCCGCAGCCGTGTTGGCCGGAATGCCGGATTCGGCTACCAGATACACCGTTCGCTCGCCGATCAGCTGTCCCGTTTCGGGGTCGACAATGATGTCATCGCGGAATTTGCCGTCGGCAAAATAGACTCCGAGGGCAACTCCCTGCTGCCCGTCAAGGGTTGCTTGTTTGTCCGCCACCACGATTCCGGGAATCAAGGCTGCGGCCTTGTACATTGCTGCCCTCAAATCGGCGGGGATGACGCCGGTGCGAAGCGCCGAAGCTATCGTCGTCAAGGCTTCGCTCTCCGCTGATGGGCCCTTGCCCTTGGTCCTGTCGTATATCAGTTGCAGGAGCTTTTCGGGCTCGCGCGGGAAGGTCTCGAAGGCTTCTGCAAGTGGTGTACCGAGAATCTGCTCTGGACTGCCGCCATAGAACCCCCCTGCCTTCCCCCGCAGAATCCCCACGAGTTGGGGGGCTTCGAGAACCGGACCGTCCTGGGGAGCAGACTGTTTGTCTGCCTCGGCACGCGACTCTTCGCCGAAAAAAGTTGTGGGTATCCGAGGCTCCCGGTTCCATACCCATTCGCCGGTAATATCCGCCGGAATGTACATCTGACCACCAGTGGTCTCGAGCCATGAGACGGCAGTTCCGTCGTCTCTTCCCACGGTACTGGCGTAAACAGCCTTGGTATCGACTTTCAGATACTGTCCGGGTCCTACTAAAGGATCGGAGGTCCGGATGGTTGCCAGGGCGGCGTTATTCAGGATCTCTGCCGCTTCGGCAGTAGCTCCGGGAGTGGGGCGGACGACGTCTGCCACGACGATTCCGCCTACGATCAAGGCGGCGGCCGCCGAGGCCAGCAGGATACGGCGGCGGAACCTGATGTGGGTGACGTTGCTCTCTGGGCCGTCTCCGGCTCGGACGACAACGGTTTCGTCGTGGCCGATATTGGCCATGACCCTAACCCGGCCCCTGGCCAGGGTTGCAGGTGGGGCGGAGCCGATATCGCTACGCATTTCGCGGAGCAGCTGCAAGTCGTCCATTGTCTTTCTCCGTTTCGTCAAGAATAAGGTCGAGCTGGGATCGCAAGACGCGGCGGGCCCGGTTCAGGCGCGACCGCACTGTCCCCACGGGAACCTTCATGGCGAGGGCGATGCCCTCGTAGCTCAGGTCTGCCCAGGCGCAAAGGAGCACCGTTTCCCGGTCAATGGCGGCCATGTTTTTCAGCGTCCGGGCGAGGCGCCCTGTAGCCGCTGTGGCATCTACCTGCGCGGCAATCCGGTCCGTGTCGTCAGAAAGCCCCTCCGGGGATGCTGCTTTCGCAACGGTTTTCAGCATCCTGGCTTCTGCGCGGTGGTGATGGCGCAATAGATTCGTCGCGATCCCGAAGAGCCAGGGCCGGGCATCCTCCCTGGCATGGTCGTAGCTTCCGAGTTGCTGCCAGGCGACGAGAAACGTTTCCGATGTGACGTCCTCGGCTACGAAGTCGCCAGCCCTTCTAGCGGCATACCGGTAAATGATGGGCGCATGTCGGTCATACAGCTCCCCGAAGGCTTCGGGGCTTTCCCGGCACCGCCTGATGATGTCGTTGTCTGTGCTCACACTCTGTATTGCCCGCTCGACGCTCATGGGTTCACGGGACTGCCTTCCCTGTGTTGTCTGTATTCCACCGAAGCCTATTTCGTAAGCGGCGCTGAGGCACCGAGCGGGTGTGCCACAGCGAGAACTGGCGCTGGCAATGTGATCGGGCGATTGGGGGAAGCCGTGGGGATGTGATTGGGCGTTGGGGGGAAGCGGTGGGGATGTGCGCGAGCGTGGGCGGGAAACGGAACGACGTCGGCACTCAGGTGAGTGCCGACGTCGTCGGTTATTGCTGCGGTTGTGAACGCCTGGGTCAGCCGCCGACCAGTGGCGAGCCGATGAACGGATCCACGGCCAAAGCAATGAAGAGCAGTGTCAGGTAGCTGATCGAACCGTGGAAGACCTTCATGGCGCCCTTGTTGGAGACATCGCCACCCTGCGCACGCTTGTAGAGGGCGTGGCTTTCGTAAAGGAACCACGCGCCGGCGGCCACGGCGACGATGGTGTAAACCCAGCCAGCCCCACCGACGGGGATCATCAGCAAGGAGCAGGCGACCATGGCCCAGGCGTAGAGGACCACCTGCACCGAAACCACCTTGGCGCCCGCAATGGCTCCGAGCATGGGGACGTTGGCGTTGCGGTAGTCCTCGCCGTAGCGCATGGACAGAGGCCAGTAGTGCGGGGGCGTCCACAGGAAGATCACCATGAACAGGACGATCGCGGGCCACTCAACGGTGTTGGTAACGGCAGCCCACGCAATGAGGACGGGGAAGCAGCCGGCGGCGCCGCCCCACACGATGTTTTGTGCCGTGCGGCGCTTAAGGATCATGGTGTAGATGACCACGTAGAACACGATGGCACCCAGGCCCAGCCATGCAGAGAGCGGGTTGGCACCGAACCACAGGATGGCGATGGACGCGGCGCCGAGGACCCACGCAAAGACGAGGGCTTCTCGCGGGGATACTTCGCCTGTCACCAACGGACGCTTTTCGGTGCGGTGCATCAGTTTGTCGATGTCGCGGTCGATGTAGCAGTTGAACACGCCGGCGCTGCCTGCTGCGAAAGCGCCGCCTACGAGGGTCGCCAGGATGAGACCGATGGAGGGGAAGCCGCGCTGGGCGAAGATCATGGTGGGGAGGGTGCTGACCAGGAGAAGTTCGATCACCCGGGGTTTGGTCAGTGCCAGATACGCCTTCAGCTTTCGGGAAGTACCGATGCTTCCCCGGGCCGGGGAAGCGTTCACGGGCGTATCAGTTGTGCTCACGGCGGCAGTCACTCTGTTCTATGCTCTGGGGTTCTCGCAGCGGATGCCGTCCCGGTTGTCGAAAGCAAACACGGGCTCCTGAACCGCTGGTGGCCTCCAAATATCATACCGTGGCCGGAAGTGGCCCGATGTCCGCAAAATACGTCAATGTTTCCGAATCTTCACTCCTCCCGGAGGCAATCGTGATTCATATAAGGGAATTTCTGTCCAGTTAGTGGGATTCCCTGAGTTCCAAGACACGTTTGGGGCTAAGCTGTTGAGCAGAACAGCACACGTTGATCATCCGGGAAACCGTATTCTCGGATGTCCGTGGGTCTGGATGAGAGATCAACGTTTCAATGGTGAACGGCTGGTAGACACATTGCAGCGGGCGCCATCCTGTGCTTCCTGCGTGCCGTGTCCATACGCCTGCCGTCAGCACAGAGAGGGGCTCGGTTTTCGTGCCACATTTGGAAGAGCAAGAACTGTCATGGACCGATCTGGACAAGAAGGCTGTTGACACCGTTCGCGTGTTGGCTGCCGACGCCGTGGAGAAGGTCGGCAACGGCCACCCCGGTACGGCAATGAGCTTGGCTCCGGCAGCATACTTGCTGTTCCAGAAGCTGATGCGCCACGATCCCAAGAACCCGGACTGGCTGGGCCGCGACCGGTTCATCCTGTCCCCCGGTCACACGTCGTTGACCCTGTACATCCAGCTGTTCCTCTCCGGCTATGGCCTGGAACTGAAGGACCTTGAAGCTCTGCGTACCTGGGGCTCGCTGACTCCGGGCCACCCTGAGTACAAGCACACCGCTGGTGTGGAAATCACCACCGGCCCTCTGGGCCAGGGCCTGGCATCCGCCGTCGGCTTTGCGTACTCGCAGCGCCGCCAGCGTGGCCTGTTCGACGCCGATGCTCCCGCCGGCGAGTCGCCGTTCGACCACACCATCTGGGTTATCGCCTCCGACGGCGACCTCCAGGAAGGTGTCACGTCAGAGGCATCCTCGCTTGCCGGACACCAGGAACTGGGCAACCTCGTGGTGATCTACGACGAGAACCACATCTCCATCGAAGATGACACCGACATCGCGTTCACCGAGGACGTCCTTAAGCGGTACGAGGCTTACGGCTGGCACACCCAGCGCGTTGACTGGACCAAGACCGGCGACTACGTCGAAGACGTCCAGGAATTGTACTCGGCCCTGCTCGCGGCCAAGGCTGAGACGAACAAGCCGTCCATCATCTCGCTGCGCACCATCATCGGCTACCCGGCCCCGAAGAAGCAGAACACCGGCAAGATCCACGGTTCCGCACTCGGCGCCGAGGAAGTTGCGGCCCTCAAGTCGGTACTCGGCTTCGACCCGGCCAAGTCGTTCGACGTTGACGAAGAAGTGCTTGCCCACGCCCGCAAGGTCCTTGACCGAGGAGCCGAGTCACGCGCCGCGTGGCAGGAATCCTTCGAGGCCTGGCAGTCCGCCAACCCGGAGGCCGCAGCCCTGCTGGAGCGTGTCGAAGCGAAGAAGCTGCCGGCTGAGCTTGACGCCGCGCTTCCGGTCTTCGAAGCAGGCAAGGACGTCTCCACACGTGCAGCCTCAGGCAAGGTCCTGAATGCCATCGGCCCAGTCCTTCCCGAACTCTGGGGCGGCTCCGCCGACCTCGCCGAGTCGAACAACACCACCATCGAGGACTCGCCGTCGTTCATCCCGGCCTCGCGTTCCACGGACGCGTGGAAGGGCAACCCTTACGGTCGTGTCCTGCACTTCGGTATCCGTGAGCACGCAGCGGCGTCGATCGTCAACGGAATTTCCCTTCACGGCCGTACCCGTGCGTTCTCCGGCACGTTCCTGATCTTCAGCGACTACCAGCGCCCGGCCATCCGCCTCGGCGCGCTGATGGGCGTTCCGTCCCTGTACGTCTGGACGCACGACTCCATCGGCCTTGGCGAAGACGGTCCTACCCACCAGCCCGTGGAACAGCTCGCTTCGCTGCGCGCCATTCCTGGCCTGGACGTCGTCCGCCCGGGCGATGCCAACGAGGTCTCCGCCGCATGGAAGGCCATGCTGGAGAACCACGAGAACCCCGCCGGTATCGTCCTGACCCGTCAGAACATCCCCACGTACGCCCGCGGTGAAGGCGACGCCACCGGCGACACCTTCGCATCCACCGCAGGTGTGGCCAAGGGCGGTTACGTCCTTGCTGAAGCCTCCAAGGATGGCGAAACCGTTGATGCGCAGGTCATCCTGATCGGCACCGGCTCGGAAGTCCAGCTCGCAGTGGCAGCCCGGGAAGCGCTGCAAGCCGAAGGCATCGCTGCCCGCGTTGTCTCCATGCCGTGCGTTGAATGGTTCAAGAAGCAGGACGAGGCCTACCGCGAATCCGTCCTGCCCGCGGCAGTGAAGGCCCGCGTTTCCGTTGAGGCCGGCCTGGCACTGGGATGGCGCGAATTCGTCGGCGACGCCGGACGTTCCATCTCCCTGGAGCACTTTGGCGCCTCGGCTGACTACAAGCGGCTCTTCAACGAGTTCGGCATCACCGCCGAAGCCGTTGCGGCCGCCGCCAAGGACTCCCTCGCAGACGCCTCCGCGTAACCGCCTGATACCTCACAACAGGAGAAACCACATGTCTACAACTCCCACGCAGCTACTCTCCGACGCCGGCGTTTCAATCTGGCTCGACGACCTCTCCCGCACCCGCCTGGAAACGGGCACCCTGCAGAAGCTCATCGACGAGAAGAACGTCGTTGGCGTCACCACCAACCCGTCGATCTTCCACGCCGCCATCACGGCCGGCACGGACTACGACGCAACCATCGCAGCCAAGGCCGAAGCCGGTGCGAGCGTCGAAGAGACGATCTTCGAAATCACCACCACGGATGTTGCCGACGCCTGCGATCTCTTCGCGCCGGTCGCTGCAGCCACCAATGGTGTTGACGGCCGCGTTTCCATCGAGGTGGACCCCCGCCTTGCCTGGGACACCGAGGGCACCATTGCCGAGGCCAAGAACCTTTACGCGAAGGTCAACAAGGACAACGTCCACATCAAGATCCCCGCTACCCTCGAGGGCCTCGAAGCCATTACGGCCACCCTGGCCGAAGGCATCAGCGTCAACGTCACGCTGATCTTCTCCCTGGAGCGCTACCGCGCGGTCATCAACGCCTTCCAGTCCGGGCTGGAGAAGGCCAAGGAGAACGGCCACGATCTCTCCAAGATCCACTCCGTGGCTTCGTTCTTTGTATCCCGCGTGGACACCGAGATCGACAAGCGCCTGGACGCCATTGGAACCGAGGAAGCCAAGGCCCTCAAGGGTAAGGCCGGCGTCGCCAACGCCCGCCTGGCCTACCAGGTCTACGAAGAGCTCTTCTCCACCGAGCGCTGGGCAGTGCTTGCTGAAGCAGGCGCACTCCCCCAGCGTCCGCTGTGGGCCTCCACCGGCGTAAAGGACCCGGCTTACCCGGACACCCTCTACGTCACGGAGCTCGTTGCTGCCGGTGTCGTCAACACCATGCCTGAGAAGACGCTCGACGCTACCTTCGACCACGGCGTGGTGACCGGTGACACCATCACCGGCACGTACGACGAAGCAAACGAGACCCTCAACGCGCTCGAGGCACTCGGCGTCTCCTACAACGACGTCGTCAAGCTCCTTGAGACCGAAGGCCTCGAGAAGTTCGTTGCTTCCTGGAAGGAACTCCTCGCCGACGTCGAAGGCGCACTGGCCACCGCACGGAAGGCTTCCTAACCCACCATGAGCACACTCAGTTACGACGCCAGCGGTGCCGCGCAGCAGGCCATCGCCAAGCACATTGACGGCCTGGTCGAAGACAGGATCGCCACCCGCATCTTCGCAAAAGACCACACATTGTGGGGTCCCGATGCGGAGTCCGAGTCGGCAATCCGCCTCGGCTGGGTAGAGGCCGCAACGGTTTCCCAACCGCTGGTTGGGGACATCCTGGAACTCCGTGATGCCCTCCGCTCCGAAGGCGTCTCACGTATTGTCCTCTGCGGCATGGGTGGGTCCTCCTTGGCCCCCGAGGTCATTGCCGGGACTGCTGGCGTCGAGCTGACTGTGCTGGACAGCACGGACCCCGAGCAAGTCAGCGCCGCTTTGGCGGATCGCTTGGCTGAAACGGCCATCGTCGTTTCCTCCAAGTCCGGTTCCACTGTGGAGACTGACTCGCAGCGACGCGTTTTCGAGAAGGCGTTCAATGACGCAGGCATCGATGCCAAGAGCCGCATCATCATCGTCACCGACCCCGGTTCGCCGCTGGACAAGGCCTCCCGTGAAGCCGGTTACCGTGCCGTTTTCAACGCGGATCCAAACGTTGGCGGCCGCTTCTCGGCCCTGACGGCCTTCGGTCTGGTCCCCAGCGGGCTGGCCGGAGTGGACATTCAGGCCTTCCTCGATGAGGCAGAAGAAGCAGCAGAAATCCTGAACGACGACTCAACGGACAACATCGGCCTGGCCTTGGGCATCGCCCTTGGCGGTACGAGCCCCCTCCGGAACAAAATCGTCATCGCCGAGGACGGTTCCGGAATCGTTGGTTTCGCGGACTGGGCTGAGCAGCTCATCGCGGAGTCGACGGGCAAGCTCGGCACCGGCGTCCTTCCGGTTGTCGCGGGTCCGGATTCGCCCGAAGCCCTTGGCGGGGCTGAGGATGTCCTCGTCGTCCGGCTTGTTGGCGCGGATTCCGATGTCGAACTGCGTGAAAATGAGGTCGCCGTTGCCGGCGGCCTGCCATCGCAGATGTTCCTCTGGGAGTTTGCCACAGCAGTTGCGGGCCGTCTCCTGGGCATCAACCCCTTTGACCAGCCCGACGTGGAAGCTGCCAAGGTTGCGGCGCGTGGCCTGCTGGATGCCCGTCCGGAACCCACCCCTGCAGCGTTCACCGACGGCGTCGTTGAAGTTCGTGGCGGTGACTGGCTCGGTTCCGCTGCCTCGGTGACAGAAGCTGTGGAGGCACTCCTGGGCCAGCTTGGCAGCGACGGCTACCTCAGTGTCCAGGCATACCTTGACCGCATCTCCCATGCGCCTCTTGAAGGAATCCGCGAGGAACTCGCAGCAGTGAGCGGGCGTCCGGTCACCTTCGGCTGGGGTCCTCGGTTCCTGCACTCCACCGGGCAGTTCCACAAGGGTGGTCCGGCCATTGGCGTGTTCCTGCAGATCACTGCGGCGTCGTCCACCGACCTTGAGATTCCCGAGCGTCCGTTCACCTTCGGGCAGCTCATCGCTGCCCAGGCATCCGGTGACGCACAGGTCCTCGAAGGCCACGGCCGCCCGGTACTGCGCCTTCACCTCACCGAGCGCGCCGCAGGCGTAGCTCAGCTTCAGGAAGTCGTCGCTGCGTTGGCCGGCCAGGCCAGCACACTTGAAAGCTAAGGCACTTAGACAAACATGCCAGAAACTGAAAACGGCAGGAAAACCGGGACCCTTCGGAATCCTTTGAGGGATCCGCGGGACCGGCGCCTGAACCGCATTGCCGGGCCGTCATCGTTGGTGTTCTTCGGAGTTACCGGCGATCTTGCCCGTAAGAAACTTATGCCTGCGGTCTATGACCTGGCTAATCGTGGTTTGTTGCCGCCGAGTTTTGCCTTGGTGGGTTTCGGGCGCCGCGAGTGGGACGACGCGGATTTCGCGGCGGAGGTCAAGGAGAACGTCAAGGCGCACGCGCGAACGAAGTTTGATGAGGCGGTTTGGGAGCAGCTCGCTTCCGGCATCCGCTTTGTCCAGGGCGAGTTCGACGACGACGACGCTTTCGAGCGTCTCGGGGATGTGCTGGATGAGCTCGATCAGACCCGGGGTACCCGCGGCAACCATGGTTTCTACCTGTCCATTCCGCCCAAGGCGTTCGAACAAGTGTGCCGGCAGCTGTCCAAGCACGGTTTGGCGCAGGCCCAGCCTGGCCAGTGGCGGCGTGTGGTGATCGAGAAGCCTTTCGGGCACGACCTCGAATCCGCCCGCCAGCTCAATGACATCGTGGAGTCCGTGTTCCCGCCTGACGCGGTGTTCAGAATTGACCACTACCTGGGCAAGGAGACGGTGCAGAACATCCTGGCGCTGCGTTTCGCAAACCAGTTGTTCGAGCCTCTGTGGAACGCCAATTATGTGGACCACGTGCAGATCACCATGGCCGAGGACATCGGCACCGGCGGGCGTGCAGGCTATTACGACGGCGTGGGTGCTGCCCGCGACGTCATCCAGAACCACTTGCTGCAGTTGCTTGCGTTGACGGCGATGGAAGAACCGATCTCCTTCAACGCAGATGATCTGCGTGCGGAGAAGGAAAAGGTATTGGCCGCGGTCAAGTTGCCCGATGATCTGTCCACCCATTCGGCGCGTGGGCAGTTTACCGGCGGTTGGCAGGGTGGCGAGGAAGTCCTGGGCTATTTGGACGAGGACGGCATCCCCGCCGATTCCAAGACCGAAACTTACGCTGCGATCCGGGTGGACATCAACACCCGCCGCTGGAATGGGGTTCCGTTCTACCTGCGTGCCGGCAAGCGTCTGGGTCGGCGCGTGACCGAGATTGCCGTGGTGTTCAAGCGAGCACCCAACTTGCTCTTCCGGGACCATGGTGAAGACGATTTCGGCCAGAACGCCGTGGTGATCCGGGTTCAGCCGGATGAGGGTGCCACGATCCGCTTCGGCTCCAAGGTCCCTGGTACGCAGATGGAAGTCCGTGATGTGACCATGGACTTCGGTTACGGGCACTCCTTCACGGAGTCCAGCCCCGAAGCGTACGAGCGGCTCATTCTTGACGTGCTCCTGGGCGAGCCGCCGCTGTTCCCCCGGCATCAGGAAGTGGAACTGTCCTGGAAGATCCTGGACCCGTTCGAGGACTACTGGGCCGGACTTGATGAGCAACCGCAACCGTATGCACCCGGCAGCTGGGGACCGGCTTCGGCCGATGCCCTGCTGGCCCGTGACGGACGAACCTGGAGAAGGCCATGATCGTAGATCTTCCCAACACCACAACATCCAAGATCTCCAAGAAGATCATGTCGCTGCGTGAGCAGGGCGGCGTGATCGCTTTGGGCCGGGTCCTGACCCTTGTGGTGGTGACCAAGTCCGGGCAGGAAGAAGAAGCCATTGAAGCGGCCAACGAGGCCAGCCGGGAGCATCCCTGCCGGATCATTGTGCTCGCGGACGCCGGCGTTGAGGGTCCTGACCGCCTTGACGCCCAGATCCGGGTTGGTGGCGACGCCGGTGCTTCCGAGGTCATCGTGCTTCGGGGCCACGGACATATGGCCCACGAAAGCGAATCACTGGTGGCGGCACTGTTACTTCCGGACGCGCCGATCGTGGCCTGGTGGCCGCACGGGGCCCCGGAGAGCGCTTGTGAGACCTCGATCGGGCGTATCGCCCACCGACGGATCACGGACTCTGCCAACGAGCCCGATCCCCGCCTGGCGCTGGAGAACATCCGGGCCACCTACAAGGCCGGCGACACGGACCTGGCGTGGACGCGCCTGACCAACTGGCGCATGCAGCTCGCAGCCGTCTTCGACCAGATGGACGGCGACCCCGTATCCGCCATCGCAGTCGAAGGCGCTTCCGACTCCCCCAGCACGCTGCTGCTGGCCGCATGGTTGAGCATGGCGTTGCAGGCACCGGTCACGATCGTCGCCGACCCCGCAGGCACAGGTATCCGCAGGGTGCGGCTTACCCGGGCCAGCGGCGATGTCCAACTCTTCCGGCCAGGCCTGTCCGTGGCGGAACTCACCCAGCCCGGCCAACCGGCACAACGCATCACGCTCCCCCGCCGAAGCCTCAAAGACTGCCTCGCGGAGGAACTCCGTCGCCTCGACCCCGACGAAGTCTTCGGAGAAGTGATTACTATGGGACTGCCACTTACCAGCCAGAGGAGAGTCCAAGCCAGTGCACGCTGACCCAAGAGTAAGCATCCACCCCGACTCAAAGGTGTTGATGGCCGCCATTGCGGCCCGACTCATCACCAAACTGGTGGATGTCCAGGACAAGCACGGCGAGGCCACTGTGGTCCTTACAGGCGGAACGGTGGGCATCGGCACACTGAAAGCCGTTGCCGACTCTGCCGCAGCTCCAGCGGTGGACTGGTCGAGGGTCAACTTCTGGTGGGGTGATGAACGATTCGTGGCTGCTGACAGCGAGGACAGGAACACCCGCCAAGCCCACCAGGCGCTGCTGTCCCACCTGCAGGTAGACCCCGCCCGGGTCCACGAGCCCGGCTCAGCGGATCAGTTCGCCACGGCGGCTGAGGCCGCTGCGGCCTACGAGGAAGAGCTCTGGGCGGCCGCGGAGGCCGAACATGCCGCGGACATGTCGGACGACAGGCCTGAATCCCCCGGAAAACTGCCGCGGTTCGACGTGCTGCTGCTCGGCGTGGGACCAGATGCGCACATCGCCTCCCTCTTCCCGGAGCAGGCCGGAATCCGTGAGAAGAGCCGGACAGTGGTTGGAGTCGAAAACTCACCGAAGCCGCCGCCGTCGCGCATTTCCTTGACGCTGCCGGCCATCAACACCGCCCAGGAAATCTGGATGGTCGTGGCAGGCGAAGACAAGGCCGGTGCCGTCGGCCTGGCCCTGGCCGGAGCCAATCCGGTTCAGGTTCCGGCGGCTGGCCCCGTTGGTCGTTCCAGGACTCTGTGGCTCATCGACGAGAATGCGGCCTCACGTGTCCCCCAACAATTGGTCCGAAAGGATCCCGCGGGCGCGTAACCGCTCCAGCGCTCCGGCCAGGACAGCTTCGGCATCCTGGCTGGAGCGTCTTTCTTTAACGTAATCCAGATGGGATTTGAAGAGCTCCTCGTCAGCCCGAGGAGCGGCAGGGCGGCCGGGATCCCGCGATGCAGGCATCCCGCACTTGGGGCAATCCCAGATCTGCGGAATCTGTTCGTCGGGAAGTTTAAGAAAAACAAGCCGCGTTTCGTGCCCCTTTGAACACCAATAGGGAACGCGAATACGCGGCAGCTGATCGCCCTGGCCGTGGTCACTGTGATTTCTGGCCTCGGATCCTTGGGCTACCCCTACGCGGGTGCCCCGGTAACCTGGCGTGCCATGAACCATTTTCGATCCCCTAACGACTCGGTGGTCGGCCGTCACGGCCCTGGAGGCTTTGCAGCCAACAGGGTCAGTCTAATGCTGGGGGCCCGACGGCGGCACTGGTAGTTGGGTGCCGATGCGGAGATAAAAATGGGGAGGCTCCCGTTAGGGAACCTCCCCACCCAGTGGCGACTAGGAGTCGCCACCGGAGCTGAAGCGCATAATGAGCCCCAACCCGATAATGACAACGCCCCACGTAACACCAAGAATGATGGTGAAGCGGTTCAAGTTGCGCTCGGCCACGCCGGAGGAACTCAATCCCGAGCTCATTCCGCCACCGAACATGTCGGACAAACCGCCGCCACGTCCCTTGTGCAGGAGAATGAGCAGCGTCAGCAGAAGGCTGGTGATGGCCAGCAGAATCTGCAGGATGACTTGAAGAACGTCCACGACGGCCTTTCGAAGAAGCGGAAAACGGGAGCCGGACTAGTCCGTGACGAGGTGGCTCTCGAACCTGACAATGTTAGCAAATTCAGCGGGGTCCAGGCTGGCGCCACCCACAAGGAGGCCATCGACGTCGGTTTCAGCCATGATGGCGGCAGCATTTGCGGCCTTGACCGACCCGCCGTAGAGCAGGCGCGTCTTGGCAGCAACGGCGTCGTTGAAGAGAACCGCGAGTTCGGCGCGGATTGCGGCACACATTTCCTGTGCGTCCTCCGGGCCGGCCACTTCACCGGTACCAATGGCCCACACCGGCTCGTAGGCCACCACGAGCTCAGCGGCCTGTTCGTCAGTGAGTCCTTCAACACCAGCGCGCAGCTGGGCAAGCGTGTGCTCCACGTGGGTGCCCGCCTGGCGGATTTCGAGGCCTTCTCCAACGCAGAGGACTGGGGTGAGTCCATGACGGAAAGCGGCCTTCACCTTGGCGTTCAGGACCTCGTCTGATTCGTTGTGGATGGTGCGACGCTCGCTGTGCCCTACCAGGACGTAGGAGCAGCCGAGCTTGTTGAGGAACTGGCCGGAGATGTCCCCGGTGTAGGCTCCGGAATCGAACTGGGACAGATCCTGTCCGCCATAGACGATGTCGAGTTCGTCACCCTGGACCAGCGTCTGCACACCGCGGAGGTCGGTGAACGGCGGGAACACGGCAACCTCTACACGGTTGTAGTCGTGGTTCGCGTCGGACAAGGTCCAGGCGAGCTTCTGCAGCAAGGTGATGCCTTGCACGTGGTCCATGTTCATCTTCCAGTTACCGGCGATGAACGGCCTGCGGACAAAGTTGCCGTTGGCGGAGGTAGTCACATGTACTCCAAGGGAATGCGTTGGGATGTGGAACGGCCGGCAGGACGCAGTGGCGTCCTGCCGGCCGGGTTGCTGCTTTAGCGGTCAAGAACGCTCAGGCCGGGAAGTTCCTTGCCTTCGAGGTACTCCAGGCTGGCACCGCCGCCGGTGGAGATATGACCGAACTGCGAGTCGTCGAACCCGAGGGTCCGTACGGCGGCAGCGGAATCGCCACCGCCCACCACAGTGAAGGCCACAGTGTCCGTAAGGGCCTGCGCGATGGCACGCGTGCCACTGGCGAACGCTTCGAACTCGAAGACGCCCATGGGCCCGTTCCAGAAGACAGTCTTGGCGCCTTCAATCTGTGCGGCGAAGGCCGACGCTGATTCGGGTCCGATGTCCAGACCGATGCCCGATGCGCCGAAGGCGCTGTCCTCGATGGCATCTGCCTTCACTACCTCATGTTCTGCGTCCGCGGCGAAGCGGCTGGCAACAACGACGTCAGTTGGAATGACGAAGGATGTGCCTGCGTCTGCGGCACGCTTGAGGTAATCCTGGACCACGGGGATCTGGTCTTCTTCGAGGAGGCTGCCGGCCACCTTGTGCCCTGCAGCTGCAAGGAACGTGAACAGCATGCCGCCACCGACAAGAATGGTGTCCGCCTTGCCCAGGAGGTTGTCGATGACAGCCAATTTGTCCGAAACCTTGGAACCGCCGAGAACGACCACGTAGGGACGCTGGGTGTCCGTGGTGAGTTTCCGCAGGACCTCCACCTCCGTGTGTACCAGGTCACCGAGGTAGGAGGGCAGCCGCTTGGCGACGTCGTAGACGCTGGCGTGCTTGCGGTGGACCGCACCGAAGGCATCGTCCACGTACGCTCCGTTGCCTCCCGTGAGGGCAACCAGCTCGTCAGCGAAGGCGCCGCGCTCGGCGTCGTCCTTGCTGGTCTCGCGGGCGTCGAAGCGGACGTTCTCCAGAATGAGGACTTCACCGTCCTGGAGAGCCGCCGCGTGGGCCTTGGCAGAGTCACCGACAGTGTCGCCGGCCAGGGTGACCTTGAAGTCCGCCAGCTCGGCCAGGCGGGCTGCTGCGGGCTTCAGGGAGTACTTGTCCTCGGGTGCGCCCTTGGGTCGTCCGAGGTGGGCTGTTACGAGCACACGGGCACCGGCGTCCGAGAGCTTCTTGATGACCGGGAGGGAGGCCTTGATGCGGCCGTCGTCGGTCACTGTAGAGCCGTCGAGCGGCACATTCAGGTCACTTCTGACCAGAATGTACCGCCCGCGGACACCTTCAGCGATGAGTTCGTTGAGGGTGTGAGATGTCATGTGTCTACCCTAGCCCAGCTTGGATGCAACGAGCTCCGTGAGGTCTACGAGGCGGTTGGAGTAACCCCACTCGTTGTCATACCAGGAAACAACCTTGACCTGGTTGCCGATGACCTTGGTCAGGCCCGAGTCAAAGATGGAGGACGCGGGGTCGCCGACGATGTCGGAGGAGACGATCGGGGCGTCGGTGTAGGTGAGGATGCCGGCCCACTGCTCGGACTCGGCTGCGGCCTTGACGGCTGCGTTGACTTCCTCAACGGTGACCTCGCGGGAAACGGTAACGGTCAGGTCCGTGGCGGAGCCGGTTGGGACGGGGACGCGGATGGCGTAACCGTCGAGCTTGCCCTTGAGCTCCGGAAGGACCAGGCCAATGGCCTTGGCTGCACCGGTGGAGGTGGGAACCATGTTGATGGCTGCGGCGCGGGCGCGGCGGAGGTCGCCGTGCGGGCCGTCCTGCAGGTTCTGGTCAGCCGTGTAGGCGTGGACCGTGGTCATGAGGCCACGCTCGATGCCGAAGGCGTCGTTGACTACCTTGGCCAGCGGGCCGAGGCAGTTGGTGGTGCAGGAGGCGTTGGAGATGATGTTGTGCGCTGCGGGATCGTAGAGATCCTGGTTGACGCCCATGACGATGGTGATGTCTTCGTCGCTGGCAGGAGCGGAGATGAGGACCTTCTTGGCGCCTGCGTCGATGTGCTTCTGGGCGGCTGCGGCCTTGGTGAAGAAACCGGTGGATTCGATCACGATGTCAACGCCGAGGTCGCCCCAGGGGAGGTTGGCGGGATCGCGCTCTGCCAGAACCTTGATGGACTTGCCGTCGACTACCAGGTTTCCATCGACAACTTCCACGGTCTGGGTGAGGCGTCCACCGACAGAGTCGTACTTCAGGAGGTGGGCCAGGGTCTCAGGGCTGGTGAGGTCGTTGACTGCAACGATCTCAAGGTCTGCGGCCTGGGCCAGTGCTGCGCGGAAGTAGTTACGGCCGATGCGGCCGAAGCCGTTGATACCAATACGGGTGGTCACTATGTGTCAATCTCCTTGGTGCTCTTGCAAGCACGCCTAGTGAGTCGGATCAAAAATTTCCAACTAACAGACCCCGCACGTCGTTGGGCAGAGGTGATTATCAGATCGGAGGGCGACCAGCCACGTTGCTGAAGGCTAACCGCCTTCCGTGATCCATCTTACGTTTAACTAAGCCTGCCCCCGCAACTGCGGAGGCAGGCATTTCAGCATTTCGGCCCAATTCACGCTAAAAGTGACTTTTGTTACATCCGCGTGAACCGGAACTCACCAACTACAGGACGATGAGGCCCGTTGCGTTGGTGCGGGCTGCTTCAAAACGCTTGGCGACGTCGGCCCAGTTGGCGATGTTCCAGAACGCCTTGACGTAGTCAGCCTTGACGTTGACGTAGTCCAGGTAGAAGGCGTGCTCCCACATGTCCAGCATCAGCAGCGGGGTGGTGCCGACTGCTACGTTGCCCTGCTGATCGTAGAGCTGCTCGATGACCAGGTTTCCACCGATGGGCTCGTAGGCCAGGAAGGCCCAGCCGGAACCTTGGAGTCCGAGGGCTGCTGCGCTGAACTGTGCACGGAAAGCATCAAACGAACCAAAGGCGTCGTCGATGGCAGCAGCGAGTTCGCCCTCGGGCTTGTCGCCGCCATCCGGGGAAATGTTGTTCCAGAACACGGAGTGGTTGATGTGGCCGCCGGTGTGGAACGCGAGGTCCTTGGAGAGGCGGTTGATGTTGGCGAAGTCACCCTTGTCGCGGGCTTCGGCGAGCTGGGCAAGAGCGTTGTTGGCGCCTGCAACGTAAGCAGCGTGGTGCTTGCTGTGGTGCAGCTCCATGATCTTCGCCGAAATGTGCGGCTCGAGTGCTGCGTAGTCGTAGCCGAGCTCGGGCAGAACGTACTCTGTCACGAAATCCTCCAATGTAATGGACTAGCGTCCGGTTTGGTAACTCTCGTTATGTTCATCCGGCCGGCGGGCCAACCGGAAATCCTTGGGGAAGAAGCTGCTCTTGCCTCCCCCGGGAACAACCCGCGGGTGCCTCACAGTATTTCCTCCCTGCTGTCCCGATTCTATGGGTGCTTACTACTCGTCCATCATTTCGGGAGTCACATTTGCCTCAGTCCCGGGAATTCCGAGGTCCAGGGCGCGCTTGTCCGCCATGGCCAGGAGACGGCGGATGCGTCCGGCAATCGCGTCTTTGGTCATGGGCGGGTCCGCAAGACGGCCGAGTTCATCCAGGCTTGCCTGCTTGTGGGCTACCCGGAGTTCACCGGCGTATTTGAGGTGGTCCGGAACGTCGTCGCCCAGAATCTCAAGGGCACGGTCTACCCTGGCACCGGCGGCCACGGCGGCCTGGGCGGAACGGCGAAGGTTGGCGTCGTCAAAATTGGCAAGCCTGTTGGCTGTAGCCCTGACTTCCTTCCGCATGCGCCGTTCCTCCCAGACCATGAGGGCGTCATGGGCGCCCATCCTTGTCAGGAGGGCCGCGATGGTGTCCCCGTCCCGGATCACCACGCGGTCCACACCGCGGACCTCACGGGCCTTGGCCTGAATGCCAAGACGGCGGGCGGCACCCACCAACGCGAGTGCCGATTCCGGCCCCGGGCAAGTTACTTCGAGCGAGGACGAGCGCCCCGGTTCCGTGAGCGAACCATGGGCGAGGAAAGCGCCACGCCACACGGCTTCGGCGTCGGCTGCGGAGCCGTTGACTACCACTGACGGGAGTCCGCGGACCGGTCGGCCACGGCCATCCAACAGGCCGGTTTGGCGGGCCAGGGCTTCGCCGTCGCGCACAACGCGGACCACGTAGCGGCTTCCGCGGCGCAATCCGCCCCCTGAGACCACAATGATCTCGCTCTGGTGGCCGTAGACCTCGGCTATCGCGGCACGAAGGCGCCGTGCCGTGGAGGCGAGGTCGACTTCGGCCTCAATGACGATCCGGCCGGAGATGATGTGCAGTCCCCCCGCGAACCGCAGCATAGCGGAGACTTCCGCTTTGCGGACCGAAGATTTCTTGATGTCCAGCCGGGACAGTTCGTCCTTGACCGACGCAGTAAGTGCCATCGCGTGTTCCTAACTGTTCCCGAAAATATCGTGGTAAGCCGCTGCCAGCAGCAATGGGTCATGGACTGGGCGGCGCCTCGACGCCCCTACTCTACCCAACACCACTTCGGCACCGATCATCCCGGCAGCCTTTTCGAAGGCCTTCACGTCCTGGACCGCAGCGGGGTCGGCCAGCACCACATCCACATTGAATTCAGGAGCGTACCGCCGCAGGACGTCAAGGTGATCGGCAGCTGTCATGCCGGAAGTCTCTTTGGTTTCAACATCCAGGTTCATGGTCAGGCAGCGCTTGGCCGCCGTGTCACCGAGAGCCTGCCGTAGCTCAGGAAGCAGAAGATGGGGCAGCACTGAGGTGTACCACGAGCCCGGACCAAGGATGACCCAGTCGGCAAGTTCTATCGCTGTCAGGGCTTCCGTGCAGGCCGGAGCATCCTCGGGAAACAGCTTGACCTCTTCCAATTTGCCCGCAACCGCGCACTTGGCCTGCCCGCGCACGGTATGAAGCTCATACCCGCCATCGGGCAGCTCCCGGCGTGCTTTGCCTTCGATAGTCAGTGGGATGCTGGACATCGGCAGCACCTGGCCGCGGGCGCCCAAGAGTGCGCCCGCCCACTTCAAGCCCGCTACGGTGTCCCCCAGGAGCTCCCAGAGCGTAACGATCAGCAGGTTGCCCATGGCATGGTTGTCCAGGGACCCGCCCTTGGCCGATCCCGGTTTGAAGCGGTGCTGCATGACATCACGCCACGTGCGGCCCCAGTCGGTATCGTCACACAGCGCGCTGAGCGCCATGCGCAGGTCGCCGGGCGGGAGGACACCGTACTCCTCGCGCAGACGCCCGGAAGACCCGCCGTCGTCCGCTACTGTGACGATCGCGGTCAGCTCCGAGGTGAGCAGCCGCAGGGCCGAAAGTGAAGCCGCCAGGCCGTGACCGCCGCCCAATGCAACCACGGACGGGCTTTTCTTCTGTTGGCTGCCGGCGACGCCCTTTGGCGGTATGAGGGGCAGCGGGCCCGTCAGGACACCCACTACTCGCGTCCCAGGTCGCGATGGGCGGTGGTGACGGTCACGCGGGGATACTGGGCAAGTCGTTTGGAAAGCTCGACGGCGACAGCCACCGAACGGTGTTTGCCGCCGGTACAGCCAACGGCAAGGGTGGCGTAGTGCTTGTTCTCCTGGCGGTAGCCATCAAGGACAGGCTCCAAGGCCTTGACGTAACGGTCCACGAACTCCTGGACGCCGTTGGCACCCAGCACGTAGTCGCTGACGTCCTCGTCCAGTCCCGTATGCGGGCGCAGCTGCGGGACCCAATGCGGATTGGGAATGAAACGGGCGTC
This sequence comes from Paenarthrobacter sp. NPDC057355, assembly GCF_042667405.1. Taxonomy (NCBI): domain Bacteria; kingdom Bacillati; phylum Actinomycetota; class Actinomycetes; order Micrococcales; family Micrococcaceae; genus Paenarthrobacter; species Paenarthrobacter sp. NPDC057355. The sequence goes on along the minus strand of NZ_JBHVAL010000001.1, from coordinate 475,922 downwards.
GGCCACGAAGTTGGCGTCCACGGGCAAGCCGTACTTGAAACCGAAGCTCATTACGTTCAGGCGCAGGGTCACCGGTCCCGTGTCACTGAACAGTTCGGTGATGGCTGTAGCCAGGCCGTGGACGTTGAACTCGGAGGTGTCCAGCACCACGTCAGCGTGCTCGCGCAGTTCCCGCAGGACCTCGCGCTCGATGCCGATACCGTCCAGGATGCGGCCACCACCCTGCAGCGGGTGCGGCCGGCGGCCCTGCTCGAAGCGGCGGACCAGGACGTCGTCTTTCGCATCGAGGAAGAGTACGCGGAAGGTGATGCCGCTGGCGCTAAGGGCACCCAGAGCCGTCTGGATGTCCGTGAACAGGTCCTTGCTGCGTACATCCACCACCACCGCGAGTTTGGGAATGGACTTAGGGGCATGGGAGACGATCTCAGCCAGGGCGCCCAGCATCTGCGGCGGCAGGTTATCCACCACGTACCAGCCGTGGTCCTCCAGGGCGTCCGAAGCCGTGCTTCTTCCCGCTCCCGACATGCCGGTGACGACCAATAGCTCCGCCTCCGGTGGCTTGACGGGCGTCAGGCCGTCCTGCTCGGTGCCGGACCCAGCCGTTGCCTCATCCATCAGTTGTCCCCGTTTCCTCGGAAGTGTCGTAGCTGCCTGTGCCGCCCGCCGGGCATGGCGGAAGACGCGTGGCCGGCGGCGCCGGAATTGCAGCAGCGGCCAAGTTCTTACCCTAGCTAAGATTCGATGATTTCGCCGGTGGTCATGTTCACTGCGGGAGCAGTTTCGCCGTCGTCGGCCGCGGAACCCAGATGCTGGACCACGGCAGCTGCCAAGGCGGGACCAATCCCCTTTGCGGACGTCAGCTCCTCCACTGAGGCAGCCTTGATCTTTTTGAGTGACCCAAAATGTGCCACCAGGGCTTTGCGTTTCGCCTCGCCGAGGCCAGGGACGCCGTCCAGGACCGATACCGTCATGGCCTTGCCACGCTTTTGGCGGTGGAAGGTGATGGCGAAACGGTGGGCTTCGTCGCGGATGCGCTGAAGCAGGTAAAGCCCTTGGGAGGTCCGGGGCAGGATCACGGGGAAGTCGCTGTCCGGAAGCCACACCTCTTCCAATCGTTTGGCCAACCCCACGACGTAGACGTCGTCGATCCCGAGGTCCGCGAGGGCGCGGGCGGCGGCGTTGACCTGCGGCTGGCCGCCGTCCACCACCACCAGGTTGGGCGGGTACGCGAACTTGGCCTTCGGTGCCGGCGAGGTGCCGTCCGACGGCGTCGATTCCGTGACGCCGCTGGACACCGACCGCGTCGGGTTAACGATCTCCCCGGAGACGACAGGGACCTGGGCGGCTTTGTCCGTCAGGTAATGCCTGAACCTCCGTGTCAGGACGTCGTGCATCGCGGCGGTATCGTCCGCTGCCGCAGCGCCGGTAATGGAGAACTTGCGGTAGTCGGCTTTTTTGGGGAGCCCGTCCTCGACCACCACCATGGAGGCAACCACATTCGTTCCCTGTACGTGGGAGATATCGAAACATTCGATGCGCAGCAAGGGCACCGGGATATCGAGGGCCTCCTGGAGTTCCTGGAGCGCCAGCGAACGGACGGTGATGTCTCCCGCGCGCCGGGTCTTGTGCAGCTTGAGAGCCTGCTCGGCATTCTCACGCACAGTGGACATCAGCGCAGCCTTGTCCCCTCGCTGTGGAACACGGATATCCACCTTGGCACCACGCAATCCCCCAAGCCACTCCATCAGTTCGGCATGGTTGCTGGGGTTCTCCGGCACCAGGACTTCACGGGGAATCCTGCCCTGCACCTCGCTGTCCTCGCCATAGACCTGTTGCAGCAGGTGTTCAATGAGTTCCGGGGTGGTGACGTCCTCGACCTTCTCCACCACCCAGCCACGCTGCCCCCGGACCCGGCCACCGCGGACGTGGAAGACCTGGACCGAGGCCTCCAATTCGTCATCGTGCAGGGCGAAGACGTCGGCATCGGTGTCCTCGGCAAGGACCACCGCGTTGCGCTCAAAAACCTTTCGCAAGGCGATGATGTCGTCCCTCAGGCCCGCAGCTTTCTCGTAGTCAAGCTCAGCCACGGCCGCTGCCATGTCCTTTTCCAAGCGGCTGATGAAGCGCTTGGCTTCTCCGCCCATGAAGGAACAGAAGTCTTCCGCCAGAACGCGGTGCTCGTCGGGAGTAACCCTTCCCACGCAGGGTGCCGAGCACTTGTCGATGTAGCCCAGCAGGCAAGGGCGGCCACTGGCCTGGGCCCGTTTGAACACTCCTGCACTGCAGCTCCGGACCGGGAAAACCCTGAGGAGCGTGTCCATGGTTTCCCTGATGGCTCCGGCGGTATAGGGGCCGAAATATCGTGTGCCTTTTCGGCGTTCCCCGCGCATGACCTGCACCCGCGGAAACTTCTCGCCCATGGTCACGGCCAGGTACGGATAGGTCTTGTCGTCGCGGAAGACCACGTTGAAGCGCGGCTTGAATTCCTTGATCCACGTGTACTCGAGCTGCAGCGATTCCAGCTCGCTCCCAACCACAGTCCACTCAACGCTGCTGGCTGCATGGACCATGGCATGGGTCTTCGGGAGCAGCCCGGCGGGGTTGGCGAAGTAGGAGTTCAGCCTGGAACGGAGATTCTTTGCCTTGCCCACATAGATGACCCGGCCATGGGGGTCACGGAAACGATAGACACCCGGGGTGGTGGGAATTTCACCCGTGCGGGGCCGGTAACTTGATGGATCTGCCACAGATCCAGTCTAGTGAACCGGACCGACTCCCAAGTGCGCAGGGAGCAGGCCCTTAGTCCACCGACTTGCTCTGGTTGTAGCTCGTGGAACGTTCCTGGCCGCTGAGCAAGGCAATGGCGTCCATGATCTTGTCCGTGACCTCCCTGCGCGCCGGCAGGGAATGGTCCGGGCCCGTTTTCTCGAAATACAAGGGTTCACCCACCTTCATGGTGAAGTGCTGGGGACGCACAGCGTTCTTGTCCGCCGGCTGCAGTTTCTCCGTGCCGATAAGGCCAACGGGAATCACAGGCGCTCCTGTGGTCAACGCCAGCCATCCGACACCCGTCCGGCCCCTGTAGAGTATTCCATCCCGGGACCTGGTGCCCTCCGGGTAGATTCCGATGCCTTTTCCGGATTCGAGGATATCCAGGAGGGTCTTGAGGGCCTGCACACTGGCGGCCTGCTCGCCGCGCTCCACGGGAATGGACCCTACAGCCTCAAAAAACGACTTCATCACCGCGCCTTTGACGCCCTTGGTGGTGAAGTACTCGGCTTTGGCAAAAAAGGCGACGGGCCGAGGCATGAGCGCCTGCACAATCACACTGTCCAAAAAGGAAAGATGGTTCGGAGCCACGATGAAGGGGCCGCTTTTGGGCACGTTTTCCAGCCCGATGACCGTTGGCCGGCAGGTGGATGAAATCAGTCCGCGGGTTGTCCACCGGATCGCATCAAAGACTGCCATCGTTTTGTACCTCGCTAAGGGCCGTCGCGCGGACAGCATCAAGTTCTTCAATTCGCGTACGGAGTTCCAAGGCAGTCTTTACTACCGCCACGGCGCCGGCTCGCTCGAGCTCTCCTTCGGGTGCAAAGCCCCAACTGACGCCGATGCAGTCCAAACCGTTGGCCATCGCGCCGGCAACATCCTGGTGGCGGTCCCCCACCATGACTGCCGGCTGGGATTGCAGATCGGCAAGCGCCGCGCCAACTATTTCGACCTTGCCTGGAGCTGTGTTCGCTCCCACGGACTCATCGTCGGCTGCGCCCCGGATCGAAACAAAGAAACCGGCAATCCGGTGATGCTCCAGAACCAGCCGCGCAATGGACTGCGGTTTCTGCGTCGCAACCGCCACGGGGCGTCCGGTTTCGGCAAAGTATTCAAGGAGTTCAAAGATGCCCGGGTAGAGCTTGCTTTGCCCAATGCCGGTTTCTTTGTAGTGGCGCCGGTAGCGGTCAATGGTCTCGTCCACCAGGTCAGCCGGGACGCCCGCCAGGTTGAGCAGGGAATCGCTGAGCTTGGGACCCACCATCGAATTCAAGACGGCTTGTTCCGGAACGGGAAGGTCCATTTCCCGGAGGGCGGTTGAAATGCCGCCGGTGATACCGCCTGCAGGATCGACAAGGGTGCCGTCCAGATCGAATATTACGGGCACCTTTGTTTGAGTCACGAGGGTTAGTTTCTCACGAGTAGCGGCATGCCTGAAACTCGCATGCCGCTACCGGAATACTTCTAACCCAGAATTTCCGCGAGGAATGTCGCGGTGTGGCTCTCGGTGGATTTCGCGACTTGCTCCGGCGTTCCGGTTGCAACTATTCGTCCGCCACCTGAACCACCGTTGGGACCGAGGTCAACGATCCAGTCCGCTGATTTGATGACATCCAGGTTGTGCTCGATGGTGATGACTGTGTTGCCCTTGTCCACCAGGCCCTGGAGGACCATCAGCAACTTCCGGATATCCTCAAAGTGCAAACCGGTGGTGGGCTCGTCCAGAACGTAGATGCTGCGTCCGTTGGAGCGCTTCTGGAGTTCAGCTGCGAGCTTGACGCGCTGGGCCTCACCACCGGAAAGAGTGGTGGCAGGCTGGCCGAGACGGACATAACCGAGTCCCACATCAACCAGGGTGTTCAAATGCCTGGCGATCGGTGTGAAGGCAGCAAAGAACTCCGCACCCTCTTCGATGGGCATGTTGAGTACGTCCGCGATGGTCTTGCCCTTGTAGTGGACCTCAAGCGTCTCGCGGTTGTAGCGGGCACCGTGGCAGACCTCGCACGGAACATAGACGTCCGGCAGGAAGTTCATTTCGATCTTCAGCGTGCCGTCGCCGGAACACGCTTCGCAGCGGCCACCCTTGACGTTAAACGAGAACCGTCCTGGCTGGTAACCCCGTACCTTCGCCTCTGTGGTCTCCGCGAAGAGCTTGCGGATGTTGTCGAAGACACCCGTGTAGGTCGCCGGGTTGGAGCGTGGCGTGCGGCCAATGGGGCTCTGGTCGACGTGCACCACCTTATCCAGGTGCTCGAGCCCCGCCACTGAACGGTGGCGTCCTGCGACCTGCTTGGCGCCGTTGAGCTTGTTGGCAAGGACTTTATAGAGAATCTCGTTGACGAGGGTGGATTTGCCCGAGCCGCTTACTCCGGTCACAGCCGTAAAGAGCCCCAAGGGGAAAGTAGCGTCAACGTTGTTGAGGTTGTTCTCGCGGGCGCCAACAACCTTCAGCTCGCGCTTCTTGTCGTACTTGCGGCGCTTTGCGGGAACATCGATCTTTCGACGGCCGGCGAGGTAGTCACCGGTAAGGGACTTCGTATTTTCGAGAAGTTCCTTGTAGGTACCGGAGTGCACCACCTGGCCGCCGTGCTCGCCGGCACCGGGTCCGATGTCGACCACCCAGTCGGCCTCATGAATGGTGTCTTCGTCGTGCTCGACCACAATGAGCGTATTGCCCAGATCCCGAAGCCGGGTCAGGGTCTCTATGAGCCGCCGGTTATCACGCTGGTGCAGCCCGATGGACGGTTCGTCCAGGACGTAGAGAACGCCCACAAGCCCTGACCCGATCTGGGTGGCTAGACGAATACGTTGCGCCTCCCCGCCGGAAAGCGTCCCGGAGGGTCGTTCAAGGTTCAGGTACTCCAAGCCGACATCCAGAAGGAACGTCAGTCGCGCCTGGATTTCCTTCAGCACCTGGTTGGCGATCTGGGCTTCCCTGTTGGTCAGGGTCAGGCTTCCCAGGAACTCGGCGCACTCCCTCATCGGAAGGGCGGCGACTTCGGCGATGGACTTGCCGTTGATCAGCACGGACAGCGACGCCGGGTTCAGGCGGGCACCGTTGCACTCCGGGCACGGAATCTGGCGCATGTATTCTTCATACCGGTCACGGGCCCAATCGGAGTCCGTTTCACCGTGCTTGCGGTGAACATACTGGATGGCGCCTTCGAAACCTGTGCTGTATTTGCGCTCACGACCAAAGCGGTTTCGGTACTGGACAACAACCTTGTGGTCCTTGCCGTGCAGCACCGTGTTACGGACGTCCTTGGGAAGCTTCTCCCATGGCGTCTTCATTGAGAAGCCAAGTTCCTGTGCGAGGCCTTCAAGGAGGCGGTTCCAGTACTCAGTGGTAGCTGTGCCCAGGGACCATGGTGCAATGGCGCCTTCGCCCAGTGACAACTCCGGGTTGGGAACAATCAGTTCGTCATCCACTTCAAGCTTTGTGCCGATGCCGCTGCAGGCAGAGCAGGCGCCGAAGGGGTTGTTGAAGGAAAACGAGCGCGGCTCGATCTCGTCAATGGCAAGGGGGTGTTCGTTGGGGCAGGCCAGATTCTCCGAGAAAGCCCGGATCCGTGCGGGGTCTTCGGCGTCGAGATCCACGAATTCCACCAGGACGCGGCCTTCTGCCAGTCCGAGGGCGGTCTCGACAGAGTCTGTGAGGCGTTGGCTGATCTCGTCCTTGACCACCAAACGGTCAACAACGACCTCGATGGTGTGCTTGAACTGCTTGCCCAACTTGGGCGGATCGCTCAGCTGGACCAACTCGCCGTCTACCCGGGCCCGCGAGTAGCCCTTTGCCGTCAACTCCTTGAAGAGATCAACAAATTCGCCCTTGCGGCCGCGCACTACCGGAGCAAGAACCTGGAAGCGGGTACCGGCCTCAAGTTCAAGCAACTGGTCAACGATCTGCTGGGGCGTCTGCCGCGTAATGGGCTCGCCACAAACCGGGCAGTGCGGGCGCCCTACACGGGCCCACAGCAACCGCATGTAGTCGTAGATTTCGGTGATGGTGCCGACGGTGGAGCGCGGGTTCTTGCTGGTGGACTTCTGGTCGATGGACACCGCGGGCGACAGGCCTTCGATGAAATCCACGTCGGGCTTGTCCACTTGGCCCAGGAACTGGCGGGCATACGCAGACAATGATTCGACGTACCTGCGCTGGCCCTCGGCAAAAATGGTGTCAAACGCCAAGGATGATTTGCCCGAGCCGGAAAGTCCGGTGAAGACGATCATGGCGTCACGCGGGAGGTCGAGATCCACGTTGCGCAGATTGTGTTCCCGGGCTCCCTTGACCACCAGGCGGGAAAGGTCCGGCTTGGCAGGCTTGTTATCAGAAACGACGGAAGCGCTGTTCAGGGAATCGATGGCTGCATCTTCAGCTAAGGCTTTGGGCACCCACCAATGCTAATCGAAAACTTCTTCGAATTTCCATGTCGTGCCTCACATGCTACCGATCGGTATCAATCGGCGTCGTAGGCGGCGGCCAAAAGCTGTACGGCCTCAGCGAAAGAAGCGCCCTGGGCCTTGGCGGCAGCCGCGTATTGTGCTGCGGCCCCGGCCAGGGCACTCCAACGGTCATCCCTGGCGCAGACCACTGTTCCGTTACGGCCGTGCGTTGCAACAACCCCGGCTGCTTCGAGTTCCTTGTAGGCCCGCGCGACTGTGTGGGGAGCCACGTCCAGTACGCTGGCGAGGTTCCTGACCGGCGGCAGCTTCGATCCCACGGCCAGCGCTCCCGAATCTGCGAGCTCAATGATGCGCAGTCGCAATTGTTCAAAGAGCGCCACAGCGCTCCCTGTATTGGGCCGCCACTTTCCCGGAAACTCCCCTGCGGGAGTCATAGCAATCTCCTGGCCGGGGCTGAAGCCACCGTTGGTGGCCGATCTGGATTACGTCCTTGGTCCATGCCGAGAATTAGACCAGCGGCACCCGCGCGGGACAAGGCATGCCGGCGCACCAACCTCTTCGGGCGCGCAACTGATTGACGACTCACGGATTCTTCCTTGCGACAGCGAAAATGCGCCGGAAGGGATACACCGTTCCGTGGCCCGTGGATGGGTACGCCTCACGAAGCAAAGCCGCGTATTCCTGTTCAAAGGCGTCCGCTTCCGGAGCCGTCAGGGCGGCCAGGACAGGTCGAAGGCCCGTCCCCCTGACCCATTCCAGCACTGGGTCTTCACCCTGCAGTACTTGCTGGTAGGTGGTCTCCCACGCATCAGCCGAGCAACCGGCGTCGAGCATTAAGCCAAGGTAGTCAGCAGGACTGCCGACAACGCCGTCGTGGCGCACGACTCCGGCCAGTTGCTGCCGCCAACGCGGGGTTTCGGCCAATTCGCGCATCAGCGAGTGGGAGGCAGAGGTGAAGTTTCCCGGAACCTGCAAGGCGAACCAAGCGCCGGGCTTCAATGAGGAGAGCCAGTCGCCAAGCATTTCCTGGTGACCCGGTACCCACTGGAGGGCCGCGTTGGTGACCACGACGTCGGTATCACCGTCCGGGCTCCAGTCGGCGATATCGCGCTGCCTGAACTCCAGGCCGCTGAATGTTTCTGCCAGGGGCGCTGCCTTGGCGAGCATTTCACTGGAAGAATCGAGGCCGACGACGCGAGCCTCGGGCCAACGTTCGGCCAGGGTGGCTGTCAGGTTCCCGGGACCGCACCCAAGATCCACCACCTGTTGGGGCTCAGTCGCCTGGATCCTTGCGATAAGGTCCTGGAACGGCCGGTCCCGATGGTTGCCGAACTCCGCATACTTGGACGGATCCCACTTCACAAAAGCCTCCTCGAGCCGGGCACCACTGCTGGGCTGAGCCTAAACCGTCCGGGCACTAAGCTGGAAACCAATGAAACTTCTTGAGCAGCTTCCCGGTTCCACCGCGACAGGTCCCTTGGACCCGGACGAAATCTACACACGCTTCGTTGAGTGGACGGAGAGCCGCGGGCTGCAGTTGTACCCCGCCCAGGACGAAGCGATCATGGAGCTCGCCTCCGGCGCCAATGTCATCCTTGCAACCCCTACCGGGTCCGGGAAGTCGTTGGTGGCTATTGCGGCGCATTTCGAGGCCATGGCCCGTGGACAGCGCAGCTACTACACCGCGCCTATCAAGGCACTGGTATCAGAGAAATTCTTCGCGCTGTGCGAAATCTTCGGCGCCGAAAACGTGGGCATGATCACCGGTGACTCGGGTGTGAACCAGGATGCGCCCATCATCTGCTGCACGGCCGAAATCCTGGCCAACATCGCCCTCCGCGAAGGCTCCACCGCCGAACTCGGCTCTGTGGTCATGGACGAGTTCCACTTCTACTCCGATCCGCAGCGCGGCTGGGCGTGGCAGGTGCCGCTCCTGGAACTCCCCCAAGCCCAGTTTCTCCTGATGTCGGCAACCTTGGGCGATGTCACCCGCTTCGAAACCGGCCTGACCGAACTGACTGGTCGTCCAACAACGACGGTGAGCTCGGCTGAGCGGCCCATTCCGCTCCACTACTACTACCACCCCACCCCGGTCCACGAGAGCCTGGAAGAACTGCTCGCCACCAAACAGGTTCCGGTCTACGTGGTGCACTTCAGCCAGGCGGAGGCCATCGAGCGGGCCCAGAACCTCATGAGCATCAACATGTGCAGCCGGGACGAAAAGGACCGCATTGCCGAGTTGATCGCAGGATTCCGGTTTGCCGCGGGGTTTGGAAAGACCCTGAACAGGCTGGTCCGCCACGGGATTGGGGTCCACCACGCCGGCATGCTCCCCAAATACCGGAGGTTGGTGGAGCAACTGGCCCAAGCAGGCCTGCTGAAAGTCATCTGCGGCACGGACACCTTGGGCGTGGGCATCAATGTGCCGATCAGGACAGTGCTGTTGACCGCCTTGAGCAAATACGACGGCGTACGCACCAGGTCGCTTAACTCCCGTGAGTTCCACCAGATTGCCGGCCGTGCCGGACGTGCCGGCTACGACACCGCCGGCACCGTGGTGGTTCAGGCGCCCGAGCACGTGGTGGAGAACACCAAGGCCATGGCGAAGGCAACGGCCAAGTTCGGTGATGACCAGAAGAAGCTGCGCCAGGTGGTGAAGAAGAAGCCGCCTGAAGGATTCGTCTCCTGGGGCGAGCCGACGTTCAAGAAGCTCGTCGAGTCCATTCCTGAGCCGCTCACCTCCAGTTTCACGGTGACACATGCCATGCTGCTGAACCTCATGGAACGTCCCGGTGACCCCTTCCAGGCCACCCGACGGCTGCTCAGCGAAAACCATGAGAGCAGGCCTTCCCAGCTCAGGCTGATGAAGAAGGCCCTGGGGATCTACCGCGAGCTGCTCGCGGCCGGGGTGGTGGAACGCATTCCGGAGGAAGAGCAGGCAGCTGAAGGACGCTCAGTGCGGCTTACAGTGCACTTGCAACCGAACTTCGCCCTTAATCAGCCGTTGTCTCCCTTTGCCCTTGCCGCCCTGGAACTGCTGGATCCCGAGTCGCCCTCCTACGCCCTGGACGTGGTCTCCGTGATTGAGTCGACCCTGGAGAAGCCACGGCAGATTCTCTCCGCGCAGCAGAAGAAAGCCCGCGGGGAAGCTGTTGCCGCCATGAAGGCTGACGGCATCGAATACGAGCAGCGCATGGCCATGCTGGATGAAGTGACATATCCCATGCCCTTGGCGGAGATTCTTGGCGAGGCCTTTGAGGTCTACCGTAAGGCTGCTCCGTGGGTTGGCGACTTCGAACTCGCCCCCAAGTCCATCATCCGGGACATGTACGAACGTGCCATGAATTTCGGCGAGTTCGTCCAGTTTTACGGGCTTGCACGCTCGGAGGGTATCGTCCTGCGCTACCTCGCTGACGGTTTCCGCGCCCTCCGACAGACCGTTCCCCAGGACTTGTTGCGGGACGACCTCGAAGACTTGATTGCGTGGCTGGGAGAATTGGTGCGCCAGGTGGACTCCAGCCTCCTCGATGAGTGGGAGGAGCTGACCGCCGGGCTGGCCCCCACCACGCATGACGCACCACCTCCCCCGCCACCGCTGCTGACGTCCAACATCCGGGCTTTCCGGGTGATGGTCCGGAACGAGATGTTCAGGAGGGTGGAACTGTTCGCGGACGAGGATTCAACTGCCCTGGGTGAACTTGATGCCGACGCCGGCTGGGATGCTGAGCGGTGGGAAGACGTGCTGGACGACTACTTCGACGAACACGACGACATCGGCACAGGACCGGACGCCCGCGGGCCGGGCCTGCTGATCATCACCGAAGAGCCGGGCCTGTGGAAGGTCCGGCAGATCTTCGATGACCCGGCCGGGAACCACGACTGGGGCATCTCGGCCGAGGTGGACCTCGCGGCATCCGATGAGAGCGGCACGGCCGTGGTGCGCGTGACAGACGTCAACAGGCTCTGACCGGACGGCCATGGAAGTCCCGGACCTGGCAAGCAGCCTGCAGAGCCTTGAGGCGCTGCGGGCGGTTACCCCCGCCACGGTGACGGGGTTGCGAACCTGGTGGGACGGCGGCCTGGACGTGGAGGGCCTGGCGCTGGGATCGGTCCAGGCCGCAGCGACTGCCCTTGGAGCCCTGACAGGATTCGCCGGGCTATTCCGTGTCATCCGGGACCGTTGCTGCCTCCTTCGATTCACTGGGGCACCTGAGGATCAACGGGGCCAAACCGCAAGGGTTCGCTCCGGCGTCGGGCTTTCGGCGGACCTCCGATGGCTGGATCCGCCTGCATGCCAACTATCCCCACCACGCTGCGCGGCTGATGGAAGCGCTGGACGCGTCCACGCAACAGGACGTGGACGAGGCTCTCCTCGCCATGACGTCAGCGGCTGCGGAGGACGCCATCAACGGCAACCGCGGCGTGGCGGCGGCGGTCCGGAGCCGGGCTGACTGGCTCGCATCCCCCATGCATGCAGCAATCAGCAACGACCCATGGATCACCTTCGAGCCCTCTCCGGGTTCGCCCGGCTTGGGCCGGCCCAGTACGTGGCGACCGTCCAGGGACCCGTTCCGACCCCTCGCCGGACTGAGGGTCCTGGACCTTACGCGCGTCATCGCAGGTCCCACAGCCACCAGGTTCCTGGGCGCCCTTGGGGCCGACGTTCTGCGGATCGACCCGCCGCGGTTTCCGGAATTGGAGGAGGCTTTTGTCGACGGCGGATTCGACAAACGTTCCGCCCTCGCTGATGTCGAAGATCCAGCCCGGCTGGAGGTCATCCGGGGCCTCATAGGCACCGCGGATGTCGTGGTGGCGGGCTACCGAAACGGAAGCCTGGACAGATTCGGTCTTGGAGCTGAGGCTCTGGTGGCCGAAAAGCCTGATCTGGTGGTGGCGACGCTGTCCGCCTGGGGAAGGACCGGTCCTTGGCAACGGCGGCGGGGCTTTGACAGCCTGGTGCAGGCGGCTTCCGGCATCGCCGGGGTTTATGGTCACAAGGACGACGGCGGGTGGACGCCTGGAGCGCTTCCCGTCCAGGCCCTCGACCACGCGACGGGCTACGGAGTGGCCGCAGCCGTCCTGGCGCTGTTGGCGGAACGGCTCGGGGCGGGGACCGGAGGGATCGCCGCGCTCTCGTTGGCGCGCACTGCCGAGGAACTGTTCCGGTTGCCTCGCCCTGGTGTGGCTGCAGGCTTACTGCCGGAACCGGATGAACGTGGGTGCGCAAGCCCTTATGGCCCGCTCCGATTCGTGGAGCCGCCGTTGATGGTTGACGGCGCCCAGCTGGAATACCGGCAGCCGCCCGTCCGGTATGGATCTTCCGCCTTGGTTTGGCGTTAGGACGCCTTGCTGCTCCTAGTAAGCTCGGATGCATGAGTGTAATCCGCCAAGCTACCGCTGATGACGTCCCCGCAATCCTGCGTATGATCCACGACCTCGCGATCTATGAAAAGGAGCCGGACGCCGTCAAGAACACTCCGGAGAAGCTCACTGAGGTGCTTTTTGGCGAGAACCCGCGGGTCTACGCCACGATCGCAGAAAACGAAGCCGGCAACGTGCAGGGATTCGCCCTGTGGTTCCTGAACTACTCCACGTGGGAAGGCGTCCACGGTATCAATTTGGAGGACCTCTACGTCGAACCCGACGCCCGTGGCGAGGGGCACGGCAAGGCCCTCCTGCAGTACTTGGCCGCGACTGCCGTCGAGCGTGGCTACGCCCGCGTTGAGTGGAGCGTGTTGAACTGGAACGAGCCTTCGATCAACTTCTACAAGAAGCTGGGCGCTTTTCCAATGGAGGAATGGTCCACTTTCCGCCTCACAGGAGAGGCCTTGGAAGCGTTTGGGGCTCCAGCCGCCCAGGCCCAGGAATCGTTTGCCCGTGGCTGAAACACTCTCCCCCACCCCGGAGCACAGCATACGGGCCCGCCACGAATTCCGCGGTGTGCGCACGGCCGAACACTATTTCACGGTGCCGTTGGTGCATTCACCCGGAAACAGCGGGGCAGGCGGCGAAACCATCACAGTCTTCGCCAGGGAGTACTCGTCCACGGCACACACTTCAGAGGAGGCGGCCAAGCTCCCTTGGTTGTTGTTCCTGCAGGGTGGACCGGGTGGCAGAGGAAACCGCGTCACGTCCCTGGGCGGCTGGATGAAGGCAGCGGCCATGGATTTCCGCATCCTGATGCTTGACCAACGTGGCACGGGTCTTTCCACGCCTGTTGAACAGCGGTCGCTGGAACTTCGGGGAGATGCGGCAGCCCAGGCGGAGTATTTGACACACTTCCGAGCCGATTCCATAGTTGCCGATGCTGAATACATACGCCGTGTCCTGGGCTCAGGTCCCTGGAGCGTGATGGGCCAGAGCTTTGGCGGGTTCTGCGCACTGACGTATCTGTCCTTCGCCCCTGCTGGTTTGCGCGAAGTCCTTATCACCGGCGGCCTGGCCCCGCTCGAGGGACCTGCAGACCGCGTTTACCAGGCCACATTCAAGCGTGTTGCTGCCCGCAATGCCGAGTATTTCCAGTGGTATCCGGAAGACCGTGAAATGGTCACAAAGATCGTCCGGCACTTGGAGCAGACACCTGAGTTCCTCGCCAGCGGTGAAAGGTTGACCCCCGAACGGTTCCAAATGGTGGGTTCGTTCCTGGGTGGCAACACCCGGGTGGATTCGCTGCACTACCTTCTGGAAGATGCGTTCATCGAGACCCTGGACGGCGAGAGGCTCTCAGAAACGTTCCTGGAGCAAGTGCGCAGCCTCGTCAGCCGGGCCGCCAACCCTCTGTATGCCGTGCTGCACGAATCGATCTACGGCCAAGGCGAAGCCACCAACTGGGCTGCCTGGCGGGTCCTGGACGACTACCCGGAATTCGAGCCGGGAGCCCAGCAGCCCCTGCTCACAGGAGAGATGGTCTATCCCTGGTACTTCGAGCAGGATCCAGCCCTCGTACCCCTGCATGACGTCGCAGAACTTCTCGCGGCCCGCAAGGACTGGAAGCCTCTGTACGACCCCGCAGTGTTGGCCACGAACACTGTTCCCGTTGCTGCCGCCGTGTATAAGGACGACATCTACGTGGACCACGAGCTATCACTCGAGACCGCATCTGCGGTACGCGGATTGAAGCCATGGGTCACCTCGGAATTCCACCACGACGGCATAGGTGAAGACGGCGAAGGGATCTTCAAGCGGCTCTTTGGCATGGTCCGCGGGGGGCAGTGACCGCCACTGTGCGTTTCAGTTGGTGCTGACGCTGGCGCGGCCACGAATAGTCGTAGCGAGTGCCAGGACAAGGACCGCCGCGACCACGACGCTGGACGCCACGTTGAGCCCTGTGTAGCCGATCCACGCCAGAAGGAGACCGGAGGTTGCGCCGCCGACCGCCCCCGCGGCACCCATCAAGGTATCTGAGACTCCTTGGACTGTGACCCGGGCATCCGGGCTCACGCTCTCGGCAAGCAACGTGGAGCCCGCAATGGTTGCCGCGGACCAACCCAGTCCCAGGAGCACCAATCCCGCAGTTACAAGCGCGGGTTGGTCCTGCCCCAGGCCCGCGATGAAGACTGCCAGCAGGAGCATGCCGTGGCCGATGGCGATCGTCTGGAGCCGTCCTGCCTTGTCCGTCAGCCATCCCCACAGCGGGGAAAGAGCGAACATGCCGGCAATATGAAGTGAGATGGTGAGCCCGATGACCACCAAGGCGTCCGTGTCGTTGGTGCTTCCCCTGTGATGGCCGGCGTGTGATCCCGCCACGAGCTGCTGCAGGTGAAGGGGCGTCATGGACATGACGGCCACCATCACTCCATGTGCGGCGACTACTGCCGCCAATGACAAAACGGCCTGCCGGGACGAACCAACGGCCCGTAAGCCCGAGGCCACCGTTCCCCTGGGAGGCGGACCGCCGGAGTCCTTTGCAGCCGTCGCCAACCTTCGGGAAAGCAACAGGGGGTCCGGCCTCAAACCCACGAACAGAAGGACCGAGGCCAGCAGCAGGCCACCAGCCGAGAAGACAAAGGGCCCGGCGATGGGAGGCAGGCCCAGGGCCTGCCCCACAGCGGCGCCCGGCTGAATGAGGTTCGGCCCGGCAACTGCCCCGATCGTTATTGCCCAGACCACTGTGGACAACGACCTGCCTCGGCGTTCCGGCTCTGCGAGGTCAACGGCGGCAAAGCGCGCTTGGAGGTTCGCCGCTGTGCCCAACCCCAGCAACGCGGCGCCCAGGACCAGGATCGGGAATGACCTGGTCATCACGGCCACGATGAAGAGAAGCGCTCCAACCATGGCCGCGACCAGGCCAGTGACCAGACCCACGCGTCGCCCGCGGGCCTCTGCCAGGCGTGCCAAGGGAAGGGCCGCAATGGCTGCCGCCAGCGTCAGCACCGTCGTGATGGAACCGGCCCATGCTTCAGACCCGGAAAGTTCGACGGCGAGCAAGGAACCTATGGAGAGGGTCGCCCCGTTCCCGATACCGCTGAGCAGTTGGGAAGCACTGAGCAGGAAAACAGTACGGCGCTGGACCCGTTGCGGGTCCAGCGCCGTAGTTGGGGAGGTAGTCACCTCCTGAGACTACAACTTTCGCTGAAGTTACTCTGCCTCGCTCAGGCTCTTTCGTGCGTCTTCCTCAAGCCGGGCATCCAGCTTGGCCTGGCGGGCCGCAGGGCTGAGCAGGCTGGCCACGACTGCAACGATGATCGTTCCAACGATGACCGCGAGCGAGACATAGGTGGGGATCTCCGGCGCCCATTCGATGTGGTGCCCACCGTTGATGAACGGAAGTTCATTGACATGCATTGCGTGCAGGACCAGCTTGACGCCGATGAACGCCAGGATCACCGACAAGGCGTGCTTCAGGTACACCAGGCGGGTCATGAGGCCGCCGAGCAGGAAGTACAGCTGGCGCAGCCCCATCAGGGCGAAGATGTTGGCCGTAAAGACGATGAAGGCGCTTTGGGTGAGGCCGAAGATCGCGGGGATCGAGTCGACGGCGAACAGGAGGTCGGTCAGGCCGATGGTCACGAAGACGATCAGCATGGGGGTGAAGACCTTCTTGCCGTCAACCGTGGTACGCAACTTGCCGCCGTCGAACTTTTCCGACATCGGGAGAACCTTGCGGAGGCGGCCAATGAGGGGGTTCTCGGCACCCTCTTCTTCGTCTTCACCGGAGTCCTTTGCCTGCTTCCAGGCGGTCCACAGCAGGAAGGCTCCGAAGATGTAGAACACCCAGCTGAACTGCTCGATCACCACAGCGCCGAGGGCGATGAAAATACCACGGAGGATCAATGCGATGATGATGCCCACCATCAGCACCTCCTGCTGGTACTTACGGGGTACCGAGAAGCGGGCCATGATGATGATGAAGACAAACAGGTTGTCGATGCTGAGGCTGTATTCAGTTACCCAGCCGGCGACGAACTGTCCGCCGTACTCAGCGCCGGCAAAGAAGAACATGGCAACTGCGAAAACCAGCGCCAAGGCAACATAGAAGCCGACCCACAGGCCGGCTTCCTTCATTGAGGGTTCGTGGGGTCGCTTGACGACCAACAAGAGGTCGATCAGCAGGATGATTCCGAGGACGACAAACGAGCCGACCTCGAACCAGACAGGGAGCTCCATAAAAGGGCCTTTCGCAGGGTACGGGAAAACGGTGTAAGTCTCTCCGGCCGCCATGGAGCGTTTGATGCTCTGACATGGTGACCCGCTAGGCCCGGCGAGGCAACCATGCCTTGCGTGCTGACGAACCTAGCGCTTGGGATACTCCCCTACGTGGCTTAAACCTTACCCTAGGCGTGGCCGGCGGTTTGCATCTGGCGTAATTCGCGCTTCAACTCCTTGACTTCGTCACGGATCCTTGCTGCTACCTCGAACTGCAATTCGGCAGCGGCACCATGCATTTGTTCAGTCAGTTGTTCGATAAGGCCCACCAGGTCCTCGGCTGGCGCGGCGGCAAGGCCGTCCTGCCGGACAGTGGCAGCGCCTTTGGCCGCGGACTTGCCACGCTTGCCGCCCTTGGCCATTCTGTTGTTGTTCAGCAGCTCCTGGGTGTCCGCGTCTTCCTTGGCCAATTGGTCGGTGATGTCGGCGATCTTCTTGCGCAGCGGCTGCGGGTCGATGCCGTGTTCGGTGTTGTACTTGACCTGGATGGCGCGGCGACGGTTCGTCTCATCAATGGCGTGTGCCATTGAGTCGGTGATTTTGTCGGCGTACATATGGACCTGACCCGAGACGTTACGGGCGGCACGTCCGATGGTCTGGATCAGGGAGGTGGAGGAACGCAGGAAGCCTTCCTTATCGGCGTCCAGGATGCTCACCAGGGAGACTTCGGGCAGGTCAAGGCCTTCCCTCAACAGGTTGATGCCCACGAGGACATCGAAGACGCCCATCCGGAGCTCACGGAGCAGTTCTACACGGCGCAGGGTATCAACGTCGGAGTGCAGGTATTCGACCTTGATGCCATGGCCCACCAGGTAATCGGTGAGGTCCTCCGCCATCCGCTTGGTCAACGTGGTCACGAGGACACGCTCGTTCTTTTCCGTACGGATCCGGATCTCCCCCAGGAGGTCATCGATTTGGCCCTTGGTGGGCTTGACCACGACCTCGGGATCGATGAGTCCGGTGGGGCGGATAATCTGCTGGACGTAGCCATCGGCCTTGCCGAGCTCGTACTTGCCCGGAGTGGCCGAAAGATAAACCGTCTGGCCGATGCGCTCGAGGAATTCGTCCCACTTCAGCGGCCGGTTGTCCATGGCCGACGGCAGACGGAAGCCGAAGTCCACAAGGTTGCGCTTGCGGGACATGTCACCTTCATACATTGCACCGATCTGGGGAATGGTGACGTGCGATTCGTCGACCACCAACAGGAAGTCATCCGGGAAGTAGTCAAGGAGGCAGTGCGGTGCCGTGCCGGGATCGCGGCCGTCGATGTGCACCGAGTAGTTCTCGATGCCGTTGCAGAAGCCCATCTGCTGCATCATTTCGAGGTCATAGGTGGTGCGCATACGCAGACGCTGTGCCTCCACCAGCTTGTTCTGGGCTTCAAGGACCTTCAAGCGGTCGGCGAGTTCGTCCTCGATCCGCTTGATGGCCCGGGCCATGCGTTCGGGCCCCGCGACATAGTGCGACGCCGGGAAGACGTACATCTCTTCCTCATCCCTGATGACCTCACCGGTCAGGGGATGAAGCGTCTGGATGTTCTCGATTTCATCACCGAAGAACTCAATCCTGATGGCAAGTTCTTCGTACATCGGAATGATTTCCACGGTGTCGCCACGGACCCGGAACGTACCCCGGTGAAAGTCCATGTCATTGCGCGCGTACTGCATGGAGACGAACTTCCTTAGGAGATGGTCGCGGTTCATTTCCGCGCCCTTACGCAGCGTCACCATGCCCGCTATGTACTCTTCGGGCGTCCCCAAGCCATAAATGCAGGAAACTGTTGCCACCACGATGACATCCCTCCGGGTCAACAAGGCGTTGGTGGCGGAGTGGCGCAAACGTTCGACTTCCTCGTTGATGGAGGAGTCCTTTTCGATGAACGTGTCAGTCTGCGCGACGTAGGCTTCCGGTTGGTAGTAGTCGTAGTAGGAGACGAAGTACTCAACCGCGTTGTTTGGCAGGAGCTCCCGGAATTCGTTGGCCAACTGCGCGGCAAGGGTCTTGTTCTGGACCATTACCAGCGTGGGCCGCTGGACCTGCTCGATGAGCCAGGCCGTGGTGGCACTCTTACCCGTACCGGTGGCACCCAGGAGGACAACGTCCTTTTCACCGTTCTTAATGCGCTCGGTCAGCTCCGCGATGGCGGCCGGCTGGTCGCCCGCAGGCTTATAGTCACTTACAACTTCAAAGGGCGCTACGACACGGTTGATTTCCTGGGCAAGGCTCATGCATCAAATCTACCCCCGCCCCAGGACAGTTACTGTCCGCGTTTGCGCACAGCGGAAGATGAGAACGACGGCGGTGTCCAGCCGGTGCGCGCGGCCCACTCTTCCATTGCGGGCCAGGCCACATTGGTAAACCACGGTTCCTTGGCCTCGGCGTACGCAGCTGTTCCATTGTCCCCGGAATGGGCAGCCGCCAACTGGCTTTTGAGGGCTTCGTACTGAGCCCGGGCTGAAGGATCCCCGCGCAACCAATCGCGGAACAGCAACGCGTACTGCCAACCGGCTGACGCCACCGCACGGACATGGAGGTTAACGGGCCGGCCTGGATCAGCATTGGCATGGAACCGCTTTTGCCACGACGCCGGATCAGGGTCCGAGGGTTTGGGGGTGTCCTCCGTGACCCCGGGAACCTCCGGGAAGCCCGCCTTAGCCAGCAAGGGCGCGATCCGGTCCGCGGTTGCCAGGTCGGGAACGGCCAACTGCAGGTCCAGCACATCCTTGGCTGGCAAGCCCGGCACGGAGGTCGACCCGATGTGGTCCACAGTCAGGGCCTCGGGAACGGCAAGGAGGATGCGCTCCGCCAGACGCTGGGCTTGCGCTGCCCAGTCCCCCGCCGGCTTCACCAACACCGGAGCAACGGTCCGGGGTGCCCTGACACCGCGCTTGATGTTGTCCGCAAAAGGCACCAATCGTTGCTCCCACAGCGCATCGACCGAAGCCAGCAGATGGTCAGGGCTTCCTGAATTGTCAAGGATGACGTCCGCGGCGGCATTACGTTCAGCCCGTCCCGCCTGGGCTGCCATGCGGGAACGGGCGTCTTCGGGATCCATTCCGCGGAACTCCACCATGCGTTGGACGCGCACGTCGTCGGGCGCGTCCACCACCAGCACCAAGTGGAAGTTGCTGCCCTGCCCGGTCTCCACCAGGAGCGGGATGTCCTGCACCACGATGTCGCCGGCGCCGGCGGTTTCCATGATCGCTGCCGCCGCACTGCGGACCAGCGGGTGAACGATGCCGTTCAGGACCTTGCGTTGCGCCGGATCGCGAAACACGATGGAGCCCAGCCTGGGCCGGTCCAGCCGGCCATCCGGGTCCAGGATGTCGGTGCCAAATGCTTCGACGAGCTGCTCCAAGCCTGGCGTCCCGGGCTCCACCACCTGCCGGGCAAGGACATCCGCGTCGATGAGGACGGCGCCCAGTTCCCGCAGCTTCGAGGCCACCAACGATTTCCCTGAGGCGATGCCGCCCGTCAGTCCGATTTTCAGCACCCCTCAACACTAGACTGAAGCGGTGGAAATTGAGGACGAAAGCCGGGCCACCAGATACACCACACTCGCCTCAGGACCCGATTTCCGGCATGAGCTGGAGATACGCCGATCGCGTTTCATCACTGTCCTGCGCCGGTCGGGCGATGAGCACACCGCGCGGGATCTCGTGGCGGGGCTTAGGCGTGAGTTCCATGACGCGCGGCATCACTGCTCTGCATTCGTGATCGGCCCGGATCGGATGATTCAACGATCCAACGACGACGGTGAACCGTCGGGCACAGCGGGTATACCCATGCTTGAAGCACTTATCAAACGTGAATCATCGCCTGGGGTGACCGACCTCAGCGACGTCGCCGTCGTCGTCGTCCGCTATTTCGGCGGGATTCTCCTGGGAGCAGGTGGCCTGGTTCGGGCCTACTCTGAATCCGTCTCTGCGGCGCTGGACCTTGCCACCCTGGTTGAGCGCCGGCGGCTGCGTTTGTGCGCCATTGAGGTTTCCCACGCGGATGCAGGCCGTCTGGACAACGAACTCCGCAATGCTGGCTACGTTATGGCAGAGACGCGGTACGAGGCCCGGCATGCCGTCCTCCGGATAGCGGTTGCAGACGAACCGCAGGTTATCGCGGAGGCCCACGCGCGGGTGGCGGCACTGACGGCGGGCAGCTCAATCATGAGGCCTGAAGCTACCGAATGGATTGATGTTCCTGCTTGAACCATTGGCCCAGGGGCTAAAGCGCACCAAGGCTTAAAGCACAAAGGACCCCCGCCCGAAGGCAGGGGTCCTTTGTTGGCTATTCAGCACATCCCGTGAGGGAGGCGGAATTAGTTGCCGGTCAGCTTCTCGCGCAGTGCGGCGAGGGCTTCGTCGGATGCCAGGGTGCCGGCGTTCGACTCAGCTGCAGCCGGCTCCGAGGAGTAGCTGGTAGCGCCGGAGTCGCTCTCACCGGACGTTGCAGCTGCAGCGTCGTCAGCTGCGTGCTGGGCAACCTGCTTCTTGTGGGCTTCCCAGCGGGTCTGGGCGTCAGCGTACTGCTGCTCCCAAGCGGCACGCTGTGCTTCGTAGCCTTCGAGCCATTCGTTCGACTCGGGGTCGAAGCCCTCGGGGTACTTGTAGTTGCCCTCTTCGTCGTACTCAGCGGCCATGCCGTACAGAGCGGGGTCGAACTCGGTGCTGTCAGCGTCAACGCCCTCGTTCGCCTGCTTGAGGGAGAGGGAGATGCGGCGACGCTCGAGGTCGATGTCGATGACCTTGACGAACAGTTCGTCGCCGACGGAGACAACCTGCTCGGCGAGCTCAACGTGGCGAACAGCCAGCTCGGAGATGTGCACGAGGCCTTCGATGCCGTCTTCGACGCGAACGAACGCACCGAACGGAACCAGCTTGGTGACCTTACCCGGAACAACCTGGCCGAGGGCGTGGGTGCGGGCGAAGGTCTGCCACGGGTCTTCCTGCGTAGCCTTGAGCGACAGGGAGACACGCTCGCGGTCCAGATCCACTTCGAGGACCTCGACGGTGACTTCCTGGCCAACCTCGACAACCTCGGACGGGTGGTCGATGTGCTTCCAGGAGAGCTCGGAAACGTGGACGAGGCCGTCTACGCCGCCAAGGTCCACGAATGCACCGAAGTTGACGATGGAGGAAACAACGCCGGGACGGACCTGGCCCTTTTCCAGCTTGTTGAGGAACGTGGAGCGGACCTCGGACTGTGTCTGCTCGAGCCATGCACGGCGGGACAGAACAACGTTGTTGCGGTTCTTGTCGAGCTCGATGATCTTGGCTTCGATCTGCTGACCGATGTACGGAGCGAGGTCGCGGACGCGACGCATCTCGACGAGGGATGCGGGCAGGAAGCCGCGCAGGCCGATGTCCAGGATGAGGCCACCCTTGACAACCTCGATGACGGTACCGGTAACGACGCCGTCTTCTTCCTTGACCTTCTCGATGTCGCCCCAGGCACGCTCGTACTGAGCACGCTTCTTGGAGAGGATCAGACGGCCTTCTTTGTCTTCCTTGGTGAGAACCAGGGCTTCGACCTGGTCGCCAACAGCGACAACTTCGCCGGGGTCGACGTCGTGCTTGATGGAAAGCTCACGGGAAGGGATGACACCTTCGGTCTTGTAACCGATGTCGAGCAGAACTTCGTCGCGGTCGACCTTGACGACGGTACCTTCGACGAGGTCTCCGTCGTTGAAGTACTTGATGGTGGCGTCGACAGCTGCGAGGAAGTCCTCAGCGGTACCGATGTCGTTAATGGCGACTACGGGGGTACCGGGCTTCTCGGTGGAGGTGATGGTCATGTAGTAGGGGCTCCGTTGTGGATAGTTAGTCGGTCAGGCAAACCGCTGCCGTCCGGGTCCGAACGGCAGAACACGGCAAATAGCCGGGTCATCCTGATTTGTGGATTAGTACAAAATGGTTGCATGCACGTAGTACACGCCCGTTTATTCTAGTCGCAAGGGCAAAGCAGGGTCAAAAGCAGTGTTACGGCTCGAGCACGTCTCCCAGCCGCCCAAAGGAAATGCCCTTGTCCAACAGCCGTGGCAGGATGCGGGCATAGCCTTCAGCCGTCGCGCCTGCCGGCTTGTTGAAGTGTGAAATGACGATGTCCCCTGGCCCAACCCGCCCCACCTCATTGGCGACGGTAGCCGCAGGAAAGGTCGCACCGCCGTCGCCGTTGATGGTGAAGTTCACCGGCAGCATCCCGAGCCTGCGCGTCATCGCCGCCGTGACGTCGTCGTAAAAGGCAGTCCCGGGCCGGAAGAATCGAGGGGACTTCCCGAAAAGATCGTGCATGGATTGCTGGTTGCCGGATAGTTCGTCAAATGCCGCTGAGACATTGGCCGTTCCGGTAATTCCGTAAGCGGACTTGCCGTTCACGGACAGTGGAAGGTGGGAAGTCCCGTGGTTTGCAAGTTCGAACAAAGGATCGGCTGCCAACTCGGCCGAGAGTGCCGGATTGGCGCGGATCCAGCGGCTGTTGACGAAAAGCGTCGCTGGGACGTTGAGCCGGCGCAAGGTCCTCAGGAGTTCGTGATCGCAGTCCGAACCGCCCGGTCCGCCGCAGGCATCGAACGTCAGGGCGGCCTGTTTCGACGGAGCGTCGTTGACGACGCCAGTGACATGCAGGCCCCATTCCCTGGGTTGCCTGCCCGCGAACTCCGCGAGGACGGTGCCCTTATTGGGCAGCACCGGGGACTTCAGCGTCGGTTGCGCCCGTGCAGCAGCGGCCTGCTCGCTGGACTTGCCGGCAATGGACGGAGGCGGCGTGGCCGGTCCTGAGGGTCGCAGTTGTTCACGTGCCACATCCTGTTCCGGAGCGGCTGGGAGGGCGCCCGGTCCCCCGTCGGCGCACCCCGCCAAAACAGTCGTCGCCAGGCTTGCCATTCCAAGCAGCACAGATCTACGGCCGGCCAGTGGCCGCCGCTTGGAATCCCCCATGGATGTCCTTACCGACGTTGTGAATATGTGATTTTGATGTGAAGCGGTGGCGGCCGAAGCCGGCGCCGTTAGAAGTGTGTCAGACAGTGGGCCGGGCGTTCCACTGTGAACAATTGCTGCGCCCGGAAGGCAGAGCCCGGTGTGTGCTCGCTGAGACGGCCGGCGGCGGCCAGCGTCACGGGCGATACGGCACCCAGGTACATGGAAGCGAGATCGGCCGCGTCCATGCTGAGGTCGGGCGCGGTTCCGGTGGCGTCGTTGACGACGGCGGCAGCACCGCCGTCGGACTCCAGAACCCAGGTGCCCTCCGCCAGGCCCAACGGGTCCGTGACCTGCAGAACCAAATGGCCGGAGACAGGAAAGCTCCTGGCCTCCAGGGCTGCCCGGGTATCGAGGATCCTGAGCCACAGCATGTCGCGGACGTCAGAGGACTCGATGCATCGCGGGTCTTCAAGCGCCCACGCCAAAGGATCATCCACGGGTGCTTCGGCCCACGTCACCTGTTCGATGAGGTCGATGCTGCCCAGGAAACGCCACAAATCCAGGTAGGCCGCATTGCTTGCCGCTACGAGATCCACGATCTCCATGGTGAACGGCTTGTGATCCCACCCCTTGAACCGGTACGAGACATAACCGTCCACGGTTCCGGACGCGTCGTAGTGCAGTGCCGATCGAACTGAGGCGTCGGGTTTGCCGTCCTGGCCGATCGATCCGGAGGCAACCAGCCGGTAGTACTCCTGCCGGTCCACTGACCCGGGCGAAAGGTGGTGGACCCTTGCAAAGAGCTGCGGCGCCACGTCCAGGAGGACTGATGGGTCTGCGACTTCAACAGTTCCCGAGGGCTGGCCTTTGAACCGGAAACGCGGGCCGGTGTCCACCGTGATGCTGCGTTCAAAGGTGGCGACACCGAATCCGAACCGTCCATAGATGGAACCTTCGGAAGCGGTGAGTGCCGCCATGGCCAAGCCGTCGTCCTTGGCACCTTCCAGGTCTGCGGTGATCATCCCCCGCAGGATTCCATTGCGTCGGTGTGTGCCGCGGACCGTCACGGCCGTAATCAGGTTGGACTCAAGCGTGCGCCCAAAGCCAACGTTCAGCGACTTGCGCATGGTGGCGTACGTTGCCACGGGAACGTCGGCGGGAAGGGAATGCCCAGGCACTTCCCCTGTGACGTAGACGCCGGTCAGTTCACGCTGGTCAGTTTGGTAAGCCGCCAACGTCTTGGCGAGGTATTCGTCGTCCCGGCGCTCCTGGTGGAAGCCGTGGGACACCGCCTGTACCCAGTTGGCGGATCGGCTGTACGCTGCGTCATTGCGATCGGCAACAACAGGGAATCTCTGGACGGAATATTTCTCGGTGTTGTGTTCCTTGGGATCAGCCACGCCTTCGAGCCTATCCAGACGTCCGGGGGCGCGCCACCTTTATGGCGGCGCGCCCCCGGACGATCAAGGAGTGTACGGCGGAGGCTAGTGTCCGGCCTCGTACCAGCTGGATCCGACGCCGATCTGGACGTCGAGTGGGACGGACAGGTCCGCTGCCGAACCCATCTGCTCGATGACCAGCTTCTCCACGGTCTCCCTCTCCCCCGGAGCCACTTCGAGCACAAGTTCGTCATGGACCTGCAGCAGCATGCGCGACTTGAGTCCCTGGCTGGCGAGCTCAGCGGATACGCCCAGCATTGCGCGCTTGATGAGGTCGGCGGCTGAGCCCTGGATGGGTGAGTTCAGGGCGATACGCTCTGCTGCTTCACGGGCCTGGCGGTTGGTGCTGGTCAGGTCCGGGAGGTAGCGCCGACGGCCTTCGATGGTGGCGGTGTAGCCATCAGTCCTTGCCTGGTCCACTACGCCCCTCAGGTAATCCCGGACGCCGCCGAAGCGGTCAAAGTAGTCCTTCATGAGGGTCCGGGCCTCATCCACGGAGATCTCCAGCTGCTTGGAGAGCCCGAAGGACGTGAGGCCATAGGCCAGGCCGTAGGACATCGCCTTGACCTTGGAGCGCATGGCGCTGGTGACCTCCGCAGGCTCGACATTGAAGATCCGCGATCCCACGAACCGGTGCAGGTCTTCCCCGTCCCGGTACGCCTGGATCAGGGCTTCGTCCCCGGAAAGGTGCGCCATGATGCGCATTTCGATCTGGGAATAGTCAGCGGACAACAAGCACTCATAGCCCTCGCTGACCACGAAGATCCCCCGAACACGCCGGCCTTCTTCACTGCGGACGGGGATGTTTTGCAGGTTGGGGTTGTTCGACGAGATTCGGCCGGTGGCGGCGATGTTCTGCGCGTAGGTGGTGTGGATCCGTCCGTCGTCGGCGACCGACTTTTTCAGGGTCTCCACCATTTGTGCCAGCTTCGAAGACTCCCGGTGTGCCATGAGCTGGACTAGGAATTCGTGCCCGGTCTTTTCCAAAAGCGCCTTGAGTGAGGCGGCATCGGTGGTGTAGCCGGACTTGATCTTCTTGGTCTTGGGCAGTCCCAGTTCCTCGAACAGGACAGTCTGCAGCTGTTTGGGCGACCCCAGATTCACTTCATGGCCGATGGCCGCGAAGGCCTGCTCCTGGGCGGTTTCGATCACCTTCGTCAGATCAGCCAGCTGCTCATCCATGCGCTCCTGGGATACGAAGATGCCTGTCAGTTCCATCTGCGCCAGGACGCGCGCGACCGGAAGCTCCAGAGTGGTCAGGAGGGCATCGGCGTTGCGGTCCGCCAGCTCCTTTTCGAAGTGCTTGCTGAGAGCCTGCACGACGGCGGCATGCTGCACCAGCGCCGCGGCGGCCGCCTGGTCCGTTTCGCCGGACAGGTCCAGTTCCAGTTGTCCGGACTGGGCGACGGCTGGGCCGAGGGCGATCTTGAGGTGCACCTGTGCGAGTTCTGCGAGATCGTAGCTGCGGCGGTCGGGCTGGATCAGGTAGCCGGAGATCGACGTGTCATCCACAACGCCTTCGAGGCCAAGGCCGCGGTTGTGCAGCGCCTTGAGCGCCGACTTGAACTCGTGCAGGACCTTGGCTTCTTCGGGGTCGCGCAGCCAGCGGGCCAGTACGTCCTCAGCCGCGGCATCCAGGCCGGTCAGCTCAATGTAGGCCGCGCCGTTGGTGCGGACGACTGCCAGTGCACTGGCGTCATCGCCGATGCGGCCTGGGACAAGCTGGACGGCGACGGCGGACCGCACCCCGGAGCCGGCGGCGAAAAACGCCTCCAGTTCCTGGGCACCCGAGAGCGTTGCGAACTCCGGGGCGTCGATGGTGTCCGGCGCTGCCCCTGCCGTGTCATCCCCGTAAAGGTCGAACAGCCTCGTACGAAGGGTCCGGAATTCAAGCTCTTCAAAGAGTTCCTCGATGGCCTGGCGGTCAGGGCGCGGCTCATGGAGGTCTTCCAAAGTGATCGGAAGGTCCAGATCAGTTAGCAGCCGGTTCAGCCTGCGATTGCGCTTGACGTTTTCCAGGTTCTCTTTGAGTGCCCCGCCCACCTTGCCGCCGATGGAGTCAAGGTTTTCGAGGATGCCTTCAAGGCCCCCGTAGAGGTTGATCCATTTGGCGGCTGTCTTGGGTCCGACGCCGGGCACGCCGGGCAGGTTGTCCGCGGACTCTCCCACGAGCGCAGCGAGGTCCGAGTACAGGCCGGGCTTGACGAAGTACTTTTCCTCAATGGCGGCGGCGTCCATCTTGGGGATGTTGCTCACGCCCTGCTTCGGGTACAGGACAAAGACGTTGTCGTTGATCAGCTGGAAGGCATCGCGGTCGCCGGAGACCAGAAGAACCTCGAAACCGGCAGCGTCAGCCTGCGAAGCCAACGTCGCCAGGACGTCGTCAGCCTCGTACCCGGGCATGGCGATGGTCTTGATGCCCCAGGCCTCCATGACCCGGGCGATGAGGCCGATCTGGCCTGCGAACTCAGCGGGGGTGGCGTTGCGGCCGCCCTTGTACTCGCTGTACTCCGCCTTCCGGAACGTCGTGTCATCCGAGACGTCAAAGGCGACGGCGACGTGGGTCGGTTTCTGGTCCTTGATCAGATTGATCAGCATGGACGTAAAACCATGCACGGCGTTGGTGTGCTGGCCACGGGCCGTGGAGAAGTTCTCGGCAGGAAGGGCGTAGAAGGCCCGGAAAGCCATGGAGTGGCCGTCCAGGACCAGCAACCTGGGCCGGCCCTCCCCCGTGACGCTGCTGGAGGTCGTGGCAGTGGGGGCGGGTGCTGTAGCAATGGCAGCAGCCTGGGCCGTTGGAATCTGGTCCGGTTTGGTTGTTTCACTCACAGGTGCCAGCCTAGTTGGCATGATGGACAATTTCACGCCGAACAGCTTTGTGGACCAACTCAACGAGGCCGGAGTACCGGAAGAGTTCCACGATTGGCTTTCTGCACACGGAGTGGGGACGCTCGTGGTGAAAATGGGAATCCGTTTCACCGAGATGAGCGCAGAACGCATGGTGGCTACCATGCCGGTCGAGGGAAACACGCAGGTGGCGGGCATCCTCCACGGTGGGGCGCACGTTGTGCTGGCAGAGACCCTGGGGTCGTTCGCAGCGTCGTTGCACGCGGGAAGAGGACGCCACGCAGTGGGTATCGAAGTGGGGGCCACCCATCACCGTTCCGTGGCAACGGGCATTGTGACAGGCACCTGCACGGCAATCCACCTCGGCGGCACTTTGGCCAACCATGAGATTGTGATCACTGACGAGAAGGGCCGCAGGCTTTCAACCGCCCGGATCACCAACATGATCAGGGACAACCGCCACTAAAGTACGGCCCCGGCCGCTAATGCGGGCTCTGTGGCAAACGGTAGTGCAGCTCTGCCGCGGCCCCGCCAAGGATCCTCGACGAGACCAACTCAAGTGGCGCCGTCGGACCCTTGAGCGGCAGGAGCGGTTTCCCGGCGCCCAAGACGACCGGCACGACGGTGACGATGATTTCATCAAGCAAGCCAGCGTTGGCGAACTGTGCCACGAGGTCCCCGCCACCGAGCAACCAGACATTCCTGGCGCCGGCGTCCTTCAGCAGATCCTGGGCGAACTCCGTGACGTCGCCCCGGACGAAGGTGATGTCCGCACCGGCGGGTGCGGAGTACTCGTGATGCGTAAAGACCCAGCATGGGATATCCGGGTAGGGCCACGTGTCCGGTTGGTGGTCCAAGAGCCAACGGTAGGTGTCCCCACCCATGGCGATGCAGCCAACGCCGGCCATGAACGCCTCGATTCCCTCGTTCACGCCGTCGACACTTTCGAACTGCAGGAGCCAGCCAAGGTCGTCGTCCGGGGACGCGATGAAACCGTCGATGGTGGAAGCTACGTAGTACTGGAAGGACGACATGGCCCCAGACTAGTCAGTCCGAAGCGGGGTTCCCATACTCCACGCGGACACTGCCGTTATCCGGCAGCACAACGACACGGCCCCGCTCCAGCGACCATCCGTCGTTCAACAGGAAGATGCGTCCACCACTGACCACCAGCAGGCGCAGGCCGGTGTACCGGTATAACGGTGCCGCGTCGGTACCTGCCGCTTCTTCCTTCACGTTCGGCACCGTGACGGCCAACCGCTCTTTGCTGTACACGACGGCGGTGGGCAGGAGATGGGCACGTTCCTGATAGTCGATGGCAGCACCCCGGCCCAGCGCCTGTGCGTAATCGGACGTGCCCCAGAACAGAAGCAGCGTGACCAGGACAAACACCAACCAGCCTTCGATTCCCCGGCGACCCCCATACGCGCCCTGCACGCCGGACCCGGCCGTCCGGCGTCGAACGCTGAGGCCCCATGAGCCGACGACCAGCCCGGCCGCGATCAGAAATGGTGCATAAAGGGCTGTTTGCCCGGGGCGCACCGTCACTGCCATCCACATCACGGCCGCATAGGCGAACCCGAGAAGAAGAATCACAGTGGCGGACAGCTGCACGGGCTTCTTGTAGCGCGGAGATTCGAGGATCCGCGCCACACCCCGGTCGAGCATGAGCCAGAGCAGGCCAATGACCGCCAGCCAGGCCAGGGGCTGGAACAGGGACTGGATGCTCCTCAGAATGAAATCCTGGACCGTATAGCCGAAGAGGCTGACGTCCAGCCCCATTGCCTTGGCTTGAGCATCGGTGCGCGCCCAGCCGAAGTAGACCAGCAAGGCGGTGACCACAGTCAGCGGCGGTCCGACCACCGAGAGCACCTCAAGGGCCCGCTTCCAGCGGGTACTGCTGCCGTCGGTGGCTGCGGGGACGTCGCTCACGGTGATGCCGGGGATGAAGGCGCAACGGCCGACGGCGGTGGCTGGCTTGTGCTGGCCGGGTTCCCGCCAGTTGCGGTACCTGTTCCTGCCGTACTGGAAGAAACTACGGCGTCGTCGTAAAAGAAGGTGGCCGAACCGGCAATGTCCACCGTGTCCGTCACCGAGATCCGAACCGACGAACGGCCCTGCGCGGGCGGCATCCGCAAGTAGACCGTCCCGTAGTCCTCCCTGTCGCCAACGAACTCCACGTCTGCAGGCACACCGTCGAACAGGACATCACCGATGCGGACGTAGTAGCCGTCAAGCCGGACAATAGTGCCCCCTGTGGCGGGACCCGAAGCACGCGGTGTTCCTGGTACCGGCCTGAGCTGTTCGTCCACCACGGTCAGACCCAGCAACTGACGGGGGCATGCTTCACCCGGGCCGGGTTCCACCTTGGGAACGGCTTGGGGGTTGCTGCGGTATTGGGCCACCATCATGGCCGACATGGCGGCAACCCTGAACTCCAGGCACTGGCTCTCCGGAATCCGGGGCGTAGCAGAAACAGCATTGGAAGCATTTTCCCAATCCTCGGCCTTGCCGCTTTGCACAGCACGGCATACCGCAGCCCCTGCCAGCCATACAGCTTGGTCCCCGCTGCCCTCCACGCTTCGGGCCAAGGCATCGCACTGGAACTGCTGAAGGAGGAGGTAAAGCTGTCCGGAGGTGGGGTCGTTGGGCCCAATCGGACCAACAGGAATCCACCGAACCGCCGGCGCGTTTTCCTGCGGTGCTCCGGGGCCGGCAGGACCGGCCGGTTGTGCTGCCGTGGGAGCCACAATTGTGGAACTGTTCCGGCTTGGGGTGCCGGTGGTTTGCGCAGTGGAACCCTGCTGCGGGGATAGTCCCTCGGAGGAGGGCGGCAAACAGGCTGCAAGGGCCAGCATCAGGACCGGGACCAGCGCCAGTTCGATGATATGGGTTCGGGATTGGCACTTCATGACAGCCCCACATCTGCCGGAACGCGACTACGCAGTTATGAGCATAACTACACTGCTGATTATTCTCCCGAATGGACTTTGCTGCCAGAGAAACGGCTACTTTCCGAAGTACGGAACAATCAGGTAGATGCCGAAAAGGACGGCTGCACCGCAGAAGGCGAAGCATACATAGGCCAGGGAACGCATCAGAGTGGGCGACTTTTGCTGTGCGTCGCCAGCGATGGCTGTGAGTCGTACGCCCAAGGAGTACAGGACCACAAGTGTCACGGCTGCAAGGAGGGTGACTCCGGCGACCTGCAGCAATTCCAGCCATTTCATCGCTGCACGTCCTCGCTCTTGGTGGTCTTTCGAGACTTCTTTTTCTTCCGGAACCGCACGGCATGGCCGGCTTCCTCGACCTCGACCGCGTTGTGGTGGCCGACGTGGGACTTCCGCGAAACAACGAACATGAACAGTACCGCAGCCGTGCCAACCACTGCGGCGATGATGACGCCTACGACGCCGACGCTCACCAGAAGCGCGGTCAGCGCGCCGACAATGGCCGAGGCAGGGAGGGTGAACAGCCAGCCCAGGGCAATCTTGCCCGCGGTGCCCCAACGGACAGACGTTCCCTTGCGGCCGAGGCCGGAACCGATGACCGAGCCCGAGGCGACTTGTGTGGTGGAAAGGGCGAAGCCCAGGTGCGAAGAGGCGAGGATGGCTGATGCCGTGCTGGTCTCAGCGGAGAAGCCCTGCGCCGGCTTCACTTCGGTGAGTCCAGAACCCATGGTGCGGATGATGCGCCACCCGCCGGCGTAGGTGCCGATCGCTATGGCAAAGGCACATGCTGCGATGACCCAGAACTGCGGGCCGCTGCCAGGGGCCTGGGTACCGCCTGCAATGAGGACCAGGGTGATGATGCCCATGGTCTTCTGGGCGTCGTTGGTGCCGTGGGCAAGGGCCACCAGGCTCGAAGTGAAAATTTGTCCCGTGCGGAAGCCACCACGTTTTTGCGTGAGCTTGTCGCCGGTTTCGGGGTCGTGCCGCGAGGTCAGGGCGTAGGCGAGGCGGGTACAGATGTATGCCACCAGGCCAGCGATGAGGGGCGCAAAGATCGCCGGCAGGATGACCTTCTGCAGGACCGTCTCGAAGTTGATGGAGTGGAACCCGATGCCGACGACGGCGGCGCCAATGAGGCCTCCGAACAGGGCATGCGAGGAACTCGACGGCAGGCCCTTGAGCCAAGTGATCATGTTCCAGAGGACGGCGCCCATCAACCCGGCAAAGATAATGTCCGGCGTGATGTGGATTCCGTCGGAACCTTCCCTGATCAGTCCGCCGGAAATAGTCTTGGCCACCTCGGTCGAGAGGAAAGCGCCCACGAGGTTGAGGACCGCGGCCAAGGCGACGGCCGTTTTAGGCTTGATCGCCCCCGTAGCGATAGGCGTGGCCATCGCATTGGCTGTGTCGTGAAAGCCGTTGGTGAAGTCAAAGAATAGGGCCAACGCTATTACCAGCGCGACCATGAAGGTGATATCCACCTGTTGCCCAATCTGCAGAGTCGACGTTCAGCAGTTCCACTTCCCCGTACCTGCCATCCACAGCATAGTTCAGCAAGTGTTCAACTGACCCTGCTTGCGGGATTCACTCTGGCGGGCTTGAAACCTTAAGAATCCTACGTGCCATACCCCGAGGGGCCAAACGAATGCGGTCCGGAATTCACCCCAGATAGCTGCGCACCGCCGCAAGTTCGGCGCGGCCCAACCCCTTACGGGGATCCGGTGAGATGCACAGCACACGGTCCTGCTGGTACTCCGCCCACGATCGCGCATCGGACTCCTGGCTGAGCTGGTCGTCGACCCACGCGAAGCGGAGGCTCCCGCTGGTCGCCAAATCCTTCTGCAGAGCCACGAGCTTCCACCATTCCGGCCCCTCGTCCCATCCTTGGCTGGACAATACGGGCCAGTCCTGGCCGTTCAGCCCGATGGCCGGGCACAGGAACTCCGGCGCGAGGCGCTCCCACGTGGTCAGCCAGACAAAGCGGGCTGCCGGATGTTCAGCGAGGGCATTGAGTTCGGCGACGGCCTCGGGGGCGAAGGCCACCTCCAGGATGCCGGCGTCGGCGATGCTCCATTCGCTGCCCCAGTCTGTGGTGCCCATCGGACTGAAGGGGTTCACCACGCCGTCGACGTCCAGGTAGATGGATACCGGCGTCACGGCAGCCTCCACGTCATCCTCATGTCCCCTTCCCCAACGGTTGAAGCCAGCCTACGGGAAGCCGGCGGCGTCGTGCTGGAAAGCACTGCAAATCAATACCTTGACGTTCGTCATGCAAGTGATATTCTCGATTCATGGAAAAGCCCGCAGTCCATTCCTCTCGCAACGTCCGGGATATCGAGGACACCGTTCGCACCGATTTCCGGCACGCCATGTCCTATGGCGGATACCTGGACCTTGACCGCCTGCTCAGTTCGCAGCACCCATTGAGCAAGCCGGAACACCACGACGAATTGCTCTTCATCATCCAGCACCAGACCAGTGAGCTCTGGCTCAAACTGGTCCTACATGAGTTGCTGGAGGCCCGGCGGCTTTTCGACGCCGACAACCTGGGCAAGGCGCTCAAATGCATCGCCCGCGTCAAAGCCATCCAACGCACCATGACCGAACAATGGTCTGTCCTGGGCACCCTGACACCCCGCGAGTATGCCCAGTTCCGCGGGTTCCTGGGCAGTTCTTCGGGCTTCCAGTCGTATCAGTACCGTGGAGTGGAATTTCTCCTGGGCAACAAGAACCGAGGGATGCTGCGTGTTTTCGAAAGCGAGCCCGAGGCCCACGCCTTGCTCAGCACCCTCCTGGAAGAGCCCACGCTGTACGACGCCTTCCTTGCCGTCCTGGCCCGTGCAGGCTACGACATTCCCGCCGACATCCTCGAGCGGGACACCAGTGAACCCTGGACCTTCCGTGAGGACCTGGTCCCCGTCTTCCAGAAGATCTACGAATCCGACGACACTCCGTGGGGGCTCTATGAGGCATGCGAGGACCTCGTGGACATCGAGGACAACTTCCAGGCCTGGCGCTTCCGGCACCTGAGGACCGTTCAACGCACCATCGGATTCAAAGTGGGCACGGGTGGGTCGTCCGGTGTGGACTTCCTCAAACGCGCCTTGGACCTGACCTTCTTCCCCGAGCTCTACGCCGTCCGCACCGAGATCGGCAACTAGCAGCCACCCCCACACTTCCGCAGGAGAAATGATGACCACCGAACAGCAGACCCAATGGCCGACGTCGGCAGAACTGGACGCCGCGGATCCTCTCGCCGCCCAGCGTGAAGCCTTTTACGCGCCCGACGCCGAGCAGCTCACCTCGTACCTGGACGGCAACTCCCTGGGCAGGCCGCTCAAGGTGACGTCCGCCAGCCTCGCCTCATTCGTTCATGACGCCTGGGGCAGCCGCCTCATCCGTGGTTGGGACGAAAAGTGGATGGATGAGCCCACACTGGTGGGCGACCGCATCGGTGAGGTGACGCTCGGAGCCGCGCCGGGGCAGGTCACGGTGGGCGACTCGACGTCCGTAATGTTGTACAAAATGATCCGCGCGGCTGTGGACGCCCAGCCCGGCCGTGACGAGATCATCATCGATCGCGACAACTTCCCCACAGACCGCTTCATCATCGAAGGCATCGCCAACGAACGCGGCGCCACGATCAAGTGGATAGCAGCAAACCCCACCAGCGGCGTCCGCGCCGCGGACCTGGACGGCCTGCTGGGCGAGCGGACCGCCGTCGTGGTCCTCAGCCACGTTGCCTATCGCTCGGGGTTCCTTGCAGACGCCGAGGGAATCACGGCCAAGGTTCACGAGGCCGGCGCACTCATGCTGTGGGACCTGTGCCATTCCGTTGGGTCCGTACCTATGGAGCTGGACGCGTGGGGCGTCGACCTTGCCGTCGGCTGCACCTACAAGTACCTCAACGGGGGCCCGGGCTCCCCCGCCTTCGCATACGTCAACGCGTCTGTGCAGGATCGCCTGCAACAGCCCATCTGGGGCTGGATGGGGGCGGACAATCCTTTCGGGATGACAGACGCGTACCGCCCGGCCCAGGGCATCCGACGCTTCATCACGGGCACGCCGCCGGTCCTGGCCATGCAGCCACTGAAGGACATGGTGGAACTGATCGCCTCCGTGGGAATGGACGCCGTACGGGACAAGTCAATCAAGCTCACGGAGTACGCCATCGCACTCTCTGAAGAGCTCCTGGTGCCGCTCGGTGCTGAAATTGTCAGTCCACGTGATGCCTCCGAACGCGGCTCGCACATCACGGTTGACCACCCGCTCTTCGCCGATGTCACGGCAAGGCTCTGGGAGAAGGGCGTCATTCCCGATTTCCGGCCTCCGCATGGCTTGCGCATCGGCCTTTCACCGCTGAGCACCAGCTATGCCGAGGTGGAGCTGGGAGTCTCAGCCATCCGGGACGTCCTCACCGAACTCCTGTGAGCCTGAAGTGAGTGCCGTCCTCGATGACATGGACTCCCGGCCCGGGAGCACGCCGTCCTTGCTGCGAACAGTCATCGGGCTGTACTTGCGCGATGCTGGCGGCTGGATGTCCACCAAGGACATCGTGGCGCTGATCGATGCCCTGGGAACATCGGCAACCGTGACGCGGACAGCCTTGGGCCGGCTGCGGAAAAAGGACGTACTGAGCCAGGAGAACCGCGAAGGAACTCCGGGCTTCACCCTGACGCAAGGTGCTGCGGCCATGCTGGCCCGCGGTGACCGGCGGATCTACAACCCCAGGAGCATGTCCCCATCCGACCCCTGGTGTTTGATCTCTTTCTCCATCCCGGAGACGGAGCGGGAGAAACGACACCAGCTGCGGCGGAGGCTCCACTGGATCGGCTGCGGAACGGTCGCCGCCGGCTTGTGGATCTGCCCGGACTCCCTCCGGGTGGAAGTGGAAGAGATTCTTGCGGATCTCGAGCTGCGTGACATGGTGACGATCTTTGTCGCAGGGACACCGCTTGTGGGTGGGAGCCTGCAGGAAGCCGCGTCCGCATGGTGGGACCTGGACGCCGTCGCCGAACTCCACAAGGACTTCATCCGCGAGCATGCAGGCGCAGTCCCGGATGCCGGCCAGGAGGTGGAACCGGGGGCAGCCGCGTTCGCGGCCTACGTCCAATGCATCGACAGATGGCGCATCATCCCGTACCTCGATCCCGGGCTGCCCCCAACCTTTCTCCCTGAGGACTGGCCCGGTTCCGAAGGCGCCCGGCTGTTTGGGCGGATTGTTGCCGCCTACAAGGAGCCCAGTGCCGAGTTCGTCCGCCACACAGTCCAGGGCGTCCGCGTCACGACGGGCCCAGTCACGACGGGTCCATGAGAAGTGCGGGCCTTCAGGCGTCCGCCCTCACCCGTGAGACGAAGCGGAACCTGTCCCCACGGAAGGTGCTGTGGGTCCATTCAACCGGCACGCCGTCACTGTCCTTGGCCAGCCGATGCACCACCAGCAGCGGCGCCCCCATTTCAATGCCCAGCAGCTCAACGTCCCCTGGACCGGCCAAGGCCGTTTCGACAGTATCCTCCACCTCTGCGATGGATATCCTGTACACGTCCTTGAGCGCGGCATACAGGGAGCCGGACTTGGCCAGGTTGGCCTTGAACCGGGGAAGCTTGCCCGGAAGCCAGGCAACTTCATGGGCCAGCGGCGCTCCATCGATCAACCGGATACGTTCGAGCCGGGTCACGGTGTCTCCCTCACCCAACGCCAGGTGCGCGGCAACATCCTGGCTTGCTTTGACGACCTCCAGCCCCAGGAGCGTTGAGCCCGGGTTGAGGCCTTGAGTCCTCGCGTCATCGGAAAATGACGTCAATTGCCTGACGTGGGTCACTTTGGGAGGCGCCACGAACGTTCCGTGGCCCTGGATCCTGGCGAGCTTCCCCTCCGCCACGAGCTCGCTGATGGCCATGCGGACAGTAGTGCGCGACGTGGCATAGCTCTGCGCGAGGGCCCGCTCCGTGGGGATAAGGGTGCCTGGCCGGAGCCCCGCCATGAGGGCGAGAATTCCGGTCTTGACGACGTAGTATTTGGGCGTTGCACGCTTGATGTCGGCAGGCATAGGGACAACCTACCTGTAGACAAGGGGATTGGTCTATGCCAATGTTGCAGGGGGCCAATCTTGTACGTGGGCGCTGGCCCAAGCGAGCCGATCCGGGACGAAGGGACGTCACATGCAGCAGTCCGGTCATACTGGGGGCGCAGCAGCTGCTCCTGTCGTTCTGGGCCTCCATATCGGTGGATCCAAAACTCACGCCGTCCTTTCCGGGGTGGACAACGATGCCGGGCTGGAGATCACTGAAGCGCGCGCGAATTTGTCTTCCGTGGGGCACCAGGGAGCCGATGCGGTGCTGCGACGGATTGCCGCAAGCGTCGGAGGCGGTGTTGAAGCGGTATGTGCCGGGGCAGCCGGTGCCGACACCCCGGCGAGCCGTGCAGTTTTGTCGGCTCTGCTTGCAGAACACTTTCCCGGCGCCAGGATCGACGTCGTCCATGACACCCGAATTATCCTTGCCGCGGCGGGGCTTGAGGCAGGAGTGGTCCTGGTGGCGGGTACAGGCTCGGTTGCCTGGGGCAGGAACCGGGAAGGCCGCGAAGCCCGCAGCGGTGGTTATGGCTATCTGCTCGGCGATGAAGGCGGCGGCTACTCAGTGGTTCGTGACGCCGTCCGCGAGGCGCTGCGCGAGTATTATGCCGGCCTTGAACCGGGGCCGCTGGTCCAGTCTTTGATGGCAGCCGCAGCCAGCGTCGACGCATTGCAGCTCATGGACTTCTTCTATGCCAAGCCCGAGCCGGACCATTGGGCCGGATTGGCTCCGCTCGTCCTCGATATGGCCAACGACGGCGATCCGGCGGCCTTGCGGATCCAGGCCGAGGCAGCGCATTCCCTGGCGTCCCTGGCCCGGCAAGTGCTGGGCGAACTTGGCTTGGACCTCCCACTGGTGATGGCTGGGGCGCTACTGGTCAACCAGAGCCAGCTTGCTGCCGCAGTAGCCAGGAAAATGTCGTTGGAAGATCCCTCACTTATCCGGATCCTCTCCCAGTCCCCCGTTTTCGGGGCGGTCAAGCTGGCACGTCAACTGATCGGGCAGTGACGCACCACAGGTGATCCCCGCGGGCAACGGGAGTAGTCTGGATCCATGCCTTCGATCCGCGGCGGCGGGTAAAAATGTCCCGGGCCAGGCAGCGGTGGCTGCCGGCGCTGTTGATCTGCCTTGCCATGGGCATGGCGGTGTTGTTTGGTGCCGTGCAAGCTGGTGCCAGCAGTTCCCTTCCGCCGAAGACCGCGGACGAGGTCCTCGCGATGATCGCAAACACCCAGGTCCGGGCACTTGCCGGCACGGTGGAACAAAACGCAGAGCTGGGACTTCCAGACATTCCCGCTGCAGGCCCGGGCGTTACTCCCGGCGTTGCGTCTGCCCTGGAATTCCTGACGGGTTCGCACACTGCCCGCGTGTACCTCGATGCCCCCGCCAAAGCCCGCCTGCAGATCCTGGACCGGATGGCTGAGCGTGACCTCGTGGTGAACGGCCGCGATGCGTGGTTCTATAACTCCGCGGACAACAGTGCGACGCACCTGAGTGCGCCTTCGCCGTCGATGGGAAGGAACGAAGACTCAGCTCCATACACAGACATGCCAACACCCGGGTCCCTGGCCGCACGCTTCCTCGCAGCCATTGATGCCAGCACCGAGGTCAGCGTGGACAACTCCTCAACAGTCGCCGGCCGCAGCGCCTACCGCCTCCTGCTGAGCCCCCGCACTTCCGGTACCTTGGTGGATTCGGTGGCCATCGACGTCGATTCCGAAACAGGCATGCCGCTGGGCGTCGAGGTCAGGGCCAAAGGACAAGCTGAGCCTGCCTACTCCCTGGCCTTCACGCAGGTGGAGTTGCGCGCCCCGGATGCTGCGATCTTCGAGTTCACGCCTCCACCAGGGGCAACGGTCACTGAGAAGGCGGTTCCCGCAGCGCCGGCGAAGTCCACCCCGCTGCCCTCTCCACAGGCCACCCATGGGCAGTATGGGGCAGCTGCCAACGGCAAGGGTTGGGATGCCGTGGTCTCCCTTCCAGCGGGTACCGCTCCTGCCGGACTCATGGCCGACCCGCTCCTTTCCCAGGCACTCCAGCCGGTTCCCGGCGGCCACGCCGTGACGACGTCCTTGGTCAGCGTGCTGATTCTCGACGACGGCCGCGTCTTCGCGGGCATGGTCCCGTTGGAGCGGCTCCAGACGGCAGCCCTCCAGCCGGCGGCTCCCAACCAGTAAGGCGAACTGCCCAGTGACGGAAACTGCCCAGTGACAGAGGCTGCCGACGAGGAAATCCGCCCGGAGGCCGGGTCCGGGCTCGCAATTCAAACACGCGGCCTCGTGAAGCGCTTTGGGCACAGGGCTGCTGTTAACGGAATTGATCTTGCGGTACCCCGGGGAGCAGTCTTTGGTTTCCTCGGGCCGAACGGTTCGGGAAAGACCACCACCATCCGGGTGCTGTTGGGCCTTGCAACAGCCAACAGCGGAACCATCAGTGTCCTGGGGAGGCCGGTGCCTCAGTCTTTGGCTTCCGTGTTGCCCGACGTGGGCGCCTTGGTGGAGGGCCCAGGCTTCTATCCATTCCTGACTGGCGCGGGAAACCTCATCCGCCTGGACTCAGCGGACCGCCATGCGCCGGGTTCAACCAGAAGGCAGCGGGTCCATGACGCCCTGGATCGAGTGGGCCTGGGCCACGCTGCCGGCAAGAAGGTCCGCGCCTACTCCTTGGGCATGAAGCAGCGCCTCGGCTTGGCCAACGCGCTCCTGCGGCCCCGTGAACTCCTGGTCCTTGACGAGCCCACCAACGGTTTGGACCCCCAGGGCACCCGGGAAGTCCGGAGTCTGGTTCGTTCCCTCGCTGCCGGGGGAACCACGGTTTTCGTTTCCAGCCATCTCCTGGCCGAGGTCGAACAGATGTGCACCCATGCCGGCATCATGAGCGCCGGACGACTCGTGGCGCAGGGCCCGCTGGAGGAACTGCGCTCCGCCGGTGAGCCGCGGGTCTTCCTGCAAACGCCCGACGTCGGCAAGGCCTTGGGTGTTTTGTCGCGCCTGGGCCTGGTCACCGCAGACAGGAATGAGCAAGGCGGTTCGTTGGAGACCCGACCGCTGCGGGAGCGGACACACGATGGTTGGACGGTGGCGGGCACGGGGCTCAACGGCGTGGCCCCAGAAGCAATCGTTGCCGCCCTGGTGGCTGAGGGCGTCCGTGTCCGTGGCTTCACAGTTGAGAACCCAAGCCTGGAAGAACGCTTTGTCTCCTTGACCGGAGAGGGGTTCGACGTTGCCGGCTGAAACTGTTGCTGCCTCACCAGCCCGCACTGCCCACCGTGGGGCCGGGTGGGCGCTGCTCGCTTCGGAACTGTCGGTGCTCTTCCGCAGGCTCCGTACGTGGGCCATGTTGATCGCGTTGGCGGCAGTGCCGGTGTTGATCGCGGTGGCGGTGAAGTTGTCGTCCCGGCCCGCAACACCGGGCCGGGGTCCGCTTTTCCTGGACCGCATCACCCAGAACGGGCTATTCGTGGCGGTCACCGCACTGGTGGTCTGCGTGCCCCTGTTCCTGCCGCTGACCATAGGGGTGGTGGCCGGAGATACGATCGCGGGGGAAGCGAACCTTGGTACGTTGAGGTACCTGCTGTTGGCCCCGGCTGGCCGAATCCGGCTTCTCTTGGTCAAATATGCCGGTGCCGTCGCTTTCTGTTGCGCCGCGACAGTGACGGTGGCAGCGTCCGGCGCCCTGGCCGGCGTCGTACTTTTTCCCGTGGGGCCCGTGACGCTCCTGTCGGGAGACACCATCAGCGTGGGCGAATCAGCCGTGAGATCCTTGCTGATCGCTGCTTACATCACTGTGTCCCTCTTGGGACTTTCGGCAATCGGGCTGTTGATTTCCACGTTTACGGATGTGCCGGTCGGCGCCATGGCGGCAACCATCGTCCTGTCTGTCGTCTCCCAAGTGCTGGATAACCTTCCGCAACTGGATTGGCTGCACCCGTGGCTGTTCAGCCACCACTGGTTGGGATTCGCCGACCTGCTCAGGCAACCGATCGACTGGACGTCGTTCGCCGACAACGCGCTGCTGCAGTGTGGCTACGTGGTGGTCTGCGGCGCACTCGCTTACGCGAAATTCTCCAACAAGGACGTCTTGTCCTAGTGATGTCGTAGGCTCTTTCCATGGCCAGATTCTTTGATGTGCATCCGGAGGACCCCCAACCACGTGCCATCGGCCAGGTGGTTAACATGCTGCGGGACGGAGGCTTGATCGCCTACCCCACGGACTCCTGCTACGCCTTGGGCGCGCAAATCGGGAACAGGGAAGCGCTGGACCGCATCCGGACCATCCGCCACCTGGACGACAAACACCATTTCACGCTTGTCTGCAAGGACTTCGCCCAGATGGGCCAGTTCGTCATGTTGGACAATGACATCTTCAGGAGCATCAAAGCGGTCACACCGGGCAGCTACACATTCATCCTTCCAGCCACGCGTGAGGTGCCCAAGCGGCTGCTGCACCCCAAAAAGAAAACCGTGGGGGTCCGTATCCCGGACCACCGGGTGGTGCAGGCCCTCCTGGCAGAGCTGGGCGAGCCCTTGCTGTCCAGCACCCTCCTGCTCCCGGATGAGGAAGAGCCGCTGACGCAGGGTTGGGAAATCAAGGAGCGCCTGGACAACCAAGTGGACGCGGTCATTGATGCCGGAGACACGGGCTCAGAACCCACGACGGTCGTCGATTTCTCCAGTGGGGTCGCCGAAGTAGTTCGTCGCGGGACAGGCGACCCGTCCCGCTTCGAATAGGAACGATCTTCCGGCCCTGAGGGCCTACTCCTCAGGCTTGCGGGCCCGGCTAGGCTGAACGCGCATGGGCTCGCCGGGCATCTTGGGGAACTCCGGCGGGAACGGCATCTCGCCTTGGCCATTCTCGACGTCACGGTCCCACCATGCCAGCAGGACATCTATGTCCCCGGGATGCTCATGCATGGTGGCCCAGGGATCCCCGAGCTTTTTCAAACGGTCAGGGACCGTGGTGACGGTGTACTTGCCCGGATCGGCGTTTTCCAGCTCTTCCCAGGACAACGGGCACGACACTTGTGCTGTGGGCACGGCCCTCGGGCTGTATGCCCCGGCGATGGTCCGGTCCCTGTTGGCTTGGTTGAAATCGACGAAGATCCTGGTGCCCCGTTCCTCTTTCCACCATGCGGTGGTGACCTTGTCCGGCATGCGGCGCTCAAGTTCGCGCCCTGCAGCGATCACGGCGTGCCGGACGTCGAGGAACTCGTGCTTGGGATTGATGGGGGCGTAGACGTGCAGCCCCCGGTTGCCGGAAGTCTTGATGAACGCGGTCAGTCCGGCCTCGGCCAGAACGGAACGAAGCTCCAGTGCAGCAGGGATGGCGTCGTCGAAGTCCGTTCCAGGCTGGGGATCGAGGTCGATCCGCAGTTGGTCGGGATTGTCTGGATCGTTGGCCCGGGAGGCCCAGGGGTGGAACACCACTGTATTCATCTGTGCGGCCCACACCGCAGCTGCCGGTTCGTCAATGACCAGCTGTGGGTGGGCCCGCGCACTGGGGTAGGTCACCGTGACGGCACGGACGTAGTCGGGCGCTCCCTTGGGTGGGTTCTTGGAGAAGAACATGTCGCCGTCGATGTTTCCCGAATACCTCTGGAGGCTGACGGGACGGTTTCCGTTGGCTGCGACAAATGCCTCGCCGACATCGATCAGGTAGTTGGCGAGATCAAGCTTGGTCAGTCCCGCCTCCGGCCACATCACCCTGCTGGGGCTGGAAATCCGGACCTCACGCGGACCGTCGGGACCGGGCACGCTTACAGTGGTTGCTTCACTCGCCATGGCCACAAGCTACCCCGGATCGGTCCCGTCCGTCAGCATCCACGGCCAAATACCAGGGGTGTTTCACCGCGGTACCTGTGTCGCCGTCCCTGTGCGCAATGATGGATACATGCCCGCTCACGAAGAATCGCTGTCCATCGCTGTCGGCGACACCACGGTTTCTGCCCTGTTCCTCCGGCCCGAAAACCCGTGGGCCACGCTGGTTGTGGCCCACGGTGCGGGAGCCGGCATGGAACATCCGTTCCTGCAGGGTTTTGCTTCAGCCATGGCCGATGAAGGCGTGGCTACGCTTCGCTTCAACTTTCCCTACCGTGAAGCAGGGCGCCGTTTCCCGGATCGCCCACCGCTTGCCATCGCGACATGGCAGGCAGCGATCGAGGCAGCGG
Organism: Paenarthrobacter sp. NPDC057355; assembly: GCF_042667405.1. Classification (NCBI taxonomy): domain Bacteria; kingdom Bacillati; phylum Actinomycetota; class Actinomycetes; order Micrococcales; family Micrococcaceae; genus Paenarthrobacter; species Paenarthrobacter sp. NPDC057355. The sequence continues at coordinate 432,712 of NZ_JBHVAL010000001.1, read as the reverse complement.
CCGGGCTGTCGGACGGCGGGCCGCTGTGGGCTGCAGGTAAATCCTTCGGTGGCCGTATGGCGTCCATGGCGGTGGCTGAGGGCATGCCGGTGCAGGGACTGGTCTATCTTGGCTATCCGCTCCATGCCCCTGGCAAACCGGAGAAGCTCCGTGATGAGCACCTGTATGGAGTCACCGTCCCGATGCTGTTTCTGCAGGGCACCCGCGATACCTTCGCCACCCCGGGGATCCTGGAGGAAGTGGTGGCCCGGATTGGTCCGACGGCGACGCTTCGCTGGTGTGAAGGCGGCGACCATTCTTTCGCCGTCAAGGGCTTGAAGCGCAGCGCGGCGGACGTGGGCGCGTCCCTGGCACCCGAGGTGGCCGCTTTCCTGAAGGCCGGAGCCTGAGATTACCCGATGGCTAAGGCTATTTCGGAAGGGGCTCGTGACGAAGGTACGACCTTCGGAAATGTCCAGTACCGGCCGTAAGGGCACGCAGTTCGACGGCGTAGCGGAGCAGCTCCTGGTCCGGCACCTCAGCGAGGATCTCCGTACCATCGCCGTCGGCAGCGTTCGTGCCGTTCACCCTTCCCCTCCGTCCGGAGAGATCGCTCATGACTGCGCCCACGTATTCGTCCGGAACGGTGATCACCACCGATGACACCGGTTCCAGGAGCTGGATTTTCGCGGCAGCTGCGGCCTCCCGCAGCGCCAGCGCACCGGCTGCCTGGAATGCGGCATCAGAGGAATCCACGCTGTGGGTCTTGCCTCCGACCAGCGTGACTTTGATGTCGACCACGGGGAAGCCTTCCGAGACGCCTTTGAGCATTTGCGCCCTGACTCCCTTTTCGACGGATGCGACAAACGTTGCCGGGATGGCACCCCCTACGATCCTGTCCGTGAACTCGAAGCCTTCGCCCCGCGCCAGCGGCTCCACCTCAATGTCGCAGACAGCGAATTGGCCGTGGCCCCCTGATTGCTTGACGTGGCGCCCGTGGCCTGCCGCCTTGCCGGCGAAGGTTTCACGCAGAGGAGTGATGATGTCCACCGTCCGCAACTTGACGCCCTGGTTCCGCAAACGGTCCAGGATCACCTCGGCATGTGCCTCCCCCATGCACCACAGGATGAGCTGATGGGTGTCCGGGTTGCGCTCGAGCCTGAGCGTTGGATCCGCAGCTGCCACCTTCCCGATGCTCTTGGCCAACGCGTCTTCATCACTGCGTGAGACACCCTCGACGGCGATCGGCATCAACGGTTCGGGCATGTTCCACGTTTCGATCAGGAGCGGGGCTTCGCGGTCTGAGACAGTGTCGCCTGTCTCGGCGCTTGCCAGCTTGCTGATGGCACAGATGTCGCCGGCGATGCAGTGCGGGACTGCTTTGAGGCTGGAACCCACGGGCGAGTAGAGGTGCGTAACGCGTTCATCAGCGTCGTGGTCTTCGTGACCCCGGTCGGCCAGTCCCCGGCCGCCGATGTGGATGGATGAATCTTCCCGCAGGGTTCCCGAGAAGACCCGGACCAAGCACACCCGGCCAAGGAAAGGATCCACGGTGGTCCGCACGACTTCGCCGGCCAGGCGCCCGGAGGGATCACAATCCAGGCGCTGCAGTGTCGAACCATCAAGGGTCATGGCTGCTGGCGGGATCCGTTCAAGGGGCGAGGGCAGGGCATCGGTCAGCAAGGACATCAACTCCGGCAGGCCCAGGCCCGTCTCGGCAGATGTTGGCATGACCGGGAAGAAGCTGCCACGCGCCACGGCCTTTTCGAGGTCCGTAACGAGATCGGCCAGGGGCAGTTCTTCGCCGCCGAGGTACCTGTCCATCAGGGTTTCATCTTCACTTTCGGCGATGATCCCCTCCAACAGCGGCTCCCTAGCCGCTTCAACGTCGGAATCCGGGACGAGGCCGTCCGGAGCGCCGTGGAGCACGCCGATGAGTCCGGCGTTTCCCTGCGCGGGCAAATACAGTGGAAGCACCGATGCTCCGAAGGCTTGCCGGCAACGCTCGACGGCGGCGCTGAAGTCTGCGCGGGGATGGTCCAGTTTGCTGAGAACCACCGCACGGGGAAGTCGGATCTTTTCGCACTCGCCCCAGAGGGCGACAGTGGCGCCGTCGATTCCTTCCACTGCGGAGACAAGAAAAAGGGCCGCGTCGGCGGCCCTCAATCCAGCCCTCAATTCGCCGGTGAAATCGGTGTAGCCCGGGGTGTCGATCAAATTGACCTTGGTGTCGCCAACAAGGATGGGTGCCACGGACAGTGTGACCGACCTCTGTTGATGGACGGCGGAGGGATCGGAATCACTGACTGTGGTTCCCTCGCTGATGGATCCCATTCTGCTGATGGCTCCGGTTGCGGCGAGCAGTGCTTCCACCAGCATCGATTTGCCGGATCCTGAATGCCCCACCAAAGCGACATTGCGTATCCTCGCAGGGTCTTGGGCCATCAAGGCCGCGCCGGACTCGCCGCGTCTTGCCTCGCTGGCCGTGGTGCCGGACCCTTTTGCCGCTTCGTGCGTGCCCTTGGCAGACATGGGCGCCTCCTGGTGTCTCCCGGCCTGGAGTCCGAACGCTCGCGGTATCGAACCCGAAAATCCGAATCGTTAACCAGATTGGACACCCTGAAGCGACCACGGGGCAAGGGCTTGGAGTCACTAAAGGCTGAGCATCCCCCACAGCAACCACGTCGATGCTAATACGCAGCCAGCGATGACGACCGTAAATCCGGAGAGCCAGACAAAGGCGGGCACTCCCGTGGTGCGGCCCAGGATGAAGGCGTCCGAGGCCGCCAGCCGCTGGCGGCGCTTCGTGTGGACGCCTGCGAGCTTGAGGAGGTCCCTGACACCTCCCACGGACAGTGCCACTCCCAGGGCCAACACCACATAATTGACGACTGTGGGCGTGGCGAAAAGGAGCAGCGCCTGTGCGATGACCGCACTGGCAACGGCCACCACTATCCCGGTGAAGTTTCGGAGGAAAACCAAGGACATCAGGAGAACCAGGGCACCCACCGACATGGCGGCACCCGAGCGCCCCGCACTGACTGCGGCAATCAGGCCGAATCCCACGACAGCCGGGGCCGGGTAGCCCCAGAAGCCGGACCACGCGGCCCCAAAAGAGCTCCGTCCGCTGCTGACCAGCCGCCCGGAGTGGTCAAGCCCAATGCGGAGTCCGTGGACGAACCTTCCCGTCATCAGCGCCGCGTAGGCGTGACCCAGTTCGTGGACAAACGTGACGTACAAACCGAACCATCGCCAGGTGGCGCGGGGAATGCTGAGGATCACGGCACAGACAAGGATGCCCAGCAGGACGGGCAAGGGGACCGCCGTGGTGTAACTCTGGGTGAAGCCGCGCACAACCGCGTCCCACCATGTTTGCAGCAGGTTCACTGCGCTGTGGTCCGAAGCGGGGAATCCGTGGTCCGAAGCCTGGAATGCAGGCCGGCGACAAGGATCTCCAAGCCGAGTTCGAAGGCAGCCTCGCCTCGCTCTTCGGCAGGCGCCGCATTGTCCAATGCGCTGCTGAGTGCCGGGAATCCTACCGCGGGCGGTGCCCAGACGACGTCGGGAGCGGCCAGGTCCAGCGCGAAGCCCAGCGCGAAGCTGTCGATGGTGGAGATTGCGGACAGCACGTCCCGGCCACGGAAGCCGGCAGCCTGCAGGGCCACGGCGAGGTTCTCGTAGAGGGCAAGGACCTGGTGGTCCTGCACGGTCTGCAGTACCAGAAGGGGCGCAAGCCTCGGGTGCCGGGCAAAGGCGTCCCGGTAGCTGCGCACAATGGTCCGAAGTGCAGCCTCCCAGTCCTGGTCGTCATGAAGCGTGTAGGGGCTCTCGGAGATGATGCGGCCACGCATGAGCTCAAGGATCTCTTCGCGTCCACTGACGTGGTTGTAGATGGACGATTGGCTGACGCCAATCCGCTTGGCCAGTTTGGGCAGGCTGAAGTCCCCTGCCTCGTCCACCAACTCCAGGGCGGCGGTAACGAGGGCGTCGACGGATATCAGCGGGACCAGCGGGCGTGCCATAGGGGGTTACTCCATTCACGGTTGATGTTACGACTCTAGCCAGAAGTTGGAGCCGAGGTATTGTGCCGCGGGTCACAAGGCCCTACGATAAACGAAAGCCTTTCGCTTATCTCCTCTTCTCCCCCTGAAAAACCTCCCCCACACCCCCATAGGATCCCCATGTCTGATCTGGAAACCCGACCCCCGGCTGCCGAAGCCGGAAATGGGCTGAAACGGAACGCCATCGGCACCGGCGGCATCGCCTTCCTGGTGATCTCCGCAGCAGCCCCCCTGACCGTCATGGCCGGCGTGGCCCCCGTAGCCATAGGAATCGGGGGCATTGGCGCCCCCATGGGCTATGTCATCGCCGGTGCAGTGCTGCTGGTTTTTGCCATTGCCTTCATGGCGATGACCAAGCACGTCAAAGCCGCCGGCGGCTTTTATACTTACATCACGCTGGCGATGGGCAAGACTGTCGGTCTTGCCTCGGCAATCCTGGCAATCGTCTCGTACAACTGCCTGCAGATCGGCGTTTACGGGCTCTTCGCCGTCCAGACCCAAGCCATGCTCCAGACCCTTTTCGGCTTGGACGTTCCCTGGCCCGTGGTGGCCCTGGCTGCCATTGCCGCTGTCTGGTTCCTTGGGTACCGCGGAATTGATGTCGGTGCCAAGGTCCTGGGCGTCCTGCTCATCGCCGAAACGGCGATCCTCGCCGTCATGGGCGTAGGAATCCTGACCCGCGGCGGGGCCGAGGGCATCAGCTTCGACTCCTTCTCCCCCGAGCACGCGTTCACGCCGGGCGTACTGGCCATCCTGGCCATCTGCTTCGCAGCATTCATGGGTTTCGAATCAACCGTGCTCTACCGGCGGGAAGCCCGCAACCCGGACAAGTCAGTCCCCCGGGCCACCTACATCGCGGTGGGACTCATGTCCGTTTTCTACGCCTTCATTGTCTGGACAGTCATCCAGGCTTACGGCAATGGAAACGTCGTAACTGCCGCCGGCGAACTTGCCGATGGGATGTTCTTCGCCACCATCAACCAGTACGTGGGCCCCTGGGCAGAAGTGGCCATGTACCTGATGATCGTTACCAGCGTGTATGCCTCGCAACTGGCCTTCCACAACGCCATCAACCGTTACGTCTACATGCTCGCCAAGGACGGCATCCTTCCCTCGTTCCTGGGCAGGACCCACCCGAAGTACAAGTCCCCGCACCGCGCAGGGCAGATCCAGACCGTCCTGGCCGCCGTCGTCATCCTCATCTGTGCCATTGCCAACGCCGACCCTTACAAGCACCTGTTGATCTGGGTCAACACGCCTGGAATCGTCGGCATCGTGGCCCTGCAGGGCCTGGTGTCGGTAGCCGCCTTCATGTACCTTCGCCGGAATCCCGGCGCCGTGACCAACCGACTGCTTGTTCCAGTCAGCATCGCCTCGGCCGTCCTGCTGTTCGGTGTGGTGGCATTGATCGCCATCAACATCGAACTCCTCACCTTCGCGGACGCCCTCACCAACACCATTCTGCTGGCTGTTACCCCCATCGTGTTCCTGGCGGGCCTGCTGATCGCCCGCCGCCTTCGGATTGCCCGCCCCAACGTCTTTGCCCGGATTGGAAGCTTTGAAACCCATGACTCCTGACCTCATCGTCCTCGCCGAAACCATCCATACACTGGATGACCACCACCGGGGCGAATCCACCCAGGCCGTCGCGGTCACTGACGGAACCATCACCGCCGTCGGGAGCCGTGAGGACGCGCAAGGCTGGCGCGGTTCCGGAACCCGCGTGGTGGACCTCGGCAGCGCGACTCTGACCCCGGGTTTGGTGGATTGCCACATCCACCCGGTGTTTGGCCTGGACCTTACCGTCGGCGTCGACCTTTCCGGCGCCTCAACGCTTGATGACGTCCGCTCGCTTCTCCGCTCGCAGGCAGGGAACGACGACGAGTGGCTGCGTGGGTGGGGCCTGAACCCGAACGCTTTCGGAACGGTGCCCCTGCACCGCAGCGTGCTCGATGACGTCGGCGGCGGCAAGCCGGCGCTGATCCGTTTGTTCGACGGTCATTCCGCGATCGCCAACAGCCGTGCGTTGGAGCTTGCAGGCGTGCACGGCAGGCACGAATTCGAGCAGGTTTCGGAAGTGGTGTGCGATGCGGACGGAGTTCCTACCGGCTTGCTGCTTGAAGCCGCTGCCATGGAACTGGTCCAACGCCACATCCCCCGGGAGTCCTTCGAGAGGCGCAAGGCCAGGCTGGGCGGGCTCCTCCGGGACTTCGCCAGGTCCGGACTCACCGGTGGCCACATCATGGACCACAGCGAGGAATCCTCCGAACTCTTCCGGGCGCTGGAGGCCGAGGGCGAACTGCCCCTGCGGCTGCGCTCTGCGCCCTGGTGCATGCCCGGCACCAACGAAGAGGATTGGAAAGAACTCGCGCGGAGCATCGGCACCGGTGGACGCCGCTGGTCCGTTGAGGCCATCAAACTTTTCGTCGACGGAACGGTGGACAACGGAACCGCCTGGCTCCACGAACCTGACCTCTATGGCGAATCCACTGCGTCCTTTTGGCCGCGGCCGGAGGAGTACTCAGCCGCTGTCCACTATTTCGCGGCCCGTGGGATCCCGACGGCGACGCACGCGATCGGCGACGCCGGGGTAAGCCATGTCCTCGATGCCCTGGAGTCCCTCCGCGGCAGGGTGCCGGCCGATGTCCTGCGCCGGACCGTGCACAGGATCGAGCACCTTGAGACGGTGCCGGACGAACTCGTGGCGCGCTTCAAGGGTTCGGGCGTCGTTGCAAGCATGCAACCGACCCATTGCACCCACTACTCATTGGCAGACCACAGTGACAACTGGTCCACCCGCTTGGGTACCGAGCGTGCCGACCGTGCGTGGCGGTGCCGGGACGTCCGTGAAGCAGGGGTGGTACTGGGCATTGGCTCGGATTGGCCGATTGCCCCGTTCCAGCCCTTGCCGATCATGGCGGATGCCCGTTTGCGGCGCCGTTCGGGACACCCCGGACTGGAACCGATTGCTCCCTCCCAGGCACTGACAGCGCTCCAGGCGCTGGAGGGATACACCTCCCACGCAGCCAAAGCCGCGGGATTGTGGGATGTCTCGGGGTCCATCACTGTAGGCAAGCGGGCTGACTTTACGGCCTTCGAACTGGACCCGCTCAGTGCAGCACCGGATGACTTCGCTGCGAGCAGCGTGCTGGCAACGTTCGTGGACGGGGAAATCCAGTTCCTCCTGGACCGGACGGCCTAGCTGCTCACATCCGGTTCTTGGTCCTGGCCGTGGCAGGCGCGGTCCAAGGGTCTTCGGGCCAGGGATGCTTGGGGTAGCGTCCACGCATCTCTGCCCGCACTTGGGAATAAGGCCCGGACCAAAATGACGTGAGATCGTCGGTCACGGCCAGCGGACGTCCGGCCGGGGACAACAAGTGGAAAAGAACGGGCACCCTGCCATCGACCAGCCGAGGCGTGCTGTCCCAGCCAAAACATTCCTGAAGTTTCACCGCCACAACGGGACGGCCGCCGTCGTCATCGACGTCCGGATAGTCAATGCGTACCTGGGATCCGCTGGGTACTTCGAGCCGTTCGGGCACAAGCGCTTCCAGGCGGCCGGCTTCCGGCCAGGGAAGCAGCCGGCGCAGCGGTTCGGCAAGACTGATGGCTGACGCAGCAGTTCCAGCAGCCATCGCCTCCAATTCCGGGGCGAACCATTCCTCCAGCCTGGACAACAAACCAGCGTCGGTCACATCCGGCCAGGGATCGCCGAGCTCCCGGCGAAGCAAGGCCATGCGACGACGCAGCGCATCAGCGGTGGGCGACCAGCTGAGCATGGAAAGTCCGTTTTTCGCAAGGGCCTCGGCCACCGCCTGGCGTGCGGACCCGATGCCGGCCCGGACCGGTGTGGAGGAAAGCACGATGGCGCCGAGCCTGCGTTCCTGGCGCGCCGTCACGCGCCCATTGTCAAAGGTTGCGTTGACCTGTCCGGTCAATAGTTGGGGGGCCGCGGCCGCTGCCAATTCCGCCGAGAGCGGCGCAGCCGAGCGAATCACCGCTCCTGTGCCGGCAGCGTCGCGTCCCTGGGCGCGCGACACCTCGGCAACTGCCAACCAATCATGCCCGGACAGCGGACTTCCAGCCGGGAGCCCGGCCCGCGTACCAGAGCTCAGCAAGTAGCTGGCCGGGCCATCGCCGGGAACGCGTTTGGCGATACGGTCCGGGAACGCCAGCGCAACCACGAAGCCAGGCGCTTCGCCCGGCGTGATCCGGTGGCGTCCCTCAAGAGGTACGACGGCGGCCGCCTCCTGCCCGGCGATGGAATCCAGCCGCTTCACGTCCTCCGCGAAGCGCCGGGCGGCGGGATCCGTTCCGGAACGCAGGATCGACAGGAGTTTGGTGATATCCGCCCCGGGTGCCCGCTGGTCGCCGGCAACCAGTGCCACCGTCTCAGCCGCAGCGCGCCTGCCAACAGCCGCAGATCCATCCAGCAGGGCCCGGGCAAGTCGAGGGTCTGCGGGGACGCGGGCCAATGCTTTGCCCATAGCGGTGGCGGTCCCGTCGCCGGTGACGGCGCCCAATTCCCTGAGCACCTCCACCGCCTCCGTCATGGCACCACCCGGCGGGGCGTCCGGCAACGTGAGTCCCCGGCCTCCGGGCGCACCCCAGCAGGCAAGAACCAGCGCAGCGCCCGTCAGGTCAGTGGCCAGGATCTCCGGGGTTTGATGCGCCGGGGCGGCAGCGAGGGCCCGTTGGTCATAGCACCGGACCACGACACCCGGTCCTTGGCGGGCGGCACGGCCGGCACGCTGGGCCGCCGAAGCTTGGGAGCAGGAAACGGCTACCAGGCCGGACATCCCGCGGGCCGCGTCGCGTCGCGGTTCGCGCGACAGCCCCGAGTCGATGACAAGCCGGACACCCGGGACGGTCAGCGAGGACTCGGCCAGGGACGTGGAGACGATGATGCGCGGCGCCCCTGAAGGTTCGCGGCCGGAAACTGCCCGGTCCTGCGCCGCCGGACCCACCTGGCCATGCAACTCAAGAACCTCAACGTTCCCTGAAACAAGCGTGCGGAGGCGGGAGGCGACGTCGGATACTTCACGGACACCGGGAAGGAAGACCAACGCATCCACGTCCGGGTTCGCAGCCAGGGCCGCCGCGTGGGCCGCCGCTGCGGACCGGGCGACGTGGTCCAGGAAGGAACGTGACACTCCTCGCTCGTCCAGGCGGTGTTCGCGGGCGGGGTGCCATTGAACGTCCAAGGGGTGGAGCGCTGAAGGGCAGTCGACGACGGGAGCCGGCCCGCCGTGGGCCGTGCCACCCAGTAAAGCGGCGAACCGCCGGGCGTCGAGCGTTGCGGACATGGCAACAAGCGTCAGGTCTCCGCGAAGCTCACGAACCTCCGCGAGCATGCCCACGAGAAGATCGGATTCGAGGCCCCTCTCGTGGACTTCGTCCAGGATAACCGCATGGACACCCTCCAGGCCTGGGTCCTTCAGCAGCCGGCGAAGGAGAATCCCCGGCGTGACAAACTCGACGATCGTCTGCGTGCTGGTCTTGTTCTCGCCCCGGACCGTGTAACCCACCCTGTCACCAAGGCGGCTGCCGTCCAAGGATGCGAGGCGACGCGCGGCGGAACGGGCGGCGACACGCCGGGGTTGGGTGACGACCACGCGGGGCTGACCGGACTGCCCTTGTTCGACGAGATTAGCCAGCAGCGGCGGTACCAAGGTGGTCTTCCCCGTACCGGGAGGGGCCTGCACGACCACCGCACCGCCGTCGCCCTGCTTGGTCAGTTGCGCTGCGAGATCTTCGATGGAACCGGCGAAGACCAGGCCCCGGCCGATTGTGTCCAGTCTGAAAGTCACCACACCATTGTCCCTGTTCCGGGATGCGCGAAGTCCGGGGAAACGAAAAGGCCGCGCCCCTTGAAGGGCGCGGCCATTCTGCTTGTTGAGCCTTAGCCGATGGTTGAGGCGTCGATGACGAAGCGGTAGCGGACGTCCGAGGCCAGGACGCGCTCGTAGGCGTCGTTGATCTTGCTGGCAGGAATGACCTCAATCTCGGCGCCGAGGCCATGCTCTGCGCAGAAGTCCAGCATTTCCTGCGTTTCGCGGATGCCGCCGATCATGGAACCGGCAAAGCGACGACGTCCACCGATCAACGCAAAAGCGTTCACGGGCAGCGGCTCGGCGGGTGCGCCGACATTGACAAGCGTTCCGTCCAACGTGAGCAACTGAAGGTAGGCGCTGATGTCGATGGATGCGCTCACCGTGTTGATGATCAGGTCGAAGGTACCGGCGAGCTGTTCAAAAGTGGCGGGATCGCTGGTCGCGTAATAGTGGTCGGCGCCGAGCTTGAGGCCGTCCTCCATTTTCTTCAGCGACTGCGAGAGGACCGTCACCTCGGCACCCATGGCGTGGGCGATCTTGACGCCCATGTGGCCCAAGCCGCCCAGACCGACGATGGCCACCTTCTTACCCGGACCGGCACCCCAGTGGTGCAGGGGGGAAAACGTCGTGATGCCGGCGCAGAGCAAAGGAGCGGCAACATCAAGGTCCAGCCCTTCCGGGATGGTCACCACGAAGTCTTCGTTTACCACAACATCGCTGGAGTATCCGCCCTGGGTGATGGTGCCGTCGCGGTCCACCGCGCCATAGGTGCCGACGTTGCCCTTGAGGCAGTACTGTTCCTCGCCGGCCAAGCAGTTCTTGCATTCCTTGCAGGAGTTCACCATGCAGCCGACGCCGACCCGGTCACCGACCTTGTGTTTGGTGACCGCCGAGCCAACCTCGGTTACGATGCCTGCAATCTCGTGGCCGGGGACCAGGGGGTACTGCTGGGGACCCCAGTCACCGCGAACAGTGTGGATGTCCGAATGGCAGATGCCCGCGAACTTGATGTCGATATGGACGTCGTTCGGGCCAACCTCGCGGCGTTCGATGGTGGTCAGGGTCAAATCGCCTGTGGCAGAGGGTGAAGCAAAAGCGGAAGCGGTAGGCATGTTTCTCCTGCGGGTTGGTACAAATCTGATATTTCCATCTAACACTGCCTGGCTGAACGTTAGGAGTTAATGCTGTTAGGGGTACTGGCAGGGACCCCCTTGCCACTCACAAAAGTGCGATCTTCCGTTCCAGCGCAGTCCTTTCGGCGGTGTTCGAACATAGGTCGAGTGCTGCCGTCCAGGCCTCCACCGCCTCCGCGCGACGACCCAGCCGGGCAAGCAATTCGCCCCTTACCGTTGGCAGAAGATGCGATCCCTCCAGCTCTCCCCTGCCCTGGAGCGAGTCGACGAGCTCCAAACCCGCAGCTGGACCGGAAGCCATGGCCAATGCGACCGCACGATTAAGCTCTACTACCGGTGACGGCGCAAGCGAACTTAGGGCCTCATACAGAATGGCAATCCGCTCCCAATCCGTCTCCGCCGCCGTCCGCGCCAGCGCATGGCATTCGGCAATGGACGCCTGCAGTCCGTAGGCACCCAGTCCCCGCCCGGACGCAATCGCCGTCGAAAGTGCCGCCCGGCCGCGCCGGATCGCTGGCTGGTCCCAGCGGCGTCGATCCTGGTCCTCGAGGAGGACGGGATTCCCGGCAGCGTCGAGCCTGGCAGGGAAGCGGGCAGCCGTCAGCTCCATCAAGGCCAGCAGCCCGAAGACTTCGGGTTCCGGAGTCAGCCGGACAAGGACGCGGACAAGCCGCCTGGCTTCGGCAGCGAGCTCCGTCCTCATCCAGGAATCCCCCGCTGAGGCAAATGACCCCTCATTGAAGACGAGGTAGAGCACCTGGAGCACGGATCCCAGCCGCTGGGGAATTTCACGGTGCTCCGGAACGGCAAAAGGTATGTGGGCTGCTGCCAGGGTCTTCTTGGCCCGCGTGATGCGGGCCTGGACGGTGGGAACGGGAATAAGGAACGCCTTGGCTATTTCGTCGGTGCCCATGCCCCCTACGACCTTCAAAGTCAGGGCAATACGTGCTTCCTTGGACAGCACCGGATGGCAGGAAATGAACATCAGTGCAAGGACGTCGTCGTCGATCGCGTCGGGGTTGAACAGCGCGTCCGTGCCGGGGTCCTCCTCGGAAAGACCGTGGGCCAACAGCGCGTACTTTTCGTCCTGGACCGACCGCCTCCGGAATGTATCGATGGCTCTGCGCTTACCTGCTGTCATCAGCCAACCCGCGGGCTCGCGCGGGATGCCGTTGACTGACCATGAGACGATCGCTTCCGCGAGTGCCTCCTGGGCAAGGTCCTCAGCAAGGGCGAAGTCACCCGTGTAGCGGACAAGGGCGCCGACGATGCGGGCAGATTCACTGCGCCATACCGCTTCGACGGCGGCCCTTGCCTCGTTGCTGCTCACTTCCGCTGCCGTTGGCTACGCCAAGCCGCCGGATGCTTAGAGTTGTCCGGTCTGCTCACGCCAGGCGCGTTCCTTCTGAATCCACTCGTTGTCCTGCGGGAACTCATCGATGCTGGTGACGCGGCGGATCTCGGTCTTGGTGCCGGCCGTCATGGGCGCCCTCTTGGCCCATTCCACGGCTTCCTGCTTGGAGGCGACGTCGAGGATGTAGAAGCCGCCGAAGAGTTCCTTCGTCTCTCCGTAGGGGCCGTCCGTGACAACCGGGGTTTCACCCGTGAAGTCCACCACCACCGTTTCTTTGGCGTCCTCCAGGCCCTCGGCGGCGAGGAGCACCCCTGCCCGGATCAGTTCGTCGTTGAATTTGCCCATGGCTTCAAGGACGTCGTTGAAGTCGATGTTCTCGAACTTGGCGTAGGAATCGTCATCTGCCCGCATGATCAACATGTACTTTGCCATCTGGATCAATCTCCTGTGTCGTGGAAAGCCGCTCTTCGACCTTCTCACCCTTAGGTCGAACAGTGCGAGGACAAATCGACAACGCGTGCGAAAATCTTTTCGCGGGCAACGCAAAGGATCCCCTGGACGATTCCAAGGGATCCTTCATGTTCGCCCAAAGACGGGGCAGTGACGGCTAGCGGCCGCCTCCACCAATAACTCCGGCCTCAACGGCCTTGGTCACGGCATCAGCCTCTGCCTGGGTGAGTTTTCCGTCCGTCACGGCCTTGTCCAGCCGGGTCTTGAGGGCTGCGGCACGTTCGGCCTGGCCCTCGGAGCGGATTTCCTGCAATGCGGCGGTGACCTTGGCTTCGTCAACGCCGAGTGCGGATGCGAGCGACTTGGCCAATGCAGCCTCATGCGCCGATGGGTCCGGCTTGGTGCCCTCGGTTCCCTCGGTCGGAGGTGTGGTCGGCTTGTTCGCTTCACGGAAGGCCTTCAGGGCCTCGGACACCTTGGTCTCGTCGACTCCGAGCTTCGTCGCCAGCTCCTGCGCGATCTTTCCGCCGTCACGCCCGTGCCCGTGCCCGCCCGGCTTTCCGGCGTGGTCCGATGGCGCGGTGGCATCGGCAGAGGATGTGGCGCTCGGCGTTGGCGTCGTGGCAGCTGTGGCCATGCTGGTCACACCCAGTCCGGCGCCCAAGGCCAGCGCTCCGGCTGCGACGCTAAGGGTAACTCTCTTGGTTCTCGACATGTACCTCTCCTCGATCCGTTGCTACGGGTGTTGTCTGCGGGACGGCCAGTACACCGTCCTCCTAACACGTTGAGGGACCAACCCCAGACTTGGCTGTCCGAAAGCTATGACGAGGCTGTGAATCCAGCCGAGCCAGTCGGCGAACTCAGCCGATACGGTCCAACGCGTCCAGAAGCCTGCTGACAGAGCCGCCCAGGTTCCATTCGGTGGCCAGCCGCTCCAGCTCGGCGCGCGCTTCGCCCGTGACGGGGCCCAAGTGGGCGCCTGCCTCCTCGAGGGTCGGCACCTTCAGGTCACGGACGACATTGACGACGGCGGGCGCAACCTTCAGGTAGTCCGCCGCGCCTGACAGTTTGGCGCGGATGGAAGCCGACAACCCGCCGTCGGGATCTTCTGCCGCCTCCAGCAGCCCTTCCAGCGAGCCGTGCTCCCCAAGCAGGGCGGCCGCCGTCTTTTCCCCTATGCCGGCAACCCCGGGGAGCCCATCGGAGGCGTCTCCCCGGAGGATTGCGAAGTCCGCGTACTGCTGGGGCAGGACCCTGTATTTGCCAACAACGACGACGTCGGTGACCACTTCGAGATTCTTCATCCCCCGCGCTGTGTAGATCACCCGTATGTCGCGCTGGTCATCCACGAGCTGGAAGAGATCCCGGTCGCCCGTCACCACATCGGCAGGGATCGGCGCAAGGCTGGCGTAGGTGCCCACCACGTCATCGGCCTCGTGCTGGTCCACGCCAACCACGGCTATCCCGGCAAGATCCAGGACTTTGCGGATCATGGGGATCTGCGCCTCGAGCGGGTCGGGGACTTCTTCGACGTCGGGACCGTTGGGCACGATCTCCGCAACGCGGTGCGCCTTGTAGCTGGGGATCAGGTCAACACGCCACTGCGGCCGCCAGTCGTTGTCCCAGCAGGCCACCAAGTGTGTGGCCTCGTAATCGGTCACGAGGCGGGCAATCATGTCCATCAAGCCACGCACTGCGTTGACCGGAGTCCCATCGGCGCGCTTGATGGAATCGGGTACCCCGTAGAAGGCACGGAAGTACAGGGAGGCAGTATCGAGGAGCATCAGTCGCGGCATACCTGATCCTGACATGCGATGGATCAAATGCGCAGGAACCACGGGCGATTCGGGGAGAAGCTACCGGGACGGCTTGAACCCGGACTGTGAGCCGCATTACGATATAACGAGCGATAATAGAACATGCTGTTCTATTATCGAACAAGATGGTTTCAATAGCCCACAAAGAAGTGAGGAAAGCCCGTGCAGTTCCACCACCACGGTTATGTTTCAGGTGACCCGCGGGTCGAGCCCGCCGCCGGCGTCGGAATCAACCGGCCGGCCGGGCTCCCGGACGAAGTCGACGTCCTCATCGTGGGCACCGGCCCTGCAGGGATGTTGACGGCCGCCCAGTTGTCGCAGTTCCCGGGAGTAACCACCCGCATCATCGAGCGTCGTCCGGGCCGCTTGGCGATTGGCCAGGCTGACGGCATCCAGGCCCGCAGCGTCGAGACGTTCCAGGCATTCGGATTCGCAGAGCGGATCACCGCCGAGGCCTACCGCATCACAGAGATGGCCTTCTGGAAGCCGGACCCGGCCGATCACACGAAGATTGTCCGGGCCGCCCGTGCCGTGGACGACCCGGCCGGTATCAGCGAATTCCCCCACCTGATCGTTAACCAGGCCCGCGTGCTCGACTACTTCGCAGAGTTCATGGCCAACTCCCCCACACGCATGGTCCCGGACTACGGATACGAGTTCGTGGGCTTGAAGGTCACCGGCGAGGGCGAATACCCCGTGGAGGTGACCGTCCTTCACACCTCCGGCGCGGTGGAAGGCCAGCAGCGGGTTATCCGGGCCAAGTACGTCGTTGGCGCGGACGGCGCACGAAGCAAGGTCCGCGAGTCCATTGGCTGCCATCTGGCCGGGGACCAGGCCAACCACGCGTGGGGCGTCATGGACGTCCTGGCAGTGACGGACTTCCCGGACATCCGCACCAAGTGCGCCATCCAGTCCGGCTCCGGTGGCAGCATCCTCCTGATTCCCCGCGAGGGCGGGCACCTGTTCCGGATGTACGTTGATCTGGGTGAGGTCGCTGCCGATGACCACGGCGCGGTGCGCAAGACCACCATTGAGCAGATCATCGCCAAGGCCAACGACATCCTCCACCCCTATACCCTGGATGTCCGCAACGTGGCATGGCACAGCGTGTACGAAGTCGGGCACCGGCTTACGGACAGGTTCGACGACGTCCTGCCGGACGAACGCGGCACGCGCACCCCTCGGGTGTTCATCACCGGCGACGCCTGCCACACCCACTCGGCCAAGGCCGGGCAAGGCATGAACGTCTCCATGCAGGACGGCTTCAACATCGGCTGGAAACTCGGCCACGTCCTCGAAGGCCGGTCCCCGGAATCCCTGCTGGACAGCTACTCCGCCGAACGCCAGGTCGTGGCGAAAAACCTCATCGACTTCGACAAGGAATGGTCCACCCTCATGGCCAAGAAGCCCGAGGAATTCAAGGACCCCACCGAACTGGAAACCTTCTACACCAGCACCGCGGAGTTCCCCGCCGGGTTCATGACCCAGTACGCCCCCTCGATGCTCGTTGCCGAAGCAACCCACCAGGACCTCGCCACCGGTTTCCCCGTAGGCAAACGCTTCAAATCAGCACCCGTCCAGCGGGTCTGCGACACCAACCCCATGCACCTGGGCCACCACGCCAAAGCCGACGGACGCTGGCGGATCTACGTCTTCGCAGACGCCAATCCCGCAGGTGCCCCCGGTGCCGTGGAGGACCTGGCCCAGTGGCTGGAAACCGCACCCGACTCCCCACTGGGCGCAACGCCGTCGAGCCTTGACCGCGATGCCTGGTTCGACGTCAAGGTGATCTACCAGCAAGACCACACCGGAGTGGACATCAACGCCGTCCCCGCGGTCTTCAAACCCACCGTCGGACCCTTCAAACTCACCTACCTCGAAAAAGTATTCGGCACCGACCCCGGCAACGACATCTTCGAGGCCCGCGGCCTCAGCCGCGACGGCGCCATCGTCGTGGTGCGCCCGGACCAGTACGTCGCCAACGTCCTGCCCCTGACAGCAACAGCAGAACTCGGCGAATTTTTCGCGCGGCTGCTTTCCGCGGAGCGCCCCGGAAAAGAGGCCCTGGCCGACCTGGTGGGCAACCAGGCCTGATTTCGCGGGACAGGCCGGGGCACCGTTCGAGGGTTCCCCGGCCTGCATCTTTTAAGGCGGCCCGCCCGGACCATGCGTAAAAGTGTCGGAGCGGTCAGGCAGAATGAACCACATGGGGCGTTGGAGCGAAGAGAGAGTCATCAGTGCCGCTCCTGACGCATCATCACTGGCTGCTGCGCGCAAGCTTGCGCACCCCGGGCCGTGGTCGGAGTCGGGCAGCACCGATGTTTTGGTGTGGGGCAAATGCCAGGGCAGCGGTAAAAGGCCCTATCAGGTGAGCGTGGACGTGGTTGCCCCTGCCTACCGGTGTTCGTGTCCAAGCCGGAAGTTTCCCTGCAAGCACGCTTTGGCGCTGCTTCTGCTGTGGGCCCGCGGCGAGGCAGCCGGGTCAGCAACCGACACCGCCGATTTCGCCCGGGAATGGGCAGACCAACGGGCCGACCGGGCATCGGCCAAGGAACGGCGACAAACCGGTCAAGCTACGGATCCCGAGGCACAAGCCAAACGCCTCACAGCACGGTTGGAGCTGATGGACGCCGGGATGGCCGACTTCGCCCTATGGCTGACTGACGTCGTGAGGACCGGACTTGCGGCAGCGCGGAAGCAACCGTATTCGTGGTGGGACGGCGTGGCGGCACGACTGGTGGATGCCCAGCTCCCCGGAGTGGCCGAACAAGTGCGGCAGATGGCTTCGGATGTTCACGGGAGAACGGATTGGGCTGATCATCTGCTGATGACCCTCGGGCGCTGGTGGGCCCTTACCAAGGCGTGGGCGCAGAAGGACGGTCTTGCCCCCGATGAGTTCGCCGATCTCAAAACAGCGGTCGGCTGGGCCACGCCCTCGTCCGAAATACAGGAGACGGAGTCCTTGCCGGGACCATGGCTCGTCCTGGGTGCGCACAGAAGTGACGACGGCCGCCTCCAGCAACAGCGGACCTGGCTGAGGTCACCCGAGGGAACTGTCGTCGTCGTTCTTGATTTCGCAGCGCAGGGCCAAGGCCTCGCCACCCCGCAACTGTCCGGAGCCCTTCTCGAGGCGGCGCTGGCCCGCTACCCGGGCTCGGCACCGCAACGCGCCATGTTCACCGGTCCCATCAACCCTGGGGGCGTGGCGACGACACTCGGCAATGGCTGCACTATCGCCCAGGCTCTTGGGAATGAGTCCACCGCGGTGGCAGCCTCGCCTTGGCGGCTCCGTCACCCGGTGCTGTTGGGCGACGTTACGGTCAGTCCGGAGGACAGCGGCTGGATCTGCGACTCCCATGGTCACGCCCTTCCGATGGTAGACGCCCCGCTTGATGCGCTCCTGGCGCTCACGGGGGGCCAAAAAGTGGATGTTTTTGGTGAGCTGGAGGACGGACGGATCCGTCCGTTGACCGTCGTCGTGAACGGGACGGTGGTGACCCCGTGAGATGGACTGACGAGCTCCGAACAACTGCCCTCGTGGGAACCGGACGCCACGAGGCTCCCGTGCTGCCCCCGGAACTCGGTCTCCGCGCCCCTGAGGGTTTGTCACGGGAAGAAGCTCTTCTTGACCAGGCCGCGTTGGCGGACGTGGTGGGCCGGGCGGCACGGACGCCCGCCCCATCGGCTCCCGGGCTTCAGGTGCTGCCGGCACCACCTGATGCTGAGCCGCAGGCTACAGGCGAAGCGGCACGGCTCCTGGAACTCCTGCTCAATCAGCCCCCTGTGGGACTGGAGCTCAGGAACCAGCTGTTGGTGGACTGGCTGGGCTTCGCGGCACAAACACGACTCCGGGTCCCCCACCGGTTGCTTCCGGCGCTGTTCGCGGTGGCCGGGAACACGTCGTCGGTATTCAGGGTATTGGAGCCTGCCATAGGGACACGGGGGGGATGGCTCCAAGAGTTCAGCCCATCATGGTCCGCCCGGCCGGAACGACGAGAACCCGGGCACGTTGACGCCTCAGTGGACCTTGCAACAGATACCCCAGTGGACCCTGTGGCAGCAGCCCGCGGGCAACTGTCCACGCAGTGGAATGCTCTCAGCGCCCGGACGCGAGCGAACCTTATGAAACTCCTGGGCACCGACCTCCGCGATGAGGACGAGGCACTGTTGGAGAAGGGCCTGGACGACAAAGCCAAAAGCGTGCGCGAAGTTGCAGCCGAGCTGTTGGACCAGCTGCCAGAAAGTGCCCGTGCCCGGCGGATGGCCGACAGGCTGCTGCCATTGCTGCACGTCAAGGGATTGCTTAACAAGCGCTTCGACATCGACCTTCCACCGGATCCGGACGCATCAGCGTTGCGGGACGGAATCGCGCCGCAACCACGCAACGGTGAACCTGACCGCCTGGGAAGGCTCGAGACCATCATTACGGGTGCACCGCTGGAGGTCTGGACCTCGGTTTCGGGCCGCAGCCCGGAAGCGACGGCAGCCCTCCTCAAAGACGAGCCGAGGATCCTGGACGCTCTGACTTCAGCGGCCGCCGGCCGCAACAACCTGGAATGGGTCCGGGCCCTGCTCACCATCAGGACCGATACCCGGCTGCTGCATTGCCTGCCTGCCGGCGAGCGTGAGCGCTGGCTGGTGCGGCACATCCAGACAGGCGGGGAAGAGCCCGTCACCCTGGCCTATTTACTGCGCGAGCTCCCCCAACCATGGGGTACTGCGTTGGCAGAGGCTGTTCTTGCGGTTATCTCCGCCAAGGAAGGGGGCCGTTTGGCTTCGATGCTCTCCGATGTCCTACCCACGGCGTTGCCGGCAGAGGCAACGGCGACGTGCCGGCGCTTGTTGGAGCGGACTGACGAGGACGCCGCCCGGCGTCGGGTTCTCCGCGACGCCGTCCAATACCAATCATTCAGACAATCCTTGACGGAGGCCTTCCGATGACAGATCCACAGAACGGAACCGATGTTCTTCGCGCCCACGCAGAGAACGCGTTCGCTGATGAACTCAACGCATTGGCCGCTGTTGATGACCGCCCGCGGCCGCCCAGCTGGCAGTTGTCGCCATGGGCTGTCACCAAGTACATTCTGGGTGGAACACTGGCCAATGGAACGCAGATCACCCCGAAATATCTCGGTTCGGAGCGGCTGGTGGAAGTCGCGGTGGCATCCCTGGCAACCGACCGGGCCCTCCTGTTGCTCGGCGTTCCGGGAACGGCCAAGACGTGGCTCGGGGAGCATCTGGCGGCAGCCATCTCCGGTTCATCAACGCTGGTGGTACAGGGCACCGCGGGAACACCCGAGGAAGCACTGCGTTATGGATGGAACTACGCGCGTTTGCTGGCCGAAGGTCCATCCAGGGCCGCGATGGTAGCGGGACCGGTCATGCGGGCCATGGAAACAGGAAGCCTGGTGCGGGTGGAGGAACTGACGCGCATTCCCTCCGATGTACAGGACTCCCTGATCACCATCCTCAGCGAGAAGACCCTGCCCATCCCGGAACTGAATGAAGAGGTACAGGCCCGGAAGGGTTTCAACGTCATCGCCACGGCAAATAACCGGGACAAAGGCGTCAACGACCTCTCCTCGGCACTTCGACGCCGGTTCAATACTGTGGTCTTGCCGCTTCCGGACAGCATCGACCAGGAAGTGGAGATCGTCACCACCCGGGTCCGCAGCCTGGGCGAGGCACTGGAACTGCCCGCGGATCTGGCTGCACTGTCGGAGATCCGGCGGGTCGTCACTGTGATGCGTGAATTGCGGGCAGGCGTGACGCAGGACCAGCGGACCACCATCAAGTCGCCATCGGCCACCCTGTCCACGGCCGAAGCGATCTCCGTGATGACCAACGGACTTTCCCTGGCAGCCCACTTCGGTGATGGCACGGTCAGGGCCGACGACGTCGCGGCCAGCCTTGTGGGCGCCGTCGTCAAGGATCCCGTTCAAGACCGTGTGATCTGGCAGGAGTATCTGGAAACCGTCGTCCGCAACCGACCCGAATGGAAAGACCTCTACAGGGCCTGCCGCGACCTCGAATCCGCCAACCAGACATGACAGAAGTACACATCCTGGGTATCCGGCACCACGGACCCGGTTCGGCCCACTCGGTGTCCGAGGCCTTGGCAACGCTGCGACCTGATCTGGTGCTGGTGGAAGGGCCGCCGGAACTTGACCAGGTGATCCCCCTGGTCAAGGACCCCGACATGCTTCCGCCTGTTGCGGGGCTTATCTACGCGGTGGACGAGCCCCGGTTGGCTTCGTTCTACCCTATGGCTGCCTTCTCTCCGGAGTGGGTGGCCATCCGTTGGGCTCTGTCCACAGGAACGCCCGTCCGCGCGCTGGACCTTCCCGCCGCTAATTCCTTGGCCTTGAAGGTCGCTTCCGAAGCAGAGGCCGTCAGCCCGGTAGAGCGGGGTTACCGCCCGGACGCTATCGGAATCCTGGCCGAGGCGGCCGGCTACAGCGATGCGGAGCGTTGGTGGGAGGATGCCGTGGAGCACCGCAGTTCAGACCCAGCCGAACGCTTCGAGGCACTCATCGATGCGATCAAGGAGATCCGGGCGCTGGATGAGCGCCCGGAAGACCATCCGGACGTCGTCGAAAACAACCGTCGGGAAGCGGCCATGCGGCGCATCCTGCGGGCCGCCATGCGGGAGGGCCATGAACGTATCGCCGTCATCTGCGGCGCGTACCACGCACCTGCCCTTGTACCTGCGGACTTTCCGTCCGCAGCAGCAGACAATAAGGTCCTGTCCGGCCTCCCCAAAATCAAGGTGTCCGTCACATGGGTTCCCTGGACCTCGGACCGGCTCAGCCTGGACAGCGGATACGGAGCAGGTGTCGCAGCACCGGGGTGGTACCAACATCTCTTCTCGCACTGGATGTCCAAGGACCCTTCCAGCGATGTGGCCACGACGTGGTTGGTGCGGGTAGCCCAGGCCCTTCGGGGACAAAACCTGGATGCCTCCACCGCGTCCGTGGTGGAGGCCACCCGCATGGCCACAGCGTTGGCGGCAGTCCGGGGCAGACCGAGTCCAGGACTTCCCGAACTGGACGACGCCGCCCAGGCTGTCCTCTGCGACGGCTCTGCTCTTCCCCTGGCACTGGTACATCGGGACCTCACTGTTGGATCCGAGCTGGGAAGCGTTCCTGACTCCGTTCCCACGCTTCCCCTGTTCGCCGACCTCACCGCCCACCAGCGCAAGCTGCGCATGAAGCCAAGCGCAATGGAAGAGGTCATGGTCCTCGACCTCCGCAAACCGAACCAACTGGCCCGCTCGGTGCTGCTGCATCGCCTGGCACTGGTGGGAGTGGCGTGGGGCGTGCCGACGGAGACCGGCAGGACCACCGGCACTTTCAAAGAGGCATGGAAGCTTGAGTGGAGGCCCGAGCTTGCCGTTTCACTGGTTGAAGCGAGCCGCTACGGCACCACTGTTGCCTCCGCCGCGGCGGCTTTCGTATCCGAACAGGCCCAGGCCGCCGAAGGCCTGCCCGCAATGGGTGCTTTGCTGGAAGCGTGCCTCCTGGCCGATCTCCCCGACGGCATAGCCGGGGTCGTCACCGCTTTGGCCGCCCGCACAGCGCTCCAACAGGACGTTCCACCCCTCCTGGAGACCATCGCTCCCCTGGCCCGCACCTGCAGATACGGAAATGTGCGTGGTGTCGATGTCAGGGACGTCCGGAAGATCCTTGAGGCCACTGTGGTACGTGCCTGCGTGGGCCTGCCGACAGCATGCGCCGGGCTCGACGACGACGCCGCTGCCGCAATGCGCAGAGCCATCGATTCGGCCCAGGACGGCATGACGCTGGTACCTGAACTGCCGATGCTTGATTGGCACACTGCGTTGGGCGGCGTAGCGCGCTCGGACAAAATCCACGGCTCCGTAGCGGGCCGGGCCACGCGTCTGCTGTTGGATGCCGGGTTGCTGGGCCCGGAGGATGTCGCGGCGGGCCTGAGCCGTCGGCTGTCCGTCGCGACGCCTGCGCCGGAGGCCGCCGCGTGGCTGGACGGGCTCCTGTCCGGCGACGCCACGTTGCTGATCCACGACCCGAGGCTCTTGAAACTGGTGGATGAATGGGTGGACGGAGTCCGTGACGACGTCTTCGAGGACGTCCTGCCGCTGCTGCGCAGAACGTTTTCTGCATTCAGCCGTCCGGAACGCCGGGAGATCGGCGAGCAAATTAGCCGCGGGACTTCCTCGCGGGATGCCGTTGGCGATGCCGGCATGGACTTGGCCGCGGCAGGGCCCGCACTGGAAACGATGGCGCGAATCCTGGGTTGGGAGGCCGTAGCGTGAACGATGTTTCGGACCACACTGTTGAGGTCCGCGATCGGTTGAGCCGGTGGCGACTGGTGCTGGGCGGCGATGACGCGGACGGAATCTCAACGGACGACGGCGGACAGGTCCAGTTATCGGACGATGACACCCGACGCGACCAAGCCTTGGAAGCACTCTACGGTGATGGCTCCGGCCGGCGGGGCGGCCTGGCTTCTTCAAGTCCACGGGTAGCCCGCTGGCTCGGGGATATCCGTGGCTATTTCCCGTCCTCGGTGGTCCAGGTGATGCAGGCTGACGCCATGGACCGTCTGGGCCTTAGGCAGCTTCTTTTGGAACCGGAAATGCTCCGCACCGTGCAACCGGACATCAGCCTTGTCAGTACCTTGGTGGGCCTTGGCAGGGTCATCCCGGAAGCGTCCAAGGAGACTGCACGGTCAGTGGTCCGCCAAGTTACCAAGGAACTTGAGGAACGGCTCCGCGCGAAGACCATCCAAGCAGTTTCGGGGGCGTTGAACCGCTCGGCCCGGACCCGCCGGCCACGGCACCGGGACATCGACTGGAACAGGACAATCGCTGCAAACCTCAAGCACTACCAAGCCGAATACCGGACGGTAGTGCCGGAACGGCTGCTCGGCCATGCCAGGCGCAGCACTGAGATCCAGCGTGAGATCATCCTTTGCATCGACCAATCCGGTTCCATGGCCGAGTCGGTGGTGTATTCAAGCGTTTTCGGTGCAGTGCTCAGTTCACTTCCCTCGGTAAACACCCGGTTGGTTGTCTTCGATACCGAGGTCGTTGACCTGACTGACGATCTCGATGATCCCGTAGATGTTCTTTTCGGGGTGCAATTGGGTGGTGGTACGGACATCAACAGGGCTCTGGCTTATTGCCAAGGACAGATCACCAAGCCGACAGAAACCATCCTGGTGCTGATCAGTGACCTTTATGAAGGAGGCATAGCCGAGGAAATGCTGCGTCGGGCGGCGTCAATTGTCGGCGGCGGAACCACCATGATCGCCCTGCTGGCCTTGAGCGACAGTGGTCACCCGTCGTTCGACTCCCAGCACGCCGCAGCGCTTGCCGGTATCGGAGTCCCGGCCTTCGCTTGCACGCCGGACCTGTTTCCCGAAATGATGGCAGCCGCCATCGAACGCAGGGATGTCGGCGAGTGGGCCGCCTCCCAGGACATCCCCACAAGCCACGAACCATAAACCGCAGGCACGGATCTGGCGGCAGCGGGCAATCGGCGCGAGAATGGGCACGTGGTCCCTCCACGCGCCCGCGGGACCGGCGACACCATGAACCCGGCCGCCCGCAAGATTCAACGCGTCTACCTGACGTTGACGCTGGGCAATACCGTTGCGGCGTCGTTCATTTGGGGCATTAATACCCTCTTTCTGTTGGACGCCGGCTTGAGCAACCTTGAGGCTTTCGCCGCCAACGCCTTCTTCACCGCAGGCATGGTCCTCTTCGAAATTCCTACCGGTGTGGTGGCTGATGGCTGGGGACGGCGTACTTCCTTCCTTCTGGGCACCGTGACTCTCGCGGCATCGACCTACCTGTACTACCTGCTGTGGCAGACATCGGCGCCGTTCTGGATGTGGGCGGTGGTCTCGGTCCTACTTGGACTTGGATTCACGTTCTTTTCCGGAGCGGTGGAGGCCTGGCTCGTTGATGCCCTTCGGTTTTCCGGCTACGAAGGCGGCCTCGAGTCCGTACTTGGCCGGGGCCAGATGGTCCAGGGCGTGGCGATGCTTCTGGGCTCCGTGGCGGGCGGCGTGATTGCCCAGGCCACCAACCTTGGCGTGCCTTTCATCCTGCGCGTGCTGGTGCTGCTGGCCATGTTCGCCGTCGCCTTTGGGCTGATGCACGACGTCGGCTTCTCGCCCGAGCGATCGACGCATCCACTGCGGGCGACCCATGCGGTGCTCACCGCCTCGATCGAGAGCGGTTTGAAAAACCCGCCCGTACGATTCGTGATGCTGGCCGCTCCCTTCAGCGCCGGCGTCGGGATTTACGTTTTCTACGCCTTGCAGCCCTACCTGCTGGACCTCTTCGGCGACCCGCAGGCGTATTCGATCGCCGGCCTTGCCGCAGCCATTGTTGCAGGCTCCCA
Source organism: Paenarthrobacter sp. NPDC057355 (assembly GCF_042667405.1). NCBI lineage: Bacteria > Bacillati > Actinomycetota > Actinomycetes > Micrococcales > Micrococcaceae > Paenarthrobacter > Paenarthrobacter sp. NPDC057355. The sequence continues at coordinate 407,693 of NZ_JBHVAL010000001.1, read as the reverse complement.
GATCCTGGGAGGCTGGCTGGCTCCGCATGCCCGGAGCCTTTTCCACAAACGCACTTCCGTGCTGATTCTGGGCGGAGTGGGTGGCGCACTGATCCTGATTGTCCTCGGATTCACCCACAGTTTTTGGGTGGCCTTGGCGCTGTTGGCGCTGTGGGGCGTGGTGGGGTCCGCCGTCATGCCTGTCCGGCAGGCATATCTGAATGACATGATCCCGTCCAAGCAGCGGGCCACTGTGCTGAGCTTTGATTCGCTGATGGGCTCAAGCGGAGGGGTGGTGATTCAGCCCCTCCTGGGCCGTGGCGCCGACCTCTACGGATATCCGGCATCTCTTGCCATGGCCGGGGTCGTCGAGATCCTTGCGGTGCCGTTCCTTGCGGCGAGCCGAAAGTATGGCGCAGAGGCCGATCGCGCCAGTACGGCCGAAGCCGGGCAGAGCAATTGAACACTACCTGCGCCCTGAGGCATGCAGCACGCAGAACGGCGTCCACGGCCGGGCTTCAAGCCGGCCTTCAGGTATGTCGATTCCGCAGATTTCACAATGGCCATAGGTGCCCGCTTCGATCCTGACCAGCGCGGCGTCGATCTGCTCGAGACCTTCCCTGCTCTGGCCAAGAAGGGCGGAGGCCTGGGAGAGCTCGAAGGCTATGGTGCTGCCCTCGGGATCGTGCTCGTCGTCGACATTGGAGTCCAGCCGTGCTTGGCTCACCGAGGTGATGTCGCTTCGAAGCGCCGAGAGCAGCACCAGCCTCCGGTCACGCTCCTGCTCAAGAAGTATCCGGAACCGCTCTGTGTCAACCATGGACGCTCACAATTCCACGGTACCGCTTTCGCCAACACTGAACCGTGAGTTGGTGACCTTGGCTTTGACCCATTGCAGCACCGTAGCTGCCGTGCCGCCCGGGCTTGTCCAGTATTCGGCGGAGTCGGAATCCACGTGGATCAGGCAAACTTCCGGGGTGTCCGGACCGTCTGGGAACCAGGCCTCCACCACCTGGTTCCACATTTCGTGGATCTTCGCGCGGTCTGTGACCACTTGGGCGGTACCGGCAACCGAAACCCACTCCGTGTTCTTGCCAAAGGAGACGTTGACGCGGGGATCCTGCCGGATGTGGGCAACCTGGGAGGTTCCCAGTCCCGTAAAGAACCACATGTCGCCGTCGTCCTTCACTTCCTGGACGGCAAGCGGCCGGCTGACCAGGGCGCCTTCTTCGTTGATGGTGGCCAGCATCCCGATCTTGGAATCGTTGATGATGTCGGTGACCTTGCTGATGCCCTGCTCTTCAGTCATGTTTGCTTCACTTCCTGTTGCGCCGGGGACTTTCCCACCCCGACAGCCTAATAGTAAGTTTACTTATTTACTAGGAGGGCGAGGAATTGCCGTATCCGGAACACTCCGCGGGAATCTTGACGGTGTCCCATCCGTTCTACAGATGCGTGGCCTGCCAAGGGCGGCCTGCCCATGTTGGGCAAACATCGCACGAGGAAGTTTGGGGACTGCCATGATGTTGAATGAAACCATTGCCCACCTCCGGGCCGCCCACTTGATGGTCAGGGATGCCGAAGAGTGGGATGCGCTCTCCGCGGCCTTGGCCAATGCCTACAGCTCAAACGACGACGAGCTCGTGGAGCAGCTGCTGCCACAGTTTCTTCAGTCGTGGCGAACCGTCACGCGCTATGTCCTGCGTGACACCTTCGACAACGCGGGCATCTCCGTGGCCGACGCCACGGACCCCTGGGGAATTGCCGTCCTGACCGCGCGCGGGATAAGCGCAGAGCCTCTTCTCAGCCTCCCGGCCGTGAACGGTTTGGCGAGCCCAGCGACCCCTGCCTTGGAGGGCCGACGCCTGTTGACCTTCCCGGAAACAATGGACCACTATGCCCTGTCGCTGGCGCCGCTGTTCACCACCCAGGACGCCTGAATCCAAGGGTATTGCCGGCTACCCCCGTCCCAACGGAGCATCGATAACCCGGGGAATGTACTCCAGCAGTTGGAGCCTGCCATCGAAAGTGCGGCTCTCGACCATGTCCAATGCCACGTCCGGGTAACCGTCGTAGATCCGTTCGCTTCCGGTCTTTCCCGTGATGACAGGAAAGATGACCAAACGGTAGCGGTCCACCAGCCCAGCTGACAGCAAAGACCTGCTCAGGCTCAAGCTTCCCAGCGTGCTCAGCGTGCCGCTCCGGGTTTGCTTCAGCTCCCTGACTGCTTGCACGGCATCTGAGGAGATCAACTCGGAGTTGGGCCAGGCCAGGGGCTCTTGCAGCGTCGAAGAGAAGATGATCTTGGGCACCGCGGCGAGGCCTGCCAAAGAGTCCCCTTCCTCCTTGGAGAACCCCGAATCTTCCTCGGAGGCCTGTCCGGACATGCCGGACATGAGTCTGTAGGTGTTTGCCCCCATCAGCATGGTGACGACTTTCGTGGCTTGATCGTCGAGCCACGCCAGATATTCAGGGCCCTCCAATCCCCACCAGCCCGGCCACCCCTCAGCTGAGGCATAGCCGTCCAGCGAAATGATCAGATCCACCATCAGGGGTGCAGTAATCCCACTCATCGAAGTCCTCCCGCCTCGGGCGGCGCATCAGCCCCGCGCGCACATGGTAGCCCTGGCGTGAACAGGCATACAAGGGGCTACAGAGCGACGAGAACCAGCCCTCCTATAGTGCTGACGATGCCGACGCCAGTGAGGATCCACCCAAGAATCAGCACGGTGTGATCGTAGCGCGGAGGCTCAAGGGAGCACCGTGACGGATGGCAGGCATCGTAGTGCACCACAACACTGCCGGTTCCGGCGCCGTCCTCCGTTGCCGCGATGTCGAGCAAGACCTTTCGCTCCTCGAGCTCCAGGTCCACCCAACGAAGTCCCAGGAAGCCGCCCGCCGCGAACTGCTCGCCGTCGGCGGTTACCCATTGGCACCTCCGGCGGGCGATGACCCACGCCCATACCAAGAGGGGCACGCCCGGAACGAACCCCACCCAGGTCATCATTTCCAGTATGGGGCCCAGAAAATCCGCGAATCCGGCCATGACTTGATCCTAAATGCGCCAGGCCGGCATTGGACAGCCGACGTCTGCTCGGGGCCACTGACCATGGGACGTGCAAGGCTTGTCCCATGGACTTGGACATCCCCCCTTCGCTGAAGATACCGGCGTCGGAACTCAGCTGGAGGTTCTCGCGCTCCTCAGGGCCAGGCGGACAGCACGTCAACACCACCGACAGCCGGGCCGAGGTGACGTGGAACGTCGTGAATTCGGGAGCTTTGACCGATGAGCAACGGCAGTTGTTGCTGCAACGACTCGGAAGGCGCCTGGTCGCTGGCGCCCTGACCGTGACGGCCTCGGAGGAGCGCTCACAGCTACGGAACCGGGAGCTTGCCCTGGCCAAGCTCGCTGGTCTCATCACCGAAGCGCTGGTGCCGGAAACCGTTCGCCGGGCGTCCAGGCCAACCCGCGGTTCCGCGCGCCGTCACCGCGCCGCCAAAGAACGGCGCTCGCTCACTAAACAACAACGACGTCGGCCCGCCGCTGAGTGAACGCCCTCGCTCCAGGAGCGGGACACTGCCGCTGGCCCTGGTTCGGTGGTCAGCCTTTCAGCGTCACTTTGCCACTGGCGCCGAACCACGCGATGCTTCCGCCTTGGAAGTCTTGAACAACAGCGCCGTTTGCCGGGTACTCGTCCGTCGTGGGATAGCCGAGGGCGCCCTTCTCGAATCCTTGTTGGCCCCACAGGGAGCGAATAGCTCCCATACTGATGTGCGTGCCGCTGGCGGGAGAGGAGTAGATGGAACCATTTTCATACGCTTGACCCACGCCAGCGCCCACCATTCCTCGGATTTCGTCAGAGACCGGATACCCCAGAACGCCCGTTTCGTATCCGAGCGAAGCCCATTTGACGCGGATCAACCCTGTGCTGACATGGGCACCGGTTGTCGGCGTGAAGTAGATTGAGCCGCCTTCGTAGGCTTGGCCGATGCCACCTTTGGCCATACCCCGGATCTCGTCAGTTGTCGGGTAACCCAGGAACCCCTTCTCGTATCCCATTCGCCCCCAGGCGGCGCGGATGGTGCCCATGCTTAGGTGGGCACCCGTACTTCCGCCCCAATATACGGAGCCGTTCTGGTAAGCCTGCCCACGGGCCCCGCGGGACATTGGCATTTCATCGGACGTCGGGTAGCCAAGGATCCCGTTCTCGTATCCTGTTGAGCCCCACTTCCCCCGGATGATACCCGTGCTGAAGAACGTCCCGGACATAGGAGAATGGTAAATGGAGCCAAACTGGAATGCCTGGCCCGCGCCGCCGTTCTTGAGGCCATACATCTCGTTGCTGACAGGGTCACCGGCGTAGGCCGGCCCACCGATCGCAGCATACTTGTTGGTGATCGCTCCAAACGGTGAGCTGCTGAACGGAGTGAAGATGTCATCCACTGCGCCCATGATGATGCGGTCGCCGGGCCGGTTGGTCTTGAGGAGCTGGACCACCGTGCCGAGGTTGGTGGAGATGCAGCCAGCACTGGGTACGTTCCCGGCGTGGAAAAAGATGGCGAACGAGGCACCTTGCACGGTGGGCATGTCCGGGTAGCGATTCCAATTAATGACGGCCGCTTGCTCGTAGAAGCCTTGGTTCATGTAGGTCCAGAGGTTCTCGTCCGATTCGCCACCAATCCCCTCAAAGTACTGGTTGTAATTGGGGCCGTGTTCGCCTCCCCAGCGGGAATACGGGTTCAAGGTGTAGTACCTCAGTGCGGTTCCCGGGTTGGACCGTCCCAAGGCTTCAGTGAAACTGAAACTGCCTGTCGGCGACTTCCAGGTATCTTCCCACGCCATGTTCTGCGCCGAAAACCCCTTGGACCCGGCAAATCCAGTGGTCTGCCACTCCTGCGCATAACCGCTGCCGGACCTGACACAACCCGTGACGATCACAGCCGACTGCGAGCGGTCCATTGCCGTCGCAAAGGTGACCCTGTTGGCACCGTAGGACGGGTACTTCACCTGCCCTGCACTGAGCCGCTGGCATGGGTTGTAGACCTGCGCACCCGCTTCCGCGGCAGTCGGTATCGAGACGGAGGCCAGCGCCAGCGTCATCGCGAGAACCCCGGCTGAAACCATTCTTCTGATCACAAGTCTTCCCCCGAACCGACAGACACCACAAACAAGCCAGTAAAGGGTCCGGCCTCCTTAGTAGGTTAGGCGACCAAGGGGGCAATCCCGGCGAGGCCTGCCGGTACGACCCGACGGCCAGGCCCGATAGAGTCGTGTAAATGGACAGTGACCTGACAATCGCCAGTCAACCCACGCCCGACAATGCGGGCTGGACCTCAGACGACCTCGCCGACGGCATGGTCAAAGTGCGTGGGGCCAGGGAAAACAACCTCCGTAACGTCAGCGTGGACGTTCCACGGGACTCCATCGTGGCTTTCACCGGGGTCTCCGGATCCGGGAAGTCCTCTTTGGCCTTCGGCACCATCTTTGCCGAAGCGCAGCGGCGCTACTTCGAGTCCGTTGCACCGTACGCCAGACGCCTCATCCAACAAGGCCACAACCCAAAAGTGGAGTCCATCACCGGCCTGCCGCCCGCCGTCGCGCTTCAACAACGGCGCGGAACGGCCACGGCCCGCTCCAGCGTCGGCACGCTTACGACGCTCTCCAACTCCCTGCGGATGCTCTTTTCCCGGGCGGGCAAATATCCGGAAGGGGCGAGCCAACTGGATTCCGATGCGTTCTCCCCGAACACCGCTGCCGGTGCGTGCCCCGAATGCCACGGCCTGGGCGTGGCTCATACAGTGACGGAGGGGTCAGTGGTTCCCGACCCGTCCCTAACCATCCGCGAGGGGGCCGTTGCAGCGTGGCCCGGCGCCTGGCAAGGCAAAAACCTCCGCGACATCCTCACGCACCTGGGATACGACGTGGACACGCCGTGGAAGAAGCTATCCAAAAAGGATCGTGACTGGATCCTGTTCACCGATGAGCAACCGGTCGTGGAAGTGACTCCACAACGGGACCGGGTGGCCAAGCCGTACAAAGGCCGGTTTTGGAGCGCGAAAAGGTACGTCCTGCACACCCTGGCAGACTCAAAGAGCAGCACCATGCGGGAGCGTGTGCTGCGATTCATGGAAACCGGGCGATGCCCAGCGTGCGGGGGCAGTGGACTCCGACCTGAGGCGCTCGCCGTTACCTTCGCTGGGAAAACGATCGCCGAACTCAACGCTCTGCCTATGACGGACCTCGCCGATGTTCTCCGTCCCACAGCCGGGCTGAAGGCGGCCAGCACTGCCTCGCGTAAGCAGACTTCCGGTGAAAGCAATGAAGTCGCCATCGCCATCGCGCGGGATCTATTGAGCCGCATCACGGTACTGCTGGACCTCGGACTGGGCTACCTCGCTTTGGGCCGGCCCACGCCAACCCTCTCCCCCGGCGAAATGCAGCGGCTCCGCATCGCCACCCAGCTGCGGTCCGGCCTCTTTGGCGTCATCTATGTGCTGGATGAGCCTTCCGCGGGCCTTCACCCGGCTGACGCTGAACCCCTCCTGGCCGTACTGGAGACCCTGAAGAGGTCCGGCAATTCCGTTTTCGTGGTGGAGCACAACATGGAGTTCGTCCGGGCAGCGGACTGGTTGGTGGACGTCGGTCCACACGCCGGAGAGGGCGGCGGCCAGGTGCTTTACAGCGGCCCCGTGGGAGGATTGGCGTCGGTGGAGGATTCCATCACCGGGCCCTTCCTGTTCGCGGAGCACAGCAAGGACGCCGGAACGCTCGACGGCCCACGGGAACCCAAGGGCTGGTTGAACCTTCGCCACGTGAACCAGCACAATTTGCGCGACCTTGACGTCGACTTCCCGCTGGGAGTGCTGACGGCGGTGACGGGCGTGTCGGGCTCGGGCAAATCAACCTTGGTCAGTCGTGTCCTGGCTGCTGTGGTGGAAGCCGGGCTGCACCCGGAGCCCTCCACCGACGCCCGATCGTTGGTATCCGGGCTCGGGGGTCTCGACCGACTCGTGCAGGTGGACCAAAAGCCCATCGGCCGCACTCCGCGTTCGAATCTGGCCACCTACACCGGGCTCTTCGACGGAGTCAGGAAGGAATTTGCCGCCACTGACGGTGCCCGGGCCCGCGGATTTGGAGCAGGGCGGTTTTCCTTCAACGTTCCCGGAGGTCGTTGTGAGACCTGCCAGGGTGAAGGATTCGTGGCTGTGGAACTGCTGTTCCTGCCGGGCAGTTACGGTCCGTGTCCGGAGTGCCACGGCACGCGTTTCAACCCTGAAACCCTTGAGGTGACGTACCGGGGAAAAAACATTGCTGATGTCCTGGGGATGACCGTCAAGGCCGCGTCGGCGTTCCTTGAGGATATGCCGTCGGTCTCCCGCAGCCTCCAGACCCTGCAAGAGGTTGGACTTGGCTACTTGAGGCTTGGCCAACCGGCAACCGAACTCTCCGGCGGCGAAGCCCAGCGCATCAAACTGGCAACAGAACTGCAACGCATCCAACGCGGGCACACCCTATACCTCTTGGACGAACCCACCACGGGATTGCACCCCGCTGACGTGCAGCTTCTGATGGCACAGCTCCACAGGCTGGTGGAGGCGGGGAACACGGTTGTCGTGGTCGAACACGACATGGATGTGGTCGCGGGCGCGGACTGGGTGATGGACCTCGGCCCCGGAGGCGGCGACGCCGGTGGTACGGTCATGGCAGCTGGCCCGCCGGCCGTCGTCGCGCATTCCAACGACAGCCGGACGGCCCCCTACCTGGCAGCCGCCCTGGGACGGTAGCCTACCGCCGGGGAATGTTCCGGAGATTGCTCCGCGCCATGCTGACAGCTTCTCCGGCACCCCGGTTCAGGACAACCTTGGACATGGCAGTGGCAAAGCCGATGACCTGCGAGCCCGAAATCTTCGGCGGGATGGACAATGCATTGGGGTCCGTGATGAGTTCGACCAATGCAGGGCCGGGGTGGGCGAAGGCTGCCCGGTAGGCTCCCTCGATGTCAGCAGGATCGGTGACGCGTACGGCATGGAAGCCCAACGCCTTCGCGACCTCCGCATAGTTCGCATCAGGCACGTCAACGCCAAAGTCCGGAAGTCCGTCCACCAGCATTTCGAGCTTGACCATGCCCAAGGTGGAGTTGTTGAACACCACCACCTTGACCGGCAGCTTGTGCGCGGCCACCGTGATGAGTTCTCCCAGCAACATGGAGAGGCCACCGTCGCCGGAGACGGACACCACTTGGCGCCCGGGATAGGCCACCTGGGCACCGATGGCGTGCGGGAGCGCGTTGGCCATGGACCCATGCAGGAAGGATCCAATGAGACGCCGGGTTCCAAGGGGATTGATGTAGCGCGCCGTCCAGACGTTGCACATGCCGGTGTCCGCGGTGAAGATCGCGTCGTCGGCTGCAAGCTGGTCCAGCAACGAGGCAGCATATTCCGGGTGGATCGGCTGCTTCTTCTCCACCTTGCGGGTGTAGGCGCCCACAGCTTTGTTCATGAGGCGGTCGTGCTTCTTCAGCATCTGGTCGAGGAAACGGCGGCTCTTCTTGGGTTTCACCAGGGGCAGCAGGGCCGCCAGCGTCGGCAGCACGTCGCCATGGACCGCAATGTCGACGTCGGTGCGTCGCCCCAACCGCTCCGAGGCCCGGTCCACTTGCGCGGTGCGGGTATCGGGAAGGAACTGATCGTAGGGAAAGTCGGTGCCAAGGAGGATCAGCAGGTCCGCGTCCTCGATACCCTCAGCCGCGGCTCCGTACCCAAGCAGGCCCGTCATGCCGATGTCGAAGGGGTTGTCGTACTGGACAAAGTCCTTGCCCCGCAACGAATGGCCGATGGGAGCGTTGATCAGCCCGGCCAACGAAATCAGTTCGTCATGGGCGCCCTCAACACCGGCACCGGCGAAAATGGCGACTTTTCCGGCGTCGTTAATGGCCTCGGCCAGTTCGCGGACGCTCGCGGCGTCCGGCACCAGGCTCGCGGGACGGAACGTGGCCGGCAAAGGGGTCGGGGCGGCAGCCTCCAGACCGGCGATATCGCCGGGAAGGGTAACCACCGCGACACCTCGAAGGCCAATGGCATTCTGGATGGCGCTGTGCATGACCCGGGGTGCTTGCTCGGCGGTGCTGATGAGTTCCGAATAGACGGAGCACTCGTTGAAAAGCCGGTCCGGATGCGTTTCCTGGAAGAAGCCGCTGCCGATCTGCCTGCTGGGAATATGTGAAGCGATGGCAAGTACGGGAGCGCCGGTTCGGTTGGCGTCATACAGGCCATTGATCAGGTGCAGATTTCCGGGGCCACACGATCCCGCACACACTGCCAGCTTTCCGGTCAGTTGCGCATCAGCCGCTGCAGCGAACGCGGCTGCCTCTTCATGACGGACGTGAATCCAGTCAATGCCCCCGTTTTTCGAGCCTCCCGTCTGACGAACGGCGTCAACGATGGGATTGAGGCTGTCGCCCACGATTCCATAAATCCGCTGCACACCGGCAGCCTGGAGTTGTTCGATGAGTTGGGTGGCAAGTTCCTTGGCCATTGTGTGCAGGCTCCCTCAATTGTGGTGGTGGGCTGACATGGCCAATATAGTCGGCCAACCTCTGGTTGGATCCGATGTTCATTGCTAGCGTGACCGCATGAGCCCCTCCAAGACACCGGCGGAAGTACTCGACATAGGCGGCGCCGAAGTCCGCATCTCCAACCCGGACAAAATTGTTTTTCCGGAACCGGGCGTGAGCAAGCTCGATCTGGTCAACTACTACCTCTCGGTGGCCGACGGCGCCCTCCGTGGGGCGGGCGGCAGGCCGATGGTGCTCAAGCGCTTCCCAAAGGGCATCGACGCCGAACCTTTCTTTCAGAAGCGGGTGCCGGAGAATCATCCACCCTTCATCGACACGGCAACGCTTCACTATTCATCCGGTACCTCTGCCGAGGAGACGGTCATCCGGGATGCCGCCGGCCTGGCGTGGGTTGTGAATCTGGGCTGTCTCGACCTCAACCCACACCCGGTCAGGGCCGAAGACCTCGACCATCCCGACGAACTGCGGGTGGACCTTGACCCCTTGCCCGGCGTCGACTGGTCCCAGATCGTGGACACCGCCTATGTGGCGCGCGAAGTGCTGGGAGACGTCGGGCTTGTTGGATGGCCCAAGACCAGCGGCTCCCGGGGACTCCACATCCTGGTGCGCATAGCTCCGAGTTGGTCCTACCGCGACGTGCGTTTGGCCGCGGAGACCCTGGCCCGCGAAGTGGAAAACCGTGCCCCCGGCCTTGCCACAGCCCGATGGTGGAAGGAAGAACGGGGTGAGAGTGTCTTTGTCGACTTCAACCAGAACGCGAAGGACAGGACCGTAGCGTCCGCCTACTCCGTCCGGTCGCGGCCCGATGCCCGGGTCTCCATGCCCCTTTCCTGGGAGGAAGTACGTTCCGCCCGGCCCGAGCAGTTCACGGTGCTTACGGTGCCTGAGCGGTTCGCTGCAAACGGTGACCCGCATGCCGGTATCGACAACGACGCCGGCTCGCTTGACGGGCTGCTCGCTTTGGCTGCCGAACTCGGCCCTGCAGAAAAGGCACCACGTTCGGGAGATGGCTCGGGGCGCCGGACATCGATCATGCCGCTCGTAGAGGTGGCGCGTACCAAGACCAAACCCGAGGCACTCGCTGCGTTGGAGGAGTGGAAGAAACAATACCCGGACGTCTTTTCGGAACTGCATCCTGCAGACATCCTGATCGATGGGATGCGGGGATCGAGTTCCCTTTGGTATCGGGTGAGGGTCAACCTCCAGCATGTCCCTGAGCAGGAGCGGCCGTCACAGGAGGCACTGATTTCGGACTACGATCCCTGGGCGGGCAGGGAATGGCCCGGGCGTCCCTGACGGACGGCCCTCCCCGGCAGCAGCCCGGTTGTTGGAGGCGTCCGTGATGCAAAGCTTGTCTGTATCGCTGGTCCTCATCGCCGCCATGGCCGTTGCGGCTCCCCTGGCTGCCCGCTTTGTGGAGCGGGTAGCAAAGATCCCCATAGTAGTGTTCGAGATCGTACTTGGGATGCTGCTCGGTCCCAGCGTCCTCGGCTGGGTCCAGTCGACACAGTTCACCGATACCTTGGCGGATTTCGGGCTCGCCATGCTGTTCTTCGTGGCGGGCAACGAGATTGATTTCGGGGCCATCCGCGGCCGGCCCATCATCCGGGCCTCTGTTGGCTGGATCATCTCCCTGGCTGCCGGCGTGGCGGCCGGATTCGCGTTGGTCTCCGCAGTGGAAGCGGCCGTGATCATTGGCGTCGCGCTCTCTTCCACTGCCCTGGGAACACTGTTGCCCATCCTGCGGGACGCAGGCCAGGCGAAGACCCCGATCGGCATTGGGGTTGCCGCTTTGGGGGCGGTGGGCGAGTTCGGCCCGCTCATTGCCATCTCACTGTTTTTCAGCGGAAAGCAACTAGGGGCAGCCTCGGGGGTACTTCTGGGCTTCGTTTTGTTGACGGTGGTGGCGATTTTGCTGGCATCACGCTCCCGGCACATCCTGTTTCATTCGCAGGTGACCCGGACGCTGCATACCAGCGGGCAATTCGCGGTCCGATCCATCATGCTGATCCTTAGCTCCCTTGTCGTCCTGAGCACGCTGCTGGGACTGGACATGCTGCTGGGTGCCTTCGCGGCCGGTGTCTTGTGGAAAGTGGCGATCGCACGGGCACCTGAGGCCGACAGGATCGTCATCGACAGGAAAATCGACGCCATCGCTTTCGGCTTCCTCGTTCCGGTCTTCTTCATCGACACCGGGATAGACTTCGAGCTCGGCGCTTTGACATCCAGTCCCCTGGCCCTGGCCATGGTCCCCTTGTTCCTGGTCCTGCTCCTGGTTGTGCGTGGGCTGCCGTCACTGCTTGCAGCTCCGGCAGGCTCCTCAGCCCGCGGAAAGCGAGCCATCGTGCTTTTCGGGGCAACCGGATTGCCGGTGATTGTGGCCGTCACCGGGATCGGCCGTGACCATGACCTGATCTCCAGCGGCATAGCCTCCGCCCTCGTGGGCGCAGGCATGCTCTCCGTCCTGCTGTTCCCCTTGTTCGCTCTTCGCCAGCTGCAGGGGGCTACTTCTTCTCGGTGAGCGCAGACTCCTTGTGGGCGGCACGGGCTCCCGTTTTGTCTGATTCCACCACGTACTGCGGCTCGTCCTCGCTGGCCCGGTGCGTGTTGCCGTCCAACTCGAAGTCGCTGGTTTTCTTTTCGACGACCTTGCCGTGCGTTTTGCCCTGCGGGGTGTTCCACTCAACGTGGGTTCCGGATTTCAGCGTCATGTCAGCCCTTCTGTGTGAGGTCCGTTCTTCTGCCTGCGTAGTACTCTGCCAGCCGGGCCAGGCCCTCATCAAGGGTGACCACCGGCGACCAATCGAGGAGCCGCCGCGTCTGGCGTTGGTCGAACCAGTGCGCGGTGGAGAGCTGTTCGGCGAGGAACCTTGTCATCGGGGGTTCTTCGCTGCGCCGTGCCCACGTCCAGGCTTTTTCAACCACGGTGCCGGCCGCCCTCACCACAACGCCCGGCACTGTCCACGACGGCGCTTGGACTCCTCCGGCAGCACAAATGTCAGCCAGGAGCTCGCCGATGGGACGCGGCTCGCCATTGGTCACCACCACCGCTTTGCCTCGAACGTGGTCCATCCGGTGCAGGGCTGCAACTATCGCCGACGCAGCATTGTCCACATACGTAGTGTCGATCAGCGCTGCCCCGGCATCGAGAAGTGGCAGGCGGTGTCGTGCGGCCCGCGCCAGGACCCTCTCGACCAACTGGGTATCACCGGGGCCCCACACGATGTGTGGCCGTACGGCCGCAACCCTGAATTTTGGGGCGTCCGAGGCAAGGGCCAACAGTTCCGCTTCTGCCTTCGTGCGGGAGTAGTGGCCATGTGCCTGCACCGGGTCTGCCGGTTCTGCGCCGAGGCCGGCAATGGCCTGGCCGGAGTTCGCGACGGACGGAGAGGAAACAAACACTGTGTCACGCACGCCGGCGGCCCGGGCCGCTTCGAGCAGACGGCGGGTTCCTTCGACATTGACGCTGTGGAAGTCCGCAGCACGTCCCGCGAAGGAAACCTTTGCTGCCAGATGGATGAGTCCTTCCGCCCCGTCCACCGCCCGCCGGACATCGGCGTCGTCGGTCACCGAGCCACAAATGTCCGTAGCCCCATCGACTCCGGAGGGCCTCCGCTGAAAGGTGGTGACCTCGTGGCCCTGGGACACCAGAACCCGGGCCACCTCACTGCCCAGTAGCCCGCTGGCTCCCGTAACGAGAACCCTCATGGCTTACCCGGGCGGCCACCGGCCAGTACGCGGTTGGCCCACCGGGCCAGGCGGGTCCGGTCGATCTTGGCGTTGTGCCGGATATCCGTGGGCTGGGCCGGCACCTCGAGCACTGCCGAGACCTGGACGCCGGCGCCCAACGCTGCCCGCCGGATGCTGGCGGCAAGCTGCGGCGCCGCCGGACCGGCTTTGCGGGCCGGCGGAACGGTTTCGACGACGGCGGCAACGGCTTGGGTGCCGCCCGGTCCCACACCAACAACTGCGGCAAGACGGACGCTTTTCAGTTGCTCAATGGCTTGTTCGGCCCCTACTGGCGTCACCACCGCGTCCGGCGCGGTGATGACGTGGACAAGGCGGCCTTCCACCCACAGCCGGCCTTCGGCGTCGAAATGTCCAACATCGCCGGTGCGGTGCCACCCGGGCGGATTGACGCTGTCCTGCTGGGTGATCCACAGCCTGTCGTAGGCCTCCTTGACATGCGGTGCGCTAACAAGGATTTCGCCCGTGACGGCGGCCTCGGTTACTGGGCTCGAACCGGAAGCCTTCCCGTCAGCGTCCAAGGGTATGACCGCCAAGCTTGCACCCTGCACAGCTGTCCCCACGCACACACCATTTCCTGCCCCGAGGCAGTTGCCGGTTGCCGCGTCGGCTGCCGCCGCCTGGATCTGTTCGAGGCTGATGTCGGTCACAGGAAGTGCTTCGGTCATTCCGTAAGGGGTTCGCAACGATGCGTGCGGCAACAGCTTCTGGACGCGAACCAACAATGGTTCGGGCACCGGCGCACCGGCGGACAACAGCAAGCCGACCTTGCCCAGGGCCTCGTGAGCGCGTCCAGTCAGGGCGTCTCCGGTGGCCACGACATTGCGCAGCGCAGCTGGAGCGGCGAAAACCACGGTCGCGTCGATGGCCGCCGCAGCGTCCGCCAAGGCCTCAGCAGTCAGAGTGCCTGGCGCTGTAACGTCCATATCCGGGGTCACGGAAACTGCGCCGAGTGCAGGCCCCAGCAAGGCGAACGGGGCGAATCCTGCCACCAGCCTGGAGCCGGCCCCGATGTTGAAGGTTCCACCCACCGTGTCCCGCATCGCCGTCAGTTGGCGATGCGTATAGAGAACCCCTTTGGCGGGGCCGGTGGAGCCGGACGTGAACAGGACTGCCGCTGGCGCGTCAGCATCGGCGGCGTCCGGTTGTGATCGGTCCGCACTTGTTGCGCCTTGCCTCGCCAGGGCGTCCAGCGAGGTTTCCACGCGAAGCATACGACGGCGGCCGGCCGGAAGGTCGCGCACGCTGAACCGACGCCCGGGCCAACCCAGCAGCGACGCCGCCGCCAGGGCTTTTTCAATGCCGATGACGACATCAGGGGTTGCGCCCTTGACCGCCCGGCTCAGACCCCTGGCTCCCAGCCCGGCGTCGGCCACCACCACCACGGCGCCCAAGCGCAGGCAGGCATAGAGCGTCACAGTGAGGTCGACACCGGGTGGAACCATCAGACTTACCCGGGTGCCGCTGCCCACTCCCGACCTGCGAAGTCCTTCCTGGAGTTCCAGGATGTTCCGGTGCAACTGGTGCCAGCTCAGTGATCGGCTGATTTTGCCGTCGCGCCCCATTTCCGCGACAGCCGTTTCCGGACTGGCGGTTCCGCTTGCCAGCACCTCAACGGAATCCCAGAATGGCCGGAACCCCTCCTCCCGCGGTTTCCCGGAAGAAAGGCTGTCATGTTCAGGGCCGCCTGCGCGTTCGTGGCGGCCGGCGAGCCACTGGAAGAGAGGCGTTGCGATATCCCTGTCCTCGGCCACCAAGTGACCTGCACCTTCGAAGCGATGTACGTCCGCATGCGGAAGCCGTTCCACCAGATCCTTGAGGTACCTGTCGGAGAAGATGGGGTCTTTGGGACCCCACAGCATCAGAGCCGGCACCTTGAGCTCGCGCAGACCCTCCGCGATGTCGTGCAACGCCGAAAAGCTGGGGTGCGATTCATCCGATGGGATATCGGCCACGAAGTTCCCCACACCTGAGCGGTGGAACGCGTCCAGATAGGGGGCCATGTAGGCCATCCGGACATCCGCCCGCAACGGTGGGTGGGCCAAGGAGTGGGTCACCTTGAGGAAGGCGTCCGTGGTCGTTGTCCCCCACCGGTGCACAGCGGGATGCAAGGCCAGCTGCAGGGCCGCCGGAATACTCGAACCTGAGGGCTGGTGGACAGCCGTGTTGGTCAGGACCACGCCTGCAAGTTTGTCTCGATGGGCCAGTGCCCAGCCGAGGCTGATGACTCCACCCCAGTCATGGCCAACCGTGATGACGGGACCGTCCAGGCCCAGCACGTCAGTGAGATCACCCAGGTCGTTCACCCGGTCTTGCAGGCGACGGAAGGTGCCGGTTCGCTCCGAAAAGCCCATGTCCAATTGGTCCACCGCGATGACGCGCCATGGACGGGCGGCATCGGAGCCCGCGGCCAGCAGTGTCCGCCAAAGATAGGACCAGGTTGGATTCCCATGGACGCACAGCAGAGTGCCGGCGGGAGTCAGGCCGCGCCGGGCGAGCTGGGGGCCGTTGTCCAGGATGTGCCAGCGGTGCGTTGTGCCAGGCACGTCAACTGCCGACGTCGAACTGGTATGAACTATCCGCGACCACTCAGGGTCGACGCCAGGCCAGCTGGTGGCTACCAAACGATCTCCACCATTCCCGCGTTCAAGCCCGAACCGACACCCATGCACAGGACACGGTCTCCAGAGGTCAACGATTGGGCCTCGGCAGCGAGGGTCATGGGCAGGGAGGCCGGGCCAACGTTGCCCCAGTGCGGGAAAGTAATGGGAACCTTGTCAGGGTCCAGGTCGATGGCATTGATGATGGCCTGGGTGTAGGCGTTGCTGACTTGGTGGGTGACATAGCGGTCCATCGTGGCCCAGTCCCACTCCGGCTGGGCCTCATGCCAGGCGTCCACCACCAGCTGGAGGCCGCCATCCAGGAGGCCCTTGGTGTCGGTGGTCATCCCATCGATACCGCCTACGCACAATTCGTGGTGCTCTGTGCCTGCCCGCATCACTCCGCCGAGGAGCCGATGCCCGCCTGGGTGCTCGTTCGCGGGCCCGAGGACCGCCGCCGCAGCCCCCGATCCCAACGTAAGAGTGGCAAATTCCCGGTTAAAATCATCGCGGGTGGTTTCGGGCCGCTGCAGTCGTTCCAAGGTTGCTTCCTGGGTGCTTTGGGCATCCTCGCCATTCACAATCACCGCGTACTTGATTTGGCCGGAATCAATCATGTTGGCCGCCAAGATCATGCCGTTGACGAACCCGAGGCAGGCGTTGGCCAAGTCGAAATTCAGTGCGGACGACGGCAAGCCAAGTTCATGGTGGATTTTGACCGCCACGGATGGTTCCAGGTTTCGCCTGGTAACCGATGTGTTGATCAACAGGCCGATTTCGGAAGCTTCGACGCCCGCCTCCGCCATTGCCTTGGCACCGGCGTCCACTGCAGCGTCGTCGAAGGATGTCCCCGCAGCCCACCACCTGCGGTGGGTGATGCCGGCCACGCGTTCCAGCAAACGGGGTGGAAACTTCAGGCGCTTCAGTGTAGATGCCAGCCTGCGGTCAAAGTCCGTCGAACTCACAATTCTCGGAGCTTCGACGCTGCTCACCGAGAGCAGTGCGGTGTTGCTGTGCCGGAAGGTTGCATTCCCTGCCAAAGTCGAGCCCCTGTTCATTTCCGTGCTGCATTCTTGCGGTGACTGTACCCATCAATGCAAGCCCAAGACATTAACTATGCAGGGGAAATCCCCGTCATGCATATTTGGCCGCGGGCTGCCCCGGGAAGCAACGCCCCGATTTCGCTTCCGGGAGAATTTCTTTTGCCATAGTCTGGGCAAATGCCTGGGAGGAACGAATGCTGATCTGTGCAGCCTGCGCCGTCGAACGCGAAGAACCCTTGCCCGATTCCTGCCCCATCTGTACTGATGAACGACAATACGTTCCCTTGGGTGGACAACAGTGGCTCTCCCTGGATGAACTGCAGCGGACAGGCCAACAGACGTCGTTGCACGAGAACGAGCCAGGGCTCATTGGCATCAGCACTTCCCCGAAGGTAGGGATCGGCCAGACAACCCAGCTGGTGCTGACGCCTGATGGTTCACTGCTCTGGGATCCGATCGGCTACGTCGATGACAACGTTGTGCGCTCCGTGCTGGAACATGGACCGGTGCTGGCGATCGCATCCAGCCATCCACACATGTTCGGCGTGCAAGTGGAGTGGTCGCGCCGGCTTGGGGGCGTCCCAGTGTTGGTGGCCAGGGCCGATCGCGACTGGCTTGGGCGTGAGGATCCGATGATTACCTTCTGGTCGGGGAGCTTGCAGCTTGCCGAAGGATTGGTCCTGCACCAGACCGGGGGCCATTTCCCGGGCAGCGCCGTGGCCCACTGGGCAGCGGGAGCACAGGGACGAGGTGTCCTGCTCACCGGCGACAGCGTCTTTCCCAATCCGGACCGTCGCTCCATAGCGTTCATGCGCAGCTACCCGAACCATCTTCCGCTCTCCGGTAAGGTAGCTTTGCGAATTGCGGCTCAGCTGGGGGAACTCACGTTCGACCGGATCTATGGCAACTTCAATAACGTCATCAGTACTGACGCCGGGGAGATTCTGCGCTTATCGGCTGCTCGGCACGCTGCGTGGGCGGGCGGCGACTTCGACCATCTGACCTGACCCGGGCCCCGGTTTGGCCGTCCCGTAGTCCGGAGTCAGAGGTATTCGCCTCCGCGTTCACGCGCGATTTCCAAAAGAGTGGTGTGGAACGCCACCTCTGCCGGCGCATAAACCTTGTCCTGGCGTTGCGCCAGCAGCACCCGGCGAAGCGGGGCGGCCGAGCCGAGGCCCAGTACCCTGACGTCGGGGTGCTGCAGGGCCACTGCCGTCTTCGGAACCATGGCAACCCCCATCCCAACGCTGACCATTGCCTGCGCTTCCTGGTAGTCGTTGGCCAGGAAGCCGATGGTCGGTTCAAAGCCGGCGTCATGCGCAGAGCGCTGAAGAACTTCCACTACGGGATGGGCTTCAGCGCGCACAATCCACGATTCCTTGCGAAGCTCACTCATGGACACCTCGGCACGCTCTGCCAGAGGATGACCCTTGGCCACCAGGATGACAGTACTCTCCTGGAAAACCTCAGTGGTCCTGATCGACTCGTCCTCGAAGCGGTTCCAGGGGTAGTCCCACAGCAGACATAGACCGGTAACGCCCGACTCCAGGTCCGAGACCAACTCATCGAACCGGGCGCTGCGTACCGACAAGCCGATGGCCGGGTAGCGCTTTTTGAAGGCGCGGATGACGACCGGCAGAAAAGAGCCCGCCAGGGTAGGAAAGGTGCCGATCGTCAGCGAACCCCGCCGGAGGCCCGCGATCTGGTCCACATCGGATTGGGCTGCACGGATCTGTCCCAATATCTTGCGCGCGTGGCCGGCCAGTACCTGTCCGGCCTCCGTGGGGGCTACTCCGCGGGAGCGTCGGTTCAGGAGCGGCTGGCCAACCTCTTGTTCGAGTTTGCGCAGTTGCTGCGACACCGCGGACGGTGTGTACATCATCGTGTCAGCCGCTGCGGTGATCGAACCCTGCTCCACCACTTCGACCAGGAGTGCCAGCCGACGGATGTCGTATAAATTTTGGGATTCATCGTTAAGCATTTCTGCACCCTTCTGCTGGTTTGGTTAATCCTATACATGGAGCACGGGATATCAAGCCTCATCCCACTCCTGCAGCCCCTTCAACGATTCGCACTAGCATCATTTTGCCTGCCCAGCTCTGTGATTTAAGCGTTGCTACACCCTCTTTCATTTATTGCACATTGTCTTCATGTGTGATCCGGCTCATGCTGAATGAAGAGCCCGCCGGGAACGGCAGAAGGAGTGCAGGACTGATGAAGATTGAAGCAGAGTGGATGCGCGGAGGAACCAGCAAGTGCTGGGTCTTCGAGACCGAAAGTTTGAACGAAACCAGCATTGACCTGGACCAGCTGCTGCCCCGCCTTTTCGGTAGTCCCGATTCCCGGCAAATCGATGGGGTGGGCGGTGCGACATCCACCACCAGCAAGGCAATGATCCTGCGACGCCCGTCAGATCCTTCCGTCGACGTAGAGTTCACCTTCGCCCAAGTAGGCATCGAGGAAGCCACGGTCGACTGGGGCAGCAACTGCGGAAACTGCTCGGCAGTAGTAGGTCTCTACGCCATCGAAAAGGGCTGGGTCACCCCCCAGGGTGACGTCACGCGGATTGTCACCCGTAATACCAACACAGACCAGCTCATCATCCAGCAGGTCGCAACACCATCCGGGGCCCTGCCGATCGTCCCGGATGCGCAAATGCCAGGCGTAGCCTTTCCCGGATTCAAGGTAGGTCTCGGCTTTAAGGATCCTGCAGGCAAAACGACCGGACAGCTGCTCCCCACCGGCGCAGCAAGCGAGACCGTCCTGGCCGCCGGAAAGTCCTGGACGGTATCGATGGTGGACGCCGGGGCTCCTGTAGTTATCGTCCGGGCCGAAGATCTCGGACTCGACACAGCCGACTACGACTCGTGGAAGGAAGGCGTGGAACAACACCTGGACACCCTGGACGTCATCCGCCGCCAGGGAGCAGTCCGGATGGGCATGGCCGAGACTCCAGGGCAGGCGGCCCGCGCCGTGCCGAAGCTGGCCATCGTCGGCCCGCCAAGCGGCATGAACCTCTACTCCGATGTCAACGTCATGATGCTTTCCATGGGCAAGCCGCATCCGGCCTTGGCTATTACCGGAAGCATCGCCCTGACGCTTGCCGCGCGGACGCCGGGCACCGTGCTCAACCGCATCACAGGCGAAGCGGCCCGTGGAGCGCTGAAACTGATGACACCAGCCGGTGTCATCGAAACCTGGAGCGAGGAGCACCACGGTTCCATTCTTGTCGGCGTCGATCGGACAGCCCGGACCATCGCCACCAGCACCATTCACCTCCCCGAGACTCTCGGCAACGCCGTCGAAGCCTCACTGGAAACAGCCACTCGATGAGGAGAGAACACCATGGCTAAGACTATTTACCAACCAACACCCGAGGCAGATAGCGACATACGGGACGAAGGTTCGAGGCGACCCGCCGCGCGCCGCCTTATCCTGCTGGTAACGGTTGCCGCTTCCGTCATCCTGGGTCTGCTCGCCATCCTGTTCGGGGGTGCCATCTTCAACCCGGCGGCCACCCCGGAATCGGAGCCAACCATGACCGCCACGCAGATCATCCCCTTGGTCATTCTGGTGGTGATGTTCGTCGTCGCCACCAAGTGGCCGCTCAACATCGGCGTGATGGGGCTGGTGGCTTCCTTCGGCGTTGGCTATTTTGTCCTCGGCATGACGGACAAGCAGATTCTCGAAGACTTCCCGGCAAGCATCGTCCTGACCATCATTGGCGTCACCTACTTCTTCAGCATGGCGCAGCGGAATGGTTCCATTGACATCATCGTCCAAAGTTGCGTCAGGATGGTCAGGGGCAAGACCATGCTGCTGCCGTGGGTCTTTTTCCTTATGGCCGCGGGCCTCACCGCACTGGGCACGTTCAGCCCGGCCGCCGTTGCGCTGCTGGCACCCGCCGCGCTGGGCCTTGCCTACGAATCCCGCATCCATCCCGTCCTCATGGGCGCTTTCGTCATCAACGGAGCACACGCCGGCGGTTTCTCTCCCTTGTCCGTTGCGGGCGTCCTGGTCCACGACATTGCACACAAGAACGATTTCCCCATTGACCAAGGAGCATTGTTCCTGGCCAGCTTCGCCCTGAACTTCATCCTGTCGGCCCTGACAATCGTGCTCTTCGCCCTTACGGGCAAGCTTCGCGACAAGCACTCCAACGAGTACGCCAGCCTCGATACGGCCCGTGTGGGACTTCCCAGCAGACAGCAGTTCCTGACCTTGGCGCTCATCCTGGCGATCCTCGTATGCACCCTCGGCTTCCGCATGCCGATCGGCTTCGTGGCCCTCTCGGCCGGTCTGCTGTTGGCCCTTGTCAACATCAAGGAGCACAAGACCTTTATTGGCGGTATTTCCTGGTCCACTGTCCTGCTGGTGGCCGGCATGATCACGTACGTTTCCTTGCTCCAGCACGTTGGCGTCATTGACACCCTCGCGGAGATGGCACTTGCACTGGGCGCGCCGCTGCTGATCGCCCTGGTCCTCTGTTACGTTATCGGCGTGGGTTCGGCCTTCGCGTCGTCCACTGCCCTCCTCACTGCCTTCATCCCTCTGGCCGGTCCGCTGCTGGCGACAAGTTCACTCAGCGCCTCAGGCACGGTGGCGGCCCTGGCAATCGCGGCAACTGTAGTAGATGTATCGCCCTTCTCCACTGATGGAGCATTGGTGGTAGCCAATGCCCGCGACGAGGACCGCCAGCGGGTCTACAAGCAGCTCATGGCCTACGCAGGCGGGGTAGTTCTCGTGGCACCGGCCTTGGCTTGGGCACTCCTGGTCCCCACCGGAATCATGTAAGCGGCGCCGTACCAGCGCAGCTTGGGCAGGGTCACCACACGGAGGCCCTGCCCAAGTCATGTCCAGGGCAGGAGACGAGGGGAACGCTGAAGAACCTTGCTCAGTCTTCCCGTGCCCGCCGGGTGGCAGCTTCATTGGCCTTCTGCAGCGCCTTCACGAGCTCGTCCTTGCTCATTTTCGAACGGCCTTTGACCCCGAGCTCCTGGGCCCTCTTGTAGAGATGTTCCTTGGAAGCGTTGGCATTTACTCCCCCGGCTGCCGGCGAGGTTGAGTCCACGCCTTCCTCGGCGCGCGCATCGGAAGGACCGCGCTCCTCCTTGGGTTCCCAGTGGTCCCCGACTTTTTCGTAACTGTGCTTCAAGGAAGCAAACGCTGTGCGTGCCGCGCGGCTGGAATCGTTGTCGTAGGATTCCATCGCCGAATCATAGGTCTTGGCGAACGTGTCCTGGGCCTTCTGCTCCGAACGCTGCAATGTCGACGGCAGTTCGTCCTTGCGGGCGTGATCATTCTTCCCGGTCTTGGGCATGACGCCTCCAACTATCGGGCCCATACAGGCTGGGCCGTTTCAATTAGCTAAGCATGCTGAGTACTTTGGAACAAGGCTCCACCGCCATCGCCAGCCGGAGTCCGTCCGAAAAGGCCGAAACCCACGCGCATTCGGTCGTTCCGTCATCCATTGCGGGCGTTTTGACCATAGGGAACTGACACTCCAGGGACGGAGGCTTGAGGGACAGCATTATGGCCCCCATCAAGGAGAAACAAGTGATTACATACAACCTGGCCCTGATCGGCTTCGGAGGCGTCAATCGAGCCCTGGCAGAACTGATCCGCGACGAGCCGGGCCGGTTCTCTTCCCTCGGGTTCGAGCTTAGGGTCGTTGCCATTACCGACCTCGCTTTTGGCTCCCTCGTACAGCGCGAGGGAATCGATCTGGCCGCCGTTCTGGCCATGCCCCGCGGGCACTCCTTCAACGACCTCCCCGGGGGAAGTGCCGACCCCCGCAATGAAGAGGTCATCAAAAACAGTCCGGCGGACATCGTGGTGGAGGCCACCTTTACCAGCCCAATCGACGGCGAACCCGCCGTATCCCACGTCAAGTGGGCCCTGGAAGCCGGCAAGCATGTGGTGACGACGAACAAAGGCCCAGTGGCACTGCAGGGCCTGGAGCTGGGCAAGCTTGCCTCCAGCAACGGCGTCGTCTTCGAGTATGAAGGCGCTGTCATGAGTGGCACCCCCGTTATCCGGCTTGCCCACAAGGTGTTCGCCGGGCTGGAGCTGACCGCGGTCCAAGGGATCCTGAACGGCACCAGCAACTATGTCCTTGGACGGATGGAGGCCGGGTTGGGCCTTGACCAAGCCATCGCCGAGGCCCAAGCACTGGGCTACGCCGAAGCTGACCCGACGGCGGACATCGGTGGCTCGGACGTTCGCCTGAAAGTCGCAATCCTCGCGAACGAACTGCTGGGCACGGAGATCCATCCCGATGACGTTGAAACCACCGGCATCCAGGACATTACCGGCGACGACGTCAACGAGGCCATGGCAAACGGTTTCCGCTGGAAGCTGATCGGCGAAGCACGGCGCGAAGCTGATGGCCGCGTCATCGCCGTCGTCCAGCCCGTTGCCTTGCCGGCCGCGCACCCGCTTGCCGGTATCTCCGGGGCAACCAATGCGGTGTCGTTCACTACCGATCTCCTGGGCACGGTTACAGTATCCGGTCCCGGCGCGGGTCGCGTGGAGACCGCCTACGCACTTGTTTCAGACATCATTGCCGTCCACGAATTCGCCAAAGGAGCCGTCCGTGCCTGAAACAGCAACAGTGGAACCAATGACCAGGACCTCTGAACCGCTGGTGGTGTACAACAAGTACGACGGCGGCGAGCTGGCAACGCTGGCGCAGTGCAGTGAGGCGGAGGTACAGGTGGAACTCCTCAACGCCGCTTCCGCGGCTCCCGCCGCAGCGGCCATGCCACGCCACGAACGCGGCCGGATCCTCGACGATGCTGCCGGCCTGCTTCAGCAACGGGCGGAGACTGCCGCTGAACTGATCGTCGCGGAGGCTGGGAAAACCATCAGGCAGGCCCGCAAGGAGGTCTCCCGGGCCGTCAATACGCTGAGACTTTCGGCCGCCGAAACCCGCCGGAACGCCGGCGAAGTGGTGCCCTTCGATTCATTCGCCGGTTCGGAAAACCGCCACGGGTGGTTTACCCGTGAGCCCCTTGGACTGATAGCGGCCATCACACCGTACAACGATCCCTTGAACCTCGTCGCCCACAAGCTCGGTCCTGCCATCGCCGCGGGCAACACCGTGATCCTCAAGCCGTCCCAGCTGTCCCCTTTGGCGGCCACGTTCCTGGTTGACCTGTTGCGGGAAGCCGGGCTCCCTGCGGAATTCATCACGGTGGTTCTCGGGGACCGCTCCGTTGCGCAGGCCATCATTTCGTCCAGGCTTGTCCGGATGGTTTCCTTCACCGGCGGATTCGCTACCGGCCAAGCCATCGCCGCGAATGCGGGGATCAAGAGGCTGTCCATGGAACTGGGCGGCAATGCGCCCGTCATCGTCTTCGACGACGCAAACCTTCGCGACGCCGTCGAGGCCTGTGTCTCCGGCTCCTTCTGGGCGGCTGGCCAGAACTGTATCGGTGCCCAGCGCATCCTGGTGCAGCGGGCGATCTTCGAGACCTTCCTGGAATCATTCGTTAGCCGGACTGCCGCCTTGAAGTGCGGTGATCCACGCCTGGAGCAGACCGACGTCGGACCCATGATCAGTGCCGCCTCCGCTGCCGAGGCAAAACGCAAAATCGATGACGCCGTGGCCGCGGGCGCGCGACTGCTGGCCGGAGGCGCGCTTCACGGCGCCATCCTTACACCTGCGGTGCTCACCAACGTGCCCCGCAGCTGCCAAGCGTGGACTGAAGAACTGTTCGCCCCGGTGGTGCTGATTGAGCCTTTCGACGCCGATGAGGAAGCCATCATGCTTGCCAATGACAGCGAGTATGCACTTCAGGCCGGTGTGTTCACCAAGGACCTCAACCGTGCCCTCGCAACAGCCAAAGCCATCGACGCCGGGGGTGTCATCATCAACGATTCCTCCGACTACCGCCATGACGCCATGCCGTTCGGCGGCGCCAAGTACGGCAGCATGGGGCGCGAAGGAGTCCGTTTCGCCTACGAGGAAATGACCCAGCCCAAGGTCATAGCCATCACGTCGTGAGTACCTGGCCGTAGCGCGCCGAGGGCTACCTTCAGCGCAACGGCTGCCTGTCAATCACCGTCGAAAGCGACAACGCGGTGGTGATGTCCCGGACGCCCGGGAACTCCGAGACTTCACGCCAGATCTCGCGGATCCTCCCGGCGTCCGGCGCTTCGACCCGCACGATCAGGTCAAGCTCCCCACTGACAACATCGCACGTGGCGATCTCGGGGATGGCACGGAGCCCGGCAATGACGTCACTCCCACGCATCCTGTCGTGCCGCTGAATGAGGAGCACGGCATTGACCGTGGCGGCGCCGTCGGAAGCCGTCTCCGTGATCGTGTACCCCGTGATGTACCCGTCGCGCTCCATCCTTTCGATCCGCTGCCGCACGGCATTGCGGGACAGGAGCACCTTCCCGCCGAGCTGTGCCAGGCTGATGCGGGCATTGCGCCTCAGCTCGGCGAGAATCTGCTCATCGATCCCATCGCGTGGGCTATTGGGCACGTGTGCTCCTGACTCAGGAAGTTGGACATGTAGCGGCCACATCGCAACGGCAAGAGCCGCGACGACGGCGGATAACAACATATCCCATCGGGACAGGCCCGGTTTTCAGTGATGCAACTGCATCCGTTGAAGCACGGTGGCGGAGATCTCTTCCACGGACATGGAAGCGGAGTTAACGTACGGGATGTTGTTGGCCCGGTACATGTCCTCGGCATTCCGGAGTTCGAAAGTGCATTGGTTCAGCGATGCGTAGCTGCTGCCCGGCCGCCGTTCCTGGCGGATCTGGCTCAACCTGACCGGTTGCGACGTAAGGCCGAAGCACTTGTCTGCGAAGGGCAATAAGGGCTTCGGGAGCGCCAGGACTTCGAAATCCTCCTCGACCAGTGGGAAGTTGGCGGCCAGGATGCCATGTTGGAGGGCAAGATACATGGTGGTTGGCGTCTTGCCGCAGCGGGAGGGCGCGATGAGGATCAGCTCGGCGCGCTCCAGCGCACGCAGGGACTGGCCGTCGTCGTGTTCAATGGCATATTCGACGGCGGCCATGCGGGACTGGTAGCGGACCGCATCCCCCACCCCGTGGGCTTGGCCAGGCTTGCCGTTGGCCGCCGAGCCAAGGGTCTGCTCGAGTTGACCTATGTGCGTACCAAACAAATCGAAAAATTGCCCGCGGCTTTGGGACAACACGGCGCGGATGTCCTGTCCCACAGCAGTGGAGAAAATGATCGGCACGGGACCCGAGGCCGCCACCTTATCGATCACCGCGACCACCTCGCGTGCTTGCTCGATGGTGGTGATGAACGGGATGGTGCGGCGCTCGAGCCGTTGGCCGGGAAACTGGGTCAACAGGGTGTTGCCCAGTGTTTCTGCGGTGATCCCGGTGCTGTCCGAAAGAAAGAACACCGTGGGGGCGGGCGCGGCGCCTGCCCCCACGGTTGCCTGATCTGCCATCTAGACCGGCGTGCTGGTGGTGCGGGCCAGGCGCAACCAGGTCTCGGTTACGGCGTCGGGGTTCAGCGAAATCGAGCTGATGCCCTGTGCCAGCAGCCATTCGGCGAAGTCCGGATGGTCGCTGGGGCCCTGGCCGCAAATTCCCACGTAGCGACCCCTTGCCCGGCAGGCGGTAATGGCCAGCTCGAGGAGCTTGGTCACCGCCGGGTTGCGCTCGTCGAAGCCGTCAGCGACCAAGGCGGAGTCACGGTCAAGGCCCAGGGTGAGCTGGGTGAGGTCGTTTGACCCGATGGAGAACCCGTCGAAGTACTCCAGGAACTCATCAGCGAGGAGAGCGTTGGCGGGCAGTTCGCACATCATCACGATCTCCAGGCCGTTCTCGCCGCGGCGCAGCCCGTTGGCGGCGAGCAGGTCGATCACGCCGCTGGCCTCGTCCAGGGTACGCACGAAGGGGACCATAAGCTTGATGTTGGTCAGGCCCATCTCGTTGCGGACGTACTTCAGGGCCTCGCCCTCGAGTTCGAACGCTTGTCGGAAGGCCGCTGAGAGGTACCGGGAAGCTCCGCGGTACCCGATCATCGGGTTCTCTTCCTCCGGTTCGAAGGCCGGGCCGCCGATGAGGTTGGCGTATTCGTTGGACTTGAAGTCCGAGAGCCGGATGATCACCGGTTCAGGGGCGAACGCCGCGGCGATGGTCGAAATACCCTCGGCCAAACGCCTGACGTAGTAGTCGCGCGGGCCGTCGTAGGCCGCGGTTTTCTCCTGGATCTGGCGGACGGTGTAGTCATCCAGGCTTGCTGGGCGTTCCATCTCTCCGGCCACAGCCAACAAGGCGTTGGGGTGGACACCAATTTGCCGGTTGATGATGAACTCCAGGCGGGCCAGGCCCACGCCGTGGTTGGGGAGCTTGGCGAAGCTGAAGGCCTGCTCAGGGGTTCCGACGTTCATCATGATCTTCACGGGAGCTTCAGGCATGGTGTCAAGGCTGGTTTCCTGCAGCGAGTACTCCAGCAGCCCCTCGTACACGAGCCCGGCTTCACCCTCGGCGCAGGACACCGTGACAGGCGTACCGTCCTTAAGGATCTGGGACGCGTACCCGGTACCGACGACGGCGGGGATGCCCAGTTCGCGGGCGATGATCGCCGCGTGGCAGGTCCGTCCGCCTCGGTCGGTGACAATCGCGGCGGCCTTCTTCATGATCGGTTCCCAGTCAGGGTCGGTCATGTTGGCCACCAGGACATCGCCCTCCTGGAACGAGGCCATCTGATCAATCGAGGACAGAACCCGGACCTGGCCGGCTCCGATGCGCTGGCCGATCGCGCGGCCTTCCACCAGCACCGTCGAACGCTCGGTCAGCGTGTAGCGGGAGGTTACTCCGGCGGCTTTGCGGGACTCTACGGTTTCCGGCCGGGCCTGCAGGATGTACAACTCCCCGTCCACTCCGTCCTTGCCCCATTCGATGTCCATGGGACGCCCGTAGTGGCTCTCGATAGCGACGGCGTGGCGCGCAAGCTGCTCGACCTCGGCATCACTGAGGCTGAAACAGCTCCGCGACTCCTGCGGCACGGGGATGAAGTCGACGGTCCTGCCAACCTCGTCGGAATCCGTGTACACCATCTGCACGGCTTTCTCACCCAAGCCGCGCTTGAGCACCGCCGGGCGTCCAGCAGCCAAGGCAGGCTTGTAGACGTAGAACTCATCGGGGTTCACAGCACCCTGGACCACGGCTTCACCAAGGCCATAAGAGGAAGTGATGAACACCGCGTCCGTAAAGCCGGTCTCGGTGTCCATAGTGAACATCACGCCAGAGGCGCCGACGTCGGAGCGCACCATCCGCTGCACACCTGCCGACAGCGCCACTTCCGAGTGCGTGAAACCGTGGTGCACGCGGTAGGCGATCGCCCGGTCGTTGTACAGGGACGCGAAAACGTCCTTGATCGCGTGCAGGATATTTTCAATCCCGCGGATGTTCAGGAAGGTCTCCTGCTGTCCGGCAAAGGAAGCATCGGGAAGGTCCTCGGCCGTAGCACTGGAACGAACCGCCCAGGACACATTCCCGCCGTGCTCCTCGGTGAGACGCTGGTACGCCGAACGGATTTCCTCTTCGAACCCGGCCGGGAACGGCGTATCACGGATCAGGGAGCGGATCTCGCCGCCAACCTTGGCCAGGGCGGCCACATCGCCGCTGTCAAGACCCTCCAAAATGCTTTCAATCCGGGTATCAAGGCCCGACTCCGCCAGGAACCGGCGGTAGGCGTCCGCCGTCGTCGCGAATCCGCCCGGAACTTTCACCCCCGCAGAGGCGAGGTTTCGCACCATCTCACCAAGTGAAGCGTTTTTGCCTCCGACCTGGTCAAGGTCGGACAGGCCAAGCTCCGAAAACCAAAGAACGTTAGTCATAAATTGTGTCCTCCATTGGGCACGCTCTGACAAGCGCTGAAAAAAACTAGGTCTTGCAAGGATCAGGGCCAGAGGAGCAGGATGCAAACAAATGTGATTCTTGCAACAGTCCAGCGACATTCAAGGGTGCCCACATGGACTTGACTTGACGGGGCGGCGTCCAGAGCTTCATTCGATACTGTAAGCAGATGCTCATCGAAATTGCTGCCGCTGAAGGCACTGCCGAGGCCTTGCTTGTCCGACCATCCAGTGGGGATGGCGTGTTCCCCGGAGTGGTCTTCTACATGGATGCCTTCGGTGTACGGCCCCGTATTGAAGAGATGGCCCAACGCATTGCGGACTGGGGGTATGTAGTGCTGGTCCCGAACGTCTTCTACCGGGAGGGTTCCATTGCCGAGCTCGCTCCCGCAGGCGACATGACCACCACCGCGGGAAGGGAAGCCGCCGGCAAGGATGCTTTTCCACGGGTCGGTCGCCTGACATCGGACAAGGCACTGCCCGATATCGAGGCATGGGTCACCACAATCACAGGGACGGACGGTGTGGCGCGCGGGCCCATCGGGACCACTGGGTACTGCATGGGTGCGCGTTTGGCCGTCCGCACCGCCACTTCACACCCGCAGCTGGTTGCGGCATGTGGCGGCTTCCACGGAGGCGGCCTCGCGACCGACGCTGCAGACAGCCCCCACCTGGGCCTGTCCGACGCCTGTGCCCGGTTCGTCTTCGGGCACGCCGACCATGATCCCGGCATGGCCCCCGAGGCGGTCGCGCGGCTTGGTGCCGCTTTGGATGATGCCGGGCTCAAGGCCTCCAACGAAATTTATGCCGGGGCGCCGCATGGCTACTCAATGGCTGACACGTCCGCCTACCATCCCCAAGCCACGGAGCGGCACTTCGAAGAACTGCGGGCCCTGCTCGATGACACACTCAAGGGTTGAATCATTTGCAGCCCGTGCACCCTGGCAACACTGCGCAACTTGCGGAGCACCTGCGCCGCAGTGCCACATCGGGAACCCGCCTGATCATTGGACTTGCCGGTCCACCGGGTGCTGGCAAGTCCACCATTGCCGAAGGCCTCAGCCGGCACCTTGGGCAGGAATGCGCCATCGTGCCCATGGACGGCTTCCACTTGGCAAACACCATTATTGAGGGTACGGAACTCAGGGAACGAAAAGGCGCCATCGATACGTTCGACGTCGGCGGTTACCTCTCGCTTCTGGCAAGACTTCGCCTCAATGAGGAAGATGTCGTCTACGCGCCGACATATCGTCGGGGACTTGAGGAGCCGATTGCGGCGTCCATTGCGGTGCCGAAGTCGATCGGGATTGTCATCACGGAAGGCAACTACTTGCTTGCAGACGTCGGGCCGTGGGGTCGGGTCCGCAGTTACCTGGACGAGGCCTGGTTCGTTGAACTCCCATCGGAAACCCGCATGTCACGGCTCATCCAACGGCACGTGGATTCAGGGATGGATCCTGCTGCGGCCGAGGCCTGGGCACAGGGACCTGATGAGGCCAACGCACGGTACGTCGAGTCGACGAAGGCCTCCGCTGATCTGATCATCAAGTATCCGTAAACGTGGTCAGGCCAGCCAGCGCCACCAGCGCGGCTGGACCGGCTCCGGCGTCGTACCGGGTTCCGGCTCCGGTTCCTCACCCAGGGCCAGTGCCGCCTCGACGATGTCCTCCGAGGTAAGGGTCATCACGGCCTCTCGGTCAAGCATGTCCAGGCTTTGCTTTTCGTCGCGGGACAAGCGCAGCGCCTGACGGTTAAGCGCCTGCTCGAACAATGTGCGCGCGAAGCGAGCGTTGCCCGAATCTTCCCCTGCGTGCAGGCCGGTGAGGATCCGGCGGAGCATCTGGTCCGCATCCGGTTCCAGTACGTACTCGTGCTGGGACAGCATCTGGTGGAAGATCGTGTCGAGCTCGTCCACGGAGTAGTCCGGAAACGTGATCTCCCGGGCAAAGCGGGAGCGCAGTCCGGGATTGGAGAGCAAAAAGGCTTCCATAAGGCGCGGGTAGCCGGCCACGATAACTACCAAGCGGTGCCGGTGATCCTCCATCCGCTTCAGCAGCACCTCGATCGCCTCGGGGCCAAAGTCCATCCGGCCTTCCTCCGGAGCCAGGGCGTAGGCCTCATCGATGAAGAGAACCCCATCCAGAGCTCGCCGGATCACGCGATCGGTCTTTATGGCTGTGGCCCCCACATATTGGCCCACCAGACCGGAGCGGTCCACCTCCACCAGGTGGCCCTTCTGCAGCAAACCCACCGCGCGATACATCTCTGCCAATAGCCGGGCCACCGTCGTTTTACCAGTACCAGGGTTTCCGAGGAACACCAGATGCTGGGACGTAGCCACTTCCGGCAGACCGTGCGACTTACGGCGTGCTTGGACCTGCAGCAGGGCAACCAAGGCGCGCACCTGTTCCTTGACTGTTTCGAGACCGACCAGCGCGTCGAGTTCGGCCTGCACCTCGGACAGCGGGCGGGTCGGACCCGGCCGGGCACCGACGAACTCGCCCATCAGGTCGTCCACCCGTTCGGTACCTTGAAGCTTGAGTTGATTGGCCAGATGACCGATTGTCTCGCGCAGGTCATCAAGCGGGTTACGGCCGGAAGCCATGTCAGCTCGGCAGCTCCAGCTGGAAGCCACACTGGCACCGAAGCACCTTGGTTCCGACGTTGACCACCGAGGCGTCTTCATAGGGCTCATCGGTGGACAGAGGCGCGTAAATGCTCTTAATCTTCGAACCCATCAGCGACATCGGCTCTCCGCAGTGGAAGTATTCTCCAGCAAAGCGGAGCAATCCATCCAGCGAGCGGGTCCTGTTCAGGACCGCAGCGACATCACGGAACCGTGCCGCATGCAGGTAATTGCCTTGGCACTTCCGGCAAACGTAACCAACCTGGACCTGAAGTTCGCCCGGGTGCGGCGGCAATGACTCTATGGATTCGATGGCAACATTTTCATTGGTCCCGCAGTGCAGGCATCCGAGGGGGCGCATGTCTTGCGTCAGTCGTGTAAGGCTTGGGCCACCAATCCCTTGCATGGCATCTCCGAGGAGTCGGCGGGGCTAACCGGTGAGCGACCGGGCAGCGGGAGGAGAGTTTCATCCCGATATAAGGAGACCACTACTAAGGCTACTTAGCAATACCTTGACCCGACATGTTCCTTCATTTCATGCTTTGTTCGCGCTGCGCCGCTTCCTGCGCGACGACCGGATACGCAAGACAACGACAGCCACGAGCGCAATGGCGATGGCGACCGCTGTGATGTCCCTGCCCGCGACCTTCGCGATGGCTTCATAGGAATTCCCTGCCAGGTAGCCCAGCAGTACAAAGCCGGCCCCCCAGACCAGGCCGCCGGCAGCATTGAAAGACAGGAAGCGGGGATAGTGCATACGGGATGCGCCAGCCAGCGCCGGCATCACCGCCCGGAAGAAGGCGACAAAACGACCCAGAAAGACGGCGGCTCCACCGCGTCGCCGAAGGAAGTCCTGCGCTTTTCCGAGTTTTTCCCGATGCCGCTCCAGAGCACGGCTTTTCAGGAGCCGGGGCCCGGCGTGCTTGCCGACCTCGTAGCCGACGGTGTCACCGAGGATCGCAGCCAGAACCACCAAGCCCATCATCCATCCCAGCTGCACTTCGCCACGACTGGCAATAACGCCCCCGAGGACTGCTGCCGTTTCTCCCGGTATGACGAAACCGAGGAAGAAGGCGTCTTCGGCGAACACAAGTAAAGCAACCAGGGTGTAGGCGAGCACCGGACTGACGCTCAGGAGCCCATCAATGAGTCCACCCATAGGCCATAACCCCTTTCACGCTTCCGACGAGGTGGTACACCGCGTGGATCCCTACAGGATGCCTGGAACGATGGTGGACCGGGTAGACCGGAATTACACCAATATCCCGACTCACGGCTTTTTGCCCGGTTGCCGGGGGTTTCACCATTTCGCCGAAACCAGTGCGTACACTTGAACACAAAGGAACATAATGAACACTTCCTAGTGCACACTGCGAAAGGCCCGTCCGGATGCTGTCGGAAGACCGTAAACACCTCATTCTCAGGGAATTGGCCCTCAAGGGCTCTATTAATGCCTCCGAGTTCGCAGCCCGGATCAAAACCTCAGGAATGACGGTCCGCCGGGACCTTGCCATCCTGGAGAAACGGGGCATGGTGGAACGGGTGCATGGAGGGGCAGTTGCGGTTCCCGACGCCCCCGTTTCGCAGCAGCTGCGACAGTTGCCTGCCAACCGGGCCCCGCATCGCGGCGCTGTCGCCACCATCGGGATGATCGTCCCGTCGGCTTCGTACTACTTCAGCGGTGTCATTCGTGGCGCTGAGACCGCTGCAAGGGAAGCGGGCGTTCGTTTGATTCTCGGCGTCTCCAACTACTCAAGCACCGAAGAACAACGGCAGCTTAGGAGAATGCTGGATCTCGGCGTCGACGGGATACTGGTGACGCCCAGCGAGGCCTCTCTCTCGAATACCCAAACGCTGGAGCTGTTGGCGGCTGCGGCGGTTCCGATCGTCGTCGTGGAGCGATCCATTGAAGACACCCTCGATCGCGGCAATTTCGAGTGCGTGCGAAGCGACCACGCGCAGGGTGCCCGGATCGCCGTCGCCCATCTCCAGGAGCTCGGGCACCAAAGGATCGCCCTGTGCCTTCGGGAGAACAGCCCCACCGCTCCGCCGTTGATCGAGGGATTCGGTCAAGCAATGGAAAAAGCCGGACCGCAGACCCACCCGGCATCGAACATGGTCCGCACCATGTCGCGCGCCCGGAACGATCCCCAGGCCCATCATGAGCTTGTTGCCGACATTCTCGATTGGTGCTTGCGGGAGAAGGTCACCGCCGCCATTGTGCACACGGATGAAGACGCCTTGCAGTTCGCCAGCGTGTGCCAGGAGCGTGCCATCGAGGTCCCGGAGGACTTCGCGATCATTGCCTACGATGACGAGATCGCGGCGCTGGGGACCACACCCTTGACTGCCGTAGCGCCGCCCAAGTTCGACGTCGGACACCAGGCCTTGACGATGTGCGCGAACCGGGTCATTTCCCGGCGGCCTGGCCCCGCTGCGCGGCAACGGGTCAACCTGTCCCCTACCCTCGTAGTCCGCAACTCGACGCTGCCGGAGGGAAGAGAGCTCGAGCCTGCATTCAGCTCCCAGGATCCTCGCAGCTGATCACTGGCAGTTTGTTCATTCCTGTTTACTTCATATCTGTTTGTTCATCTCTGTTGGTTCAATGAACGTAGTCAAGTGCAGCACGCACTCTCCGACTTCGCATCGTGAACTTCGAAGGAGAACAGAATGAAGCGACGCCAGCTTCTGCTGGGAGCCGCCAGCCTCATGGTCAGCGCGGCCCTGGTATCAGGTTGCGCCAGCACACCGGCTGCCAGCCCCGCCCCCAGTCCCTCGCAGGACCCCAGCGGCACCATTACCTTCTGGTCCTCCCTGGCCGGCATGGACAAAGTGGCCGCGGCTTTCAACGCCAGCCAGGACAAGATCAAAGTCAATTTTGAAACCGTTCCCAACGGCGCCGGCGGCGGTTACGCCAAACTCTCGACGGCGATCACAGCCGGCAACGGCCCGGACGTTGCAACCATCGAATACCCCCAATTGCCCCAGTTCGTCAGCAACGGACAGCTTCAGCCATTGGACGGGTTCATCGACAAATCAGCGACTGTGGACAAGCTCAGCGATGGCACGAAGGCCCTGGTGCAGTTCGGTGACCAGACCTATGCGCTGCCCTACGATGCCGCACCAATGATCATGTGGTACCGCAAGGATATGTTGGACAAGGCAGGCGTGGGCGTCCCGAAAACCTGGGACGACTTTGAGGATGCTGGCAAAAAGCTGAAGGCCGTGGCGCCCGACGCCCACTTGGCCAGCTTCAATCCAAACGAGGCCTCACTGACCGCCGCCCTCTCCTGGCAGGCAGGAGCCAAGTGGTTCGACACCGAGGGTGACAGCTGGAAAGTCGGCGTGGATGATGAAGCCACGCAGAGGGTCGCCACGTTCTGGCAAAAGCTGATCGACCAAAAGATCGTCAAAGTCCAGCAGTCCTTCAGCGATGAGTGGTCGGCAGACTTGGCCAGTGGAGCCGTCGTCGGAGTCCTGGGTGCCAACTGGAGCGCCACCGGCATCCAGAAGCGAACCGAAGCCAGTGGCCAGAAGGGTCAGTGGATCGCCGCGGAAGTGCCTAACTGGGGCACCCCTGCCGATGCCTTCTATGGTGGCTCCAGCTTCAACATCACCAAGAGCAGCAAGAATCCCGCAGCGGCGGCCAAGTTCATCGAGTACTTGTCCACCAACCCCGACGCCATCCAGGCCCGCGGGAACACCGGCTCGGCGTTCCTCGCGTTCCCGGGATTGACGCCGGTGGCCCAGAAAGCCTTCGATGCCAGCTACTTCGGCAACGACATCTACCAGGTCTTTGACAAGGCATACTCCACCATCACCCCGGGCTGGCAGTGGGGACCCAATTGGGACATCACCAACACCGCACTTAAGGACGCATACGGCAAGCTGACCACCGGCGGGAAGGTCAAGGACGCCGTTGAGGCAGCCCAGGACGCGACGGTAGCCGGACTCAAGCAGAGCGGCCTCTCCGTCAAGGAGTAGGCCCGCATGGCAGGGTTGGCCCGGGATCAAAACCCGCCCCGGGCCTCCCTGCCTCGGAGGACGGCATGACCCGCCCCCAGCGCAAAACCCGATCCAAGTCCGGAACCGGCGGCCGCACCGCGGCGTTGTTCCTGACACCATTCTTCGCCGTCTTCGCCCTGGCGATGGTGGCGCCGGTTATCTACTCGATCGTCCTTAGCTTCTTTGCCCAGCAGAAGTCGGGCCTGGGCTTCGGCCAGGCCAAGACCTCATTCGTAGGGGTGGAGAACTACCTCCAGGTCCTGCAGTCCGAGAGCTTCATTGCAGGTATCGGGCGGCTCGCCCTGTACTGCGTCATCTACATCCCGTGCATGGTCGGCGGCGCCCTGGCATTTGCCCTCCTGCTGGACGCGACGGTTGCCAGGGCAAGGAAGCTCTTCCAACTGCTGGTTTTTCTCCCACACGCAGTTCCCGGCGTGATCGCTGCATTGATCTGGGCATATCTCTACACCCCCGGCGTCAGCCCCATCGTCTCGGTCCTGGAGGGCGGAGGCATCTCCCTGAACTTCCTGGACAACCACATGATCCTTCCCTCCATCGTGAACATTGCCGTGTGGGAGTGGACAGGCTACAACGTCATCATTTTGTTCACCGCCCTCCAAGCTGTCTCCCGGGAGGTCCTGGAAGCCGCCCGCGTTGATGGTGCCGGAGAAATCCGGACAGCCTTCAGCATCAAACTGCCGCTGATCCTGCCGGCCCTCAGCGTGATCATGTTGTTCACCGTCATAGGCACGCTTCAACTGTTCACCGAGCCATCCATCATCGGCAAAGCCACAGCCTCCGTGACCAGCACCTGGGTCCCCAACATGTGGGCCTACGATGCCGCCTTCAACCGGCACAACCTGAACCAGGCAGCCGCAGCATCCATCATCATCGCCCTTGTAGCAGCCGTGCTGTCCTGGGTCGTCACCCGCTTGAGCTCAAGGATGAACAAAGCATGAGCACTCCAACACTGACCAGGACCGGGAAGGCCGCGAGGCAGCCCGCTCCCCATCGGAAAAGCAGCAACAACCACGCGCGGGGTTTCGCCGGTAAGTTCACCGTCAACGCCCTCCTTGTCCTGGGTTGTGCCTATATGGTCCTTCCGGTCCTGTGGTTGTTCTTCGCCTCTACAAAAAACGCCTCGGACCTTTATGCCACCGGTGCCTACGCCCTTGGAAACCCGGCGTTCTTTGAGAACGTCGCTGCAGTCCTCAACCAGGACGGCGGGATGTTCCTGCGCTGGATGGCCAACTCCATGTTCTACGCAGCTTTCGGTGCCATTTTCGGCGGCCTGATTTCCGTAATGGCGGGCTACGCGTTCGATAAGTTCCAGTTCCGCGGCAAGGATTCATTCTTTGGGGTGGTCCTGATGGGAGTGCTCATTCCCAATACGGCAACAGTCCTGCCGATGTACATGCTGGCCTCGGTGTTCGGAATTACCAACACCGTATGGGCCATCCTGATCCCGGTACTGTGCAACCCGTTCGGCGTCTACCTCGCCCGGGTATATTCGGCGGCCTACGTCCCCTCGGAAACCTTGGAAGCTGCCCGCGTGGACGGCGCCGGCCCGGTCCGGTCTTTCTTCTCCCTGGGTCTGCCCATGATGCTCCCGGGATATGTCACCATTGCCCTTTTCCAATTCGTCGGCGTGTGGAACAACTTCATGCTCCCCTTGGTGATGCTGCAGGACCAGCAGCTGCTACCGGTCAGCGTGGGAATCTCCATCTGGCAGGGCTACTCCCTCCCCCAACCGGAATTCACTCCCATGGTCATCACGGGTTCGCTGCTGTCGGTGATCCCGCTCCTCGTCGCTTTCATCCTGCTGCAGCGTTTCTGGAAGTCCGGCCTGACTGCAGGGAGCGTCAAATGACATTGAATGTCGCCCTGGCCATGCCCGAAAACACTGCACGAGGGGTCTTCCCCCGGCGAAGCCTGGACCCCTTGGAACCCAGCCTTAATATCCTGAGCCGCAAACCCATCCAGGATTTCCATTCCCCCGACGGACGTGCCCTGATCAGCACGGCCGATATCCTCCTCACGGGCTGGGGCTGCCCAATGATCGACGACGCAGTACTGGATGCCGCCCCACGGCTGCGATACGTGCTCCATGCCGCGGGCAGTATCAAGCACCACATCGGTGAGGCATGTTGGGAGCGTGGGATCCAGGTCAGTTCCGCTGCGGATGCGAACGCCATCCCGGTCGCCGAATATACGGTCGCCGTGATCATCCTGGCCAACAAGCGCGTCCTCCAGATCGCGCGGGCGCTCCATACAAGCCGCGAGGAGGTTCTCCCTGAGCAGCTCTTCCCGGACATGGGAAACTACCGCAAACGTGTCGGCATCATCGGTGCCTCAAGGATCGGCCGGCATGTGATCCGCCTGCTTGCCCCCTACGAGCTGGACATCGTCGTCGCCGACCCGTACTTGTCACCGCAGGAGGCCTCGGCACTGGGAGTCGGGCTGGTCAGCCTGGAGCAGCTCATTGCCGGCAGCGACGTCGTCAGTCTCCACGCGCCGTCGTTACCCTCCACTAAGAACCTCATCGACGCCGGGCTGATTAAGACCATGCGGCCCGGCGCCACCTTCATCAACACCGCCCGGGGCGAGCTCGTGGACCAGGACGCCCTGCTCGCCAGGGTGGAGCAGGGCGACTTGTACGCGATCCTGGACGTCACAACACCTTGGGTGCTGCCCTCGGACTCGGGGTTTTACACCCACCCCAATGTGCTTCTCACCCCGCATGTTGCAGGATCATTGGGCAACGAGCTTGAACGTATGGCGGCAAGTGCCGTGAACGAGGCGTTGCGGCTTGCCCGCGGCGAACCGCTGCGGTTTCGCGTCCGTGCGGAGGACCTCGCGTTCACCGCGTAGCAGATCGATGATCCAGGGAATCTCCCGCGGGCCTTCGAGCCGAGCCCTCACCGCTCAACTCACGTCACGTTGCTCAGTCCTGGAAAAATGTCGTCGCGGCTTCCCGCGGCTCGGAGATTCCGGCGATAATGCCCTCGGCGACGTCGTGCAGCTTCTGGTTTCGGTTTTGGGAAGCTTTTTGAAGGAATGCGAAGGCCTCACCCTGGGTGCAGCGGCTTTGGGCCATGATCATGCCGCACGCAAGATCGATGGCAGTCCTGCGCTCCATGGCCGCTTTGAGGTCCTCGGCCAAAAGGTCAGCCGTCGAGATACGCAAAGAGAGCCGCAGAGCCTGCGCGGCTATGTCCGCGAACACTTCGGCTTCGCGGATCGCCTCTTCCGTGAATTTCCCGGCTTCGGCGGCAAAGAAGTTCAGCGCCGCCGCCGAGTCCATTCCCAAGGACAACGGAACGCCCAACGCGCTTTCAAAACCTGCCGCGGCGAGGTCTTTGCAATACTCGGGCCATCTCTGGTCAGTCGTAGCGTCCGCGAGGTGCACAGGCATTGATGTCTCCAAGGCCTCCTGCGCGGGGCCACTTCCGATAGCCTGCTCAATGCCGTCCAGGAGAAGTGCGTTGTCGCTGCTGCCGGCAACAGTTACCGCACGCTTTCGCCGCCACAACGTCACGGCACACTCCACGCGCACCCCGGCCACCCGGCTTATCGTCGTGGCCGCGTACCGGGTCATGCCGTTCAGAAAGGCCGGACGTCTCCAGCAGCAATCAATTGATGGAGGTTCTTGAAGTCGTCGTTTTGTTCTCGGGTTTCCATGTCAAACTTCCACATGGATCCGGCGGCGGGCATAGGTGCGCATAAAACCTCCGCAGTAAAGCGAAAAGGGCGCCGGGCTTCTTCAGCGAAATTTTGAGTCTACTATGCCGTATTTGTGCGCTCTCATTCAAACCCCAGCTTGCAGCAAACCGGGCGAATAGATACTTCCAGCCCGCGGCGGATGGTTAGGCTTGGTGGATGGCGACAGTTATCCTCGTGCGGCACGGCCGCACCACGGCCAATGCCACCGGACTGCTGGCCGGGAGGGCCGCAGGCGTGAGCCTGGATCCGACCGGAAGGGAACAGGCCGCCTCGGCGGCGAACCGGTTGGCAGTGGTGCCCGTTGCAGGTGTAGTTTCCAGCCCGCTTGAACGGTGCCGGGAAACAGCCCAATTCATTCTTCAGCGCCAAAACGGCAGGCCGCACGCGCCAATCGACGACGATCTCACCGAGTGCGATTATGGCCAGTGGCAGGGTCGTGCCCTCAGTGAGCTGGCGACCGAGGGATTATGGTCAACAGTCCAAACGCAACCATCCGCCGTCGTCTTTCCCGGTGGTGAATCCATGGCCGGGATGCAGGCGCGGGCGGTAGCCGCAATTCGCCGCCACGATGCCGCATTCGAGGCGGAGTTCGGCCCGGGCGCGGTCTGGGCGGCGGTCAGTCACGGTGATGTCATCAAATCGATCCTCGCCGACGCGCTCGGCATGCACCTGGACTTGTTCCAGCGCATCAACGTCAGTCCCGCCTCCGTGTCAATCGTGCACTACGGTGCCGATCGCCCGAGCGTTTATGCCACCAATACAGACGCGGGCGACCTGTCATGGCTGGCGAATGGCATGGCTTCCGGCGATGCGCAGGTCGGTGGCGGGGCCGGACAGAAGACGCCGTGAACCGCATGTGCATAAAATACTGACATGCCTACGCGTGTTCACGAGTTTGCCTGGCCGGACCGGGTCGTCATTGGCACCATTGGCCGCCCAGGAGCCCGCACTTTCTATTTGCAGGTGCGCGCAGGGACGCAGATCGTGAGTATTGCCCTTGAGAAGCAGCAGTCTGCGCAGCTTGCCGAGAAGATCGACGAACTCCTGGACCAGCTCAGCACCGTAAAGGACAACCCGTTCAGCGTTCCCTCGAGCAGTCCTTCCGAACTCGATGACAATGACCCGCTTGAGGCTCCCGTGGAGCAGTTTCGCGCTGGTGCAATGAGCCTGGGCTGGGATCCCACCACCGCCCAGGTCGTGATCGAGGCATACCCCATCGATGCCGACGTTGACGACGTCGACGAACCGCTCGAAAGCAACGGGCCCGAGGACACAGAGATGCTGCTGGTGCGAATGCCGGTGGGCACCGCCCGCGCGTTCACCAAGCGCACCCTCGAAATCGTCGCCGCAGGCCGCCCCAACTGCGACATCTGCGGGTACCCCATGGACGCCGAAGGTCACAGCTGCACGTTGCCCGAGGTCTGATGGCTGCACCGGACCTGATCGCCGACGAGCTGACGCTTACCGGCCGCATCACGACGGCGTCGAACGCTACTTTCCTTGGCAGCATCGGCGAGGTGACCGTCGTCTACAAGCCGATAGCCGGCGAAAGCCCCTTGTGGGATTTTCCCGACGGCACCCTGGCGAACCGGGAGGTAGCGTCCTACCTGGTTTCGCAGGTGCTCGGCTGGAACATCGTGCCGCGAACCTGGTTGCGGGACGGGCCTCTGGGGACGGGCATGGTGCAGCTGTGGAAGGAGCAGGACCCCGGGCAAAACCCGGTAGACCTGGTCGCGTCGGACAACATTCCCGAGGCGGGTTGGAAAGCTGTTCTTGAAGGTGAGGACGACAACGGTCGAATGGTTGCCCTCATTCACGAGGACTCGCCGGCGCTGAGGCGGATGGCCGTGTTCGACGTCGTCGTCAACAACGCCGACCGGAAGGGAAACCACATTCTTGCCATGGCCGACGGGCACCGTCACGGAGTGGACCATGGTTTGACCTTCAACAGCGAACACAAACTGCGCACGGTCCTCTGGGGGTGGTTGGGAGACTCGCTCGCCAGCGAGGAACGCGAGGGAATCGAGCGCGTGATCGAAGGACTGCAAGGCGACCTGGGGCGCGACCTGGCCGAGTTGCTGGCGGCCGAGGAAATCGCTGCGTTCCATGCCCGCTGCTCCGTGTTGCGTTCGGCGGGACGGTTACCGGCGCCGCACGGCGGCATGCCCTCCGTGCCATGGCCACTGTTCTAGCAGGCCGCGAAACCAACGATTTCGACGACGGCGGGCAAGTCCCCGTCCCGCCCAGCGACTTGGGGGATGGCCGGGCGGAACAGGAACGCTGATAAGCCTAGCCTCTGATACCGGGGCCAACGCGCGGCTCGATGCCGATGAGTGCAGAAGTTTCCGCCCGAGGGATCACTCTGTGCATTGCGCCAGCGCTTTGCACGAAGAGTAATGACCCGGGGTGCAACTCTGCACAGAGTGATACAGCTGCATTCCCCTACCTGCGTGTGGGCACCATAGTGTTTTGCAATGGTGATCTTCACAGCCATCACGCAGTCAGTCCGCAGCAGTGAACGCAAAGGTGCGGGGCCGGATGTCTTTCTCGCGGGTGCCGCAGCCGGAATTGCGTCGTCCATGCTGGTTCGGCTCTTCTTCAAGGCCGCAGCCCGCAAAGGCACTTCCGACCCGGCGACCCATGAGGGAGGCGAAGACCCGGCCGGCGAACGGCTGAGCACCCAGGTGGAGGCCATCATCAGCAGCCGGGCTGTGGCAACGGCGTTCCAGCCTATCCGTCATCTCGCGACCGGCAAGGTCACCGGCGTCGAGGCACTCACCCGCTTCGACGGTGTGCCCGTTCGGTCACCCCAAGCTTGGTTTGCCGACGCCACATCGGCGGGGTGTGTTCGCGAACTCGAGTTCCTGGCCTTGGAAAGCGCAGTCGAGGCCGCGGCAGCGCTCCCGGCCCATCT
The DNA here is from genome assembly GCF_042667405.1 of Paenarthrobacter sp. NPDC057355. Classification (NCBI taxonomy): domain Bacteria; kingdom Bacillati; phylum Actinomycetota; class Actinomycetes; order Micrococcales; family Micrococcaceae; genus Paenarthrobacter; species Paenarthrobacter sp. NPDC057355. The sequence continues at coordinate 365,620 of NZ_JBHVAL010000001.1, read as the reverse complement.
CTACGTTTCCGTCAATGTGTCTCCGCAAGCGTGTCTTGACCCACGCATGGACGCCATACTTCAAAACTCGTCACTGGCCGCCGACCGAATCGTCTTGGAGCTGACCGAACACACGCCAGTAACGGATTACGAACCGCTTTGCGCAGCCCTGGGGCGGGCGCGGTCCCTCGGCCTGCGGATAGCGGTTGACGACGCCGGGGCGGGGTTCGCCTCGATGCGCCATATCCTCCACGTGAGGCCGGACGTGATCAAGCTGGATCGGGACCTCGTCTCCGAAATCGATGGAAACCAGGCCAAAATGGCGCTCGGAGCGGCCATGGTCACGTTCGCTACGGGTATTGGAGCAGACTTGGTGGCCGAGGGTATCGAGACCGAGGAAGAATTGGCTGCAGTCAGGGATCTGGGAGTGACCGCAGGCCAGGGGTACCTGCTGGGACGGCCCTCAGTCGAGCCGGAGCAATGGCGCACTTGGCGAGAGCCGTGATGTCCACCACGGGTGTCCGCGTGACCCCCGCACTGTACCTAGACTTGTAACTTCCCATCGCATGAGCGCGCTGCACTGATGTTCAGCAGAACCACGGCTGCCCGGCAGCCAAAAGGCCATACCCCATGAAATGCACACCCTCGACCGCCCCCGATCATTCTTCCCGCGACGCCCCCCGGAGTGAAGGGATCAAGCGCTACGCCATCCCGGCGGGGCTGGATCCGGAGGAAAGATTTGAACACTGGCGGTGCTGGTACGGCAGCGCCATCGACACCCCCGCACGACTGGAGAAGACCGAACGCCAGATCCGTCCCGGCTTCAACCCAACAGCCATGAGCCTCGAGGGTCCCGGGTTCAGCCTGGTGGACGTGGTCAACGAACCGGCCATCTGCCACTGGAGGGCCCCGGCTCCTGCCCAAAACTGGTTGGTGTACTTCCGCAGTTCATGCGCGGGATTCAGCTTCTCCGGTCGATCCGAGGAAATTTCCCGTGGGACTGTCAGGTTCCTTGATCATTCAGCGGCCGGGAGTTTCCATGCGCCCAAAGGCCTCAGCGCAGTCAGAATCCATTTCGACAGGCAACTGCTGGGACTGGACAGCCAATCAATGAAGCGCTTGGAGGGCCTGGCCGACATCAGGGAACACCCCTTGGTCCGCGGATTGATCCTTCCGGCTTTGTCCAGCTGGCAGGACGCAAACGTGGACCGCGAAGTGGGCCGCCTGCAGCCTGTCTTCCGATCCATGATGACCGGCCTTATCGGCTCACTGCTGGAAACACCGGTCGATGACGTTGACCTGAAACCGGCACGCATAGCCGCGGTCAAGAAGTTCATGCGGCGGAACTACAGGAACCCGGAATTGGGCGTTGAGCAGGTAGTGGCCTATTCACACCTTTCCCGCAGGGCCCTGTACTACCTTTTCGAGGCCGAAGCCCTGCAGGTGAACAAGTTCATCCGCGCTTTGAGGACTGTGGAAGCCTTGGAACTTCTCTCCGACACAAATTCCTGGATGCGGTCTCTGGCGAATATTGCCGAGGCCAGCGGATTCACAAATCTGCAAGCCATGCGCCGCGCCGTCAAGGACGCCACGGGACTCTCGCTCAGTGACGTGCAGGACCAACCCGGTCTCGCACAAATACACGCCGCCGGATTGCAAAAGCTCCTGGGGTCGTAGCGCTTCATTCTCCACGCTTGGACCGAATCCAATTTGCAGTGTTGAACAACATTCCCTAGGGTACAAAACATGCTAAGCATGCTTAGCATCTCGGCCCCATCGGTAGAACACTGCTGGTTTAACCATTCTGAGGAGAAATTCATGGCGGACAAGAAGCGCGACATCAACATCCCCGGAGTCCCTGGCAGCGAGCCGGCCAGTTTGGAAGAACCCACCACTCCCCGCGAACCCCTGCCGCCCAAGCCGGATCAGCGCGCGCCCGAAGCTGTATCTCCAACGGGTACTCCCACGGGGGCACCGGCCACTGCACGTGCCCAGTCCGGCCAGTACCTGACAACAGCCCAAGGACTTCGCCTGGGCGATACCGACCATTCCTTGAAGGCCGGCCCACGTGGCCCCATCCTGCTGCAGGACCACCACCTGCGGGAGAAGATCACGCACTTTGACCACGAGCGCATTCCTGAGCGCGTAGTCCACGCCCGCGGAGCCGGCGCCCACGGTGTGTTCCGTTCCTACGGCACCGCGGCCAACCTCACCCGCGCCGGGTTCCTCGCCAAGGATGTGGAGACTCCTGTCTTCGTCCGCTTCTCCACCGTGCTTGGCTCCCGCGGTTCAGCGGATACTGTCCGCGATACCCGTGGCTTCTCAACAAAGTTCTACACAGACGAGGGCACCTACGACCTCGTGGGAAACAACATTCCTGTCTTCTTCATCCACGACGGCATCAAGTTCCCCGATGTCGTGCACGCAGCAAAGCCCCACCCGGATCGCGAGATTCCCCAGGCTCAGAGCGCCCACGACACCTTCTGGGACTTCGTCTCCCTCCACACCGAGGCCCAGGCACACACCATGTGGAACATGTCTGACCGTGGCATCCCCCGTTCTTACCGGACCATGGAAGGCTTCGGCGTCCACACCTTCCGGTTCGTGAATGCGGAGGGCCGCACCACCTTGGTGAAGTTCCACTGGAAGCCCAAGCAGGGTGTCCACTCCCTGGTGTGGGAAGAAGCGCAGATCATCAACGGCATGGACCCCGACTTCCACCGCCGGGACCTGGCCGACGCCATTGAAGCAGGCGCCTACCCCCAGTGGGAACTCGGAGTCCAGACGTTCCCGGACACCGAAGACCAGATGTTCGAAGGCATCGACCTCCTGGACCCCACCAAGTTCGTGCCCGAGGAACTGGCTCCGGTCCAGCCCATCGGCATCATGACCCTCAACGCCAATCCCACCAACTTCTTCGCCGAGACCGAGCAGGTTGCCTTCCACCCCGGCCACCTGGTTCCGGGGATCGACGTCACCAATGATCCCCTGCTGCAGGTACGGCTTTTCTCGTACCTGGACACGCAGATCTCCCGCCTTGGTGGTCCCAACTTCGGCCAGATCCCGATCAACCGGCCGCAGGCTCCGGTCAACGACATGCTCCGCGACGGGATGCACCAGCAGGCAGTCCACAGCGGAGTCGCCCCGTACCGTCCCAACTCCCTCGACGGCGGTTGCCCGTTCCACGCCGGACAGGACGTGGGAGCGTTCATCGATGTCCCGGAAGAACTCGCCGCGTCCCTCAAGGAGCGCCGCAACCCGGCGACCTTTGACGACCACTACAGCCAGGCGAGGCTCTTCTTCCGCAGCCTGAGCCCGATCGAGCAGGATCACGTGATCCAGGCCTACACGTTCGAGCTTGGCAAGTGCTACGAGAAGTCCATTCGCGAACGTCAGCTCGCCGCTTTGGCCAACATCGACGCCGATCTGTGCGCCGCGGTGGCCAAGGGCTTGGGCCTTCCAGCACCCTCCGCGACTCTCGAGGTGCCGGACGCCGAACCGAGCCCCGCGCTTTCGCAGATAGGTCAAACCTGGCCCGTCGCTGGCCGGATCGTGGGGATTCTCGCCGACCAGGACAGTGACCTTTCCGCTGTTGAGGCGGCCCGGAAGGCTTTGGATGCCGAGGGCATCGTTCCGCTGGTCATCGCCCCGGCAGGTGGCTTCCTGGGAGGGGACGACGACGGGATCCCCGTGCAGCGCACTTATCTCACCGCCCGTTCAACAGAGTTTGATGCGGTTATTGTTGCAACGGCTGCCGCCCCGGCACCTGACGCAGCGCCTGGGCTCGATGCCAAGGCAGGCGCTCCCGGTGGCGAGTTGGATCCTCGGGCAGTATTGCTGCTGACCGAAGCCTTCCGGCACGCGAAGGCCATTGCCACCTTGGACAGCGCTTCAGCGGCACTTGCTGCGGCAGGCATCCCGGAAGGCACGCCGGGCATTGTGACCGGGAAGAACGGTGACGCCCTGGTCCAGGAATTGCTCGGACTGCTGGCAGCCCACCGCGTGTGGGAGCGGTTCGCTCCGGCGTCGGCCTAATAATCGAGTCGTCCCCCATCGGCATCCGAACAAAGCTTCCAGGCCAAAAGTGCATGGTGGAAGGCTGGAAACGGCGGCCGATGGGGGGTCGGCACCACAGCCCGTTTGTGGTAGTTTGCCGTGATGAAGCCGATTCAGGTCGGTCTAATGGCCGACCCCGCCGCGCCCACGGAGCTTGCACACCGACTGTGTGACCTTAAGCCCCCGGGCGGAACGGAGCGCGCGGCATGGAACATAGAAGTAGTCAGTGAGCCCTTCAGCATGGGCTCCGAAGACGTCGACACTGCGTTGGCGCGGCTCCGGGACCACGCCCGTGACCATGAGTGGGACGTCGTCATTGGCTTGACCGAGCTTCCATTCCGCGACGAAGGCGATGGCCGGTACCTGCTGGCCGAGACCGACCAAGGGCAACGCGCAGCTGTGCTGTCCCTGCCAGCCCTCGGCGGGGTAAGCATGCACCGGCGCGGCCGGCACGCAGTACGCGCGCTCGTCAGCGGGTTGGACGGTACCGCGCAGGACGGGCACGGCGAGCCGCTTCCGCGCTTCACCAACCGCTTCAGGCTGCTGCTGGGCATGGTCCTGGCAAACCGTCCCTGGTTGCTGGTACCCGGTCTGAAATCCGCGCTGGTCGCAGCTCTGGCGACTGGAGCGGTAGCCACCATCAATTCCACGGTCTGGCTGTTGGCTGGTTCCTTGTCGCCCTGGCGCCTCCTAGTCGCCATGATTGCCTCAATTGCGCTTGTGGTTGGCTGGCTCGTCATCGACGGCGGCCTTTGGGATCGCGCTGAGGACAATTCCGACGGAGCGAAGGAACGCTCGCGCCTCTACAACACTTCCACCCTGATTACGCTGACCATTGGGGTGGTTATCTGCTACCTGGCACTCTATATAGTGAATCTGGTGTGGGCGCTGTTTGTGCTCGACCCTGCGGTCATGGGGGGCTACCTCAAGGTTTCACTTGATTACGGCGACCTGTTTGTACTCACGTGGTTCGTCGCCTCAGCGGCCACCGTCGGCGGCGCCCTTGGCAGCAGCCTGGAGTCAGAGGAGGCAGTCCGCGCTGCCGCATATTCCAAGCGCGAGGAGGACCGGCGGAACAAGCTTGCGAACGAGAGGAACCAGAAATGAGCGGACGCACTGCAGGGGGCTACTCCTCGCGGTCAATCTCCAGATAGCTGAGGCCGCTCAAATCCAACCAGTATCGGGTTGGTGTCTGAACCAATCGCAGCAGGACGCCCTGGCAGTCGCGGCAGCGCACCACAATGCCGGGTGCATCCGTGAAGACCATGGCCGCCCCAAAAGCACGCACCGAGCCACAGTGCCGGCAGCGTCCAAGCGCGGCGATGATGTCGATGCGGAAAATTTCAGACAGGGCACCGGCCGCCGCGTTTCCGTCCACGTAAGGGATCGGATCGTGGGGTGTGACTGCGACGTCCTGATCCTCGGGTTCGGGGAAGGTGAAGTCATGGCCGCTGTTCACTGCATGCCTCCTGTCCCGCCAAACCGTTCGGTCTTTATCGACTCAGGTGAATAGCCGGCCATCACGAGCCAGTCTGCTACGGCCTCCACAAAAACGGTTTGTCCACACACAAAAACGTCCGGGTTCTCATCGGCAGGGAAAATCCTGGCCAAAAGTGTGTCCGGCGTTAGGCGGGCCGGCAGGCTGGGCCAGCCCTCCGGCGTCGAACGCGTATATACGTAGTCCACCGTGAACTTGTTCGATTCGCGGTCCAAACGCTTCAGTTCATCGCCATAAAGGGAAGTCCCGGGCGATTTAAGTGAGTACAGGAGCCGGAAAGGCGATGCATTGCCGGAAGCCTGATGCGCACGGATCATGGACATCAACGGCACCACGCCCGAGCCTCCTCCAATCAGCTGGACGGGGTTGACGTTGCTGGGCCGCCAGACAAACCAGCCGCCGACGGGTCCCCGGACTTCCAGACTGTCCCCCACCATCAGGTCCCTGACAAGGTAAGGCGACACTTCGCCGTCGGGCAGTTCGTCAACGGTGATCTCCAACTGCCCGTCCGTGCCGGCGGAGGCCACAGAGTATGAGCGGATGGCGGTGTAGCCGTCCTCGGCGGTCAGGCGAATGTCGATGTGCTGTCCCGCCAAATGTCCCAGCAGGCCTTCCACACGAAGGCGGATTGTCCTGGCGGAGGCGTTCTCGTCCATCCCGCCGACCACTTCGGCGACCTGCCACACCGAGCTCACGGCAGCTGCCTCATGAGTAGCGTTCCTCCCGCCAGGGATTGCCGTGAAGGTGATAGCCGTTCGATTCCCAAAAACCGGGAACGTCCTCCCCCGTCAGCTCAAGGCCCTGAATCCATTTGGCGCTCTTCCAGAAGTACAAATGCGGCACCAGGAGCCGTGCCGGTCCGCCGTGGGCCCGGGCCAGCGGCTTGCCATCGAATTCCCAGGCCACCCAAGCCTTTCCACCCAGGAGATCCCACAGTGGAACGTTCGTTGTGTAGCCGCCGTAGGAGTGCGCCGTGGCGAAGTCGTTGGTTGTTTCGACGCTTTGGAAAAGGGTGTCCACCGAAACCCCCCGCCACACCGTTCCCAATTTCGACCAGCTGGTCACGCAGTGGATGTCCTGGGTGATTTCCTCCTGTGGCAGGGCCATGAACTCGTCCCAGGACCAGGAATGCCGTTGGCCTTCCTCCGTGGCGATGAAGAACTCCCACGTGTCCATTGAAATGAGCGGAGCGGGCCCGGCGGTCAGGACGGGAAAGTCCTGCGTTAAGTGCTGCCCGGGAGGCAGTGCAGCGTTCTCCGACCGCCGCCCACGGAACCCGGACGAAATGACACCCATGATGCACCTCCGCGATGGAGCTTCACCCGGCCTGTGGCCGCTGCTGCCCTCACCATAGGTCAAGCTTGGGCCCGGGTCCAGAGATCATCCTTACGGTGCTGACGGAATCAGTGCCGGCCAGTCATGATGATGCCGCGGACGGCGGCCAAGGGCACTGCACCGTAGTCCCGGGAATCGATGGAGACGCCCCTGTTGTCGCCCAGCACGAATATTTCCCCAGCCGGAACAGTCACCGGCCCGAAGTACGTCGCATCTATGCGGCTGTGATCGATAAGGGGTTCACTTACGTGTTGCCCGTCCACGTAGAGCTCCGCGTCGCGGATGGCTACAACCTGCCCCTCAACAGCAATGACCCGTTTGATGGTGGGTCTGCCGTCTTCGGGGTCGGTAAAGGCCACTACGACGCCCCTCCGGACCAGCTCTGCAGGAACAGCTGGTTTATACAACAGCACTACCGAACCTTCGTCGATGGCTGGTGCCATGCTGTCCGAGGACACCGTAATCGGTTCAACCAGCCAGGCCCTCGCGGCAAGAACAACCAGGGCCGGCACGATTGCCACCGCAAGGCCGCGAAGGAAACGCGCGCTCATTCCTTCACGTCATCCCACTCAGCTTTCGCCGCTGTCATGGGGTCGTTGACATCCAGATCCGACTCCTTGAGGCCCACCCGGAACTGGACCATCATGTCGTGGTCCTCATGGGGAAGGTTGTGGCAATGCATCATGTAGAGGCCGGCGTGGGGTGTGAATTTCATGAGGAGCCGCACTTTCTCGTCCTCACCGACATACACCACATCCTTGGGCCCCCGTTCGTAGGCAAAAGGTGGCTGGCCGTTGCGGCTGAGGACCTGGAAATCGACCAGATGAATGTGGACCGGGTGGAACCAGCCGCCTGATTTGTTTTCGATCTCCCAGATCTCCACCGAATTCAGTGCGGGGTCCGCGGCGACCTTCTTGTAACCGCTGGCGATGACGTCCTGCCAACTGTCATCGTTGATGGTCCACAGATTGGTGCTGTCGCTGCGCTTGACCCGGAAGGACCGGGTTTTGACCGCCTGGCTGGCCTTCAGCGACATGGCCTCACTCCCCGTCAACGTGGTGGGTATCCGATTCCACGTCGGGTCCGACATGTCCACTGCCTCGTCGGTGACGTCGAAAGCCATGATCTTGTTGGTGTAGTCGTAGTCCACGTTGTTTTTATTGGAGAGGTTTCTCAGCTCAATCCGCTGACCGGTCCTGTATTTGCGGAAGTCAATGAGGATCTCATACCGCTCCGCGCCGCCGTGCCGGTAGCTGGGCACGCTCTGGGAAGTGGGTATCAGGCCGCCGTCGGTTCCCACCACCACCAAGGGATCCCCGGTACTGAGGGTGGGCCGCAAGGAGCGCGAGATAGAGGCGTTCAGGATTCTGAAGCGGTAGACGCGTTTCTGCACTTTCATAACCGGCCAAGGCTTGCCGTTGACCAGGATCACGTCACCCCAAAGTCCCGAGTGGGTATTGTCGTCGTAGCCGAGTGAGCCGTTGGAGGCGAACATGACATCGTTGATGGTCAGAGCCACGTCGTAGCGGCCCTGCGGGAGCAACTGCCGTTCGAGGGGATCATGCATGTGGTACTGGGCTGCGAGGCCGGAATAAGCGTTCAGGGCCGTGAAGTGGACCCCGTGGTCGTGATACCAGAGAGTGCGAGCGGGCTGGAAGTTGGGGTAGTAGTAATCCTTGTAGAAGCCGGGATGCGTAATGTCGGAGGCATAGCCGTCATATTGCGGCAACGACGCCGAGCCGTGCAGATGGGTGGAGGTGGACAGTGCGTGTCCATCCAACGCGTGCTGGGAAGGGAGCTGGTTGCGGACCCGCAGCACAGCTTTGGTGCCTTGGTCCAGGCTGATGGTGGGACCAGGAAAGACTCCGTTGTACCCCAGGATAGGCGTCGTCAGTCGCGGAAGGATGCTGGCAGTGCCAGCCTTTTCGGTCACCCTGTAGTAGTTGACCGGCAGTCCGTCGGCGGGATCGATGCCGGTTGCATAGGGCGCGAGCATTGGCGCCTGGACGAAATCTGCCCGGAATGGTCGAGGCATTTCGTTGTCGCTGAGCCGGCTTGCGGACTTGGCCTCCACCGAACCGGTAGGGAACATCGCGGCTCCTGCCCCGAGGACTCCCAGCCCTCCGACCAACAGGACCTGGCGGCGTGTAATGGACATTAGGTGCCTCCTTTGCTGATACCCAGACTCTGACGGGTCCAGCTTGGGGATTCCCTGCCCGATTTGTTCTGTTCTTGGGAAAATCTTGGATGGGTAGGCTTGGACCTGATTGGGTCATTTGGGCCGGTGATGCCCTGCCCCGAGGGAGAGTCCCGGCCCGCCAGGCACCTTAAGGGTCAGGTCTACTGCCCGGTCCGGGAGCTCGAAGACCAAGGTGGCGTCGATGCTCTCGCCTTGCTTGACGAGAGCGGGCCCGGGCGCAGCCCAGACAGGTTCCCAGGTGCCCCTGCCCAGGGACGCGACGGAGTACCGGGACGGGTCAAAAGTGATGCCATCCTCTTCCATGGCGGTGAACTCCACGAGGATGCGGACGCGATGCATTTCCTGGGCAGGTGAGTCGTCGAAGGCCGGCGCGTCGGTTGGGGGCGCCCAGCCGTCCACTTCGAGGGGAATGACTCCATTGATGCGTCCCAGCCCGCCGTCGAGGCTTCCGGAGGCACCCAGCATTGCCGGGGCCTTCCTTGGCGCCGCAGTCACGATGCCCGTCACCAGCGACCCCACGAGTATGAGCAGGACAAGCGGAACGAGGACCCTGATACGCCTGGCGGCTGCAGTAGATGCCATGGCGCCCAGTATCGCCGCCGTTTCTAGGGAAACCCTTGGGCTCCAGTCCGGCCGGTGATTCGCCCGAAGTCCCCCACGGCCTGGACGTTCCATGGGTGACCATCATGACAGCCTTTCCGCAAGGTCGCCTCCCTAGGGTCAGGTCATGCGTGAACAACGCGCTCAAACACCCAGGACCAGTGAGGTTGTCATGAATTCAAAACTGCACAAGCCGGGAGGGCCGCGGTTCCGCGTCGGGTACGGCAGGGCCGGTACGATCGCCGGCGTCTCCGCAGTACTGTGCGCCACGTCCCTGATGGCCATCCCCTCCGCGAGCGCGGCCGTCCCGACTTTCCCGGACAACCTGGTGGTTTTTCCCGACCGGGACTTCATCACCATCGAGGGGTACCAGGACCGTGTGGGACAGACCGCGCTTGTGGAAGTGACCCGGAAGGGAGCCGGGGTGATCGGGTCCGTCAAAGGCGTTGTCACCGCCGGGGACGTCGCCTTCGAAATCAACCACCCCGGCGGGTACTGCTGGGGCGCCGGCACCGGCCTGAACGTCACCCCGGACATTCAGCCCGGCGACGTCGTTTCCATTAAGTTCGATGGCGCCGATGCAGGGGCTACCACCGTCCAGGACGCCTACGTCACCGAACATTCGTCTCTGTCCGGCACCACGCTTACCGTCAGGGGCCATGCCGGGGCCGGCGTCAACCGCGCCCAAATGGAGCAGCGGATCGTGGAGCCTGCCCTGAAGGACACCAGCGTTGGCCGCCGCGATATCCGCGCGGTTCCAGGTCCGCTCACCGCCGCAGACGGTTATAGCTCAAGCCTTGTCTTCGGCAACGACGGTACGTTCACGGCCACCTACGAATTCGATGACGCAGCCACAGCCGGAATCGCCGCTGCGGCATCCGGGGAGCGCGCCATGGCCTGGGAAGTCGAAGATGCCGACGCCAACCGGCAAGGCCTCACCATTGCAGAATTCGGGGAGTTGGGCGGTCCGGGAATGGGCGGATGTCCCAACGGCCCGCTGCAGTCAGGTCCCGTGGGACCCACCAACGTCAAGGTGGCCAAGGTGAACGGCAACCTGAAGGTCAACTGGACTCCCGCTCAAGCAGTCCCTGGAACGCCGGCCATCACCGGGTACCGTGTCACCGCCGTCGGCCACACCGTCAGCGGGAGCGAACAGGTCGAGTCGGGGGTGCGAATCAGTGATCCCAAGGCCTCCGGCACCACCATCAAAGGGCTCTCTCCGGGCGACGATTACGATGTCTACGTCGTGTCCGTGAGCAGTGCAGGTCAAACGTTCCCTGCTGTCCCCGTCATCCCTGAAACCGATACGACACAGCCAACGGTGGCGGCCTCCCCTAACGGGGGCACGTTCTCGACGGCGCAGAAGTTGACGCTGACGGCGAACGAGCAGGGCAGCGACATCTTCTACACGCTGGACGGGAGCGACCCCATCGGCAGCGGCGGCGTAGCTGCCGAGGGCGCCACCCTTTACAGGGACCCGGTTCCGGTAATTGAAACCAGCAAATTCACCTATGCCGCAATCGACCCTTCGGGAAATGTCTCGGACAAAGGCACCGTGGAGTTCATCATCACCAACGACCCCGTACCGGACGCCCCTGCCTTCACCGGAGCACCGGTGGCCGGCAAGGGCAACGCCACTGTCTCCTGGACGGCCCCCAGCCCTGGCGCTGAGGGGTTGACCATATCGGGCTACGCCGTCCAGGCCTTCACCGAAGACGGCGCAGCTTTTGGGTCCGGAAAAAAGGTGACCGGGGATGTGACCAGCCTCGTGTACGACGGGCTCGCCGGGGACACCCAGTATCGCTTCACGGTAAGGGCAACCAACATTAACGGGGACGGCCCGGAATCAGCCAAGAGCGATCCTGTCACTGTCCAGGGCGAAACTGTGGCAAACGCCGGACCTGACCAAACAGTCACCCGAGGCACGACGGCGACCACTGTGACCCTTGACGGCACAGCCTCCACCGCTGCTGGCGCCACCTATCAGTGGAGGCAAGTGCTGGGCAGCCCTACGGACCCGGATGCGGTGACATTGTCTGGGAGCACCACGTTGCGGCCCACGTTCAGCCTTCCCGTCTACAAACACCCCATGACCAACAAACCACTCACATTCGAGTTGACTGTAACCGCAGGCGGCGGCGCGAAGACCGACGTCGTCACCGTGACCCCGGTCCCGGACCGGGTTACCGCAGGCCAGGCCCAATGGAAGAGGGGTGACTTCCGGGTCACGGGTACCAGCAGCGCTGTGGGCGGGACAATCAGTGTCCGTGTTGGTGGTCCCGGTGGCACTGTTATCGGCACGGCCCCAGTGATCGCCGCAGTGGCGCCGGAGACCGGGGGCGTCTTCACCCTTCGGCTCCGGGACGCGAACGCACCGGCAACCAACCCAGGCACCATCTGGATCGAGTCCACGCTGGGTGGAACAGCAGGACCCATCACCGTTGTGAACAAGTAAGCCCACCACGCTGTGCAAGGACCCGGCGTCCCCCGTTTGGAACGGCGGCCGCCGGGCCCTTGCTTGTGCGCGCCGGCCGGATATTGTGGAGGGCGCCGGCTGCTGCGAGGGACGGGTAGTGGCCGGGACTGTAACCGAGTACCCAAGCTTCCGAACCAAGTAGCTGACACGAAACGGGCGATCCAAAGCGAGTATCTACCACGGTTGTCCCGACTTTTCCGGGCGGATTGAATGGGACAAACGCGTTGGAACTACTCGATGGAATATCTAGTGAGCACTCTCAAACTGGCCAACTATCTGGGCCCTGGGGTACCCGAAACGACGCCTGCACCCCGCGGTCCAAAACTTCGAATATGTATGTTCGGACCATTATCGGTCCATCGCGGAGACACCGAACTGAGTGCCAACGACCTCGGCGGGCCGAAACCCCGGCAGGTCCTGGAAATTCTTCTCCTTAACTTCGGCGCGGCAGTCTCGAAGGCCCGCCTCATGGATCTGCTGTGGGAGGGCAACCAGCCAGCTGTCGCCCTGCCTACACTCGAAAGCTATGTCAGTGTCCTGCGCCGACATCTGCAGCCCGGCACCGGCCGGTCCGGCCCCGTTCGTACTGTCACCGGCGGGTACGCCATCGACACAACCATGGTGGACCTGGACGTGGACCGCTTTGGAACCCTGACCAAACAGGCCGTTCAAGCTCCACCGGGACGGGCGCTCGCGCTGCTCACAGAAGCACTCGAGCTCGCGTCGGCACCTCTGCTCGGCGACGAACTCCTGCCTGCTTGGGCGGAGGATGAACGCGCACTGCACGCAACGCGCGTCGCGGCCGCAAAAGTCAAGGCTGCCGAGCTTGCCCTCGCCCAGGGGGAACTGGGCCAGGCAATAGTTATGAGCGAGTCTGTCACGAGGCTGGATCCCCTCAATGAGCGGGCCTGGACCACCCTGATCATCGGACTCGAACGCAACGGAGATGTGGTTGGGGCCCTTACGGCCTATGACCGCTGTCGGAAAGTCATGGCCAACGAACTGGGCTGCACGCCGAACAAGGCTCTGACAGAGGCTCAAGCCAGGCTGCTGGCGCGAACGGCCGCCAGGAACGACCCGGCAGTCCCGAATCCGCTGGCCTCCGAGGCTGCCAACCAGCAACCGGCCCTGCCCGACACCGATCGCCTGCGGATACTCATCGTCGATGACCACACGACCTTCTCCGACCTTCTGGCAGGCGCGCTGGACAGGGAACCGGATTTGCGGAGCGTAGGGGCCGCCAAGTCCGCTGCCGAGGCGGTGGCGATGTACCAAAATACCCGACCTGACGTGGTGCTCATGGACCTCTACCTCACTGACGGTTCGGGGCTGACCGCAGCCGAACGCATCCTCGCCCTTGATCCTGGAACGCGGATCGTTATGCTGACGGGCAATCCGTCCCAGGATGCCCTGCGCGAGGCGGCGGGCATGGGAATCTGCGCCTTCCTGCCAAAGGACGGATCCCTTGGAGTCATGCTGGATACCCTCAGGCACGCGCGGACCGGGAACATGATTGTCCACCCTTCATTGGTAGCCGGGCTGGGCAGCAGCCCGGCGTCACCTCGGCGCCCGGGTCACTGACCGGGAAACTGCAGCGTGGAACGGCAACTATACAAACAAGAACCCAGCACCGCTGCACGCAGGGAAGTCCAGGCAGCAGTAGCGCGATTCCTCACCGCAGGTTTTGTGGCGCTCATCCTGGTTGCAACGCCCGTCATCTTCTGGATCCGCGCCGAGGCAGAACAACACGCGCTCGCAAACGCCCGGGACATGACACAACGCTTGGCCGACAACGTCGTCGGCCCCCTCATCACAACAGAACTCCTGGCCCGGGACCACGCCGCCCTGGAACTGCTCGAACAGCGGTTGGCCCCTTGGCTGGCCACCGGAACGGTCACCAGGATCAAAGTATGGGACGAACACGGCACGGTGGTCTACTCGGATATGGATTCATTGATCGGACAGCAGTTCGAGCAGGAAGAATGGGCCCGGAAACTCCTGCAGGGCGGACCCGCAACAGCAACCCTGGAAAACCAAACCGAGCAGGAGAACCTCTACGAATCCGCCTCAGGGGAACTGGTGGAAGTTTACGTCCGGTCACGTTCGGTCAGCGGCGCACCGATGATCTTTGAAACCTACTCCTCCGGTGAAAACGTCCGCCGCGAGCAGCATGCGGTACTGATGAGCATGATCCCTCCGATGATCCTGTCCCTGGCCGTACTTCAGCTGGCCCAGCTCTTTCCGGCCGTCCGGCTGGCCCGCAGAATACAGAAACACCAGGCCGCAAAGCACGCCCTGCTTCAATACGCCATCGAAGCCTCCGACCAGGAGCGGCGACGGGTCGCGGGCGAACTACACGACGACGTCATCCAAGACCTCTCGGGGTTGGCGTACGCCCTGGAATCCGAGGAGCGCCGGGGACCGCCGGACCTGAGACCCGTCTTCAGCAACGCCCGGTTGATGCTCCAAAACACCGTACGGACACTGCGGGCCATGACCAACGAACTCTATCCTCCCGACCTGCAGCGCCTGGGCCTGCGGAGTTCCCTCACACAGCTCACGGCTCCACTGGTGGCCAGGGGCATCACCCTCACCATGGATCTCCCCGAACAACTGATCGCAGACAGGGAACGGGCCGTTTTGATGTACCGGGTGGTCCGGGAGGCCTTGGTAAACGCGACCAAGCATTCCTCGGCGACATCCATCCATGTGCGGATCAGCCAATCCGATCGAGTCACAAAGATCACAGTCAGCGACAACGGCCACGGCTTTGAACCGAACGTGGAGGGCTACGAAGGCCACTACGGTCTAAGGATTCTCGGCGATACAATCAAGCACGCCGGCGGCACCCTCGATGTCAGATCCTCCCCAGGTGCCGGAACCATCATCCATGTGACTTTGGCCGGCCCGTCACAGCCTGGCACCAACAACGGCCGGGCCGCCCGCCGGAACCAACGCAAACAACTGCTGGACAGAGCACCAGGCTGATGAATCGCCATGCCGGTGAGCGGGACAGCGTTCACGCTGGGCCCCCTCTCGGCTTCATATCAGCCCTTCAGTGCATCTTCAAGCCAGGACCTCAGCACAGGGGCCGGAGCGGCACCGGCCTGCCTCGCCACGATCTTGCCGTCGACGATGACCATCAACGTTGGCACGGCCTGAATGGCAAACCTCGCGGAAAGTTGCGGCGAGCGGTCCACATCGACCTTGACCAGTTTGATTTGCCCCGCGCGTTCGTGCGCCAACTGGTCCAGCACCGGGCTCACCATACGGCAGGGCCCGCACCACACTGCCCAAAAGTCCACCATGACCGGAACGCCGGAACGCTCGGCGATGTCGCCGAAGTCATCGTCTCCCGCTTCAACCACCCACGGAAGGTCGCGGTGGCAATGTCCGCATCGCGGCCGGCCCTCGGCTATAGCGGGGACGCGGTTCGATTTGCCGCAATGGGGACATTTGATGATGGCGTTTTTCATGGTGTTCCGGCTTTCTCCAGCTCCGTTGCGCTGTAGTCAACCACCAGCTCTCCGCCGGACGCGGTCACCGTGACAACCCCGCCCTCCGCAATGCTGCCACGGAGCAGGGCGCGGCCCACCTGGGTTTCCACCACATGGGAAATATAGCGGCGCAGGGGGCGCGCTCCGTAGACTGGATCGAAGCCGCGTTCGGCGATGAGAACGCGCGCTTCCTCGGTCAGGTGCAGCTCAATTTGCTGCTCGGACAGCCGTTGCCGGAGCTGTTGGAACTGCAGGTCGACGATACGCTCGATCTGCGGAAGCCCCAAGGGCGCAAACAGGACAGTATCGTCGACTCGGTTGAGGAACTCGGGACGGAAATGGGCCCGGAGCTCTCCCATCACCAGGCCGCGGGCAGCCTCCGTGATCGCCCCACCCTCCGCGGAACCCTCCAAAAGATACTGCGAGCCGATGTTGGAGGTCATAATGATCACTGTATTGCGGAAATCGACGGTCCTCCCCTGCGAATCCGTAATCCGCCCATCGTCGAGGACCTGGAGCAAGGTGTTGAAAATGTCCGGGTGGGCCTTTTCCACCTCATCGAACAGCACCACCGAATATGGCTTCCGCCGCACGGCTTCGGTGAGCTGTCCGCCTTCGTCGTAACCGATATAGCCGGGAGGCGCCCCCAGCAGGCGGCTCACGGTGTGGCGCTCCTGGTACTCGCTCATGTCCAGCCGGATCATTGCGTTCTCGCTGTCGAAGAGCGCCGCAGCCAGTGCCTTGGCGAGCTCGGTCTTTCCGACGCCGGTGGGACCGAGGAAGATAAAGGAGCCTATGGGCCGACGAGGATCCCGGATACCGGAGCGGGCACGGATGATGGCGTCCGACACCGCACTGATGGCTTCTTCCTGTCCCACGACACGGCCTCGCAGGATTTCGTCCAAGTGCAGGACTTTTTCGCGCTCGCCCTGCTTCAGGCGTGCGACCGGAATACCCGTCCACGCGGCCACGATGTCAGCGATCTCGTCCTCCGTCACGACCTCACGGAGCAGGCGCTTTTCACCCTGTTTCGTGATCAGCCGTTCCTCCTCGGAAGCCAGCCGCCGTTCCAGGTCCGCCAGCTTGCCATAGCGTAGCTCCGCCGCCCGGTTCAGGTCGTAGTTCCGCTCGGCTTCCTCGGCCGCCTGGCGTAGCTGCTCCAATTCACTGCGGATGTCCTGCAACTTATGAATCGCTTGGCGCTCCGCTTCCCATTGGGCCCTTTTCGCATCTGCCTTGGCCCGCAGGTCCGCCAGTTCACGCCTCAACTCTTCCAACCGGGTCTTGCTTGCTGGATCGGTCTCCTTGGAGAGTGCTGCCTCTTCGATCTCGAGCCGCGTGACTTTCCGGGTGAGTTCATCCAGTTCCGCGGGCATCGAGTCGATTTCTGTCCGAAGCCGGGCGCATGCCTCGTCCACAAGGTCGATGGCCTTGTCCGGAAGGAACCGATCAGTGATGTAGCGATGGGAAAGGGTGGCCGCCGCCACAAGAGCACTGTCCTGGATCCGAACACCATGGAAGACCTCCAACCGCTCCCGCAGCCCGCGAAGAATGGAAATGGCATCCTCCACGTCCGGTTCCTCAACGATGACCGGCTGAAAGCGACGTTCCAGGGCCGCATCCGCCTCGATATGCTTCCGATATTCATCGAGGGTCGTAGCGCCGATCATATGCAGTTCGCCGCGGGCCAGCATAGGCTTGAGCATATTGCCGGCATCCATGGATCCCTCGGATGCACCTGCACCGACGACGGTGTGCAACTCGTCAACAAAGAGCAGGATCCTGCCTTCCGCGGCCAGAACCTCGGCCAGAACCGCCTTCAACCGCTCCTCGAATTCACCCCGGTACTTGGCGCCCGCCACGAGAGCGCTCAAGTCGAGCGAGAAGATGGTCTTGTTTTTCAGCCCTTCAGGCACGTCCTGCCGCACGATCCGCTGCGCCAGGCCCTCCACGATGGCGGTCTTGCCCACTCCAGGCTCCCCGATAAGCACCGGATTGTTTTTGGTCTTGCGTGAAAGTATCTGCACTACCCGTCGGATTTCCGAGTCACGCCCGATAACCGGATCCAGCTTTCCTGTGCGGGCGTCCGCCACCAGATCACGGCCGTACTTCTCCAGCGCCTCGTAGGTCTGTTCCGGGGTTGCCGAAGTGACGCGTTGGTTTCCCCGTACTTGCGTCAGTGCCGACAGAAACGCCTCGCGGGTTATGCGGTGATCAGCCAGCACCCTTCCTGCTGCAGTCGACCGTCCCTCCTCCGCCAAGGCAACCAAAAGGTGCTCCACTGAGACGTACTCGTCTTTGAGCCGCTTGGCCTCCCGTTCAGCTGCGTCCAGGAGTGCCCCGAGCCTGCGACTCACGTACACTTGGCCCGGTGCCGCCCCGGGGCCCGTCACCTTTGGTTTGCGTCTCAACTCTGCTTCCGCAGCAGCCGTCAGCTCATCCAAGTCCACCTGCATGCCCGTCAATAGACGCGGGACCAGGCCATCCTCCTGCTCCAGCAGGGCCACAAGCAGGTGTTCGCCGTCGGTTTCAGTGTGCCCGTTGCGTTGGGCAATGCGTTGGGCCTCCGCCAAGGCCTCCTGCGACTTCTGCGTCAAGCTCTCCATGTTCACGGTGAGACCGTCCCTTCCACCTGCGATATTTCAACCAGTCGTCGTTCAAGCGAATCGACCCGCACCAGAAGATCGAGTACCAGCGGGATTGCCGCGTAATTCAGCGACAACTCCGAGTGAAGTCTCATCACGCGGGCGATAAGCTCCGGGGCCCGGGGACTGAACCAGGGTCCGCCCGTGGCATCGCCCAGCGGCCGGATGAGGTCCAGGTCGACGAACCGCATGACGACGTCGGGATGGACGCCGCTGCTGCGTGCCACCGCGTCGAGATTCAGGCGCCACGGATAAGCAAGCGGATATGAACGACTCATAGGATGCCCTCCCTCGGGTGAAAATCGGATATGGCACCCAGCTGCTCGTACAGCTTGCGCACCTTGCTGCTCAGCCGCGGCGGTACCATGACGCGGATCTCGGCGTAGAGGTTCCCCGGCTGTCCCTCCGGGTCGGGCATTCCCTGACCCCGAAGCCGAAGTCTGCGCCCGCTGGAGGACCCCTCGGGGACGGTGATGGTCACCGGTCCTGAAGGCGTCTTGACCTTGACCTTGGCCCCAAGGGCAGCTTCCGACGGCGTGACTGGCAGGTCGAAGTGAATGTCCCGGCCCTTGAGCCGGTATGTGGTGTCCGGTTGAATGCGTACTAATAGGGACAGATCTCCCGGCGGGCCCCCTTCACGCCCCGCAGCGCCCTCCCCTGCGAGGCGAATGCGCTGTCCATCCAGCACGCCGGGGGGCACGTCGACGTCGTAATCGCGGGATTTCCCGTCCGGCTTTGCCAAGCGGACCGTGCGCCGACCACCCCGAACCGCTTCTTCAAGGGTGAGCCAGAGTTCGGCTTCGTGGTCAGCGCCTTGAGCCGGTCCCCTTGCCTGTTGTCGGAACCATCCTCCAAGCAGGTCTTCCCAATCGACGTCGCCTCCCATATCCGTGTGCGCGTTGCCGTAGGCACCGCGTCCCGGCCGCGGACCCGGCCGCGGGCCGGATCGCCCACTGCTGCGGCCCGAACGCCCGCCGCCGCCTGCATACTGTCGATAATCGGCTCCGAAGCGGTCATAGCGCGCCTTGGTTTCGGGATTCGACAAGGTGTCGTAGGCCTCCCCGATTTCTTTGAACTTGTCTGCCGCGTCCGGCTCGCGATTAACGTCGGGATGGTATTTCCTGGCCAGTTTCCGGTAAGCACGCTGGATTTCGTCGGGCTTCGCTGTCCGGGGGACCCCCAGAACCGAATAGTAATCCTCAGCCACGATCCGGGGTCACCGCCCGGCTCACCACAACGGCGGCTGGCCGTAGAGTGTTATCCGGACTTCCGTAGCCAGGACGCAGCACCCTCACCAGTGTCCCCGGGGGAACGTCGTCAGTTTCCACCACGCTGACAACCTCATGGACCCGGGGATCGAAAGGCACGTTCGCTGCGTCGATCCGGGGATAGCCCAGACGCGCCAAGGTCTCGACGGCCTGTTTCCGGATCGAATCGATGCCCTCCACAAACGGATCCTCCGCACCCGCAGGCGCGTGCTCGAGCGCCAGTTCCAGATTGTCCAGTACCGGCAGCCACGCCAACGATACCGCTGCGCGTTCCTGCGCCCTTAGCAGCGCGCCGTCCCGGGCAGCGCGCTTTCGAACGTTGTCGGCGTCAGCCAGCGCACGCCGCCACTGGTCCTCCATTTTGGCCAGCGCATCGGCCTGCGCCACCGCTTCGGCTTCCCGTCCATCAGGTGCGGTGGCGTCTGCCACGTCACTTCCATCATGGGCCTGTCCGGCAAGCCCTGCAGGATCGCTCATGGTCGTACCTAGCCACGATCGAATTCTGCATCGATAATGTCATCGTCGTCCACCGCGTTGGAGTCCGCGGATTGCTGGCCGGACACCCCTGCCCCGGGCGAGGCCGCGGACGAAGCCGACGCCGTGAGCGCCGCCTGGAGTTGCTGAAGTTCGGAGACCAGTTCCCTTGCGGTGGCCACCTCCGCCTGATTGCTGACCGCTTCCCGTGCTTGCCCTATCAGCAGTTCAGCGCGGGCCTTGTCGTGCGCCGCGACCGCCTCACCGAGTTCGTTCGCCGTCCGTTCAACACGATAGGCCACCGCATCCAGCTCGTTCAGGGCGTCGATCCGCTCCCGGTTCTGCAAGTCCTCGCTTCTGTGGGATTCAGCCTCGGCAATCATTCGCTCGACCTCGTTGGAGTCCAGGTTGGAGCCTTCGCTGATGGTGATGCCTTGTTCTTTGCCTGTGTCCTTGTCGCGTGCGGTGACGTTCAGGATGCCGTTGGCATCGACGTCGAACGTTACCTCGATCTGCGGTTCGCCGCGGGGCGCAGGGCGGATGTCCGTCAGCTGGAAGCGTCCGAGCACCCGATTGTCTGCTGCCAGTTCCCGCTCTCCCTGCAGGACCACCACGTCCACGGCAGGCTGGTTGTCGTCGGCGGTGGAGAACACTTCGCTTCGCCTGGCGGGGATCGTCGTGTTGCGTTCGATGATCTTCGTCATCACACCCCCGCGGGTTTCGACGCCCAGGGAAAGTGGAACAACATCCAGCAGCAGGACGTCCGAAACCTCGCCCTTAAGCACACCTGCCTGGATCGCGGCGCCGATGGCTACTACTTCATCTGGATTGACGCTCATGTTGGGATCTTTGCCGCCAGTCAGGCGCCGAACGAGGTTCTGAACCGCTGGGATGCGCGTGGAGCCGCCAACCAGAATCACTTCATCAATATCGTTGGCGGTAACCTTGGCATCCGCCATAGCCTGTTTCACCGGATCCATGGTGCGTTCCACCAGGTCATGGGTGATCTCGTCAAAAACGGAGCGGCGAACGGTGGTGGTGAGGTGCTTGGGACCCGTGGCGTCGGCCGTAATAAAGGGCAGGTTCACCTGGGTCTGGGTAACGGAGCTTAGCTCGACTTTGGCCTTCTCCGCCGCCTCAAACAGGCGTTGCAACGCCTGGGCGTCCGACCGGAGGTCGATGCCGGCCTCCTTCTGGAACTCGTCTGCCAGGTAATCGACCAAACGGCGGTCAAAATCGTCGCCACCGAGGTGCGTATCACCCGCCGTCGAGCGGACCTCCACAACTCCGTCGCCCACGTCCAGCAGGCTCACATCAAAGGTTCCCCCACCAAGGTCGAACACCAAGACCGTCTCATGCTGGCGTTTGTCGATGCCGTAGGCAAGAGCCGCAGCCGTGGGTTCATTTATGATGCGCAGGACTTCGAGCCCGGCTATTTTGCCCGCGTCCTTGGTTGCAGTTCGCTGGGCGTCGTTGAAATACGCGGGAACCGTGATGACGGCCTCTGTCACCTTCTCTCCCAACTGCTTGGCAGCGTCCTCAACCAGCTTGCGAAGAACCAGCGCGCTCACTTCTTCCGGCGCTACCTTCTTGCCCTGCACTTGGAAGCGGGCAACACCATTGTCATCAGCTACCACGTCGAAACTCACGGCCCGGGATTCATCCGTGATCTCGTCATAGTGCCGTCCGATGAAACGCTTGGCCGATGTGATGGTCCCCTTGGGGTTGAGAATCGCCTGGCGCCGGGCCAGTTGCCCCACCAGCCGCTCCCCGCTGTCCGTGTACGCCACAACTGAGGGCGTGGTGCGGGCTCCTTCGGCATTAGGTACAACGCGTGCTTCACCGCCTTCCCAAACGGCGATCACTGAGTTGGTTGTTCCAAGATCAATTCCTACTGCTTTGGCCATGACTCGCTCCGGTCCTAGTGGGCGTGACCTGTTCTGTGGCGACGTCCGCCCGAGATTTCACCTCATGATCACCCGCCCTGACTGACACTGAGGCCCGAAGGGCTTGTCATGTGGCCTAATAGGGTCGAGTCTGCCCCGTTCAGGGAAACGGCGGCATGACCTCCCGGGTCCAAATCTGCTCCACGAAACTGACCTACCAGAATAGGTTCCGCAAGCGTAGTGTCGAAGTTACCGGGATCGTTTTGGGGTCTGCTGCCACACACCCCGCACGGACGGGCCCTCACTGCGGACAGAGACGACGGGTCAACTGAATGTTCGATCGACGAAGGGCCGGGGAGATACTTGGCATAGCCGTACGATCTGTTTCCGCACTGGAATTCTGCTTTATAGCAGCTGCGTATCTCGTGGTGGACGGCCACTTGGTTCCGAGCCCGGACCGGGCACCGATAATCCAGGACCATGACGACGTCCACCAACCCGAAGGTACGGATTCTGCGCCGTCCGCCACAGGACCTGCTTGGCGATACGCGCTCTGTGTGCTTGGTGACAGCGGAGAACTGAACGGATGCCTGGTCCTGCATGCCAGCCATGTTCCAACTCCGTCCCAGATGACCACCCTCCGTGCAACGGTACGACGGGCAGCCGCCGATCCAGCCGAGGAGGAGCCAGGAACCTGCCTGAACGGGGACGCCACACTGCAGTCCACTGCAGCTGCGCTTGCCGGGCGATTGCGTACCCTCTCGGCGACGGTGATGCATCTCGAAGCCCGTACGTCGATCCAAAACGCCTTGGATGGCGCCCTCACCGCTCCCTTGGGAAAGATGACGTCGCGGAACTCACTGTTGGCGGAAGTGCTGTCCGTGGTGACAGGGCGCCCTGTCACCGTCGAGGACGCATTCGGAAACATCCACGCTGCGGCGGGGACCAAGTCCGCACGCCCATACCCCCGGTCCAGCGCTGCGGACAGGTCCCGGACGGAGCAACTCTGGCGCGCGTCCGGTTTGCCAGTGCAGGAACCTCGAAGGCTCGTGTCCCTGGTTCTGCCGGACAGGGACCTGCTCGGGGCAATGTGCTTATTGGAGAACGGCTTGCCCTACACTGCGGATGACGTCTTTGCCCTGCAGTATGCAACACGGCTCTTACAGGTGGAGATGTCCCACCGCCGCAGCATGGCGCAACTGGAACTGAAGCTGGGCCGCGACCTGGTGCATGAACTGGTCTCTGGAATGGATCAAGAAACGGCCACCATGCGTGCAGAGGCCTTGGGATACGACGTCCGGGGTCCGCAGCACGTCCTCGTCGCTCAGTGGCAACCGCCCAGGACGGACGATACCGTGACGGTCGCCCTGCGGAGAACGCTGCGCGAACTTCAAATACCTGCACTCGTCTCAGTTCATGCGGACATAACAGTTGCCGTGGTGACCGGCGAACCGCTGGATACAGAACTCTTCGTCGTTGCGGCAAGGACGCTGCGCAGCGCCACCGGAGCCGTGGGCATCGGAGGTCCGAGCAGCGATCTCACGCAGCTGCCCCGCTCGTACGAAGAAGCCCTGCGTGCCCTTCACATCCGTGTACATTCCACCGAGCCGTACGGGCTCACACGGTACGACCAGCTGGGGATCTACCGCATCCTGGACATGCCCGGCAGTGAGACCGACCTTGCAGGTTACGTCGAGGAGTGGCTGGGCGCACTGCTGAGCAACGATGACCGCCGTGGATCTGACCTGGTCCACACGCTTGCGCAATATCTGGATCATGGCGGCAACTATGACGTCACGGCGGCCAGCCTTGCCATTCACCGGAGCACGCTGCGTTACCGGCTCCGGTCCATCAGCCAGATCACGGGTTTTGAACTAGGCGACCCGGAGACGCGCCTCAACCTGCACGTCGCCACCCGTGCCTGGCGCCTGCGATCCGCACGCTCGCGGCGTGGGCATTAAGCAGCGCCCAAAAACTGCAAAGCCAGCGCCGGTCGGCTGACGGTTGACCTGGCGGATTAGAATCCAGGGACTTTTTGGACGCCCGGGGACCATGCGGGCGCTGCGGCGCCGGCGCAGACTTAAGAGGGTAAATCCCTCATTAATCGGCCAGAACGGGCAGCGGGAATCCAATGAGCATGAGTAGACCAGAAGCCGCCGCGGGAACGAAGCCAGGGAGGGCATGGACCGCAGTTCTCGGCGCCGTGTTACTCATCCTCGTATCCTCGTGCACAGGACCTACGCCGACACCCACATCACAGTCCGCCGGCCCGGCGGAATCGGGTGCCACAGGCGACCTTTCCTCGGTGCCGGGGATCGTCCGGGAAGTGGAGCCCTCCGTGGTGACGATCCAGACATCAGGGGGTGTCGGCAGCGGGGTGATCTACCGCAGCGACGGCACCATAGTCACGGATGCCCACGTCGTGGAAGACCAGGACAAGAAGCCGTTTAAGAGCGTCCAGATCCGCTTCGCAGACGGATCCGAGGCGCCTGCCACCGTAGTCGGTGTTGACGACGCAACCGACGTGGCCGTAGTCAAAGCTGATCGGGGGGGCCTCCCAGCCGCCAAATTCTCAACGACCCTTCCCCAAGTTGGGGAACTGGCAGTTGTTATCGGCAGTCCGCTGGGTCTGGAGCAAACCGTTACGGCCGGAATCGTATCCGCACTCCACCGTAATATGCCGCCATCCGAGGAGTCGCCCCAGGGCCTTCTCGACCTCATCCAAACCGATGCCCCCATCTCTCCGGGTAATTCGGGAGGAGCTGTGGTCAATAGCAGTTCGGAGATCATCGGGTTGTCGGAGGCCTACCTCCCACCCAGTTCGGGCGCCGTGTCGATCGGGTTTGTGACCCCCTCGGCCACCGTGATTGACATCGCGGAGCAAATACTGAAAAGCGGATCAGCCAAACACCCTGTCCTTGGGATTGTCCCGACCGACATCTCGTCTGAAACAGCAGACCGTTTTGGCCTTCCCGTGACTTCGGGTGCATTGGTCATCGGAGTTGCTGAAGGCGGGCCGGCGGCCTCGGCGGGGCTGCGGCCGGGAGACATCATCACTCAGTTTGACGGGCAGAAAATCGCCAACGTCACCGACCTCCTTGCCGCCATCCGCAAGAAAGAGCCTGGCCAGCAGGCCGTCGTCGAGTTCCATCGCGGGAAGGAGATGAAGTCAACGACAGCCACTCTGGGAAGCACGGCGCAAGGATAGTCAGCCAAGGAGCCACAATGTATTTCGAAAGTCATGATCCCCACCTCTCACGGATACGTTCGGTGCGGGTGCGCACACCCCAAGGTTGTGAGGAATGCCTGTACTTGGGCACAGCCTGGGTTCATTTGCGCTTGTGCCTCACCTGTGGCCATGTGGGTTGCTGCGATTCCTCACCCATGAGGCACGCCCGGTCCCACGCCACCGAACTGCATCCCATTGTGCGTTCCTTGGAGCCCGGCGAAAACTGGCGTTGGTGCTATCCCCACGAGGCATTCGTTTAGGTGGGGGTGCAACCAGCTGATGGAGCATGAAGCGGACCCGCCCCTGCTCGAAACGCCGGACCCCTTTGGCGCCTATCCCAGGCTGGGCCCGGCCCAAATCCACTTGCTGGGGCGTGCCGGCACCAGACGCGCCACCGCTGCCGGAGAAGTCCTCATTCAGGAGGGCAATTTCGACTCCGATTTCTTCGTCGTGCTGCAGGGCAGGGTACTCGTCATTGAGGGGTTGCGGGCTGTCCCTGACGGACAGCCTGCCGAGGCCGGCAGTGGCTCGCGGATCCTCGAAGTTCATGGTCCCGGACGTTTCCTGGGGGAACTGGGCCTGGTCGAGGGGCAACCGGCCTTTGTCAGCACCGTGGTCGCCGAGCCGGGTGAAGTTCTCCAAATCAGTGGCAACGATTTACGCCGTGTGGTCCTGACGGAGGCCGCAGTGGGTGAGACTATCCTGCACGCATACCTTCAGCGCCGGATCCTCCTGATCAGCGCGGGCGCGGGCATCCGCATAATTGGTTCCCGCTCCAGCCGCGACACCCTTCGCCTCCTGGAATTTGCCGCCGCCAACCGCCTGCCTCACAGGCTTGTCGATGTGAAGAACGACGAGCAGGCGCAGGCAATTCTGGGCCACACGGAGATCCTTGCCAGCGCCCTTCCCGCAGTGGTGCTCAACGCGTCGCGGATCCTTAATAACCCGTCCACCGGAGAATTGGCACTTGCCTTGGGCCTGCGGGCTGCGAAAGAGCATTCGGCCTCCTACGATTTGATGGTCATCGGAGCCGGTCCGGCGGGGCTGGCGGCAGCCGTGTACGCAGCGTCCGACGGCTTGTCGGTGGTCCTCAAGGAAGGCCTGGCGATCGGTGGGCAGGCCGGCACTTCATCAAGGATAGAAAACTTTCTTGGCTTTCCGTCGGGAATTTCCGGTGGTGAACTCACTGAAAGAGCGGTCATCCAGGCCCGAAAGTTCAAGGTCCAGATCAACATCGCCTGCCGGGCTAACTCCATCGCGTTCCGGGACGGTGAGTTCCACGCAGAATTCAACGAGAGCGGTCCCGCCTCCTCCCGGGCCGCGCTTCTGGCAACCGGCGTCCATTACCGCCGCCTGCCAGTGCCCGGGCTGGAGGAATACGAAGGAATCAGTGTCTTCTACGCAGCCACTGTTCATGAGGCCAGGCTCTGCGGATCGCAGCCCGTGGCCGTCGTCGGTGGTGGAAATTCCGCCGGGCAGGCAGCTATGTTCCTGGCGGGCACGGGTGCATCCGTACGGTTGGTGGTTCGTGGCGAGGACCTCCGCGCAGACATGTCGGCCTACCTCGCCGATCGGATCGAAGAGCACCAGGGCGTAGAGGTGCTGCTTGGCGCCAGGATCGTTGGTTTCGCTGGTTCAGGTGTCCTTGAACGGATCGCCGTCGATCTGGGGGCTGCGGGCGGTCAACGTACCTTCGACGCCCGGTACCTCTTCATCTTCATCGGGGCCAAGCCGCACACCGAATGGCTGCAGGGCACTTTGGCCCTGGATGACCACGGCTTTGTCCTCACCGGATCCGACCTCGAAGATTTTCCTCCGGGGTTCAGCCATCCAGGGAGAAGACGGCTGCCCTTGGAAACCAGCGTCCCGGGCATGTTCGCAGCCGGAGACGTTCGGCATGGCTCGGTGAAACGCGTAACAGCTGCCGCCGGCGAAGGCTCAACGGCTGTGGCCATGATCCACGAACACCTGCGCCTCCTTCGGAATGGACCAGCTACCAATCACTGAACCTTAGGAGGCCAGGCGTGTCGGAAAGTCCGGGCGATGCGGCCCCAACAACTGCCCGTACGTTAGGCGTACTCGCCGAACCGGAGGTAACTGCCGAGTTTGCCGGGCGCAACGGCCGCGAAGTGGGACGTCTGCTCAACCTCGCCGATGACCTCCACGAATGGTCCGTGGAGATCGAGTACCAGGATTTCACGGCCGGCGATGGGTTGGCACCGATGCTTGAATCCATGAGGAAGCACCGTGCCCGCCGGGCATGGGACGTCATGGTCTGCCTGACGGACCTTCCGGTTCGTTCCGGGGGACGTACGGTGGTAGTGGAAGTCGCACTTGGAGAGCCAATCTCCCTGGTTTCCCTGCCTGCGCTCGGCGCCTTCAACATCGACCGCAGGGTGCGTTCCGCCGTCGCCGACCTGGGCTGGGCCATGCACCGTCACTTTGACCCCGAGGATGACGCCGGGGAATTTGGTCCGCCCTCGCTGCACGAATCGCGACGTATCGAAACGGCCGTTCCCGACGACGGGCCAATCGGGTTCCGCTACCTCTCGGCCACCCGACTCGGCCGAGGGAGGCTGCTGACAGGCATGCTGCGGGCGAACCGTCCTTGGCGGCTGGTCTTCGGATTAAGGAGTGCCATGGCCGCGGCGATTGCTACAGGCGCCTTCGCGCTCGTTACGAACACTATCTGGCAGCTCGCAGATTTGCTGGGGGCTCTGAGGCTGACGTTCCTGACGGTCCTTGCCATCAGTTTGATGGTGTTCTGGATCATCACCCAACACGACCTCTGGGAAAGCCCCCGGCGCGACGACCTGCTGGAACGATCCAAGGCTTCCCTCTACAACACTGCCACGTTCTGGTCGCTGACGATCGGCGTGGTGATCAGCTACGTGGTGCTTTTCCTGGCCGTGCTGTTGGCTGCCGTGTTCACCATCGACGACGGCCTGCTGGCTTTAACCCTGCAGCACCCCATTTCAGTCTGGGACTTTATGGAAGTGGCATGGATGACCACCTCGGCGGCGCTCATCGGTGGAGCGCTGGGCTCGGGGTTCGAATCAAAAGACGACATCCTCCGAGCGGCTTACGGCCAACGGGAACGTCATCGTCGCCAATCGGTGGAAGCAGACGAGTAGTCCGCATCCATGCAGGCAGTCCCACGCTGGTCCCGCCGCAGGACCCTTTACCCACGGGTTCTTTCCCGTGATGGGCACGGCTACCATTGGCGCTATGTGTGCAAAAGAAGGGCCGGCCTTCCGTGCACCTGCCACCCGCGTCGACGGTCCGGCCTTGGGGCAGCTTTTGTCCCTCCTCGTCGATGGTGTTTCTGCTGAGGAGCTAGAGCCCCGGCTGGCAGGTATGCAGGCGAACAACCTTATCGATCCGATGACAACTGCTGCCGTCCGCAGCCTCAACGCCAGGCTTTGGGAAGCAGGCAGGCGAGAAGGTCTGCTTCGTGTCCTGTACGACACCGCCACGGACCTGACAGGTATCCGCGATGTGGAGGCTGTCCTCAAAGCCATCGTGCGCAGAACCCGCTCCCTCCTGGGCAGCGACATCGCTTACCTAAGCCTGAATGACTACACGACCGGAGAGTCCTACATCCGGGTTACCGACGGCGCCACGACGGCACAGTTCCGCAACATCCGGATGCCACTCGGAGAGGGTGTCCTCGGTGCTGTCGCTACTGGTGAAGCGCCTGCGCAAAGCGCTGATTACCTCGACGACGACACCAAGTCCCACCTTGAATCCAGCGATGCAGCCGTCGCGGCCGAGGGCGTCAAAGCCATCATGGGTGTCCCGTTGAGGGTGGAGGGAAAGGTCATCGGTGCGCTCCTCGTTGCAGACCGCCGCGCTCATACGTTCAGCAGTGACGACGTCGCCTTGATGGAATCCATCGGCACCCACGCAGCTGTCGCACTCGAAAACGCCCGCCATTTCACCGAAATGGCCGATGCCCTCGCCCGCCTGGACCAGGCCCAGCGTCAGAACCTCGCGCATGTCAGTGCACTGGAGGAGCTGGCATCCCTGGACCGGCGTCTGATGGAAACGCTGGCTTCCACGGACAGCCTCCCGGGCTTGCTGCGGCTGCTCGGCGAATCCATGGACAGTGAGGTTTTCGTGGTCTCGCCCACGGGTCAAGCGATGGCGGGACCCGTACCGGGTTCCGACTTTGGCAGCCAGGCCGCGTTGAGCGCTGCCGAGGTCTCTGCTTCGCAGACGCAGCCCGTACCCTTCAATGCCAATGGGCGGGACTACACCGTGATGTCTGCTGTTGCCGGTGATCAGCATCTGGCATCACTGGTGGTTGCAGGGCATCTGACGCAGGAAAGGACCGCCGTGCTTGAACGCAGCGCTTTGGTGCTCAGCGCGGCGCTGCTTTTCGAGCGCACCTACCAGGAAGCCCAGTACCGCCTTCAGCTTGAGTTGATCGATGAACTCCTGAATCCCCGCTCCGAAAATGTCGAAGCCGTGAAGAGAAGGGCAAGCCGGTTCGGTCTGGCCGAGAATCTCCAACTCGTTGTCCGCGTCGTGGGAGTCGGCGACGATCAGCGTCAGCGGGCTTTGGCTGTACTGAGGCGGCATACGGAGGGCCGTCCAGGCATCACAGCACTTCACGAATCGCACTTGTGCATCATTGAACCCCCTGCGCACGCCGCGGAAGGACCCGGTGCGTCGGCTGGGGCGGTCGGTGGCCAGGCAATCGTCGCTGCACTCAAGCGGCAGCGCATCGAAGCCAGCGTGGGCTCATCCGAAGCTGTGACGGGATTCCCGCGGTTGTCGGCAGCCCACGCCGAGGCTCACGCTGTGTTGGGCGCACTGCAGGCGTTGGGACGGCACGGGGAGGCCGCCGACAAAGCCGCGCTCGGCACAGCCGGAATGCTCTTGGGTGCAATGGAGAGCCCCTTTGCCGCCCAATTGCTGGCCGCCCAGCTCGGCCCGCTCCTGGACTATGACACACGGCGCGGCACCCAGCTGGTCCAGACGGCGTGGACTTTCCTGGAAAACGACAGCTCCTTGGCAGCCGCGGCCAGCGCACTTCATATCCATGCCAACACGTTGCGGCAAAGACTGGCCCGGATTGACCACCTACTAGGCGACGACTGGCGCCGGGGTGGTCGCTCATTGGACGTGCACGTCGCACTGCGGCTGTGGCGGCTGCAATCAGCGGGAGTGGGCGGTCGCACGCCCTGAAGCCGGTCGCGGCACCCAACCGTGTTACTTTGCCACATGTTGAAGGCAGCATTATGGCAGGAACATCCATATGCTGCCTCACACGACTCTGGAACGATGAATCCACGGCACCTGTCAGGTAGCCGAAAACCCCACATCTAGGAGTTAGTCACAATGTCGTGTGCGCATGAGGCGGGCATCCGTCCCCCTACTTTCGGCGTCCTGCGGTTGCCAAGGACCATCGTCGTCGGCGCCCAGCAGCGCTTCGCCGTCGCCGGAATTGCGGCAGAAATGGGCAGCAATATCCTGATCTGCACCGATCCCCGGGTTGCAGCCTCGGAAGAACTGCAGCAACTGGTCCGGACCCTCGAAGGCCGAAACCTCACTGTCCGCGTGTTCGGAGAAACCGAAGCGGAACTGCCTACGCCCGGCATTATCGCCTGCGTTGAAGAACTCAAGGACCAGGACATCGACGTCATCATTGGTTTTGGCGGGGGCAGCTGCATGGACATGGCCAAGGTCGTGTCAGTGCTGCTGACCTACGGTGGCGTGCCCAGCGACTACTACGGCGAGTTCAAGGTCCCGGGACCGGTCAAGCCCGTGATCGCACTTCCGACGACGGCGGGCACAGGCTCGGAGGCCACGGCCATCGCCGTCGTGTCCGACCCTGAACTCGGCATGAAAATGGGCATTTCGAGCCCGCACATTATTCCCTTCGCTTCGGTATGCGATCCCGAACTCACCTATTCCTGCCCGCCGTCGCTGACGGCGGCCACGGGTGCGGACACGTTCGTGCACCTGATCGAGTCGTTCACTGCAATCGCTCGGGAGCCCACCCCGGCGCTGTCCAGGGAACGAGTCTTTGTCGGCAGGAATGTCCTGACTGACTCCCTTGCCTTGGACGGAATCCGGCTGGTGGGCCGCAGCCTGGCCACCGCCTACAAGGATCCGGGCAACGTCGACGCCCGCGGCGACATGATGTTGGCTGCGCTCTACGGCGGCATCGTTCTCAGCAACGCCGGAACTGCTGCCGCACACGCCATCCAGTACCCGGTCGGCGCACTGACGCACACGCCGCACGGCGTCGGCGTTGGGCTGCTGCTCCCCTACGTCGTCCGCCACAACTTCAGTGCGATCATCCCCCAACTGGGTCAGATCGCCGAAGCCCTGGGACGCGACACCAAGGGCATGGGCACAAGGGACGCAGCGATCGCCGGAGTCGAAGCCATCGACGAGGTAATCGCCGCCATCGAACTGCCTCCCACGCTGGCGGACCTCGGCGTCAATGAAAACGACCTGGCCAGGATCGCCGAACTGTCACTGAACTCGAAACGGCTCATCGACAACAACCCAGTACCGCTTGACCTCGAGGCCGTCAGCTCCATCGTGCAGTCCGCCTTCACGGGCGACCGCTCCATCAGCTGACCCCGACTCTCCCACTCAAGAAAACAAAGGCCCACCATGACTCTCCTTTCCACCCGGGAACCCCTTGATCTCGAAGGACTGACA
Organism: Paenarthrobacter sp. NPDC057355; assembly: GCF_042667405.1. Taxonomy (NCBI): domain Bacteria; kingdom Bacillati; phylum Actinomycetota; class Actinomycetes; order Micrococcales; family Micrococcaceae; genus Paenarthrobacter; species Paenarthrobacter sp. NPDC057355. The sequence goes on along the minus strand of NZ_JBHVAL010000001.1, from coordinate 333,796 downwards.
GTTCCCCGACAGCTGCTCATCGCGGGACGCTGGCAGGACGCCGCTAGCTGCGGAACAGTCGACGTCGTCAACCCCGCCGACGCCACCGTCATCACTGCAATCGCCGACGCCGACGTCGCTGACGGCCTCGCTGCCGTCGACGCTGCCGCGGACGCACTGGCCGATTGGGCCGCTACTGCCCCGCGCAAACGGGCCGAAGTCCTCAGCCGTTGCTTCGACCTGATGACCGAACGGAGCGAGGAACTGGCCCGTCTCATCTCCCTGGAAAACGGCAAGGCACTTCCGGACGCCCGCGGAGAGGTAACCTACGCGGCGGAGTTCTTCCGCTGGTATGCCGAGGAAGCCGTCCGGATCATCGGAGACGTGTCCATCTCCCCCTCGGGAGCCAACCGCATACTGGTCCAGCACCAGCCGATCGGCGTTTGCGTCCTGATCACACCATGGAACTTTCCGGCCGCCATGGCCACACGCAAGCTGGCACCGGCGCTGGCCGCCGGCTGCACTGCCGTGCTCAAGCCTGCGACCCTGACGCCCCTAACCTCCCTGGCGATCGCCCAGCTGATGGTCGACGCCGGTGTCCCGGCCGGCGTCGTCAATGTTGTCACCACGAGCAAGACCAGCGACGTCATGACGCCGATACTCGCCGACCCCAGGGTGCGTAAGCTGTCCTTCACGGGCTCGACCGGTGTCGGGCGGCACCTTCTGCGCCAGGCCGCGGACAACGTCCTCAAGTGCTCGATGGAACTGGGCGGCAACGCGCCGTTCCTGGTGTTTGAGGACGCCGACTTGGACAAGGCCATCGACGGCGTGATGGTCGCCAAGATGCGCAACGGAGGCCAAGCCTGCACGGCAGCCAACCGGATCTACGTCCAACGCGGTATCCAGGCCGAGTTCGCCAGCCGTCTGGCCGCACGCATGGCCGGCCTCACCGTTGGCCCGGGTACTGATCCCGCCACCGAAGTGGGGCCCCTCGTTGACGAAGCAAGCGTCCTGAAGGTCGACGCCCTGGTGCGCGATGCCTTGGACCAGGGTGCACGACTGCTGACCGGCGGCCAGTTGCCGGAAGGGGATGGCTACTACTACCCGCCCACGGTAGTGACCAATGTGCCTCTGCACGCGCGGATGGTCAGCGAGGAAATCTTCGGTCCCGTCGCATCCATCATCGGGTTCGACACCGAAGACGAAGCCGTCGCTGCGGCCAACGATTCCGAATACGGCCTCGCAGCGTATGTGTTCACCGAGGACTTCCGCCGGGGGCTGCGGATCGCCGAACGCATTGAAAGTGGCATGGTGGCTGTGAACCGGGGCCTGGTATCGGATCCGGCAGCTCCATTCGGTGGCGTGAAGCAAAGCGGGCTGGGGCGCGAAGGCGCTCATCAGGGCCTTCTGGACTTCACTGAGACCAAATACATCGCTGTGGACTGGTGAACCAAACGCCAGCCCGTAACGCACCGTCCTTCAACAACAACCCTGTTTGACCATCGAAAAGAAAAGACCAATGACGTTCACTTCAACCACTGCCCCCAAGGGGAACCGCGTGCCGTGGCGCGTGTCCCTGGCCAGCTTTGCAGGCACCACCATCGAGTGGTACGACTACTACATTTTCGGCCTGCTGGCCGCCACCGGCGTGTTCAGCCGGCTGTACTTTCCCGAGCAGGACCCAGCCACCGGGCTCCTCCTGGCCTTCCTCACCTACGCAGTAGGGTTTGTGGCCCGTCCCTTCGGCGGCATGTTCGCCGGACACTACGGCGACAAGATCGGCCGCAAACCGATGCTGGTACTGTCCCTGCTCCTGATGGGTTTCGCCACCCTGGCCATGGGCCTGCTTCCCACCTACTCACAAATCGGCGTCTGGGCCCCCATCCTGCTGACTGTGCTTCGCCTGGTCCAGGGCTTTGGTGCCGGCGCAGAATGGGCAGGAGCAGCCATCATCTCCACCGAACATGCCCCCGAAGGCCGCCGCGGATTCTTTGGCAGCTTCACCCAGATGGGTGTCCCTGCCGGCATGCTGCTCGCCAACTCGTCCGTCCTGGCCGTCAAGGGCAGCGTTCCGGCCGACGTCTTCGACGCCTGGGCCTGGCGCGTTCCCTTCCTGCTGAGCGTGCTCCTGATCATCGTTGGCCTTGTGGTACGGGCGAAGCTTGAAGACTCCGAGGACTTCAAGGAACTCGTCGCGAAAAAGCAGACCGCCCACAACCCGCTCGGTGATGCCCTGAAGAAGGAAAGCAAGGGCGTCTGGCTGGTGGTCGGCATGCGCCTGGCGGAAAACTCGGCCTTCTACCTCTACACCACGTTCTCGGTCGTCTACATCATGCGCACCTTTGGGCCCGAGCGTGCCAACCAGGGCTCCATGTCCGTGCTGATCGCCTCCGCCATTGGTGTCATTGCGGTGCCGTTGTGGGCCGCGTTGTCCGACCGGATTGGCCGCAAACCGCTCTACCTCTTCGGCTCGATCGGCGGACTCCTCTTCTTCCCGCTCTACTTCGTTATGACGGACACCGGAAGCGCACTGATGGCAACGCTGGCCATCATCATCGGCCTCGCCGTCTTCCACAACTCGATGTACGGCCCGCAGGCGGCCTTCTTCAGTGAGCTCTTCTCCACGAAGCTCCGCTACAGCGGCGCCTCCATGGGATACCAGTTTGGGTCGGTCCTGGCAGGGGGCATCGCGCCGCTGGTCGCTGTGGCCCTGCTCAATGCAGGTGACGGTGAACCCGGTTGGGTCATCCTGTACTTCAGCGTCATCGGGGTAATCACCGTAGTTTCGGCGTTCCTTGCGCCCGAAACTGTGAAGCGCGTCCGTGACCGCCTTGATGCGGCACCTGTTTCGGCGGCAGACGCAGCCGACAAGACCAACGTGCACTAGCCTCCTGGCCCAACGACGCCGGTGTCACCCGCATTGAGCGGGTGACACCGGCGTTTCCACATCCTGGCAGCCCGGGTGTTGGTGGCGTCCCGCCGAGTGTACGGCCGGACCAAGCACATCTTGGGCGAATGTTGGAAAAACCCTGTGTGGCCTCCCCGGACCCCGTCATGCCTGCGTCAAAGGAATCCCCAAGCCGGTACCCGTAATTTGGTTGGAAGAAGGCAACACCGTTCGGAAAGCAGCGCCAGGCTCACCGAATGCAGCATGAAGTCGATCGGAGCGCCACATGGAACCGCGAACAAATACCGCCGTTGCTCCGGCCGATGGAACCCTGTCAGGGTTCGGTACCTCTTTTCCAGAAACGGCCAAGGCAAGATTGCACGCCCTCCGGGCAGCATTGCAGACCGTCCGGATCAGGGTTCTGGCAACGGTCCTGGCCTTCCTGGCGGTGGGACTGTTCGTGGCCGGAACCACAACACTGGCGTTGGGCCTTCGGGAGCTCAACAGCCGCGTCAGCGAGGATCTTCTTCACCAGTCCTCACGCCTCCAGGAAATCGTGGACCAAGGCACTTCCGATGGCCGACCCTATGCTTCCCTTGATGACCTCTTCACTGTCTTCCTTCGTGGCGTAACGCCTGGCCGCTACGAGTCCGTGATGGCCACCATTGCTGGAGGAAACACATTCCTGCCCGCCGGAGCACAGGCTCGCACCCTGGGCCATCCCCAGGTCCTCGAGACCGTCCTCGCCATGCCCATGAACGGCTCCACAGCCTTGCGGGACGTAAATGTGGACGGCCGTACGGTCCGGCTGGCCGTCACCCCAGTGTCGCTGGACGGAAATCCTCCACAGGGCCTCTTGGTGGCAGGGAACGAGATCGGCCAACAACGGGAGCAGATGGTAGCCTCCTTCGGAACCTTCGCCGCAGTATCGGTGGCCATCTTGTTGCTGGCAGGTGGCGTGGGATACGCGGTAACGGGGCGCCTGTACGTTCCCATTCGACGCCTGCGCCAGGCAACAGAAACCACCACGTTCGAGGACGTGAGCAGTCGCGTTTCGGTACCGCCCGGCGACGACGACGTGTCCCAGCTGGCCACCGACTTCAACCGAATGCTGGACCGTCTTGAGGCGGGGATTGAGGACCAGCGCCAATTCGTCGATGACGCAAGCCACGAACTTCGGACGCCCCTGACCATCATCGGCGGTCACCTTCAGCTCCTTCAGCCCTCCGATGCCCTCGAGGTCGCGGAAACCAGGGTTCTGCTCCTGGAGGAGGTGGACAGGATGCAGTCCCTGGTCAACGAACTCCTCCTCCTTGCCCGAAGCGGCCGGCCCGATTTTATCCGGCCGGACTGGGTTGACGCCGATTCATTTCTTGAAGCTGCCATGGAACGGGTCCGCGTCCTGGGAGAGCGGCACTGGCAGATTGAACAACTGCCGGGCGGCTGGTTCCAGGCAGACCGCGGTCGCCTGACTCAGGCCATTGAACAACTCGCGGCCAATGCCGTGCAATCCACCGAACCCGGGGACATCATCTCCATCGGCGCGGCATGGTCAGCCGTCGAGACCGGCCCTTCCGGCGACAGGCATCACGGGCCCACCATCGAAATTTGGGTGGCCGACACCGGTTGCGGCATCAGCGCCGCGGACCAGGAACGCATTTTCGACCGGTTCGCCCGCGCCGGGGTGTCCCGGGGCTCCGAAGGATCTGGTTTGGGATTGCCCATTGTTAAAGCAATCGCTGAAGCACACGGCGGTTCTGTCCGGCTTTCATCACGTGTCAACGTGGGAAGCAGGTTCGTCCTGGTCTTGCCGTCGGGTACATCATGGCTCGCATCCTGATCGCGGACGACGAACCACGGATCGCCGGCTTCATTGCCAAAGGTCTTACCGCGGCCGGCCACACCACTACCTCTGTCGGTGACGGCATACGGGCACTTGACTATGGCAGTTCCGGTGAATTCGACCTGTTGATCTTGGACATCGGGATGCCCCGTATGGACGGATTCAAGGTGTTGTCCGCCTTGCGTGCCATGAACTGCGCTGTGCCGGTTATCGTCCTGACGGCACGGGATTCACTTCCGGACACACTTGCGGCGCTCGACGGCGGCGCAGATGACTATATGAGCAAGCCCTTCCGTTTCGAGGAGCTGCTGTCGCGCATCCGCCTCAGGTTGCGGGACAACCCGGCAGTGCAGGAGGACACGGCTCCTGCAAGCGGCGACGTCAGCCTTGACGTGGACCTGCGCAGCGCCACCGTCCGTGGCCGCTCGGTCCAATTATCCGCCCGTGAGTTCGCCATGGCACGTGTGTTCGTGGACAACGCAGGCAAGCTGCTGAGCCGTGAACAGCTGCTTAGCCGGGTCTGGGGCTACGACTTTGAAGGGGCGTCGAACGTGGTGGACGTCTACGTCGGATATCTCCGTGCGAAGCTCGGTCCGGAGCACTTCCAGTCAGTTCGGGGCGCCGGCTACCGGTTCACTCCCATCCCGGCCGGCAAAGCGCGAACTGACGCAGCACACGGGGGCTCGACCCCGCACGGATGACTGGACAATGAATGAGAGGTCCCTCATGGAAGTTTCATTCCCCTTTCACAGCGGCAAGGAAGAGTGGTTAGCACAAGCAAACGAAAGGACGACCGATGTCAAAGATCTGGTACCTCCCACTCGCTGCCGTTCTCGGCACTGCGGGCCTGTCCGTCTGGATTCAAGCAAATGCCGGGCCGCCTCCCACTGTCTCCCCCGGCGTCGTGGTCCCCAACGCCGACTACAGTACGAAGCCCGCCACGGTTGAAGATTCACCCAAACCCGACAATTCGCCCTCCGCCGTCCCCGGACCTACAGCAAGCATGACTGCGGTGCCCGAGCACACACCGGCGACCCAAATCGTCCCGGCCGAACCAGTGACACTGCCTCCCGTCCAGGTCGATGACAAAGGCGGACTCCGCGCACCGGGCGTCTCGGACGACGGCGCCACACACGATCTCAACGACGATAAAGGCGGACTCCGTCAACGGGACGCTTCCGACGACTGAAGACCGGCTGCGCGAGCGGAATAGTCACCGCCCGCCACGGGTTGTGTTGATGAACGGAAAGCAAGCCCCGCCATACAGGAAAGCACCCACTCATCACCATGAACCCCTCAACCGTGAAAACCTTGTCCGAACTACTGGCCGACGCTGACGCCGCAGGACATGATCATGCGTCCACCGAGAAAAATGGCGGCCTGCAGCACATCCACAACCATGCCACGGGGGAGATCGTCTGGTTTCCCACCTGGCAGACCTTCCGCCGGACCAGCGATTGGGAGGACGCCGTCGCTGAGCAGGAGGCTCGACTCAACGCCACGGCTGACGGGGCGCCTCTCCAAAACGCGGTCGCAGACTTGCTGACCGAACGGCTTGACTCCCTGCTGGAACGGGCTGCTCAGTCCCCCGACGCCAATGTCTTTGTGCAGGATAACCTGACTCACCATCTGACGGAGACCTGGGCCATCGCCGACGCCGCGGCGCGGGTATCCGGTGCTGACCTCCCCGCAGGGACACCGCCCGCAGCCTTTTCCGGTTATCCGTATAACGTCTACGCCCAGGATGGCGGAGCATTTGCCACGGCCCTCTGGAATGACGTGATCGACGCCCGCCGCCACCGTGCCATCGCCGAAGAGGCTGCCCGTAAAGCCCTCAAGCCGGTGTCCCGCAAGGCCCTGAAAAATGCTGCACGAAAGGCTGGGCGGCGCTGACAGTACGATTGGCCGGCTCGACGCCCGAGCCTGAAGGTGGCAGGGGCGTTTGCTGCACGAGGTAGTCGCCTAGATCATCTCGAGCATGGCTTTGCGGGTAGGCGGAGGATAAGCACTATCCAGGTCAGCCAGATCTTGTGGTGTGAGCTCGATGCTGAGGGAGCGGTGGACTTCCTGGACGTGTTGCGGACTTGAAGCCTTGGGAATGGCGATAACCAGCGGCTGCCTGAGCACCCACGCCAGGGCGATCTGCGCGGGGCTGGCGCCGTGTTCGGCCGCGATCCGGAGCAGCACAGGATCATTCAGCATCCGCCCCTGCTCAAGCGGTGAATATGCCATCACCGGGATGCCGTTCCCGACGCAGTGTGGCATCAGATCGAATTCGATGCCCCGCCGGGTCAGGTTGTACAGCACCTGGTCAGTGGCGGCTTTCCGGCCGCCGGGCAGGCGCAGGAGTTCTTCCATGTCCGCCACATCGAAGTTGCTGACACCCCAGTGCCGGATCTTCCCGTCCTGCTGCAGGTGTTCGAAGGCTTCGAGTGTTTCGGCCAAGGGAACGTTGCCCCGCCAATGCAATAAGTAGAGATCGATGCTGTCAGTTCCCAGGCGGCGCAGGCTACCTTCGCATGCAGCGATTGTTCCGCGCAAGGTGGCGTGATGCGGTAGGACTTTGGTGACCAGGAACGCCTCGTTCCGGCGTGTTGCCAGCGCTTTTCCAACAAGTTCCTCGGCCGAGCCGTTGCCGTACATCTCCGCGGTATCAACTACGGACATACCCAGGTCCAAGGCCGTATGGATCGCGCTTGTTTCGCGTGCTGCGTTACCGGGTTGCTCACCCATGCCCCACGTTCCGATCCCAAGCACCGGAACGGCCTCACCGGATGGAAGAAGTATCTCGCGCATAGCAGCTCCCGTCAGAAGGTCCAGCTCCAGTGGTTGGATGCACCGCGTCCAGCACATGCCGTCCGGACCGTGGCCAAACACGGCTGTTTCTCCAACGTACCCCGCCGTAGCGGCTCGCGATAGGTGACGCCTTAAGCGATGTCGCTGCGCCAAGCTCCTTCGCGTTCCGTAGTGCGTCCTCCCCCGTAGCTGTCCAGGGCACCACCAAAAAGAGGGCATCCACGATCATGGAAAGTTAAAGGGTGGATGGTGCGTACCTACTTCGGTATTGCGATCGCCAGCCTGGCCATACGGCGGTAGATTGTCGCCCTGCTGATGCCCAGCTCTGCTGCAGCGCCGACTACGGTGGCACCCGGCGTGGAGAGGCAGCGGACAATCTCGTCGCGTTCCATCGCCTCGATCCGACTCAGGTGCCGGCTGCTGCCGCCCAGAAGGTAAGCAGGGAGATGGCTCACGTCAATGGTCTCTGTCTGGACAGCGGCGGCGTGAATGACGGTGAAAAGCTCATCAATGTTCTCCGGCCAGTTATGGGCCATCAGTGCTTTTTCTGCAGCGCCGGTGAAGTGGATTTCCCGCAGGCGGGACTGGCGGGCGGCGTAGCTGGCCAGGTGCAGGACATCCTCGCCGCGTTCCCGCAGGGCAGGAACAGGAATCACCGTATCGACCATGCCTGCCAGGGGTTGCGGGATGCCGTCGTGCCTTGCAGCAGTGACAGCCCATGTGAGCGTTGGTGTGCTCCCGCCCTGGGAGAGGGGAAGCGAGCTAACTGCCCGGAGGGCTTGGGCGTGGAGTTCCTGTGCCGCCCACGCAGGCAGCAGATCTACATTTTCGACTATCACAGAGGTGGCTGGTTTGGCCAGTTCGGGTGCCCACAGGGACAGCCAGGCGTCGACGTCGACCGGGGCAGGGACGGCCGCTGAGATGATGCGGCTCCCGGGTTGAACTTGGCGCAAGGCCTGGGCCAGGAGAGTTGCGCGTCCGGCGCCCTGCTCCCCTACCGCGGCAACTACCCGTCCTGCCGCCAGGGCACCACTCGCCTGGTCGAGGGCGTTTGTCCAGGCCGACGACATTCTGCGCACTGTTCCCGCTGCCGGCTCGAGCTTGCCTCTCTGGATGCGGAAGACGCCGCCCTTAGGTCCGGATTTTCCTTTGCGGCCCTGTGACCTTGAAAGCATCAGGGCTGAGGTGTTGCCCGCAGCCGATTCCGCCAAAGCCAGGAGCAACTGCGGGGATGAGCGGGACCACGTCGTGATGTTGACACTGCCTTCCAACAAGCCGCTGACCGGATCGAAGACAGGCACAGCCGCGCAGGTGTAAGTCCGGAGACTGGCGCTGTAGTGTTCTTCCGCGCGGACAAGGGTCGGGATGCGGTCGGCGAGCGCCAATCCCATGCCGTTGGTCCCGGCATCCCTTTCGGAGAATGCGAACCCTGGTGCCAGATGGACCTTGTCGAGCGCCCTCAAGAGGGAGGTGTCTCCGCTGAAGCGGTTCAGGAGCAGGCCGTTGGCATCCGTAAGCATCAGGCTTACGGGTTCGTTCGCGAGCGTGCTGTAGAGGCCGGTGAGCACTTCCTGGCCGCATTGGAAAAACAGAGAGTCAGCCCCTCCAGGGCCAGCCCACATCGGGTCTACTGCTTCGGCGGAAACCCCGTATTCCTCACTCCGCTGCCAGGAAGCAAGGAGGCGCTTGCCAGAAGTGGCGAGCTGGTCCACGTCATTGCGGGCGAGGCCGGCAGTCCCGTCGTCCTTGTTCGGCATCATTGCCGCCCTCCTCGTCTCCATATTTCGAGGTTACTTGGTTTCACTACACCCATCAGAAAAGGACCGTCTCAAAATGAGACACACACCACATGTTGACGCCTGTTCCATCAGCCTAATCTCGATCTTGTCGCGACTACGGCAGTCGCCAGAAGGAGACCGGACATGTACAGCAAAGACGGCGAAAACTACTTTATTGTCGACGCCCACATCGCATTGTGGGACGCTCGCCCGGAGAATCAGCGGAACATCCCTGGTAAGCAGTTCATCGACTGCTTCTACGACTACCACCGCAACCTTTCTCCCGACGCGGAACAGTGGAGCTATGAGGAGTTCCTTTACCAAGGCGGCCAGCGCCTCATGAAGGATCTGTTTGAGGACGGCTACGTCGACCACGCGATCTTTCAGCCGGCCTACCTCGGCGCCTTCTACAAGAACGGCTTCGCGCAGGTCGAGGAGGCGTACGGCTTGGCCGCTGCGAATCCGGACAAGCTCACGTACAACCACTGTTATGACCCCCGGGATGGTGAGGCGGGTCTCGACCGGCTGCGCGCCGATCACGAAAAGATGGGCTTCAAAGGCGTGAAGCTGTACACCGCCGAGTGGCACGGCGAATCGCGTGGATACAAGCTCTCGGACCCGTGGTCCTACCGGTACTTCGAGGAGTGCCGCAAACTCGGCATCAAGAACATACACATCCACAAAGGACCTACCGTACGCCCGCTCGACCGGGACGCATTCGACGTCGCCGACGTCGATCATGCAGCCTCAGACTTCACAGATCTGAACTTTGTGGTCGAGCACGTCGGCCTCCCCCGACTGGAAGACTTTTGCTGGATCGCCACGCAGGAGCCCAATGTTCATGGCGGCCTGGCCGTCGCGATGCCCTTTATGCACACGCGGCCGCGGTACTTCGCCCAGATCATCGGCGAGCTCATTTATTGGATCGGCGAGGACCGGATCCAGTTCTCCAGTGACTACGCCATCTGGACACCCCGCTGGCTGGTCGAGGGGTTCGTTGACTTCCAGATCCCGGAAGACATGACCGAATATGCCCCGCTCACTACAGCCCAGAAGAAGAAGATCCTGGGTCTCAATGCCTCCAGGATGTACGACATCCCGGTACCTGCGGAGCTTCAACTCCCCTCTGCGGATGAGACGAAGACAGGACCCCGACAGCCTGAACGCGCCGACCTGGCAGGCGTCCGGTGACGGCCCTGCACGTCGATCCAGCAGTTTTATCCAGCTGGGATGTCACGGAGGAGGACATCCGCCGTGCCTTGGGCGCGGTGTTCGACCCGGAACTGGATGAACCGATCACCGATCTTGGCTTCGTTCGCTCCCTCGACGTCCAGGCCGGATCCGGTGGCACCCGGGTGGAAGTTCACCTGCGCCTGCCCACTTCCTTCTGCTCGCCCAATTTTGCCTACCTGATGGCGTCCGACAGCAAGGATGTGATCTCTGCGCTACCAGCTGTGACACAGGTGGTGGTCGAGCTGGACGACCACCACGACTCCGATCTCATCAACGCCGGACTCGCCGCGGACGCAGGCTACCGGGGCACGTTCCTGCATGAAGCCGAGGACAGTCTGGACGAGCTGCGGCAAATGTTCCGGCGCAAGGCTCACACCGCAGCAATGGAACGGTGCCTCACTGATCTCTTGCGCAGCAACGCCAGCCTCGAGGCGACGGCGATGGGAACCATCCGTCTCCGGGACCTTCCTGCCGGGCGGAACAAGGAGGCGCTGCTGCGCCGACGGTCAGCACTTGGCTTGCCCGAGGGTGCGGATTCGATTGTCCTGGTTGACCACGAAGGGCAGCCTTATCCTCCGGACGCGGTTCCGATGGCTCTGCGTCGAGCCCGCTCGACACGCATTTCCATTGATGGAAACGCCCATTTCTGCCGGGGTCTGCTGCGGACGCGCTATGAAGGATCCGGCGCTGACCAGACAGCACGACCCGAGGGCGCTGAAGCCGCAGACCACCACGAACTACTTCCACTTACAGTCAAGGAGATTCACCCATGAGCACCATGCGGGCCATTCAGGTCATCGGCTACCACGAGGGCCTCAAAATGGCAGAAGTGCCGGTTCCCCAAGTCACCGACCCCTTTGACGTCGTCGTCAGAATCGGCGGAGCCGGGGTATGCCGCACGGACCTCCACATTCTCGAGGGCCAATGGGCGGAAAAGTCGCAGGTCCACCTGCCTTACACCATCGGCCACGAGAACTCCGGATGGGTGCACGCAGTCGGTAGCGCCGTTACCAACGTTAAGGAAGGCGACAAAGTCATCCTGCACCCCCTCATCACGTGCGGCCTATGCCGTGCCTGCCGTTCCGGAGACGACGTGCACTGCGAACAGAGCAAGTTCCCCGGTATCGACACCAGCGGCGGATATGCCGAATACCTGCTGACTTCCGCCCGCTCCGTCGTCAGAATCGACGACTCCCTGGAGCCTGCCGACGTCGCAGCCCTGGCCGACGCCGGCCTCACCGCCTATCATGCGGCCGCCAATGCGGCGAAGCGGCTGACCGCAAGGGATACATGCGTTGTCATCGGCGCCGGCGGGCTGGGCCACATAGGTATTCAAGTCCTCACAGCCCTGACACCGGCCCGCATCATCGTTGTCGACCGTAACCCAGCTGCCCTGGACCTGGCCAAGAAAATCGGAGCACATGAAGGCGTGCTGGCTGACGGGTCACAGGTCGAGCAGGTCATGGCCCTCACCGGCGGTCACGGAGCGGAGGCACTCATCGACTTCGTTGGCGAAGGCGGCGCGACCGCCCAAGGCCTCGCCATGCTGCGTCAGGCAGGCGATTACTACGTAGTCGGCTACGGAGAGAACATCGACGTCCCTACCATCGACATCGTCTCAGCCGAGATCAACATCATCGGCAACCTTGTCGGCTCCTACAACGATCTTCAGGACCTGATGGCCCTGGCGGCCCGGGGTGCCGTCACCCTTCACACCCAGAAATACGCCCTCGATGACTTCCAGCAGGCGATCAGCGACCTCGACGCGGGCAAAGTGCGCGGCCGGGCCATCCTCGTGCCCTAAAGAAACCAGCCCTAGGGGACCGACGCATCAACAAAATAGAGAGAATCGACATGAAACCATACATTGGCGTAGGTATTGCCGTCGGTGCACTAGCCGGAATCTGGACCCAGATAAGCGTCGAACTTGGCCTCATCACCTGGGTGGCGTTCGTCGCATGGGCATGCTTTTTCGCCGCAGGAGGAAACCGGGCAGGATTTTCCAAAGGACTCGCGGCCAACCTGTCCGGCGTCATCTACGGGTGGCTGGTTGCGCTACTGACCAGCTGGGCGCAATTCCCCGGCGCGCTCGCCATTGCCGTGGCGCTCGCCGCACTTGCCATGTGCCTGCAAGCAGGCTGGGCGCCGCTCTCCTTCATCCCGGGCGCGTTCGCCGGGACAGCCGTGTTCTTCGGAACGCAGCTGTCGTTGTGGCCCACCGTCACTGCCCTCGTCATCGGCGCCGGACTGGGCTGGGTTTCGGCGATTCTGGGCGAACGTATACAAGCCCTCATCAGTAAGAGCCCTGCTGTACCAGCGGCCGATGAGCAGAAACGTCCAGTCGAAACAGCCTGACCACTATCCCGCAACGTCGGTCCCTGTCCCTCCGAACGGGCTTACCAAAGGGAAACAGAATTGATCTTTATCACCGCAAAATTCTCCGTCCTGCCTGCTCACGCCGACGCGTGGCCCGAAATCTCCAAGGACTTCACCTCCGCAACCAACGCCGAGGAAGGTTGCTTGTTCTTCGAGTGGTCCCGCTCCATCGAAGAACCGTGCACCTACGTCCTGATTGAGGCGTTCCGCGACGATGAGTCCGGCGCAGCCCACGTGCAGTCGGCCCACTTCAGGGAAGCTCGCGAGAAGCTTCCCAGATATCTTTCGGCGACGCCGGACATAGTCAACGTCAAGGTGGAAGGCTGGTCGAAGCTGGGTGAACTCGCAGTCAGCTAACCGGATCGCCTTGAGAACCTCTTGTTTACCGCTGTGATGAAGCGTCTTCCGGGGGAGCCCCGCAGGGGGTTTCCCCGGATATCCAAAGCAGAACAGCACCGCGCGCGTAACTCTTACTTTGTACAGGAGACCATCATGAGGGTGGAAGATTTTCAGACCACAGCAGCAATCCCGGGCACAGCCGACCATGGGGATGCAGGGTCCGGGACAGCAGTTCTGGAGAGTATTGCCCGGCGGGTGCGCTGGACCGCCACCGCAATTGTGGATGCCGCCAACCGCGGCCGCCCCAACGCCAGCGGCATCAAGGTCGGCGGCCACCAGTCCTCCAGCGCCTCCATGGTTGAAATCATGACCTCTCTCTGGTTCTCCGAACTGACCGAGGCCGACCGCGTGTCAGTCAAGCCCCACGCCTCCCCGGTCCTGCACGCCATCAACTACCTCTTGGGCGACCTGGAAGAACACAAACTCGGCACGCTCCGTCAAAAGGGCGGCCTGCAGAGTTATCCCAGCCGGTCAAAGGACCCTGACACGGTGGACTTTTCCACCGGGAGTGTGGGTATCGGAGCCACGGCCACCATCTGGGCGGCCATCGCACACCGCTTCGTCAGCGACAGGTACGCTGCATCACGGAAATCCGGTCGCTTCATCGGACTCCTGGGCGACGCCGAGCTGGACGAGGGCGCCATCTGGGAAGCTGTCGCCGACCCCTCCGTGGCGCAACTCGGCGAGCTGCTCTGGATCGTCGATTTGAACCGCCAATCCTTGGACCGGGTGGTACCGGACTCACAGATCATGCGCCTGCAGGGCATGTTCGAAGCCGCTGGCTGGCAGGTCCTGACCCGGAAGTGGGGAACCCGGATCCATGAGCTCTTCGCCCTCCCAGGCGGTGCGGATCTACGCCGCCGGCTCGAGACCATGCCCAACGAGGAATACCAGCGCATGCTCCGCTCCCCCGACTCAGAGATCTTCGACCGCTTGCGCTCGAGCGATTCGACCCCCGCCATGGAAACCCTGCTCAGTTCCCTCACCGCCACGGAACAGGCAGCCGCGGTACGAGATCTCGCAGGACATGACATCGGACTGCTACTCGACACTTACAAGCAAGTCGACCCCACCCGACCCTCCGTCATCTTTGCATACACGATCAAGGGCCGCGGCCTTGCCACGGAAGGACATCCGAACAACCACGCTGCGCTCCTGTCCACAGATCAGATGGAGACGTTGGCCGAAGCCTCCGGGATGGACCTTGGCGATCCATGGCGCAAATTCCAGCCGGGCACTGTCGAAGAACGAGCTTGCTCCCGAGCATCGCTCCGGCTCAGGCGCCGGCACCCCGAGCTGGCCCCATCCCCCCAACTCCCCGCTTCCCTGCCATGGAGCTACGGTGACAGAATCTCCACGCAAGCCGCCCTGGGACGGTTCCTGTCCGACCTGAAACGGGCAGTGCCTGAGGTGGCCCACCGTGTCGTCACCTGCAGCCCCGACGTTGCTTCCTCCACCAACCTCGGCGGCTGGATCAACAAAACCGGAGTCTGGTCCGTTGGTGAACGCCAGGACTGGTTCGCGGACGACGTCGAACGGGTCCTCCGCTGGATTGAGAACTCCCATGGCCAACACATCGAACTCGGCATCGCCGAAACCAACCTCGTGGGCCTGGTCTCCGAACTTGGATCCACTTGGAGCCGCTGGGGCCACCCGCTGATCCCGATCGCCACCATCTACGACCCGTTCTGGCCCGCGCCCTCGAACCGTGGTCCTTCGGGATGTACGCCGGAGGCCAATCCATCCTGGTAGGGACACCGTCTGGTGTGACTCTGGCACCGGAAGGAGGCGCCCACCAGTCCCTCACCACTCCCTCCATCGGTCTGGAACAGCCGGAATGTACAGCTTGGGAGCCAGCCTTCGCCCAGGATCTGGAATGGTGCATGCTCGAAGCCATGAGCCGGATCGGTATTCCCGGAGGACGCTCAGCGTACTTCCGGCTCACCACCCGCCCACTGGATCAGAGCCTGGCCGCCCTACCGACGGACGCGGTGCTGCTGGAGCGGCGCCGTAGGCACGCGGTGGCCGGCGGATACCGGCTGAGCGATCATGACCCGGTCGAAGACAGGGTCACTCTGGTAGGCGTCGGGGCAATGATGCCCGAGGTCATCGCCTCGGCCGCACGGCTAAAGTCACTTGGCATCACGGCCGGCGTCATTTGCCTCACCAGCCCTGACTTGGTCTTCGAATCCCTCCAGAGCCGCAATTCGCCGAACCCTGAAACCAAGGCAATCGGATTGGACATCGTAGACGTACTCTTTCCACGACACGCCCCCTCGCCGCTCGTCACGGTCCAGGACGGACACCCGCACACCTTGTCCTTCCTGGCCGGGGCCCGGGGGGACCGCACAATCTCTCTGGGAGTAAGGGACTTCGGTCAGTCCTCCGATCTACAGGATGCCTACCGCATCCACGGCATCGACGAAGCATCGATCGTCAACGCGGCGCTGAACCTGGTTCGCTGATATCCACCTGACGCTGGCCGGCACCGTCCGTTCCCCCTTGACTTTCCTCCAGCCCGTCGTCAGTCTTGCAGACAGCAGGAGGGGGCGTCCGTCCGTTCCTGGTCCAGTGGAGGATTCTGATGGTCCGTGCCAGGTCGCTGATGCGTTCAGTGACCCCCGGCGACCGAGTCACTCGAGTTGAGCTGTTCTTCGATCTGGTCTTTGTCTTCGCGCTGTCGCAGCTATCACATCATCTGTTGGAACATCTCTCCTGGGTGGGCGCCGGAGAGACCTTCGTGCTACTTCTTGCGGTCTATAAAGTGTGGGTTTACACGACCTGGTCGGCGACGTTGCTGGACACTTCGCGGCTTGAGGTGCAGTCGATGCTGCTGATCGTCATGCTTGTCACGCTGTTCATGAACGCATCAATCGGCTCAGCGTTTGGTGCCTTCGGCTGGCTCTTTGCTGTGAGCTATCTGTTGGTTCAGCTGGGGCGCGGTGCGTGGATGCTTAGCGTAGGACTCGACAGGACCACCCACGACCACTTCGTGCGCACCCTCATCTGGGGGTGTATGAGTACGCCGTTCTGGATTGCGGGCGTTTTCTTCGATCACGGACCACGTCTAATGTTCTGGGGCGTCGCTGCAGCGATCGATCTGGGCGGACATATGCTGGCGCACCGGTTGCCAGGCCGAAAGACCGAAGGAAGCCAGGTACCGCTCCCGGGAGAGCGAATTTTTGAAAGGTTCGGGTTGTTCTACCTGATCGCGCTCGGGGAAACAATCCTTTCAACCGGCCTGGCCATCGCGGGCAACTTGACGGATCCAATGATTTTTCTGACCGGGACCATAAGTCTGATTGGAAGCGTCGCGATATGGTGGTGCTACTTCCATGGCCTCGAACAGGACATCCAGGAAAAGCTTGCTTCGGTAGATGACCAGTTCCGGCCCGGTATCCTGGCAGGCAACACCTTGCTCATCTTACTGGCGGGCCTGATCCTGGTGGCGGTTGGTGACCAGCTGGTAATCAGCGATCCTGTCGCCCGTCCCGATCTGTCCACGGTCCTGCTCCTGTTCGGTGGACCCGCCCTCTTCCTTGCCGGCCGGGGCTTTTTTACTCGAAAAGTGCTGGGCCTGCGCCTACCACCTGATCTTGCCGGGATTGCAGCCTTGACGGTGCTGGCAAGTCTGAGCCTTCTGGTTCCCGCCTTCGTCGCCGCTGCGGGCGCTGTCCTTCCGCTTATCGGCGTCGCAGTTTCCGATACGCTCAAGCGGCGTCGAACGCGGCAGCGGGCCCTCTAAAGCTATTGAATGCCGGCAGTGACCAATGGCTACACCCTGAGGGTCTAAGACGTCTCCTGCAGATCCCCCCGGCCTTGGTAGCCAAGGGCATAACTGGCTTCCCGCCCCGCTTGGGCCACCACCGGCCCCAACCGCTCTACATCAGCGGGCCCAATCCGCTGAGTGGGGAACCCCAGTCCCACGGCACATGCGAGACGGCCAGCATGGTCGAAGACCGGGGCGCTGATGGACCCGACGTCCTGGTTCCGTTCCCCGAAGGCCGCGTAATACCCATGCTCGCGCGCAACTGCCGCCTGCTGCCTGAGCGTCTGCAGGGAAACCGGGGTATCCGGAGTGAAGCCCTCCAGCCCTTGCTCGTCCAAGGCATCCCAGGCCCCGGGGTCGAATGCCAGGAACACCTTGCCGGGGGCGCCGGCGTGCAGAGGCATGACCATCCCCACCATGAACGGCCGCATCACCACATGCCGCGTCTCAGCCACCGCAACGATGGTACGGAACGCACCGTCCCGGACGTACAGGCAGGCGGTTTCACCGGTTTCGTCGCGCAATTGCTGCAGAACTGGCTTCACCAGCCGGACCACGTCCAGCCCAAACGTTCCGGGGGTAGCCCAGCGGACCAGACCGATGCCTATCCGGTACCGATCGCCGTCGCGGTCCAGGAACCCCTCACGGAGCATGTTCTGGACCAATCGCTGGCAGGTGCTCGACGGCAACCCGGTCTTGCGGATGATCTGCTGCAGCGTCGGCTCCGGCTCATCTACTGAGAAACAGTCCAGGATCTCCGCCACCTTATGCAGGACCAAGAGGGGTGAAGCCCCTGCACCCGGTTCTTTCACCACAGTCCAATACCCCTAACTCTTTAACGCCAGCATGCACCAGCTTAGTGAAGCCTCCGGCGACACAGGATGTGATCCATTTGACACCACCACAATGTGACCCACATTATGAGATGCGAACCCACTTTATGGGTTCTACTCGCCCCCAGCACAATGATGTGGAGATTCCATGAGCAACATCACCACCAGCCCCTGCGAAACGGCCCCCGAGCCCAAGCGCCCTGGTAGCAGCCGCGTGGGACTGATCGTCCCCAGCTCCAACACGACCATGGAGACGGAATTGCCGGAGTTGTTCCGGCGCCAAGCCGAGGCGACCGGGCACAAGTACACCTTCCACTCCGCCCGCGCCGGCATGAAAAAGGTCACCAGGGAAGAACTGCTTGCCATGGTGGGCAAGGCAGCCCAGTGCGCCGAAGCGGTTTCCGACGCCGATGTGGATGTCATCGCCTACGCCTGCCTCGTCGCCGTCATGGCTCAAGGTCCCGAAGCGCATGAGGGTTCCGAAAGGGTCATTGCTGACGCTGCCTCCGGCAACGAGCACCCGGCCCCGGTTACGAGCAGCGCAGGCGCCCTGGTCCGAACCCTGCATGAAATCGGCGCCAACAGGGTCGCCATGATCACCCCGTACATGAAGCCACTGACCAAGATGGTGGTGGACTACATCGAAGGATCGGGCATCACGGTGCTGGACGCCATCAGCCTCGAGGTAGCCGACAACCTTGAAGTCGGTTGCCTTGACCCGCAAAACCTGCCCGCACTGGCCCGCAGCCTGCAGCGCGAAGGCGCCGACGCCGTCGTCCTGTCCGCCTGCGTCCAGATGCCCTCCCTCGCCGCCGTCCAGGCAGTAGAGGACGAGCTGGGACTCCCGGTCATCACGGCAGCCACCGCCACTACGTATGAGATTCTCAAAGCGCTGGGCCACAAACCGGCCATCAGCGGAGCGGGCAGTCTGCTGTCCGGTGCCGGGATACTGGCCGCGGCGAAGGCGTAGGCGGCGGGCAAATGTCGCTCTCACTCATCGCATTCCTGGTGCTCGTAGCGGCTTTCGCCGTCGGCTCGTTCACCAAGATCAACGCCGGACTTCTGGCCACCATAGCTGCATTCGGCGTGGGCACCCTCCTGGCTGGGATGTCGGTCAAGGATGTCATCGGGCAGTTCCCGGCCGGACTTTTCTTCATCCTGGTGGGCGCCACCCTGCTCTTCGCCATCGTACGGATCAACGGCACTATCGACCTGCTCGCCTACTGGGCTGAACGGCTCGCCGGCAACCGCAAAGTCCTGGTTCCCATCCTCATGTTCCTGCTGACGGCAGCGTTGGCCTCGGCCGGCGCCTTCACGCCCGCCGCCATCGCCATCGTAGCTCCGGTTGGCTTGGCGCTGGGCATGCGGTTCGGCATCAGCACCCTGGCCATGGGCCTGGTGATCGTCCAGGGCGCCAATGCCGGCGCGTTCTCCCCCGTCAACCCCTTCGGCGTCCTTGGCAACAAGATGTTGGACGCAGCCGGGGCCGCTGACGATTCATTGAAGCTGTATGCGTACTGCTTCATCTTCAACGCCGTCCTGGCTGTGATCGCCTATGTTCTGGTTCAGGCCATCATGAAGCGCCGGACTGCGAAAACGACGGCGCGGCTCGGCGGCGGGGACACTGGCATAGATCACGACGGCGGACCCTCCACTCCGGCGGCCGATGGCGCGGGAGGATCGGGCACAGCCGTGCTTACGGCCCCGGCGCGCACTTCCGTTGCGGGGCAACGTGCCGCTGGATCAGCCCCGGTCAAGGTAGCCGCCACCCCCATGCGGATCCTCACACTCGCGG
This sequence comes from Paenarthrobacter sp. NPDC057355, assembly GCF_042667405.1. Taxonomy (NCBI): domain Bacteria; kingdom Bacillati; phylum Actinomycetota; class Actinomycetes; order Micrococcales; family Micrococcaceae; genus Paenarthrobacter; species Paenarthrobacter sp. NPDC057355. The sequence continues at coordinate 314,108 of NZ_JBHVAL010000001.1, read as the reverse complement.
GAATTGCATCCCTGCTGGTTCTCACCACCGTCCTGGGCATGGATGTGGGAGTTGCCTCGCTGGTCATCGCCGGGGTCCTGATCATCCTCGACTCCAACGTGCAGAAGCCAGCGTTGGAAAGCATGCCATGGTCAGCCATAATCCTGGTCACCGGCATCGTCACCTACGTGGGCATGCTGGAGAAAATGGGCGCGTTGAAGGAACTTCAGGAAGGCATCGCGGGTCTGGGCAACAGTTCCCTCGCGGCGTTGATCGCCAGCTACGTGGTGGCGATTGTTTCAGCCTTCGCCTCCACCACAGGAACCCTGGGCGTCATCAGCCCCGTGGTTGCACCCATCGCCATGGACCCGCTGCTCACTCCTGTGGGTGTCGTGACGGCCATCGCCATCAGTTCCTCCGTGGTTGACGTCAGCCCCATGTCCACCAGCGGAGCCCTGCTGATGGCCAGCGCCCAACCGAAAGATGAGCGGATGTTCTTCCGTGCGCTGTTGCTGTGGGCCATCGCAATGATCGGCGTTGTACCGCTTCTGGCCTGGTTCTTGTTCGTCCAGCTCGGCGTTGGCTAATAATTACAGGTTAAAACAAAAGGGACGTCCCGCTTGGGGTGTCCCTTTTGTTTGCCTCGGATTGGCTGCCAGCTGGCCCTAGCCCTTGGGAGCGAAATCTCCCGGCCAGTCCCCGAGCCGGATGCGGCTACGGCTACGGACGGCTCCGAGTGTTCCCCACTCGTCCCGCCCCAACCTGGCCAGTGGCTCGAGCAGGTCGATCCGCGGGTGACTGCCATCCAGCACAGCACTACTCACGGCAGCATGCGTTACCTCGCCAAAAACCACCGTCGAGTCCCCGATCGGCAGCACGGAATGGAGCCGGCATTCAAGCACCGCCGGCGATTCCTTGACGCGCGGCACTGCCACCGTCAGGCTCGGCTCACGAGTCAGCCCTACGGCATCGAACTCACTGACCTGCGGCGGGAAATTGGTTCCAGTGGCGTTGACCTCTTCCAACAGCGTCGCCGGAGCGAGGTTGATGACGAATTCTTCCGACGCGATGATATAGCGCAGCGAATCCTTCTCACCCACCGACGTGAACTGCACAATCGGCGGATTGGATGATGCAACGGTGAAGAAGGAATGGGGTGCTACATTGTCGGTTCCTGCCGGAGAGACGGTCGAAACCCAGGCGATCGGCCGGGGCACCACCACTGCGGTCAAGAGCCGGTAAAAGTCCCGGGCGGACGTGGCCGAAGGGCTGAAATCGTTTCGCATACTGCCAGCCTAGCGATCAAACAAGAGTGGGTCAGTTGAGCAGGAAGGGCTTTAGGCCGCCGTCGAAAGCGTGACGTAGCTACCTTCAACGGGCCGGTTGGCAACGCCGGGAGCATTGGTCACCGTGACATAGCTGCCACGGCTGAGTGCAGATGGCTTTCGGCTGTCCTCGATGGTGACATAGGTGCCCTCAGTACCCGCCTGCGCGACGCCTGCGGGGAGTGTTACATAGCTGCCGTGCGGTTCGACGCCAACGACGCTGACGTCGGTAATGCTTTCAGGGGTGGATTCGATACTTGCGGGACGTTCGGCCAGCAAAGTCATTGGTTCTCCTCAAGATTCAGGATGGTGGCCAGTTTCGGAATTCCGGTACCGCTCAAGCGGAAGGGATGCGGATTGTGGCGCCTGCCCTGCCGGCCCGGGGGTCTTCACCGGTGCGGTACTCAAGGGCTGCTCTGGCCTGTACTCAAGTCTATCTTCTTATTTTGAGCTACTCACAATAACGTGTCCAGACTCACGGTCCTTTAAGTTCGTGAACCGCAATGAACCGCGGTGACGTGCAGAGACACCGCGCTAACGCATGTGAAGCATCATTGGGAGCCGTGCCGGGACACCTCTTAGGTTCGGCCGCCTCATGAAAGACGGCGCGGGCCTTGGCCCGCGCCGTCTGCATTCTGCTTGTGGGACTACCTGCCGCCTTCGATCTTGCGGCTGCGTTGTTGGATTGCCATGGGCCCGTACGGATATACGCCTGCACGCGGTTGGCTGACCTGGGTGAGGAGCTCGGTTTCCCCAGGGCTGAGTTCAAGGTCCGCAGCGGCAAGGTTGTCCGCCAGTTGCTCCACGCTGCGGGCACCAAGAATCACCGATGTCACCGCCGGCCTGTCCGCCAGCCATGCGAGCGCTACCTGCGAAGCACTCACGCCATGGTCAGCTGCAATCTTTTCCACCGCTTCGATGATGTCCCACGTGCGGGGGTCGTCATTGCGGGCTTGCCATGCTTCCATGCCCCGGGTCGGATTCTCTCCGAGCCGGGTCGCACCAACTGGCGGCTCATCGCGCTTGTACTTGCCCGACAACCAGCCACCGCCCAGGGGCGACCACGGCAGCAGGCCCACGCCCGCATCCAGGGATGCCGGGACGACCTCCCACTCGATCTCACGTACCAGCAGGCTGTACTGCGGCTGCAGGGTTACTGGCGCACTCCAACCATGTGCTTTGGCCAGGTGGACTGCCTTGGTCACCTGCCATCCCAGGAAGTTCGAGAAGCCGTAGTAGGCGATCTTGCCACTGCTGACGGAGTCGTGAAGGAAACGGAGCGTCTCCTCCAGCGGCGTAATGGGGTCCCATGCGTGCATTTGGTAGAGATCAATCTGCTCCACTCCGAGCCGGCGCAGGGAATCGTCCAAGGCCTTGGTCAGGTGGCGGCGTGAGGTGCCGACATCGTTCGGAGCCTGGCCCATCGGGAACCGACCCTTGGTGGCCAGTACAACCTGGTCTCTTTGACCGGGCCGGTCCGAGAGCCAGCGTCCGATGATCTCCTCCGATACGCCGGCACTGTAAACATCCGCAGTGTCGATGAAGTTGCCGCCCGCGGCAACATAGTCATCCAGAATGGCGTGGGACGTTTCCTCGGTGGCTTCAGCCCCGAACGTCATGGTTCCAAGCGCGTAGTTCGATACCACGGCGCCGCTGTTTCCCAGTGTGCGGTATTGCATAGCTCTCCTCAGTTCTCCCATCGAGGTGGTCCTGTTGGAGTTGACGATACGCACATTGCCGGGCGCGGTCAGCACGTTTTCCTGCCCCTGTTCTTCCTAGGACGCCGAGTCCTACCCTCCCCGAAGGGGGAACGTCAGCGCACCACTTTGCGGTGCCCCGCGTCCAGCCGGTCAGTCCACCCGCGCGAGTCGAGATACTCCAGCAACGGAACGGCAACCCGGCGTGTTGTATCGAGTGCCTGGCGCGCCTGGCTCGTGGTGAAGGGCTGTTCGAGGCCGGCGAGCGTTCGCATCGCAAGGGCCGGAGCCGTTGGAAGCAGCACCACTCCGTCACGCAGCCTCAGCAGGCGACCCGCGCGTTCGGCAGCGGCAAGCTCCCGGGCGCCCAGGCCCAGCGCGGCCAGCTCATCGGCTTCGGGAGCACGGAACGCCTCTGCCCTGAGCCTGCCCTCCAGCGCAGCTATGGCCTGCTCGATCGGAGCAAGGTCATGGTGGCTGCCCGGCAGGTGAATCTGCCCGCCGTCCTGTTCCAACGCAGCCCCGTCGATAACGTGCCGAAGGAGCTTACCGTCCGGCAGCTTGAGGAGGTCCTGGGCCGCGCCCATGGAAAGACCGGGTGCCAGGGGATCGCGTTCCCGCAGATCCTGGACTGCGGTGTGCAAGCGTTGCTGCCAAGCCTCAAGAACAGGGCCATGCACCCACCAACCATCGAAGACGCTCACGTCCGGTGGGACGTCCGGGTGGGGCCCGGCCAGCAGCCCAAGCCTGCGCAACTGATCTACGTGGACCGCTCCGCGCGCAGATACCTCCCCCAGCACGTCTCCGTTGGGATCCATGCCTGCAAGCCGTTTGGCCCAGCGGGCACCATCGCCGCGTCGCCGCAGGGCGGGCGGATCGGCGTCGAGAACGAGCGCACCGCCCAGTACCGAGCGGCTTCCCGGGTCCCGTATCACCAGACGGTCTCCGGGAACCAGCGGCAGGCTCCTGTCGAGGACGAGGCGGGCATGCTCAGCCCCGAAGGGACGCAACCGCGCAGGCACCGATGCAGTGCCGACATGCACCGTGAGCTGCTCCGGCACTTCCGTATAGGCCACTCCCGTGGTCCGCCTGATGCCGAGAACTGCGGTGGTGGGCCACGCGCCGGGAGTAACCAGGGCGTCTCCACGCCGGACCTCCGCGGCGGCGACGTCGCGAAGGTTCAACGCCACCCGACTGACCGGCCCCACCGAGGCGCAAGCTGCGTCACGGCTCTGCAGGCCGCGTACCGTGACGGGCCGGGAATTATCATGTCCGAGCAGCTCCAGCCGCTCCCCCTGGCTCAGTGTCCCCGCCGCCAGGGTTCCAGTCACCACCGTTCCCGAGCCGGTAATGGTGAACGAGCGGTCCACCCACAACCGAACACGCCCGGTCAGGGCCGGGGCAGGCACCTGCGCGAGGACATTGTCCAAGGTGGCACGAAGCTCATCCAGCCCTGTTCCGTCGACGGCGGACACAGCTACTGCAGGCGCGTCCTGCAAACCGGTCCCCGCCAGCTCGGTCCGGGTCCGTGCGAGCACGTCTGCGATCCGTGGGCCCGATGCCCTGTCCGCCCGGCTGAGGACCACCACCCCGTACTCGATTCCCAGGGCGGCCACTGCGTCCCGGTGGTCGCTTGACTGCGCCTGCCAGCCTTCGTCGGCAGCGACGACGAAACAGACCACAGGCGCCGGCCCGATGCCGGCAAGCATGTTCCCCAGGAATCGTTCGTGGCCCGGTACGTCCACGAAGGCCACAGCCTGTCCGGATGGCAAAGTGGTCCACGCATAGCCCAGGTCAATGGTCAGCCCACGGCGGCGTTCCTCTTCCCAGCGGTCCGGCTCCATTCCGGTGAGGGCGCGGACCAGGGTGCTTTTGCCCGAATCGACGTGCCCGGCGGTGGCAACGACGTGCACTGCTCAGTCCGACCCGGCGGCAACGCGTCCCGACCGGAGCGCCAGCGCGTGCTGCACCGCCGCGAGAATCCTGGGGTCATCCGCAGCAGGAACGCAGCGAAGGTCAATGAGGCACGAGCCATCGTGGACACGCGGCAGGACAGCCGGATCTCCGGTGCGCAAATGAACTGCCAAATCCTCAGGAAGCTGGAGTGCCCATCCCCGCAATGGGACACCGGGAGCACCGCCACCTCCCACCCGGCCGTCGTGGGCCACGACTGATACACCGAGTGCTTCTGCAAGCTCGTCCGTGCGGCGCCGCAACTGCCCGACGTCGGCATGCAGCGCCTGGACGACCGGTGGCGGCCCGCCGGCAAGAGTCGCCTCGAGGGCAGCCAGGGCGAGTTTGTCCGCGCGCACCGCGCGGGCGAGGGGGTGGCGGGCCAAGCGTTCGATGATCTCCTTGCGCCCCAAGAGCAAACCGGCCTGGGGGCCGCCCAGAAGTTTGTCACCGCTGGCGATGACGACGTCGGCCCCTCCCGCCAGAGCCGAGGCAACATCGGGTTCGTCGGGCAGGTGGGGGTCTGGAGCGAGCAGCCCGCTGCCGAGGTCGGCAACGAGCGGTACGCCGCTTGCCTTGGTCACAGGACTGAGCTCCTCGAGCGCCACCGACGAGGTGAAGCCCTCTACCCGGAAGTTGCTCGGGTGGACCTTCAGGACACAACCGGCGTCCGGGCCAAGGGCGTTCTGGTAGTCGCGCAGGTGGGTTCTGTTCGTAGTGCCCACCTCGCGAAGCCTTGAGCCGGTGGACTCGATCAGGTCGGACAGGCGGAAGCCTGCTCCGATCTCCACAAATTCTCCACGGCTCACCACCACCTCCCGGCCCGAGGCGAGGGCTGTGGTGGCCAGGACCAGCGCGGCCGCTCCGTTGTTGACCACCAAGGCGTCCTCGGCGGCAGGGCAGGCATGGAGCAACGCGGCCCTCGCGCCCGCCCCGCGGCGGGAACGGCCGCCACTGGCAAGATCGAGCTCCACGTCGACGTAGCCGCTGGCGGCAACAACGGCGTCGACCGCATCACCGGACAAGGGTGCGCGGCCGAGGTTCGTATGGACGATAACGCCCGTGGCATTCAGGACAGGGCGAAGGCTTGTCGCCCTGTGCTCCGCGACGGCGGCCAGGAGAGCCGGCTCAATTTGGGCGGGAGGGAGGTCGCCGCGCCGGGCCTGGTCCTGAAGGTCCCGGACGAGTCCGCGGATGACGTGGCCGCTCATTCGTGTACGGGCCTCGATGACTGCCGGCAGTGCCAGCAGGTCATTGGTCCGGGGAATCTGCCGGCGGGGATCTTCCTTGTCCACAGCGCCTCCTCATCTCACGGCATCTGCACGCCGGTGCCTGGCGGTGGCGGACGGGAATCGAACCCGCCAGACCGAGATGCTCGGCCTCACCGGTTTTGAAGACCGGGGGGCCCACCAGGACCCGGACGCCACCGCGCCTCAATATAGCAGGTTGATTTCGAGGGTTAGGCTGAACGGGTGAATGAGACCCAGGCAACAATCACGGACCCTGATGGTGGCACCGATCACGCGATCCGTTTGACCGACTACGCGCACGGCGGGGGCTGCGCCTGCAAGATCCCTCCTGGAGAACTTGAAGATGTGGTTCGCGGCCTGATCGGCCAGCCGGACGCGGATGTCTTGGTCGGGCTGGACAGTGGCGACGACGCGGCGGCGGTCCTGGTGCGCGAAGACCTGGCAGTTCTCTCAACTGCGGACTTCTTCACCCCGGTGGTCAACGATGCTTTCGACTGGGGCCGGATTGCAGCCGCCAATGCCCTCTCCGACATCTATGCCATGGGAGGCCGGCCCGTCACGGCGATCAACCTGGTCGGCTGGCCCCGGGACGTGCTGCCGATGGAATTGATGACCGAAGTACTCCGCGGCGGCCTGAGTGTCGCGGCCCAGGCCGGGTGTCCCGTGCTGGGCGGGCATTCCATTGACGATCCAGAGCCCAAGTACGGCATGGCGGTGACCGGCGTCGCCCATCCGGACAGGCTGCTCCGCAACGACGCCGCACAGCCGGGGTTGCCCATCACGCTGACCAAGCCACTCGGCGTCGGACTTCTGAACAACCGGCACAAGAAGACCGGTGACGTTTTCGCCGAGGCGGTCGAGACTATGGCGGGCCTGAACCGCGAGGCTTCAGAAGCGGCGGTGGCCGCAGGCGTTCGGGCGGCCACGGACGTGACCGGTTTCGGCCTCCTGGGCCACCTGCACAAAATGGTCCGCGCCTCCCACGTGGGCGCGGTGATCGACCTGAAGGCGGTACCACTGCTCGATGGTGCCTCGGAAGCACTGCGTGACGGCTTTGTCTCCGGAGGAACCCGCAGGAACCTCGATTGGGTGCGTCCGCATGTGGCGACGGCGGCCGGCATCAATGAAGACGATCTGCTGTTGCTGGCCGATGCCCAGACCTCCGGCGGCCTGTTGGTGGTCGGCGAACTGCCGGGATATCCGGTGATTGGCCACACGACCAACGGTCAGGGAATCGAGATCCGTTAGGCCGGGTGGCTGTTTCAGCTGCCGGTAGTGATGGCGTCGTTGATGACTCCCGCAGCACGGCGGGCGGCCAGCCGCTTCTTCTGCGGTTCGATCGTGTAGCGCGGATCCCGTGCCGACGCCAGGCCGGCCTCGAATACCCCGAACCGTGTCAGGGCTGAGGCAGCCAGCAACGCGAGCCCCGAAACCGCCGCGACCGCGCGGTGGCGACCTGCCAGCAATGCGCCAAGGCCCCCGGCAACCGCCAGCCGCTCGCTCCATCTAAGCATGGTCCCGGCTTTGCCCTGGTGCATTGGCTCCGCAGCTACCGGGTCCATCCGGCGCTCCATCACCTTCATGGCCGCCACATCACCCAGGACACCCAGTACGGCGAGTTTCCGGGCGGGACCTGCCTCGTGTATCGGTGTGGTGACCATGGCAAGTCCAGCTGAGGCAAGGCAGGCCGAACTCACGAAGACAAACGGCAATTCCTCGTGCGCGGCGTTCCACGTTGGTGTGGCGGTGTCGCCCAGCAGGACGGCCGTGTACGCCGCCAGCGGACCTGCAAACACCGCCGCCTCAAATCCGGCGGGTCCCTCGACTGCCTGCAGCACCTTCCGCAACGGACCCAAGGGCAGCCTTGACCCCGTCATCCGGTCAACCTCCGCCACTGCCGTGACTGCCGTTCCCGCGCTAAACGCGCTGAGGATCCAGGAACCAACGCTCATCGGCGAGGTCACTTTGAAGGTCCGCAGCATGTTCAGGAAGCGCTCGGGCCTGCCCAGGTCCCTCACCAACGCCACTGCGCCCACGCTCACTGCTGCCAAGGAACCCAACCGCGCATTCCGTCGCAGCGTCGGGCGTCCGGTCAGTTGCCCACCGAGGCCAAGCAGTGCCGAACCCCCTGCGACGCCGCCAAGGAACAGATAGAGCGCAACGTCCTCACCCCAAGGCGCCGGCTTGACCACGGGACGGCCATAGTAGGAGGAGAACTCTGCCTCGGGAACCATAGGCATTTCCCTGGAGCCATCGCCGGATCCGCGGCGACGGCGGCTCCCCGGTTTGCCGTCCGGCCGCCGACGGCGGGCAGGCTCGGCCGGCCGCACATTATCGAACTCCGAGAACGTCACGCGCGTCCTCCCAGGAAAGCCAGCGCGGCCGCCGCCGCCATACCCGCTACAGCCATTCCGGCCCTCCGGTACATTTTCGGCAGGTCGGCTGTCGGCACCCGGGGGTCCGGCGGAAGTCCATAGACTTCGGGCTCGTCCAGCAGCAGGAACACCGATCCTGTTCCGCCGACCCCGTCGTTTTCGTTCGCACCGTACAGTCTGGCTTCCGTCAGGCCTTTTTCGTGCAGCTCCGCCACACGATCCTTTGCCGCCTCCACCATGTCGTCATGGTCGCCGAATTTGATGGACGTCGTCGGGCATGCCTTGGCGCACGCGGGCGTCTCGTCGTCGACCAGCCGGTCGTAGCAGAGGGTGCACTTCTGGGCGATTCCAACATTCGGTGTCGCGGGATGTTCGTCGTGGCGGTCATTTCTGCTGGTGGCCACTTTGACCGTGCCGTCGCTTCGACGCTCGATGACTCCGAACGGGCACCCCGCCACGCAGGTTCCGCAGCCGTTGCAGACATCGTCCTGTACCACCACGGTTCCAAACTCCGTACGGAAAAGAGCTCCGGTGGGGCAGACGTCGAGGCAACCGGCGTGCGTGCAGTGCTTGCACACATCGGAAGACATCAGCCATCGGAAATCTGCTGTGTCCGGCGGAGTGGTGTCTGCCTCGGCGAGGTCGCTGTCTTGAGGCGCCACCGGCGTCGGAGGCCCGATGCGCGGCATCCCCAGGTTGACCAGCGCGCGGCCTGATTTCCGCGCTTCGACGATTCGCTCCTGGCCCTGCTCGATGAAGGCGACGTGCCGCCAGGTGCTGGCACCGAGAGATCCGGTGTTGTCATAGGAGGAACCGAGCAGCTCCAGGTTTCCGTCCTGCGGATTGTGGTTCCACTCCTTGCAGGCGACTTCACAGGCCTTGCAGCCGATGCAGATCGAGGTATCGGTGAAGAACCCCTTGCGCGGATGGTTGTGCTCCCAGTGGGCATCGGCGGTGGGGTCGGTCCGTCCGGACAACTGGCCCATTCAGTCCTCCAACGTCGGGTCGGTGACGGCTGCGTTGCCGGTCTCAACGGTCACCCCGGCCCGCTCCCGGTACTCGGCAACCAAGGCAAGGAGTTCCTCTCCACGTGGGCGGCGGCCCGAGCGGATGTCGCAGGAGGCAACCTTCGATTCCTGGATCTGGACGTTCGGATCAAGGGTCACACCCAGGAGGTCGTTGGCCGCGTCACCGCTGACGACGGCGTTGTTGCCGACGCCCCAGTGGTAGGGCAGCCCGATCTGGTGCACGGTGTGGCCGCCGACTTTCAGCGGTGCCATCCGGTCGGTGACCAGCACCTTCGCCTCGATGGCGGAGCGTGGTGAAATGATCGTGGCCCAGCCGTAAGGCTCCAGTCCCTGTTCAGCTGCCAACTCAGGTGAGACCTCGCAGAACATTTCCGGTTGCAGTTCGGACAGGTAAGGCAGCCACCGGCTCATTCCGCCCGCCGTGTGGTGCTCGGTAAGCCGGTACGTCGTGAACACATAAGGGTAGACGTCCGCGCCACTGGTCCCGGCGCTCGGCGCAGTCGGGTTGTCCGCCCGGGGAAACACCAGCCGGGCCGGGTTCTGCTGCTGCGGGTAGAGCGCATTGGCCACCGGCGATTCCTGGGCCTCGTAATGGGTGGGCAGGGGCCCGTCCAGCAAGCCCTTGGGTGCGAAGAGCCAGCCCTTGCCGTCGGCCTGCATGATGAAGGGATCGTCCCCGCTCAAGGCCTCGGGACCACCGACGGAGGGGTCAGGATGGCTGCCCGGCGCGCGGTCCACCGGGAAGTCGGGCACATCGTCCCCGATCCATTTGCCCTGTTCGTGGTCCCACCAGACGTATTTCTTCCGCTCGCTCCACGGTTTACCGGCAGGATCTGCCGATGCCCGGTTGTAAAGGATCCTGCGGTTTGCTGGCCAAGCCCATCCCCATTCCGAAGCAGCCGGACCCTGTTCCTGGCCCGGTTTGCGGTTGGCCGCATGGTTGTAGCCGTCAGCGTAAACGCCGGTGTAGATCCAGCAGCCTGCCGACGTAGTACCGTCGGCACGAAGTTCGGTGTAGGCAGAGAGGGGTTTTCCGGCGTCGGGCCCCTCAAGGTGGCGGCCGTTGATCTCCGCCAGTACTGCCTCCGCGTCCGGGTCGCCGTGTTCGTCCGTGGGATAGTCCCAGGTGAGGTCAAGCAGCGGCCGGTCGCGTTCGTCGTCGGATCCTGCAAGCTTTTCCCGGATCCGCTGGCCAAGCTCGAAGAAGAACTGAAGCTCACTTTGGCACTCCCCTGGCGGCGCCACGGCCTGGTGCCGCCACTGAAGCAGCCGCTGGGTCTGCGTGAAGGACCCGGCCTTCTCCACATGTGTTGCTGCCGGGAGGAAGAACACCTCTGTTTCGATGTCCTCGGTCCGCAACTCCCCAGATTCGATCTCGGGGCTGTCCTTCCACCAGGTCGCAGACTCAATGAGGTTCAGGTCTCGAACCACCATCCACTTCAGATGCGCCATGGCCAGACGTTGCATCCGGCCATGGGCAGAGCCAACTGCGGGATTCTGTCCGAGCAGGAAGTAGCCTTCCACTTCGTCCTCGAGCATGCCCATCACTGTCTCGTAGGTTCCGTGGGCTCCGTTCAGCCGGGGTAGGTTGTCATACGCCCAGTCGTTATCCGCGTTCGCCGCCTCGCCCCACCACGCTTTCAGGAGGCTGATGGTGTACGCGTCAGCGTTGGCCCAGTAACCCTTCTGCTGTTTCGACCCGATGGTGGACAAATATTCGTCGAGGGTGTCGTGGCGGCCTGCACTGGGCATCGGCAAATATCCCGGAAGCAGGTTAAAAAGCGTGGGAATGTCCGTGGAGCCCTGGATGCTGGCATGGCCACGCAGGGCCATGATCCCGCCGCCGGGGCGCCCCATATTGCCCAGCAGCAGTTGCAGGATGGCGGCGGCACGGATGAACTGCGCTCCCAGGGAATGCTGTGTCCAACCGACGGCATAGGCGAAGCAGGTGGTCCGGTCGCGTCCCGAGTTTTCCGTGATGGCGCGGGCCAAGTATTCGAAGTCCGCGACGCTGATGCCGCACATGTCCTGCACCATGTCCGCCGTGTACCGGGCATAGTGCCGCTTCACGATCTGGAAGACGGTCCGCGGATCCTGCAGGGTGTCGTCACGCTCAACTTCTGCGTGCTCCAAGGGTGGGCCGCCACTGCCGTAGGCGTGACCGGCGGCCCGGGCGGTAGCATCGGCGCCGTGCTCGGAACCGGGACCCGGTTCGTCGATGGTTCCCTCGCCCCGCTCGGAATAGGACCACGACGACGTGTCGTACGCGCCCCTGTCCGGATCGAAGCCGGAGAACAGCCCGCCGAGGTCCTCGGCATCGCGGTAATCGTGGTGCACCAACGTGGCGGCATTGGTGTAGGCGCTGACGTACTCCTTGAACCAGAGGTCGTTGGAGATGACGTAGTTGATCAAGGCGCCCAGGAGCACAACATCCGAGCCTGCCCGGATGGGAATGTGCTTGTCCGAGACCGCAGAAGTCCGCGTAAACCTTGGATCAACGTGGATGACCTTGGCTCCACGGGCCTTGGCCTCCGCAACCCACTGGTAACCGACAGGATGGCACTCGGCCATATTGGAACCCTGGATAACGATGCAGTCAGCGTTGGCCATGTCCTGCAGCGATTGCGTAGCACCGCCGCGTCCAAATGAGGCTCCCAAACTGGGAACCGTGGCGGAGTGTCATATGCGGGCCTGGTTCTCGACCTGCACCGCTCCCGCAGCTGTAAAGAGCTTCTTGATGAGGTAGTTTTCCTCGTTATCCAAGGTTGCGCCGCCAAGCGACGCTATGCCCATCGTTCGGCGCAGCAGCCGGCCTTGGTCGTCGTGCTGTTGCCACGTCCTGCGGCGTGTCTCGATGAACCGTTCGGCAATCATCCCGACGGCCGTATCAAGGTCCAGGTGCTCCCACTCGGTGGACTTCGGTGCACGGTAGAGCACCTTGGTCTGGCGGCCGGGAGAGTTGACCAGTTGCTCACTGGCTGAGCCTTTGGGACACAGGCGGCCGCGGGAAATCGGCGAATCCGGATCGCCCTCAATCTGGATGACCTTCTCGTCTTTGACGTACACGCGCTGTCCACACCCAACGGCGCAATAAGGACAAACGCTTTGCACCACGCGGTCAGCGGTGGTTGTACGCGCGGTTATTGCCTTGGTTTTGGCCGACGTGACCGCAGGCCCACGGCCCAAAAGGTCGCCCGTACTTAGTTGACGGACAACCGGCCATTGAAGAAAACTCCGCGGCGCCATTTGTGGAGCATAACCCAAACCACGGCAGCAGCAACAGGACCACCTGCACGAGTCTCCGACAGCGGTGGCGACGGACGACGGCGGCCGCGCACCCGCCGTCGTCGGCTCCCTTTAAGTGGGTAGGCGCCAGCGCGCCTGTCCGTGGAAGTACTCGCCGCTGGCCGGAATTCTTTCGTTTAATGGTGGGAGGACTCACCAAGCGGTAGCCAAGGGAGGAAATCATGACGCAGTGGGACAACCCCGATGGCCCCGGAATACTGACTATTGACCAGCTGCTTGCTGAAAGCCGCACCAGCCTGGAGAGGGTCAACCCCTCGGACCTTGATCGGGTCATGGAAGACGGCGCCCTGGTCGTTGACACGCGGCCCGTGGAGCAGCGGGACCGCGACGGCGCGCTTCCGGGAGCTGTGGTCATTGACCGAAACGTGCTCGAATGGCGGCTCGATCCCTCGAGCCCCCACCGCATTCCGGGCGCGGGCGATGCGACCCGACGGATCCTGATCGTTTGCAACGAGGGCTACAGTTCCAGCCTTGCCGCGCACACCCTGCAACGCTTGGGGCTGCCTCATGCGACGGACCTCATCGGCGGTTTCCAGGCCTGGGCGGAACTGAAACGCACGGAATCGGAGCAGCCGGACTAGACCCCGGACAGGCTGCGTCAAGTCCTGGCCGAGCCGCGATGCTTCAGGGCCAACGCGTAGTCAATTGAAGGTAAAGAGGCTCCTCGATCATCTCGTTGATCGTAAAATCCGCGCGTGGGGTGATATGCGGTCCTCTCATGAGCGAAGGGCGCGGGAGTCCGTCCCGGCTACGGACCACCTGAAACCTTACCGCCACGTCGGCATAGATCGCTGTGACTCAGTTGTTATGCCCTCGTGTGAATTTGTCACAAACAACTTATGGTGTGAGAAAAACTGAGATCGTTCTGTCAAGTGAAGTGCTGGTTAATCTTTTGTCACCGTTTGCCTCTTCCCTTGTCGAGCACCCTTACCGCTGATACTGTTTCGCTGGCAGGACGCATGGGGGTTGCAACTCTTGGGTTGCTTGAATGATTTATGGCAGTACGGGCATTTAGGTTACTCAACTCATCGCGAGGAATAAAATGAAAAAGACCATCGCAACACTCATGCTTTCGGGGGTTGTTGTTTTCGCTGGCGTTACGCCGGCTGTGGCCAGCACCTATCCCGCGCCGGGCAATGAGCAAGGGACCGTTTCTGACGGCACGATTGACCGCGGTGAATCCATCACCTTTTCCGGCACTGGATACTTCCCGGGCGAGATCGTTAACATCACCTTTGAGAAGAAGGGCGGCCCAAAGGGAACCGCTCCAGCGAACTTCAGCGTGGTGGCCGACAGTAAGGGCACCATCTCAACCAGCATCACCTTTGAAAACGCCGGCAACTATCTCATCGCGGCCACCGGCGCCACCTCGGGCAACGTCCGCTCTGCACGCGTCAGTGTCAACAACGGCAACCACGGGCGCGGAAACAACGGCAACGGCAAGGGTGGTTCCAATCTCGTCTCTGTCTCCAGCGTTACTGACGCCGGTACGACTGCAGCACCGGCGAACACGGCAGCCGAGCCCGGCCTGGTCGCTTGGGGATTGGTGGGCGCCGGCGTGCTGGCTGCAGGCGCCGCATCGGTGGTGGTCGCCCGCAGGCGTGCCAGCATCCCCGCGCCCAAGTAAAGATCAATGAATAAAGCAGGGTGGGTGTCTCCCCGGAGGAGGCGCCCACCCTGCTTTCGGTCCGAATTCTTTCCCTCTTGCCTGGGTATTACTTGCTGGCTACCGCTTTGTAATGTGATATGGCATTGACTTGACAAAACGTTTGTTATTTTGAGTCATTATTTGGTGTGCGCTTCTAATTCACCACCTGCGCCCAACGCGTTATCTGAGTAAATCGACGAGAGCCTCGGTGTGTGTTAGTTGCGGATGATGACCTGCCCCGGGAACCGGGGTCAGCTCAACGTTCGGAAGTTTCTTGAGATACTCAACGAAGCCAGGAGCGATGGGATCGTCGCTTCCGGCGATGATCCGGACCGGGCCTCTGAATCGCCCAAGCGCTTCCTGGAGTTCTGCACGCCATCGCTTCGATCGGGTATGCGCGAGGTGCTCAGCCACCCTCTTGGCGCTGCTTCGCTTGAGGTCATTGAGACTGGACTGGAGGGCAGCCGCGCTCGTTTCCGATCCGGTCAACTGGCGGGCCAGGCGTGCCGCGCTGGTGTGTCGCAGGTAGGCACCCACGAGTGGCCGCAGTCCGGACGAGGGGCCCGCGGGAGCTTGGAGGAAGAACGGTGAGATCAGGGTGAGGGATTTGACCTGGGCCGGGAACCGGTCCGCCGCGATTACTGCCGCAGCCGCACCGATGGAATGTCCGATGAGGTCAACAGGTTCCCCACCCAGTACATCGGGCAGCCATTGTTCCCAGTCCGTAACACCGGTTCCACCGCTGAGGCCGAGCCCGGGCAGGTCGACGACACGCGCGCCGATGCCCACTGCTACTCCTGCCCAGGTGTCGGCGTTGACCGGCAACCCCGGGAGAATCAGCCTCCTTGAGCCGGCAGCACCGAGCTCGAATGCCCTCAAACCGCCCGCGTCGATGAATCGACGGCCCTCAGTGGTGGCGGCAGCAAAACGGTGCGCTGCCAGGTAGTCCGCCCATCGTTCGAGGGACAGCAGAACGTCAGGCATGCGAATCCGGTGTTTTCCGGCGAACTCGACGGCGGGCTCCGTCGGGTAGCGGTCGGTGGACATGAAGGTGAGTGTCTCAGGATCCGCCTTGGTGATTTTCTGCGGCAGCCGCTTGATGACGCCGACCGGCAATCTGAGCCGCGGGACCTTGGTGCCGAGGTGACGGCCCACGTGCGAGAGCATGTCAGCCAACGGTGGGGTGGCGTCGTCGAGAACCCAATAGGCCTTGTCCGCAGCAGCCGGATCGGCCGCTGCTGCCGCCATGAAGGCCGCCAGGTAGTCCACGGTGATGACCGGAAGGAAGGTGGACCCGTCTCCTGGCAGTGCAGCTACGTCGCCGTCCCATACCTGCCCGATGGTGGTGGCCAGCCCGATGAGCTGGTCGGATTCCCCAGTCACGCTGTGGCCAATGACGCTGGACGGATTAACGATGGTCCAAGGGATTCCGCGCTCCAGAGCCTGGGCTTGGAAGATGGCGTCGGATTCTACTTTTGACGCTTCATAGGCGCCCAGTTCCTTGTAGGCCGCGGCCCGGTAATCGTCCGACCATGGAACAGTGGCCGGGTCCTGTCCGCCGACGCGGTAGCCCGAAACATGGACAATGCGGGCAAGCCTGGGGAGTTCGGCCGCGAAGTCCATCAGTTTCTCGACTATGCCCACGTTGGCGCAGCGTGCCTCCTCGGCGGTCATTCCGAATCGATAGGACCCGGCGCAGTTGTGGATCTCCGTGATGAACGGGAACGCCGCTGCACCACCGGCGACGATCTCCGGGGCATCGAAGTCGACGATCGTAGTGCTGATGCTCCCCGTGAATCCATGCGTCGTCAGCCATTGCTCCAGACGCACTCCGGACCCTGGGGTCCGGACTGCAGCAGTGATGTCCGCCCCAGACTCGGAAAGGGCCAGGATCAGGTGCCTGCCGACCAGTCCCGAAGCGCCGAAGACCAAGGCATGGCGGGATTCTTCGCGGTGCGTCATCGCTTCCCTCCGATGGTCCGGCACCGCTGGTTGATGAGCTCCGCTACGACGTCGGCGGCCGAAATCAGGGGTTGGGTGCTCTGCATGGCGCGGGAGACGATAACGGCTCCCTCGATGATCGACACGATGACGGTTGCCAGAGACCGGGCCTCTTCGGCCTCAATGCCGCTGCCCTCGAGGAGCGCAGCTGTTGGGGCGATCCATGTTTCGAAGGCACTGGCACAAGCCTGTCGCAGTCGCTCGCTCTCGGCGCCCATCTCCAGGGTGACAACGGACACCGGGCAACCCAGCGTGAAGTTGCTCTCTCCGACGAGGGTGGCCAAGGCGTCAATCACCGCGCGGGCGGCCCCAGCCGCACTGCCTGCCGAAGCTGCCGCCTTTGTAATCAGCTCCTCAAACTGCTTTGCGGCGAGTTCCACCGCGGCAACACCCAGGCCTTCCTTCCCGTCGGGGAAGTGGAAGTAGATCGAGCCCTTTGGCGCCGAGGCGTGCTCGATCACGGCATTCAAGCCCGTGCCGCTGTAACCGCTGCTCTGGATGAGCTGGAGCATGGACTCTGCCAGCCGCTCCTTTGTCTGGTGCCCTTTGGAAGTCATGACTAAATAATAGACTGGTCTACATATTATTGCGAAGACGCCACAAATAACCCATGACACCCACGGAAAAGTCAATAAATGAAGGCCATTTGGAGGGCATTTTGGCCAAGCAACTTAGGGCAGCCTAAACTAAGGTCTGGCCGAACGGCCCCTATCGATCAACCTGCTCCATCCGCAGGTACCTCTCATCCAGGTGGTTTTATGCGCGTCTCCCTGCCTGCCCACGTCTCTTTTGGACTGGCAGCACTCCTCACGTTGACCGGCTGCGGCTTCAGTGGTTCCGACGCCGGTTCCGCCAAAGAGCCGCAGGTTGCGGACAGGCAGCAACGCATCGTGGTGGACAATTTCCGGGCGCCCGTGGCCAACTGGGCCCTCGAGAGCGATGCCGCCTACATACTCTCGCTCTCTGGCTGCCTGGAAACCCTGACCCGGTACGACCAAACCGAAGGCAAGATCGTCCCGTCCCTCGCAACGGAGTGGAAGCAATCGTCCCCGCTGCAGTGGGACTTCACCATCCGCGAGGACGTGTCGTTCCAGGACGGCAGCCCCCTGACTGCGGGAGCCGTCGTCGGGTCCCTGGAGCACGTCCTGAAAGCCGCCGTTCCCGCAAGGGCGTTCAACCCGAAGGTCATCAGCGGCGTCTCTGCCGTGGACGAGCACACGGTTCGCATCACTACCCCTACCGAGAGTCCGCTGGTCCCCTACCGCCTGGCCAGCGTCAACACGGGCGTACTGTCCCCCGCGGCTTTCAAGGGCGCAACGACTGACCCCTTCGGCCACTGCACCGGACCCTTCACTCCGGTTTCCGAAAAGGCCAAGCAGTCCCTCACCCTGGACCGGAACGAGCACTACTGGGGCGGCGAAGTCCAGCTGGCCGGTGCCGAGGTCCGGTTCGTGACCGACGGCGCCACCCGCGCCACGCAGGTACAGACGGGCGAGGCGGATATCTCCTTGTCCATCCCGGTTTCGGGCCTTGCCGCCCTCGAAGCCGACAGCAACGTCAAGGTCCTCAAGGCGGACTCGCCCCGTACCGCGACGCTGTACATGAACAACGGCAAAGCACCGTTCGATAACGTCGCATTCCGTCAGGCGGTCACCAAGGCACTGGACCTCCAAGCCCTTGCCGCGAGCGTCTACGAGGGTGCTGCCATCCCTGCCAACGGACCCTTCGCACCATCCGAGCCATGGGCGGGGGAAAACCCTGGCGCTCCTGCCCAGGACTTGGACGCTGCCAAGAAGCTTCTCTCCGAAGCCGGCTACACCGCGGACCGCCCACTGGAAATCATCGCCATCGTCGAACGGGCAGAGTTCGCCGACGTTGCAACCGTCATCCAGGACAACCTCAAGGCCGCGGGAATTCCGGTGAGCATCAAGACCAAGGAATATGCCGCCGTCGAACCTGACCTGCTGTCCGGCAATTACGACATGGTGCTCAGCCAGCGCAACCGCCTGATTGACATCGCCGATCCCATCGGATTCCTGACCGCTGACTACACCTGCGACGGCACGTACAACCTCAGCCACTTCTGCGATAAGGAATACGATGCCATCATCGCCGAGGCATCCAAGACAGCCAATGCAGACGATCGCTACGCCCTCTACGCCAAGGCCGGCAAAATTCTCAGGGACCAGGCCGTCAACGTGTGGCTTGTGAACGAACAGGCAATCGACGCCGTCCGGACCAACCTCATGGGCCACGCCCAGGACCCATTGGCGCGCTATGTGCTGAAGGCACAGACGGCGAAGCCCGCTTCCTGAGCGATGAAATTCGACCTGCAGACCCATGATCGGGCCAAGCATTGAGGCGTTTCCTCGCTCGACGGGCAGCGGCGCTGGTAGCCGCTGTCCTTCTTGCATCCTTCGCCGTGTTCCTCATCCCCTACGTCACTCCCGGAGATCCTGTCCGGAAGATCATCCGGTCACGGGTGGCCGGGGACATCATCGACGACTCAGCCGTACAGGCGCTCTCTGCCGAGCTGGGTCTGGGTGACCCCTTGTGGACCCAGTACTGGCGATGGCTGGGACGCATCGCAGGTGGAGATATGGGCTTGTCATATACGAGCCGCACGCCGGTCGTGGACCAGGTCATGCCCGCACTTGGCATAACAGTCTCCATTGTTGTCCTGACCCTGGTGGTTGCGGCTGCAACAGCGCTGCTGCTGGGCGTTACAGCAGCGTTGAACGAAGGCCGTGCTTTGGACCGGACCATCAGCGCCATCACACAGGCTTTCATTGCAATCCCCGAGTACTGGCTGGCGCCACTGTTGGTCCTGGTCTTCTCTCTTCACTTGGCGCTCCTCCCCTCGGCTGGCTGGAGCGGCCCGTCATCGGCCGTGCTCCCTGTGGCTGTCCTGGCACTGAGGCCCACCAGCTTCTTCACCTCCGCCGTGCGTGAGGGTGTTCTCCAGTCGCTGGGTTCAGACCATGTGGCCGCCGCCAGAAGCCGCGGCATGTCCCGCGCGGCAACCGTAGCCCGTCACGTGATACCCAACGGACTTCTTCCCCTGACCACCACCGTGGCCATTTGGTTCGCCGGATTGCTGGGTGGCTCAGTGATCATCGAAGTCATGTTCTCCATTCCCGGCATGGGCCGTTTGATGTTCGACGGCGTCATCAACAGCGACGTTCCCGTGGCCCAGGGAGCAGTGGTGGTTGTGGTGGCGCTTGCCGTGCTCCTGACCACCACAGCCGATCTGGTGCACACGTTCCTCAACCCCCGAATGAGGTCAACCGTTGCGTAGGCTCCCCGCCCATCTTTGGATCGCCTGTTCAGTCCTGGCGGTCGTCGTCCTCGGCGTTGCTTTGTCGTTCTGGCTTGCGCCGTACCCGCCGGCGGAGCAGAACCTTGCTGCCCGGCTCGCGCCGCCCAGCGCGGCCCACATTCTGGGAACCGACCACCTGGGCAGGGACACGTTCAGCAGGCTGCTCGACGGCGGTCAGTTCTCCCTGACGCTGGCGGCACTGGCCACCGTACTCACGGCGCTCGTTGGCACGGCAGTGGGTGTTCTCAGCGCCAGGCGCCGGGGTTGGCTGGATGAGTTCCTCACCCGCACCAACGATGTCCTGCTGGCTATGCCTGAAATGGTGGTGGCCCTGTTCCTTGTGGCAATCCTTGGGACCGGTTACCACTCGCTGCTCCTTGCCTTGACCGTAACCGGCTGGACTCCCTTTGCCCGCCTCGCCCGCTCACTGGCCATGGATGTATCAGCCCGCGGCTTCGTGGAGGCGGCGCACGTTTTGCATTGTCCCCCGTCCTTCATCGTGATGAAGCACATCATCCCGCACCTGGCCGGACCACTCCTGGGGCAGGCCACGCTCCGTTTCGGCCACTTCCTGATCAACGTCGGTGCGCTGTCCTACCTGGGGCTTGGCGTCCAGCCTCCCCAGTCCGATTGGGGGTCCATGTTGGCAGCCGCCCAGCCATTCGCGGCACGGGCGCCCATGACCATTTTGGCGCCCGGTCTCGTTATTTTTGCCGTTGCCCTCTGCGTGACTTTGCTTGGGCAGCATCTTTCGCGAACCTCTACATTGGTTCCCGTCCGTGTCGAGGCATCGAAAGGGGTACCGGCCGATGCGTAGTGGGCTCGTGATTGAAGGTCTCAACGCTGGACTGCGGAATGCCCCGGAATCCCCCGCCATCCTGAGCGACGTGAACCTGCGGGTGGCACCTGGCGAATTCGTCGCGCTGGTGGGGGCTTCGGGCAGCGGCAAGACCATGACATCGCAGTCCATCACCGGACTGCTTCCTGGCAACGTCGCGATCACGTCCGGGTCCATTCGCCTGGGAGGCACCGAACTTAGTGACATGGGCGAAGCCGGCTTGAACCGGGTCCGGGGTGGCCGTATCGGCATGCTGCACCAGCAGCCCAAACGCATGTTCAATCCCCGCATGACCGTGGAGCGCCACATCCGCGAGCCCCTCAGGCTGCACCGCGGCCTCCGGGGCAGGGAGGCCGCCGCCGAAGTGCTCCGGCTTCTCACCGATGCCGGTTTCGACCAACCCCACAAAGCAGCCAAGGCCTATCCCCACCAGCTTTCCGGGGGCATGGCGCAGCGCGCCATGCTGGCGGTGGCCATGGCGGGACAGCCTGAATTGCTTCTGGCGGACGAGCCTACCTCGGCCCTGGACAAGGTCCTTGAACGGCAGGTCCTTGAACTTCTGGACCTCCAGAGGAAACGCCACGGCTTGGGAATCCTCTGCATTACACATGACTTGGCCACGGTGTCCGCCTTCGCCGACCGCGTTGTCCTCATGAGTGGCGGACGGATCGTTGAAGAGGGAGACACCCGGACCGTTCTGGCGTCCCCCCTCACGCACTGCAGTACATGGGAACTCCTGCAAGCTTCGGCCTTGGATCCCCGAACGGACACCCCTGCACTTCCGGCGCGTGTTGTCGCCGCCCCGAACGTAGTCGACCTGGAACGGGTCTCCAAACATTTCCCGTCCGGCTTCCGAGAACGGACTACGGCACTCAAGGATGTGACACTGTCCTTGCGCCATGGTGAAATCCTGGGAGTCTTGGGACAATCAGGTTCCGGCAAGAGCACACTGGCCCGCCTCCTTGTGGGCTTGGGAACTCCCGACATGGGAAAGCTCACCATCGCTCCCGGAGCCGGTATCCAGCTGGTGTTCCAGGAGCCCTATGACGTGTTCGACCCCCGCATGACTTTGCGCAGCAGCCTCGAAGCGCCCCTGATCAGGTCCGGCGACAGCAACGAGGAGCGCACCAATCGCATCCACCAAGTAGTCAACGAAGTGGAGCTCGAGCCCGCCATCCTGGACCGCCGTCCGGGAGAGTGCTCAGGCGGCCAACTCCAGCGGTTGACCATTGCCAGGGCTCTGCTGCTCGAGCCGGCGGTACTCGTCTGCGACGAAGCAACCTCGGCACTGGATGCCATCACGCAGCGAAAGATCCTGGATCTGCTGTTGAGACTGCACCAAAGCCGCGGACTGTCGCTGATCATGATCTCGCACGACATGAACGTCATCCGGTACATGAGCCACCGCGTGGCCGTCTTCTACAGGGGTGAAGTGGTTGAGCTCGCGGACGTGGCGGACTTCTTCGCAGAACCCAGGCACGAGCACAGCAAACAATTGGTAGCGGCTGTCCTTCCATTGAAAAATACCGCTTCACGGGATTCCGGCAAAAACGTGAGAAAAGAACTTCCTCATGGCGAGCCAGCGACGGCCTGAAACTTCCACGCTGCTGGGCGCCCGCACCTTCCTACACGGCCGCCCTGAACAACGACCTCATCCGACCGATCCAGAAGATAATCCGACAACATGCGGCGGTTACAGACATGTACGACACAAGCAACCGCCCAACTGCAGTCAGTCGAGCAGCGCTACGCCGAACTCTGCGACGACAGCCCGCAATTCCCCGAGGTAGCGCTGTGCCTGGTCTGTAAGCGGAATCGCGGCGTGGCCGATCCAGCCGATCTCGATGCGTTCGTCAACCTCGAGCGGGATGGCGACGATCTCCGGGTCGAGCTCCCCGCTGATGATGCCTGTCGAGATTGTGTAGCCGTGGAGCCCGATCATGAGGTTGAAGATCGTCGCACGGTCAGAGACCCGGATCTCCTGCTTACTGGACAAAGTGGAGAGAATCTCCTCGGCGAAGTAGAAAGAGTTGTTCGCACCTTGGTCGAAGGTTAGACGCGGCAAACCGGCGAGATCGGCGAGAGTCGCACGCTCTTTTGAGGCAAGCGGGTTCTTACGTGAAACGAAAATGTGGGGATCGGCGAGGAACAGCGGGGTGAACGCGAGCCCGGATTCCCGGAGGAGCTTGTCGATGACCTTCCGGTTGAAATCGTTCCGGTAGAGGATGCCTATCTCACTTCGGAGCGTCCGGACATCCTCGATGATGTCCCAAGTGCGGGACTCACGCAGCGAGAACTCGTATTCGGCCACCTCACTGGACTTGACCATCCGGACGAAGGCATCCACAGCGAACGAGTAGTGCTGCGTCGACACCCCAAGCAATCGTCGCGTCGGCGGCCTGCCAAGGTAGCGCTGCTCGAGGAGCGCGAACTGCTCGACCACCTGCCTCGCATAACCGAGGAACTCTGCCCCGTCAGCGGTCAGGGTGACCCCGCGGGTGGAGCGAACCAGCAGCGCACGTCCCACCCGGGCCTCAAGGTCCTTCATCGCTGCGGACATTGTCGGCTGCGCTACGTAGAGTAGATCGGCAGCCGCGGAGATCGACCCCTCGGCTGCAACTTCTATGAAATAACGGAGCTGCTGCAGGGTCAGTCCACTCGAAAGCTGTGCCATAGGAAAAGTCTATATGAATGCATAGTAACGCCTAGTTACCCGATACCCCCGGCAAGGTTGCACCATGGATACATCACCTTTTGAAAGGCCGTCTCCGGCCATCATCAACGGATTGGCAACATGGCAGACGACTTCACCTTCAGCATTACCACCACCCGCTTCGACGAGGACTACTCGCCGTCCGAAGGCTCCCGGATCACGACGAATTTCGCCAACCTGGCACGGGGCGAGCACCGCCAGGAGAACCTCCGCAACGCCTTGACCATGATTCGGCGCCGCTTCAACGATCTCGCAAGCTGGGACAACCCGGACCGGGACCGTTACACACTCGAGCTTGAGATCGTCTCCGTGCAGATAGAGTTCACTGCGGAAGGTACGGATCAGCAGTTCCCCCTGTTCGAAGTTCTCGACATCCAGATCGTCGACCAGCTGAACGGGATCCGCCACCAAGGGATTGTGGGGAACAACTTCTCCTCCTACGTCCGGGACTTCGACTTCAGCGTCGTACTGCCAGCGGCAGCAGCGGAGTCCGGTAAGCCCACCGTTCCCGAGAACTTCGGCGATCTTCACGGCAAACTGTTCCAGCAATTCCTCGATTCCCCTGCATGCCAGGAGCGCTTCCCGCAGCCGCCAGTGGTGTGCATCAGCGTCTCAACGAGCAAGACGTACCGGCGAACGGAGAACCGTCACCCGGTCCTGGGCGTCGAGTACCAGCAGGACGAGTTCTCGCTGACGGACGCATATTTCGCAAAAATGGGGATGCAGGTCCGCTACTTCATGCCACGCGGCAGCGTTGCGCCGCTCGCCTTCTATTTCCGCGGCGACCTGCTCAACGACTACTCCAACCTGCAGCTCATCGGCACGATCAGCACCATGGAGACGTTCCAGAAGATCTACCGCCCGGAGATTTACAACGCGAACTCCGCCGCCGCCGCAATCTACCAGCCGAGCCTGGGCGAGCAGGATTACTCGCGGACCCAGATCGCTTACGACCGCGTCGAGCGCAGCCAGCTCGCCGTCACTCAGGCGAAGTACACGGAGGAACACTTCATCACGCCCCACAAGGATCTGTTGGATCAGTGGACCGCCAAATACCCCGCTCTCGTCAACTGACCCACGGAGAATCGTCAATCATGAACACACTTTTGCCCACCACCGTTGTCGGAAGCCTGCCGAAACCATCGTGGCTCGCACAGCCGGAGACCCTCTGGTCCCCGTGGAAGCTGGAGGGAGATGCGCTGGTCGAGGGCAAGCAGGATGCGCTGCGCATCGCCATCCACGAGCAGAGCCGACGCGGCATCGACATCGTCAGCGACGGGGAGCAAACCCGCCAGCACTTCGTCACGACCTTCATCGAGCACCTCACCGGAGTCGACTTTGAACAGCGCAAGACCGTGCGCATCCGCGATCGCTACGATGCAAGCGTGCCGACCGTCGTCGGACCTGTGCGCCGCGAGCAGCCGGTATTCGTCGAAGACGCAAAGTTTCTCCGTAAAACCACGGACCAGCCAATCAAATGGACTCTTCCCGGTCCAATGACGATGGTGGACACGCTCTACGATGACCACTACAAGAGCCGCGAGAAGCTGGCCTGGGAGTTCGCCACGATCCTGAACGAGGAGGCGAAAGAACTGGAGGCGGCCGGCGTGGACATCATCCAGTTCGACGAGCCCGCGTTCAATGTCTTCCTCGATGAGGTCAAGGACTGGGGCGTGGCTGCGCTTGAGAGAGCGGCAGAAGGACTGCGTGTGGAAACCGCCGTGCATATCTGTTACGGCTACGGCATCAAGGCCAATAACGACTGGAAGGCAACGCTCGGCTCACAGTGGCGGCAGTACGAGGAAACGTTCCCGCTGTTGCAGAACTCCAGCATCGACATCATCTCTCTCGAGTCCCAGAACTCCCACGTCCCCATGGATCTCATCGAACTCCTCCGCGGCAAGAAAGTCATGCTCGGGGCAATCGACGTCGCAAGCGAGACCATCGAGACGCCGGAGGAAGTCGCCGACACCCTCCGCAAGGCCCTGCAGTTCGTCGATGCGGACAAGCTCATCCCCAGCTCCAACTGCGGCATGGCGCCCTTCCCCCGGGACGTCGCACTGGCCAAGCTGAGTGCTCTCAGCGCAGGGACGAACATGGTCCGCGAGGAACTGGCCCGCTCCGCCCCCAGGGTGTCATAGCGATGTTTCACGCCTACCCCACAGACACGTGGCTCGAGGCTCCGCAGCAAAGCTTCCCGTCCTCCCTCACGGCCGACGAATTCAAGGCACTGTTCCGTGGCCACCCGGGAGGTGTCGCCGTGGTCACGGCGGATGCCGGCGAAGGACCGGTGGCACTGACCGTATCGTCAGTCGTCTCAGTGAGTGCGGACCCTCCGTTGCTGATTTTTTCGGTCTCCGCACTGTCCTCTGCGTCGGAGGTGCTTTCGCGCGCCGAAACCGTCGTCGTGCATTTGCTGGACGCGCACGACGTCGACCTGGCCAAGTTTGGAGCGACCCCCGGCGTCGACCGCTTTGACCAGACGCACCGCTGGTCGGCCCTTGCAACCGGCGAGGCGGTGTATGACGATGTCCGCGCGTGGGTGCGCTGCGCCGTCGTCGATCGCATGCAGGTGGGAACCTCCACAATCGTCGCCGTTCACGCCCTGGAGTCCCGCGTGATGCGTGACGTCCAAGCGGGCGAACCCGGCGACGCCCTGGTCTACCACAACCGTTCATGGCACCGTCTGGGCGCACATTCCAAGCTTGAAGGCTAAGCGCGGCGCGCAGTCCGGGGCCGAAAGCCCAACGGCGGACGACAGCGGGAGGATGACTCCCGCCGTCGTGGTCGTTGCCGGCCACAGCAGAAGTTCGAGGCCGGGTTTACGGCGTCAATGGCCCTTGAAAGCTTCGGCAAGCCACCAAGCGCCGCCATCAGACGCGATCCGGGCGTCGATGACCAATGGAGCTTGGCGGGGGCCCGACAGCCACTCCTCCACCGGAGTGATGTCCTCCAGTCCCCGAACGGTCACGGCCGCCGCACCGTAGCCAGCCGCGATGGAGGCAATGTCTGTGGTCGGAAAACGTACAACGTCAAGGTCCGCATCGTCCGCGTCGAAGTGATGAACCTCGGCCCCGTACGCGGAATCGTTGTAGACGATCACCACCAACGGAATCTCCTCGCGGACTGCGGTCTCCAATTCCGAAATGGCCATGAGGAAGCCGCCGTCCCCGGTTCCCAGCACCGGGAGCCGGTCAGGGCGGGCAACTGCCGCCCCTATAGCCGTGGAAAGACCCAGCCCAATCGATTGAAACGCCTGGGTAAAGCAAAAGCCGAACTCATCCGGGACAGCGAGATAAGTGCTCGGGTAACCCATGAAGTTGCCCGAATCCACTGAGACAATGCGGTTTTCCGGGAGTAGTGCATCCAGTGCACGACTCAGCACCCGGGGATCGATCGTTTGACCAGTGGATAAATCCTCCGTTTCCACCGAGTTCCACCGGGCGTGTTCGGCGATCCGCTGTGCCATTTCGTACGTCCTGAGTCCTGTGGCCTTGTACCTGCTCGTGTGCAGCTCCTGGAGCACCGCTGCCGCTGTCTCAGCGCAATCACCCAGTATCCCAAGATCGATAGCCCGGTTGGCACCAAGAGCTGAGTCATCAAGGTCCACCTGAACCACTGTGGTTGATTCGCCAATCAAAGTGCCGTGCCGCATGGTCCACATGTTCAGCGCACAACCCCACCCCACAATGAGATCCGCGTCTGCGATGGTTTCCGCCGTGAAGGGGGACGAGAATCCCCCGGAAATACCCAAGTTGTAAGGATTGCCGTTGAAGAGACCATGGGCCACAGCGGAAGTCGCCACCAGCGCGCCTACGACTTCTGCGAGTGCTGCAATTTCCGGTCCGGCTTCCCGGCCGCCGCGGCCGGCGACGAAAACCGGTCGCTGTGCCTGTTGAATCAGTACGGCCAACTGTGACGCTGCTGCCTCGGTGGGCCTGACACGTTGGGGAGGATCGAGCGGAACAGGCAGGGTTGATCCTGCGACCACTTGTTCGCCCTGAATGTCCGTGGGCAGGGACAGGACCACGGTCCGTCGCTGGTTCACCGCTGTTCGGTAGGCCCGGACTGTATCCGCCACAGCGGTTTCGGCGCTGTGGATCCGTTCCGCCACGGCTCCAACGCTGACAGCGAGCGCGTCCTGGTCGATGTTGAAGTTGGAGCGGGTTGCCGATGCGGCAGTGTCTGCTGTGAGAACAATCATGGGAGTCCGGCTCTTCGCAGCCTCCCCTATGCCTGTTATGGCATTGGTCAATCCGCAGCCCTGGTGGGTCGTGGCTACCCCTACCTTGCCGGACATCCGGCCATAGGCGTCAGCCATGGTGGCAGCGCCTCCTTCGTGCCGTGCTGCGGTGTAGGGGACACCCGCTTTGCGAAGGGCATTAGTGACCACGAAGTTGCCGCTGCCCACCACTCCGAAAGCGTGTCCCACGCCAAGCCTGGCGAGTGTGGTCCCAACGAGTTCTGCCACGTTGGCTGTGTTGGATGTGGGGACTTCGTGCGCGGGTGCGGCCTTGGGGTTGCTCGTTGTCAGTGTCATGTTTCTTTTCCTTTGGGGAGGTCAGGGCCACGTCTGGAAGTAGTGAAGTTGGCTCAAGCGTTGACTAGTGCGAGCACGCGTGCCGGGCTGCCGGTGCCGCCAACGATCGGCAGGGGCGCCACAATGAGCGCTGCACCCGTCGGGGGAAGCTGGGAAAGGTTCCGCAGCGAGGTGACACCGTATTTGTCGTTAGCCAGAAGGTAGTGGTGGGCCGGGAACGGGGGCTCCTGGGCACCGGCTGCTCCGGCGTCCATACCTACGGTTTCCACGCCTATTCCGGACAAGGGTGACTCTTCGGCAATCCACTGCGCGCAGTCCACGGTGAGTCCGGGTGAGTGTGGGCCCGTTTCGTCGTTGTTCAGGAACTGCTGGCGGTCATGGGCGCGGGCTTCCCATCCGGTTCGGATGAGTAGCCAGCCACCGTCCGGGATGGGACCGTGGGCGGTCTCCCACGCTCGGATGTGGTGGATATCCAGAAGGAAGTCGGGGTCAGCGGCGACTTCGTCGCTCACGTCCAGGACGAGTGCAGGACCTATAAGGCGGTTGGGCTCGATCCGGGCCACGTCTTTGCCATCTCTCCCGGTGATCCAGTGCACAGGAGCGTCCAAATGGGTGCCGATGTGCTCCCCGGTGTGGATGTTGTGATGCTTCCAGTAGGGGCCGGGTTGGTCGTAGGCGGAGACTTCCTCGAGGCTGAAGTCGATGAGGTTCGCGAACGGCTCAGGCAGCTCCAGAGTCGGCGTCGCGTGTGAAAGCTTGGTCGTCAGGTCGATGACATCAATCCGGCGGGTTGCGAGGCCCTCCAGCAGATGGGCGACGCTGCCCAGACGCACGTCAGTAGTGCTGTTCATGTCCATGAGTAGGTTCCTTGATAGAGAGGTTCGCCGTCGGCAGGGCGGGGCCCGTGGAGATTCAACGGGACTTGTGGCAGAGACGCTAGCATCCCGGCAGGCCGCTTGGAACAGCTTTGAAAGTTTCACATGCGAGTTACCCGGATCTGCATAGCCCCTGGCAAAACAGGCATTCGACGTTCTAGCCGCAGAGCGAGAAACTGAATCAGCAGCTGTAACGCCCATCACAGTTCGGCTCTTCGGGAGTAGGGCCCCGGCCCCCGAAAAGTTCCGGTGGCGACAATGACGTCGCTTTGGCCGGACGAACACCACAGTCTTTACGCAAGGAGCAACACAATGTCCCATCAGCAGCACACATTGCCAGGACAACGTCCGGGAGTCCGCCGGTACGTTGTTGCATCGCTCGTAGGCAATGCCCTGGAATGGTACGACTTTTTCCTGTACGCCACGGCCTCGGCTGTAGTTTTCGGTCGGCTCTTTTTCCCCGCCGACGTCGACCCGCTCGTCGGCACCATGGCCGCGTTCGCCGGGTTCGCCGTCGGATTTGCCGCCAGACCGCTGGGCGGCATCATCTTTGGACATATTGGTGACAGGCTTGGCCGCAAGCGAGCCTTGGTCATGACTCTGTCCATCATGGGCATCAGCACAGCCCTCATGGGGTTGCTGCCAACCTATGCCCAGGTTGGGCTGTGGGCTCCTACTTTCCTGATCCTCCTCCGGATTGTCCAGGGAATCGCGGCTGGCGGCGAGTGGGGCGGCGGTGTCTTGCTGATCAGCGAGAACTCCTCGAACTCGCGACGGGGAATGCTCTCGGCCTTCAGCCAAGGTGGAATATCACTGGGCTTCGTTCTTTCTTCACTCGCCTTTTTCCTGGTCCAGTTGATGCCTGACGAACAATTCATGGCCTGGGGCTGGCGGGTTCCCTTCCTCCTGAGCATTCTGTTGCTCGCCGTAGGCGCCTACATCCGCTTCCGGTTGCCCGAGAGCAAGGAGTTCACTGCCGTGAGCGGAACCAAGCAGCATCGCCTTCCGGTGCTGGCCGCCATCAAAACCCATCCCCGGGAAATTCTGGTTGCCATGGGCCTCCGTGTCGCAGAGAACGGCGGCTCGTATATCTTCCTGTCGTTCTCCATCGCCTACGGGGTTCATGTGGGCGTGGACAAGGGGCTGCTCCTGTTGGCCGTGGCCGTTTCCATGCTTGTTTCATTTGGCACCTACATCTTCTTCGGCCACCTTTCGGACCGGATCGGCCGGCGACCGGTCTACGCCATCGGTGCCATCGGAATGGGCGCCATGGCCTTCCCCTTCTTCGCCATGATCGATTCCAATACCCCTGCAGTAGTCATCCTCGCTTTCCTCCTGGGGAATGGACTCTGCCACGGCGCCATGATCGGGACACAGCCGGCCTTTTTCCACGAACTGTTCTCCGCCGAAGTCCGCTACTCCGCCATGGCAATCGCCCACGAGCTGGCAGCTGTCTTTGCCGGCGGGTTCGCGCCGCTGATCGCCACGGCCCTGCTGCTGCAATTCGGTTCTTCAATTCCGGTCTCCCTCTATGTCATAGCCCTTGTTCTGGTCACCCTCATAGCGCTGCTCTTCTCCCGCCGCGGTATCAAGGCAGACCAAGACGTCACGGCAGAGCGCACAGTGCAGAGCGTGCCGTAAGCAGCGAGGAACAACTTGTTACTGCTTTGAAAACCACGAGAGGAATTACCGTGACGGTCTCCATTATTGGGACAGGTCAGTCCCCCTACACCCGGCATCCTTCACCCGGCACAGACACATCCAGCGTCATTGCCCGTGCCGTGCGCAACGCCCTCAACGAGTCCGGTCTGCGGCCCGGTGACGTTGACGGGTTCGCAGTCTCCAGCTTCACGCTCGGGCCTGACCATGCCATCGATCTGGCGTGGCGAATGGGCCTTCGTTTGTCGTGGCTTATGCAGGACACCAACGGCGGGGCGAGCGCAGGCGGCATGCTCCAGCACGCGGTCCGGGCCATAGAAGCAGGCGACGCAACGGTCATAGTCCTCGCTGCAGGAGATGTTATGGACCAGGCAGCCTTTTCCCGCCTGGTAGCCCGCTACAACAAAGCCACCGAAGACCATCTGGCACCACTGCCCATGAACGGCCCCAACGCCCTGTTTGCCATGCTGACCACCCGTCAAATGGAGAAATTGGGACTCAGCCGCGAAGACTACGGCCGCATAGCAGTAGCACAACGCGAATGGGCCGCCGACAACCCCGGTGCCGTGTACCGGAAACGGCTAAGCCTTGACGATTACCTGGGCGCTCCGATGGTGGCCACCCCCTTGGGTCGGTACGACTGCGTGCCTCCCGTCACAGGGGCAGACGCCGTTGTCCTTATCGCAGATCGGGACAACGGTACACCGAGGGCGAAAGTGCTGTCAGTCCGGGCCTCCTACAATTCAGATCAGCAGTCGGGGGACGGATTGATCACCGGCTTAGCGGAATGTGCTTCCGTCGGTTGGGATCAGGCCGGGATAGGACCGGAGGAGGTTGGCCTTGCCTGCGTGTATGACGACTACCCCGCGATGGTAGTGGCTCAACTTGCGGACCTGGGAATCCTCTCAGATCAAGACGATCCGGCGACCTTCATCAAAGCCCGCCTCGCCACCCGTCTTCTTCCAATCAATACTTCCGGGGGACAACTTTCCGCCGGCCAAGCGGGAGCCGCCGGCGGCATGCATGGGCTCGTGGAGGCTGCGCGCCAGCTGCTGGGCCGTGCCGGAGCACGCCAAGTTTCTGCCCGCCACGCTGTGGTCAGCGGCTACGGAATGGTGCTGTACCGCTACGGCGCCTGTGCCACCATGTCAGTACTGGAGGCTGCTAAGTGAGCGCCGCTATCCAAAACTGCCTGGGCTGCGGGAACCTTCTCTTCCCGGCCCGGCTCTTCTGTCCTGACTGTGGAGCAGAGGACTTCTCAACAGTGCCGGTAGAACACGGGGACGTCACCGAAACAACGAAACTAGCCGACGGCACACTCCTGGCAACCCTGACAATCCCGGGTGGGCCTTCCGTCGTCGGGCGTGTAACCGGCGGACCGGCGATGTCCGGTGACCGATTGCCGCTGGCAAATGATCTGAAGACCATGACCGGCGTCTACGCCTACGTACCACTCCGCTCAACTCCGAATGAAGACACCACGAACGAGGAAAAGCCATGAACTTCGACCTCGCCCACCAGGGCATGCGTCCGATGACCATCCCGCAAATGCTGCTGGATCGCGCTGCCACAGCTCCTTCATCTCCCCTGTTCCGTTGCGGGGAAGTACGCAGGGACAGCGCCGCGATGGTGGAAGCCGCCGCCCGTGCTGGCGGGCTGCTGCGACAAGCAGGGATCGACCCGGGCCAGAGCGTCGCCCTTATGTCATCCAACCGAACCGAACTGCTGGATTTCATCCTGGGATGCGCATGGATCGGCGCCGTTGCTGTTCCCATAAACACAGCCAGCCGGGGAGAACAACTACGGCACATCCTGACCAATGCCGACCCTGTATTGGTGGTGACCGAGCAGGAGTTCTTGCCCCACATCGCCGCCCTGGGCCCGGCCCCCGGGACGGTGAAGATCTGGGCACTCGATGGG
Source organism: Paenarthrobacter sp. NPDC057355 (assembly GCF_042667405.1). Taxonomy (NCBI): domain Bacteria; kingdom Bacillati; phylum Actinomycetota; class Actinomycetes; order Micrococcales; family Micrococcaceae; genus Paenarthrobacter; species Paenarthrobacter sp. NPDC057355. The sequence goes on along the minus strand of NZ_JBHVAL010000001.1, from coordinate 281,682 downwards.
CCGGACGCACAAAGTTACCCGGAACTTAGGGTAGAGCCCCTACCGGCGCCCGCAGCGGCCATCGAGCCCCGGGAATCCGGCCCCGCAGACACTGCGGCTATCCTTTACACCTCGGGGACCACAGGAGTGTCCAAGGGTGTTCTCTGCCCGCAGGGCCAGTTTTACTGGTGGGCGGCGAACATGTCCCATCAACTGGGGCTCCGGCCCGACGACGTCCTTTACACCTGCCTGCCCTTATTCCACACCAACGCCCTCAACGCCTTCATGCAGGCAGTAGTTTGCGGTGGAGAGTACGTGCTTGGTCCAAGATTCTCGGCATCGCGATTTTGGGCTGACGCCTCCTCGGCCGGGGCCACGGTGACCTATCTCCTCGGCGCCATGGTGGGCATACTCGACAGCCGCGATCCGCATCCCGGGGACCGAGACCATCGGATACGGTTGGCGCTTTCGCCGGCCACACCCGCCCGCTTGGTGGAACCCTTCAGGGAAAGGTTCGGGGTGCTGCTGCTGGACGGCTACGGATCGACTGAAACCAATTCCGTCATCGGATCCACCCCCGAGCAGTGGCGACCAGGCTACATGGGCAAGGTCCGGCCGGGCTTCTCCATCCGCGTCGTTGACGCCGCCGGAATGCCCGTTTGCAGCGGTGAGGCCGGAGAGCTGCTTATCCGCAGCGACCAGCCTCACGCCGTCGCTACCGGGTACCACGCCATGCCGGACGCAACCGCAAAATCCTGGCAGGATCTTTGGTTCCACACCGGCGATCGCGTTGTTATCGACGACGACGGTTGGGTGCGGTTTGTTGACCGGATCAAGGATGTGATCCGCCGCCGCGGCGAAAACATCTCCTCCGTAGAAGTGGAGCAGGTTCTCCGTCAGCACCCTGCCGTCCGGGAAGCTGCCGTTTACGCCGTCGACTCCGAGTTGGGTGAGGATGAAGTCATGGCAGCCGTCATTCTCCGGGAACCGGTTGACTACAGGGAGCTCTGCCAGTTCTGCGTCCCCCGTCTCGCATCGTTCGCCATCCCCCGCTTTTTTCGCACCGTGGACGAACTGCCGCAGACGGAAAACGGCAAAGTACGCAAGCAGGTCCTGAAGGTTGCCGGCCGGGAGGCGGCCGAATGGGATCGGGAAGTAGCCCAGCCGAGGCGTGCAGCGGCGGCCGGTGCCCGCTGACCCGCGTCCATTCACTGGTAATCCGGCCGAGGGAAGCAGCCGCCCGTAGGATATGCGTATGGACCTGCGGGCGCTGCTGACTACCCACCTGAAGCTACGCCACCTTGTCATAGTGCTCGCCGTCGCAGAATACGGAAGCCTCGTGCGGGCCGCCGAGGAACTGTACCTGACACAACCTGCGCTCAGCCGTGCCCTGCGGGAAGCCGAACAGGCCGTAGGAGCCTCGTTGTTCGAACGGACAGGGCGCGGCATGGTGCCAACTCCGGCCGGGGCAGCCTGTCTTGAGCACTCCAAAGCGATCGTAGGACACCTCAGTACGTTGCGGCGCCGGGTGGAAGAATTACACGACCCCGATGCTGGACTTGTGCAGGACACGTCTCGTTCACGTTTGTAAAGCCCGCTCCGTGTTGAGTTGTCCCTATCCCAGGATGCGTAACGCTGCAGAGCTACCCATTGCCTTCCCCCGTCTTCTACGGGAAAGAACATGCTGGATGCGCTCGGAAGGTCCGCCTGCCGGGAAACCCACTCATCTGGATCATCCGAGGTGTCCATCTCGGGTGGCGCAATTTCTGCCCAATGTTCCCCACTTGTTGATCCAATTTTGCAGATTCTCTTTCCCTCAACCTCGTCTGACGGTGGAAGGCTGGGGTCGAAGTCCCTCCCGTACCAGGCCCAGGGCCCCTCGTACGATGCAGGTGAGGAATGCCATGACTCAGCGGCTGGGTGGAAGTTGTCCGCAAGTCGGGCCAGCAGCTCCTGTAGCGCGATCCACTGGTACTTCTTGCCAAACCGCTCTGCTTTGTGACCGTCTCGGCCTTTTCGGAGGTCGTGATTGCGCTCGAAAGCTTCAAACCTTTGCGCGGTCCAGCCGAGTTCGATGGCACGGTGTGCTATCCACCTACCGGCCCAGTCTGCGTCTACCTCGCCCTTGGGGTCGCTGTACTTGTCTGTTGGTGGCGGTCCCGACAGGGTGTAGCGACTGAAGAAGCCTACGTCCGATTGGACGACATATCTGTTGAAGTCTCCCATCCAATCGAGGCAGGAGCTCAGGATGCTGTATGCGCGCCACTCGACGTAGTCCCCGGCCTGGTTTTTGACTGTTCCATGAGCGCTCTTCAGTGCGCCGGCTGCGGGTGGCTCGCTGGGTATTTCTGCCCCGTACGGCGGGGAAACGCGGAGGAGCAGAGCATCTTCTGCCAACCCATAATGCCGGGCCCACGAGATCAACCCTCTCGCAGAATCGCGGGCCACGGCGTGAATGGGCAGTCCGTCGTGCGACCACTGATCTATGGATTCGACGATCTGGCATACAGCTTCAGTGTTGCTGCTGCCGCCGATCATTACTGCTCCATAAAGGCAGGTGAGGGCTCGCTCTTGAACGTATGGGTCGTTGATTACCCGTGCAGTATCAATGAAGTAGGCACCCAGAGCTAGGTGCTGTGCCAGTAGTGCGACGAGGCTTCTGCTACAGCGGTCACGGAGAAACCTGTTCGGCGAAGTCAGAAGCCAGATGAGAGTTGTGCAGACTAAACGGGCTTGCTCGAGTTCAGCAAGAGGACCGCCTCGGTCTGCCCATCTAGAGATTCGTTCAAATGCGGACGAATTGTCATCGACTTGGAAACTGTCTATGGACCATGTTGCATCGCGCTCCGGCAAGCCCATGATAACCAGTCTTGCGTGGAGCCAGTCGGCGTTTGCCGGATGTTCTTTTTGAGGAGCAAGGGCAAGGACAGTGTTCACCCAGTCTTCTGGGGCTAGGCGCAGTTCTCCTTCAAGCATGCGCAGTGTTCGTTGGCTGAAGGCTGCCGTCGCCCGATCGGTCAAGCTCTCCATGGTTGCCTGAATCATGAGGTCATCCGACCGCCTTGCGGAGAGTATGTCGATAAGTTCCAGGCCACGAGTTTCTGGAAGTATTACGCTCATTGACCGCCAGAGCCAGCTTTCCTCGCTCAGCCTCTTTCGGAGTTTCTTGGAAGGGGTTTTGTCCTGCGGACTAAGGATCTTACGTAATTTCCCTCGACGCGCACCGTCCTGGTCAAGCAAGTGCTTCGCAAGCAAATGCTCTGAGTAGGCTTGAAATTGAAAGGCCACCGACTCGTTTCCTTCATAGTCGGGGCGGACTTCGAGCAGTCCCTCGCTAACGAGTTGTTGAAAGAGCGTAGTGGGCCATGGACGTCCGGGAAGCAAAGCGTCAATTCGGTCCTCGAGCTTTGTTCGGGGAACGGCATGACCCTTTTTCTCCAGGAGCAGGTCTGCAGCAATGGCTATAGCCTGCGCGACTGTGGTCGACGTGGGTGGTAGACGAAGCGTATCTCGAACGCGTCGCGACTGCAGTTCTGCGAAATGTGAGAACAATGAGGACCGTGTAAGGGATACCGGGGAGACCATTTTGTCGCCCGCGAGAACAGCGCAATACATCCGCAGAAATAGCGGGTTGCTGAAAGACGGGCCCAAAGAGGTGTGCGGCGAAAGTGTGATCTTGAAGAGCTTGGAATATGCCGATAATGCGTCCATCTCGTGCCCGGCAAGCCCTGGATGACGCACGAGTGGCAAAGCCTCTGGTGGGGAAACAGTATGGCGATAGTCTGATCTGTAGGAGACCACCAGAGATACGTGCCTTCGTGCATCGACTTGGGATAACAGAGCGGGAAGCTCGCTACGCCACATCCTGGGGTCTTCTGCTTCGTTGAGCGCATCAATCACGATCAAGGCGCGGCATCCCCGCGCCTCCGCGAGCGAGTCGAGCGCATCTAGAAATTCATCACTGGAATGCGTGAGCCCTCCGAGTGCAGATGCTACGGACGACCACCAATTGCCACTCTTTAACCTCTGGCCAAGCAAGGCTATGGCTGGTACGCCGGCGCCGATCAGTGCGTCCACTTGCTTCACCAACGCGTGCGTTTTGCCTTGGCCGGCCGGCCCCTCGACGGCAACTGCCTTGGCGCGGTACAGCTTTTCAGGGGTACCAGTTCCAAACCTAATTAGAGCCGATGTTGCGGCTACCACGTCGTCGAGCGCCCGTTCCTTGCGCGAATGCGCAGCCCCGTACTGTTTGAGCGCCACGTCGTGAATGGCATTGACTGCGTTGGAGATACCCTCGAAATTTATAGGGCCGCTTGGGATGGTGGAGCCCTCATCAGAGGCAACCTCTAATTGATCACGCATCGCCTCCAAAACAGAAAGCTGCTCACTGATCATTTGCTTGCTGCCGCCCCAGACACCGCGGTCCCTGCGACACGTGCTGACGACCCTATCGACGAGGCCTCTAGTGTGGGACAGGAATGTTGACGTAGCACTGACCGCGTCGAGGAGACTCTGTACTCCTGAGGGCGTATCAGCCTCTGGTGTATAGCGGTCACCAGCAACTGTAGTCGCTTCCGACAGACGCTGTTTGAACCAAGCCTCGGAAAACTCTAGCTCACGAAACCAGAACGCTCGACGTCCGGCATGTTCTGCCCGAGATAACTCGGCAACAATGTCACCGGCCCGGATGACGTCGAAGCTGAGGCGATCGGCGCCAGTGACGTCCTTTTGCCAGCGTTCTACGGCGTCGTCCCACCGCGTTTGGTCCGACTTTGACCGCGTCGATGCCGCATCCGTGAAATCGTACGGAACGATAAAAGTCAGCCGGGTCATGTCGGGCCGCTTGCTGGCTACAGCCTTCACCGACTCAAGCATCCCGCCGAGGGCGTCCTCCAAAGATTCGTTAAACTTCGCCTGGAACCCCTCATGGTGACCATCGGCGTAGATTTCATACCACTCCACGCCACCGTCCGGCGCGCGGGTCTTCCTCGTTTCAACGTGTCCACCGTGAACCGCTGGCCGCAGCTGATAGACCAGTTCCTCCCAGGCGCGAGCCTGCGTTCCCTCGTGCTCTCGGATATCACGAAGACGGATACCGGTTGTCGACGCCAAAAATGAACTCCTCAATCCTCGTAAGTACGATGTTCCGGACTCTCGAACAGCCGCTGCCACACACATAGCTTCGCGGAGACGTAAGTAACTACCCGATAATAGGATCGGAGGTTCGGGCTACCCCGATATGCATCGACTCTTTGCACCTCAGATATCAGTACTCGGTGTCCGATGTCCAATCCGTTCAACTTTCTACTCGACGTGCTTCCCCAACTGACGGTCAAGCGTCGACAGCATGAAGTCTGCGACACTGCACGCTTCGCGGACAACTAGGAGCGCCAATTCACCTGTGACTCCAGTGGGCAGAGTTCTTCCGTGACCTGTGCCCTGGAGGTTGCGCAAGGCGTTGACTTGGTCGGCAATCTTCCACGCAGAACCCAAGACTGCCTGAATAGATTTGTAACCAGGAACGTTCGTATCGACATTCTGAGGAAGTAAGTTGAGTCGCTCGCGCGAGAGATACCACAATTGGTTGAAGTCTTCCTTACCCGATACCGGAAAACCTACGCCTTCGAGGACGAATTTCGCCGAAGCTTCCAGCAGGTCTTTGGCTGTTCCAAGAAGCGCAGCTGGATCGTCGGTGTTCTTCCGAAGCCGTTCCAGTTGCTCTTCGAGCGCTTGCCGTCCACCGGTCGAAAGATCAATTTCCCCCATTGGGAACAGTTGGCCATCATCACTAAGGTTCCATCCGACGCGGGTGAATGCCGCTTGAGCCGAACGAACCGCTTCTGGAAAATACTTGTCATGGTCGGCCGTAAACGACCCATGAACGCGAAGATCTGTAAGGAGAGCCTGGATGAGCGCTTTCGAATTTGCAGGCCGCCGGACCGCAACGGCGAAGACATGAAGGAGTCGATGCTCCTTGTTAGGTCCACTGGCAGTACCAGGCTTCGGTGCCCCTAAGTCATCATCGCCATACCCCCCAGCCATAAACGCCCGGGTCAGCTTCGCATGGGATGGCCCGGCACCGCCAAAAAAGAAACGCGCCAAGGCCGCGCCGACTTCCTGACTGATTGGTTGAGACTTCACTTGCATACCCCCCGAGTTGCGAACGATGTCCTAACCCTAAACCAACGCAGTGCGGGCCTGAGATGCGCTAACAACTCCGAGGCGAAGGGTCAGCCCACAGGCTCACAGATTTACCCCTAGGACACCGTTGGCCCTACGTACGGCCGACTCATCTTAGTCATGGTTTATAAACCGCGGCCGTCCATGACTGACCACAGCCCTTGAATCTTCAAAGGAAGTCAGCCATGAACGCGCTCACTACTAAAGACCCCGCCGATCTGCTCAGTTTCATAGGCCACACCCTCGGCTTCTGGCCCGAGGAAAGCCTCGTCTGCGCCACCCTCGACAAAGACAAAGTCGGCGCCACCCTCCGCATCGACCTCCCCAAACAACCAGGTGCAGAAGTCCACTTCGCTCGCACCCGTCGCCGCCTACCTCACCACCGACGAACGAGCCAACGGCATCGTCTTCGCCCTCTACACGTCCGAGACTCCGGAGCTAGGTGGGGCACGGCCACACCGGGCCACAATCGCAGCGCTCACCGGAGTTCTCGCCCAGGAAGGCATCAGCATCCGCGACGGCATCTACGTCACCGACACGACCTACTACCCCTACGACACCTCGCCCGGTGACAACATCGCCTTCGCGATCTCCACGACCGAATACTCCCGGGTCAACGCAGAGTTCATCTACCGCGGCAGCACTATCGCACCCACCAACCAGGTCACCCTCCCTCCGGCGACCCATAAAGCCGAGATGCGGCCGGCGTCGAACGCCACATGGAAGCCATCCTCGACCGCCCGCCAGCGGCTGCGGCCCACCAAGCGCACCACCTTTGGAACGCCATGCTCACCACGAACGACTATCCCACCGACGATGAATTCCTGAAACTCATCGCCTACTTCCATCTCCCCCAAATCCGCGACCAGCTCATGGCAGACATCCCCGGCATCGACGAACCACCCGAACACATCCTCGTCGCCCAAACCAGCGCAGCACCGTACTGGTCCAGGATCGAATGGGCTAAAGACCTGCTCCTTCACACCTACATCCGAACCAGCCCCGAACACGCAGCACCCATCCTCACCACCATCGGCTACATCAACTGGTGGGAAGGCAGAGGATCCAAAGCACACCAATACCTCCAACGCGCCCTCGACACCGACCCCGGCTACCGCTTCCCATGCCTCACCGACCACATGCTCGGTGCAGGCATCATCGCAAGCTGGAACACCAACAAAACCAGCGCACACCGGAACAACCTCGACATGCCCTAAGGGACGTTTGGGGAAACGTCGTGTGATTGGTCCGGTCCTAGGGCAGGCGGCCTCGTTTGATGATCGGTCCGATGACTCGCCATCACATTCGAAGGCTCATCGGGATCATCGGCTGCATGAGTTGGCGTCGATAACCCTGTCCGATAATGACGGGCTCCTCACCGCGGCATGTCGCCCGAGTCGTTTTCGAAGTTCACCAGGATATAACCCACATCACATCCTCCCTTGACAGAGCAACGCAACGGCCCTAAATTTATTGCAACCGATCTCAGCAACCGATCTCACTGCTAGATTCAAAAAATGCAACCGATCTCAAAGGAGAGATTCGATGAACCAATCGGCTTCTCCCGACCGTCGGAGTACCGCATTTAGCACGCGTCGCTTGAGCACGGCATGCTCCCGCATCAGCACACCCATTCACAGGAGAAATTCATGATCAAAAAGCGATGGGGCTTGGCGCTCGTAACAGCCGTTGTGGCCGGCCTTGCCCTCAGTGGCTGTTCACCCTCAGCTTCGGAGCCCAAGGGTCCCGTGACGCTGAACTACTGGGACTTCCTTGATCCCAGTCAGGCGAATCCGCGTTCGAAGGCACTGAAGGAAAACATCGCCAAGTTTGAGGCGGCCAACCCTGACATCAAGATCAACCTCTCGGTTGTTTCATTAGGCGACATGCTGAACCGACTGCCACAGGCCGCGGCAGCAGGTCAGGCCCCCGATGTCTTCAAGATGTTCACCCCGGTCGTTCCCCAGATGGCATCTGCCGGCGTTTACTCTCCGCTGCCTGACGCTGCCTCAAAGGTAACTGACTGGCTGCGTCCTACCGACACTCTTGCGGGGCCCGACGGCAAGGCGGTCGCCGTGCCGTACGAATACCGAACTTGTGCTCTGTACTACAACCAAAAGATCCTCGATCAGATCGGCGCGACCGTCCCGACCACATACAACGAGGTTGTTGAAGTTGCCAAGAAGGCTGCTGCCGCTGGCTTTACCGGGTTCGGGACGGGTTTCTCGGACACAGACAACTCGGCCATCATCAGTACCTTCTTTAACTGCTTCATGTCCCAGGTGGATCAGGAAATCTGGAACAAGGATGGTCAAGCTGATTTCGCGACGGCCAAAGGCAACGAGTTTGGGGACTTCGTGGCCAAGCTCAGAGATGCAAAGGCTCTGGGTAGCAACGTCGTCTCTGACACGTACGGCACGGTAGCTGACGGCATGGCAAGCGGCACTGTCGCCATGGCGGTATTGGGCACGGAACGAGCCGTTTCCTTCGGCTCGCAGAACAAGGACCTTAAGTGGACGGCCCTGCCGAAGGCAAGCACCGGCGACACCACCGGTACCACCATTGGGTGGACCTTGGGCATCGGCAACGGCAGTAAGAACACCGAGGCTGCCTGGAAGTTCATCGAGTACATGACCGGGCCTGAAGCCGGTGCACTGATGGCAACCGGCGGTGAGGTACCCACCCGTGCCGCCACCTACCAGCAACCGTTCTTCTCCACTCCAGAGGCAAAAACCGTCAACGACATCGCCGCCTACGTCAAGAGCAACAGTGAACCACGCACGTATTCCAACACATGGACCGCGCTTGCCACTGGCCTCTCCCAAGCCGGGCAGAAGCTAACTCTCAACGGTTCATCAGGCAGCGACTTTATTCGTTCCGCCCAGGACGCGGCCAACAAGAAGTAGCCGCCCGTAATAGGGGGAGCCTGGGAAATCAGGCTCCCCCTGGAAGGGACAGATAATGTCAACCAAAAGCCCCACCCGCAGCCCACGCACGACCGCGCCGTCCCCCGGTGGCACCCAGACCTTTCGCCGAGTCCGCAGGGATCGAATGGTCTGGCTCTACGTCCTCCCGGTCAGCGCCGTCTTCCTCTTTGTTTTCGTGGGGCCGCTGATCTACACAGCGTGGACGGCCCTCCACGAGACGTCGTATTACCAGATCGGCAAATTCTCGGGTCTGAATTCCTTTATCCGATTGTTCTCAGACTCCGACTTGCCGAGCCGCATATGGACAACCCTGGTGTTCTCGCTCGGCGCCTTGGTTATCGCACTGCCGGCGGGGCTGCTTTCTGCAATCGTGCTCAACAACCTGCACCGCTTCAAGCGTTCGGTCCGGAGCCTCTTCCTCCTGCCCTGGCTGATGTCACAGGCCACTGCAGGGACAATCTGGCTGTGGTTCCTCAACCCCAACTACGGTCCAGCCTCAGCGATCACTAAGTCCCTCGGGTTCGGTCCCACGGACGTATTCTCATCACCGACCAGCGCGCTGGTTGCGGTAACACTGATGACAGCCTGGTGGTCCTATCCGCAAGCCATGCTCCTCTTCTTGGGCGCCCTACAAACGATTCCTGAGGAGCTCCGCGAAAGCCTTAAAGTGGACGGCGGCGGCATCTGGCACCAGTTCGTGAACATCACACTGCCCTACTTGCGGAACACCATCGTCTCGGTCGTGGTCGTCCTTCTCATGCTCTATGTGCAGATGGTCACCATCATCCTGGTCACCACAAGGGGAGGCCCCATCGGGTCTACAGAAACGCTGTCCATGCGGGTCTACAACCAGATGTTCGACAAGTTTGATCTCTCCGGGGCATCAGCAACGGCAATCCTGCTTTTCGCTGTCAACATCGTCCTGACCCTCGTCGCCATTCGCTTCCGACGGAAGGAAAGTCTGTGAGCATCACCACCCCACGCCACCAGCGGCGCTTGGGCAGTTTCATCCGGGCAATCCCTGCCTGGGCGTACATCATCCTCTCCGCAGCGGTCGTGCTCCCGCCGGTCGCATGGATTGTGTCCACGTCGCTTAAGACTGCTTCGGGCACGCTGGAGTTCCCGCCAAGATGGATACCCTCTCCATTCTCATCGGAAGGCTATGTTGGTCTGCTGACATCGACCAACGTCCGATTCTTCGTGAACTCCCTCATCTATGCTGGCGGCTCTATCGTCCTCGCCCTGGCCATCTGTATCCCAGCAGCGTATGTGGCGACGAGGTATCGGAGCCGCCGCATGGAAACTCTGATGACAGGGATTCTGGTTCTGTCCATGGTCCCGGCCATCGTCGTCTTTATCGCGTTGTATTCGATGTTCGTCAAAACCGCATTGATTAACACCTACCCCATGATGATCATCGTCTACACCGCAATCATCTGTGGACAGACCATCCTGTTCCTGCGTAACTTCATCGAGAACATCCCCGTCGAAATCGAAGAAGCGGCAGCCATCGACGGCTGCTCGCGGATCCAGATCCTGTGGCGCATCATCCTTCCACTCATCCGTCCTGGTATCGCTGCCGTGGCCATCTTCATCTTCGTGTTCGTTTGGAACGACTTCCTTGTCGGCACTGTCCTCGCCACCACAGAAGATATGAAGACTGTGCAGAACGGCATCGTCCGGTACATAACCACCGGCTTTGGTAGCTTCTGGGGGCTCTTCGCCGCTTTCATCGTCGTCGCTTTCATCCCTGTTCTCTCCATTTTCCTGGCATTCCAGCGGTGGTTTGTGGCCGGTATGACCTCCGGTGGTGTCAAGGGGTAGCCGGAGCAGCATTCAGCCGCGCTCTTCACGACACAATAAACAGGCCCCGTGACCGTCACCGACGGCTCACGGGGCCTGCTTTGTAGGCAATATGGAGCGCAGCTCTTGCACACCTAAGCACTCGGGGGTGGGGCTGAGCGCGTCACTCAGCCTGCGAGCGACTTACGAGTCCTCGCTTGGGCGCCAGTCAGGCGGTTGAATCAGCTCCACGCGATTTCCATCAGGATCGAGGAGGTAAACCAGCCACCCGCCCGCAATCGGGCCCGAGGTCGGGGCAACAGGCTCGGACACTGCACTGTAGCCAAGCGCTGTCATCCTGGTGTAAACCTCTCGCACGTCAATATCTGTAAAGGCAAGATGAGCCGTGCCAGGTTGCGCCTCCGATGGATCGACGGCCGGCAGTAGCGGCTCGGCATGGGCGAGTTCCAGCCGGAAGGATCCGTCACTGGTGGCGAGCAGCATGGCCTTGACCTGGACGTTGGGACGGCCGTAAAGATCGGCAACGTATGGTCCTGACGTCCACGCATCCAAACGCGCTAGGCCGAGGCCATCCACATAAAAACGCTCACTGCGTTCCATATCTGTCACGTGCAGGGCGGTGTGATGATGTCGCATTAAGTTTCTCCTTGGTAGATCAGGGACTCGTTTCTAGCCCTGAATTGCCATTCAGGATGAGAGCCGCCGCGAAAGCGTCATGTTGGGTTGAGTAAAGAAAGGGCACAGTGGCATGGGTGCCCAATGAGAAGCCCTCCCGGGCGTTTTCAGGTTCCGATTCCCAGATGTGCTCCCCCGGCCACATCCAGGGACACTCCCGTGATGTAGCGGTTGTCGGGGTCAGACAGGAACAGGATGGCCCGGGCAACTTCGTCAGGTTCGGCAAATCGGCGCATCGGCAGTTGTGCTGCCCTCTTCGCCCGGTTGGCTGCTGCGTCCGGGCCGGAGTCCCGGGCAAATTGTGCCCACATGGGTGTGTTCACCGGTCCTGGGGCGATCGCGTTTACGGAGATCCCGTTGGGTCCGAGCAGTTCGGCAAAGGACCACATGATGTGGAGGACGGCGAGCTTGCTCGCGTTGTAGGGCAGGTAGTTCAGGCGCGCTTCTTTGGCCGCAACCGAAGACAGGACCACGATGGCGCCGGCCGTGCCTGTCTCAAGCATGGATTTCGCGGTCTGCCGGACCATGGTGAAGGTAGCGGTGGCATTGATCCTCAGAATCGAGTCGAACTCTTCGGTGGTTGTTTCCATGATGCCCGGGGTGGAGCCAAGCACCCCGGCTGCGTGCACCAGGACATCGACACGGCCGTAGTGGGCTTGGATGTCCCGTATGACCGTTGCGCATTGTTGTTCCGAAGTAATGTCGAGAGGGTAGAACGCGTCCAAGGACTGGGCCTCCTTGGAAGAACGATCGGCGCCGATGACGATGGCTCCGGCGGCCTTGAGTGCGGTCACTGCGGCGTCGCCGATTCCTCCGCTGGATCCGGTTACCAGGACCACTTGGTCTTTGAGGCTCATCGTTTCTCTCCGCTCTGGGCGCAGGTTGACGTCAGTGCTCCTGTGGTCGGAGCGTGAGGTGCTTGATTCATGTTCGTTTCCTTACTCGATGGTGCTCGAGCCGCCGCTGCTCGGACGGCGTCGGCGATTTCAGTGGCGCGGAGCGCCTGGGCGAATGTAACTGCAGGGGTTTCACCCGCGCAGAACCTCAGCGCCGCTTCTGCCTGGCGAACGAAGAGGTCGGAGGGCTCGAAGTTTTTTTCGTGGTGTCCGCCGTCACGACCCCACACGTGAAGCGAATCGTTTGACCACAACATCCGGCCGCCAGTGGCCAGAACATCGATGGTGAGGCTCCAATCCCCCTGGTTGAGCCCTTGGGGTTCCTGCCAGGGAGACCAGTAGCTTTGTATGGTGGACACCGCTCCGGAGGGGAATCTAAGCGTGGAAACGACATGTTCCGGCACCGGAGACCCGTATAGGCTGCTGCTGGCGCTGGCGGCCAGAACGTCCGGGTCACCCTCGAACCACGATGAGACCAGTTCGATGGCATGAATGCCGTTCACCACCGCAACGCCGCCCTCCTTCGGATCAGCACGCCATGAGTCGATGTTCTCCTTATGGCCGACCGATCGAACAGTAACGGCTATCACGTCGTTTTCTCTGACCCACTGGGAGAGGAGTTCGACGGCGGGATGCTGGTGGAGTGTGTACCCCACCATGAGTCGCTCGCCCACTCCCCAAGCGGCGGCCATAATGGCAGCACCATCTGCATCTGCCGCCACCGGCTTTTCCGTCAACACCCGGAATCCCCTGGTCAGCAGATCCGCACAGATAGCCGGTTGCAGAGTGGTGGGCAACGCGACGACGACCAAGTCCAGATGATCAGAATGAAGCTCCTGGATGCTGGGCACCACCTGTGCGCCCAGCTCCTGGGCAAGCTCAAACGCCCGGTCGTCCTTCTCCACGAGGTACGTGACATTGGCACCTAGCTTTGCGAACGCTCTGGCATGCCTGGATCCCGCCCACCCGGCCGCACCCACCACTGCGACGCGCAGTGGCCGTGCCGCCGTCGTCATAATGCGGACCCTGCTGCGAAGGTCGCGCCGAGAATGAACGAGTTGCTCATGAATTCTCTCCTTTGAGTTCATCCAATATCTTTGAGATCGGTTGCAAATAGCGGTGCACCACATTTCGTGTCCCGAAACGGGAGTGTCAACGGTGCTGTACTTTCTGCGCGGGCCTTGGAACCGGTGAGTGATCTTCAAGCATGCGCGGTTTGTTGATCATGATGACCCCCGTGACCAGCACCAGGAGCCAGGCACCAAGCATGGCGAACGAGGGCAGCCAGCCGTCTCCGGGACTGTGCAGGAGCGCGAATAGGAACGGCCCGACGCTTGCGAGGGCGTAGCCGGTTCCTTGGGAAAATGCGGACAGACTTCCTGAGCCGGATTGCGTTCGGGTGCGCTTATTGATCATGGCGAACGCCAAGGAATAGGCGCCTTGACCCAGCCCGGCAATGACGACCCAGATTCCTGCAGTGGCTGGTGGTGCGAAGAGGATACCGCCGTAGCCTATGGCGAAGGCGGCGACAAACAATATGGCCACTGGCAGCGGGCGGGACATTCTTTGAACCACCACGGGCACAATCAGAGCAAACGGTAAAGCAAGGATTGAATAGACCGCGAGCATGGATCCAGCAGTCTCCGGCATCATTCCCCTGTCGATGAGGACAGCAGGGAGCCACGTGAGCGCCGCGAAAGTGTTGCTGGAGAACCCGGCAAATATAAATGCCATGCCCCAGCCGATGGAGGTTTTCCAGGGCTTGATAGCATGCGCACGGGACGCCAGGCCCTCCTTGGCCGGAGGAGTTCCGGAGCGGGCAAAAGCTCGTTTGGTGGCAAGGAGGGTCAGCCAAGGGATTGCGGCGATCCCGCATAGCGCAGCCCAGATGCCGATGGAGAACCGCCAGCCGTAATGAATGCCTAGGGGAACGGCCAATTGGGCGGCAACAGCCGTGCTGACACCCAGGAGCGTGACATAGATGGCCCCGACCATCCCGATCCTGTCGGGAAAGTACTTCATCAAGAGAGGCGGAGCCACGACATTGACCAGACCAATCCCGAGCATGGCGACACAGGTAAACGCCAAGAATGCCAGGACGTCCAATCCCAGTGCGCGGCCGAGTTGACCCAATGTAGTTAGCAGGAGCGCTAGCAGCAGGAGCTGTTCCAGTTCGAAGCGCCGCAGGAGCGGTAGTGCAAGGAAGCCCATCACTGCAAAGCTGGCGGTCGGCAGCATACCGAGCATCCCTGTGGTCAGGGCGTCAAAGGGAAGATCTCCGCCTATTTGACCAAGGAGCGGGGATGCCGCCGAGACCGCTTCCCGCGCGCTGAAGGCAACCAGCAGGATGCCTACCAGCGCGGTGAGACGTCCGCGAAGTGGCCCCTTCCCCGCTCCCCTGACTTTTAGTGCGCCCTTACGCGCGCGGAGGAGAGCGATGGTGGCACCTCCCTTTGTCCGTGGAGATTCAGCTTGCGTTGACTGCGTGGCTTGCCCATTGGCGACCGGTTTGCTCCTCGGTGGGCAGGCCGGCTGCAGCTAGGATCTGGTCCAGCAGGCGCTGGGTGCGTACAGCTTCGCGGCCTGACGTAAGCGGCTGGGCCCTGTCGGCGACCCGGTCCAGGAAATGGTGAACGGCCGCCGAGAATCCGAGGGTGTCTGTCGCAGTAGCCCAGCCGTATGCTTCGGCGCTCAGTTCCCGTGACGTTGTGACGCCGTTGATGGTGGTGGACACCGTTTCGGGTGCCCTCACTTCAACAGTCTTTCCGTCACCGTAGGCGTCCAGTTTCTCGTTCCATGCTCCCGCTGTGCGGGCTGCCATCAGGACTCCGGTGTTACCGGTGCTAAAGCGGATGGTCGCTGCGAGCCCGTCTTCCTCCCAGGGATCCTCACCTGCGGCGTGAGCGGTCACGTGCTCGGGTTCGCCGCCGCAGTACCAGCGCAAGAGGTCAACCATGTGAATGGCGTTTTCGAACGTCGCCCGGTATTCGGATCCAGGGCGGTTCTTCTGGGCCACGCAGAAGGTGGCACCTTTGTCGCCAAAGGCTTCTTGGCCGGCGGTGTAAACCGGCGCATAGCGGCGGTTGAAGTCCACCATGAGGATCCGTCCCCGCTCGTCAGCGAGGTCTGCCAGATGTTCTGCCTCCTGTGTCGCTGGGGCAAGCGGCTTCTCGCAGAACACGTCCACATCGTTTTTGAGACAAAGCTCGACGGCGTGCGCGTGCTCTGAACGCGGGGTCAGGACGAAGACGGCATCCAGTTCCTGCGCGGCCAGCATCTCCTCCACTGTCTTATAGGCTGCGTTGAACCCCCAGCGGCGGACCAGGCTGCTCGGATCTTCGCGTCGGGAAACCAAGGCGGCCAACTCGACGTCGTCCCGCTGTACGAGGGTGGGCAGTTGCGCAATGGTGGCGATGTTGCCGGCGCCGATGACTCCGACGCGGAGGCGGTGGGTGTTCATCAGGCGTTCCTTACTTCGGCCAAATCAGTGAGCATTGAGCGCAGGACGGCGGCGGATTCCCGGAATCCGTCCTCTGGAGTGGGGAGATCTTGCGGGTGCCAGCGGTATTCGAGCTCGATGCTCAGTACGTCGTCGTAGCCGTGCCGCAGCAGTGCGGCGAGGATCGGAGACCATGGAACAACGCCGCTGCCGACGACGCGTGAACGGACCGCCCGTTCGGAGGCATTGACCCGGGCCGTTTCCGAGGCGCGGAAGGCGGCGTTGGGATTTGTGAAGACCAGATCTTTGACGTGGACGTGGCCGATCAGGTCACCTTGGACAGCGAAGGCTTCTTCGTAGCTTTCGTCGTGGGTGAAGGTCAGGTTGGCCTGGTCGTAGAGCACGCGGACGGAGGGCTGGGCGATTTCCCGGACCAGGGCCGCGGTGTCCGCTGCGGTCTGGGTCATGGTGCCGAAGTGGTTCTCTACGCAAAGGCGCACCCCAGCATGCTGGGCTTCGGGCGCAAGGGTCTCCAAGGCCGTACGCAGCTGTCCCCAACGCGCCGCATGGTCGGTGTCGCCGGGGTGCCAGGAGCCGGCGTAGACACGGACCCGGTCAGCTCCGAGCAGGTGCGCGGTATCTATGGCCCCACGGAATTCGTCGACGGCTTTGTTCCATTCGGCAGCGTCCAGTGAGTTGATGGCCGTGGTGTAGGGCGTCAGTCCCACGATGGGTATGCCTTCGCCTTCGGCCGCTTTGAGTGCTTCCATCGCGGAGTGCCGGTCCCCCAAGGGTAAACCGGACTTGTAGTCGTCCTGGTAGATGACTTCGGCCGCATCGAGCCCAGCGGCCCGGAAGAGACTAAGTGCTTGGGGAACCGTGTGGTTCGGGGTGCCGAGTGTGTGACCCGCTAGCCGCATTGTTCGTTGTCCTTTCTGACGTGTTTAAAGGTGCTGTCCAGTCCGTTGGACCGACCAGCCGGGGCGGAGATGGGACGCGGGATCGGTCCACGATTTCCATCAGCAGGCCCCAGGGGGTAATGAAGTAGGTCCAGCGGTTGCCGGCTACGCGCGGGCTGTCACCGGCGACTTCCTTACGCTCGCCGAGCACCCGTACCCCAGGCGTTTCCTGTAGCACGGCGATGGCGTCGTCGACGTCGTCCACGACGAAGCACAGATGGTGTCCTCCGGCGTCGCAATGCCGCGGTGGGGTCTCGCGCCGATCAGCGCTGCTCCACTCGAAAAGCTCGATGTTAAGGTTCGGTGGCAGGCGCAGCATGGCGAGGGTTAGCTTGGCATCTGCCGGGACTTCAAAGTTGGTGGGCATGAACACTTCATCGGGCCCGCGTTCAGAGCGGTACAACTCCTCCGCGCCGAGGACTTCGACGAAGAAGCGGATGCCTTCTTCAAGGTTAGGAACCGTCAGCCCTACATGGTCTGTGTGCTGGACTCCTGGCAGGCGACGGAGGCCCCGCTGCTCGCCGCTCATTTGCGCGGCCCGGAAGTTGAGCCACGGACCAGAAGCTCAGGCTCCAGGACGATATGATCCACCGACCCGTCCAGATTCTGTTTTTCGGCCAGTTCGATGGCGATGTGACCCATGTCCGCAATTGGCTGGCGGATCGTTGTCAGGGCAGGGTTGAACCGGGCACCTAGGGCCAGACCATCGAATCCGATCACTGAGACGTCGTCCGGCACCCGTACGCCGCTGCTGCCCAGTGCCGAGATCACGGCAAAGGCCACCATGTCGTTAGCCGCGATGATGGCCGTTGGCGGGTTGTCCATGTCCAAGAAATGCTCCGCCCCGCGTGTGCCGGCATCAAGATCGGAACCGCTGTCCAAAACTATGGGCGTGCTGCCGCTCTGGGCCGTGAGTTCCAAGTAGGCATCCATCCGATCCTGCGCGGTGTGCGTGCCCGCGATACCGGATACATAACCGATCCGGTTGTGCCCCAAACTGCGTAGGTGCTCCAGCGCGAGCATGATGCCTCGACGGCTATCTACCGTGACGGTGGGCACGGAAGTGTCCCCCTCCACACGATCGATCACTACGACCTTGTGGCCGAAGTCAAAGCGCTTCAGGGCCTCGGTATCGACCTTCGTCGAAGGCGCCACGATCCCGAACGGAGCGTACATCGCCTGCATGGCGGTGAAATAGCCATCAGTTTTAGCCGGGTCGCCGTTGGTGACGCACAACATCAACTGATAGCCACGCTCGTCAGCTGCCTGCGTCATGGTCTTTGCAAGTTCTGCGAAGAAGGGGTTGGTGATGTCGGGCACGATCAGCGGAATGATGGTGCTGGTTTTCCGGCGGAGCGCTTGGGCAAGCGGGTTCATTGTGTAGCCAAGGCCCTCGGCGACCCGGAGGATGTGCTCGCGCGTTTCGCTTTTTACCGCTTCCGGGCGCGAGAACGCCCGGGAAACCGTAGACCGGTGGACACCGGCAGCTTTAGCGACGACGTCGATACTCAAGTCAGGCATGTTCTCTTCCTCCGTGCTGGTCGTCATAAGCCCGCCAAATGGGGCGCATGACATCTTCGAGCTGGGCCAGAGTTGTCAGGCCCCGGAATCCATCTTCCAGTGTCCGGGCGACTGTCCGGACGAACGGATCGTAGAGTGGGTCGCTGTCGACATTGATCTTGTCGACTTCCGTGGTGCCGTCCGTTGATGTGAAGGTAGCTGTGCCGTCAGAATCAACGGTGGCGAATCCCGCTTCTCCGACCGAGGTGAAGCTGCAGTACCGCTTCAGCGGCGAGCCCGGGAATGCGTAGCCGACTTCCACGATGGCTTCGCTGCCCCCGGGCGTAGTGAGGATAAGGCTCGCGTGATCCTCAATGTCTTGGCCGTGAAGAACCGATGAGAGCCGGGACTGCACCTGAACCTCCGACTCGCCAGCGCCCCTGAGAAACAGGTCAACGAAATGCGGGGCCAGGTTGGCCAGGCAGCCTCCCCCAGCCTTGACGGGGTCCAGCATCCACGGATTGGCATTGTCGAGATACCGGGCCGGAGGGCCGGCAATGAATGAGGCTCGCTGGTACGTGGGTCTGCCTGCCTTGGCCAACCACTTCTCCGTAGGTCCGCCGCGCTGGACCAGAGGGACGGTGGCCGGTACACCAGCCTCTTCGGCAGCTTGGCGCACTGCCGATAGCTCGGCAAGGGAAGTGCCCAATGGTTTTTCGACCACGAACGGAATGCCGCGCTCGATCAGGGCCATGCATTTTTCTGCCATCCCGTCGTGGGGACCAAAGACATAGGCGAGTCCGATGTCGGGCAAATTAACCAGTTTCCGCCAGTCTGCTTCAACCGGCGCTCCCCAGCCTTCGGCCAGTTTCTGCACCTGCACCCTGGAGACATCGTCGTCGCCTACTGCGACCATGTCGTGCTCTTCGGCCATGGCCTGTGCGCAGAGTGGGACATGCCAATGGGAAGCACCAAGAATGATTGTTCGTACTTTAGTCAACCGCAATACCCCCTTGTATGAGATCGGTTGCTGAGATCGGTTGCAATAACACTATGGATGGTGGGAGAGTTTGTCAACGAAACATCAAAACAGCCGGGTCGCCCGAAGTAGGACGCCACCCGTCAGAGAGAGGCCATCATGAACAAGAAACTTCGCACCCTGCAGACCATTGACGAGTCCGGCGCCGTCCTCATCGTGCGGCTGGAGAGCGCCGAGGTCGCTGAAAAGGTCGCGGAGGCCGCCATCCAGGGAGGCTTCCGGGCACTGGAGATCACTCTGTCGATCCCCGGTGCTGTCGAGGTGATCCGTCGCCTGGCAGCAAAGCATGGGCCCAACGGCATCGCAGTCGGGGCCGGCACGGTCCTGGATGAACACTCCGCGTACGAGTGCATTCGCGCCGGCGCCGACTTCCTGGTCAGCCCCCAGTTGAACCCCGCGATGATCCGCACAGCAAACCGTTACCAGATTCCAACCATCAGCGGAGCCTACACACCAACGGAATTCGTTGAATCCGCCGAGGCGGGCGCTGACATCCTCAAGCTCTTCCCCACCGAAGCCGGCGGGGTGGCCTATGCAAAGGCAGTGCTGGCACCTCTGGCACACCTGCCGATCATGCCCGCAGGAGGCGTAACCCTGGAAAATGTGGGCGAATGGTTCGCCGCAGGTGTGGCAGGTGTCGGCGTGGGCAGCTTCGTCACCAAGGCGTGGCAGCCCGACGGCGACTTCACCCGAGTCACCCAAGCGGCCCGGTCCTTCCTCGCCGCAGTAGCAGAGGCCCGCCGATAATGTCCCCGCAAGTCTTCATCGTTATTGGGCCAGCCGGTTCAGGGAAAACAACCATTGCCCAACAAACGGCCGAGAAACATCAAGCGGCATACCTCGACAAGGACAGGGTGAGCGGCCGCTTCGTCGAATTCGCCCTGACCGCCATGGGGCATGACCCGACCGACCGCGAGTCCAACCACTACTACCGGGAAAATCTGCTGCCCCTTGAGTACGAGACCCTCATGGATATCGCAGGAGTAAACCTGCGCCTCGGGCGCTCCGTAGTTCTCGATGCCCCCTTCGGGGCCTATTTTGACGATCCGGACTACCTGACCGGCGCGGCAAACGAGTTCCACTGGCCCTCCCCCGAGATCACCGTGATACGAGTCCGGGTGCCGCAAGACGTCCTGCGTTCGCGACTCATCCGGCGCGCATTGGAGCGCGACAACTGGAAACTCGCGCACTGGGATGACTACTGGGCCACCTACGGTCGCCTTGAATGCACCTGGTCCGGCGTGCAGTTTCAGGACTTCAACAACGAAGCCCCGCTTTCGCTCGATTGATAAAGCTGGCGACGAGCCATGAGTGGCATAGTTATGGGCCGAGCGGACGCTATTGCACATTGACAAAGATCACATTTCATCCGTAGCATCGAATGCAACCGATCTCAGCAACCGATCTCATTCGGAAATCTGGAGGATTGTGGAAGCCTTCTTCGCTAAAGGGTAGGTAGCTCCGACCGCCCCGCACCGACAGCCCCCCTTGGCATTCGTCATCCAGTAGGACGCAGTTACACGCGGAACGGCCCGGCACACCAAGTGCCCAGAACCAGCACTATAACCACAGCGCTAAACGTGAAAACATGGAGAGTTCAATGAAGACCTCAAAAGAAGCAGTCGGCAGTCCCGACACTTCGGGGCGTCCCGAAACGTCCAAGCATCCGCGCCGCACCCTGAACCTGGTGGCAGGCACGATCGGCCACTTCGTTGAGTGGTACGACTGGTACATCTACGGGCTGCTCGCGGCCGTATTCTCGTCGCAGATATTCCCTAGCGATTCGCCATTTGCCTCTCTGATCGCCGCGCTCCTGACCTACGCCGTCGGGTTTGTTGTACGCCCTCTTAGCGGCATCATCATCTCCCCGCTGGCCGATCGTTTTGGACGACGCCTCATCCTGACACTGTCCGTCTCCGGGATGGCGCTCGGCTCACTCATCATCGGCCTCACGCCATCATTTGCCAGCATCGGCTATGCGGCGCCCGTCCTCTTCTTGGTTGCTCGCGTTATCCAAGGTATTTCGGCCGGCAGCGAGGGCCAGAGTGCCATCGCATTCATGGTCGAACACGCTCCAGCGAACAGGAGAGGCCTGTTCGGTTCCTTCACCAACATGGCCAGCGGCCTTGCGACCCTCGCAGCAACGGGCGCCGCCGCAATGGTGACGTCATCGTTCTCCACCGCAGACCTCGCCGAGTGGGGCTGGCGCATCCCCTTCGTTGTAGGAGGCATCCTCGGCGTCGTCGGCCTCATCCTGAGGGCGCGGGCCGAAGAAACCCCCGAATTCGAAGCAGAAGCCCTTGTCGACCAGAAGTCCGCTGGAGGCCGCCTGATGGACCTGCTTCGCGAACACCCAAAGGCCCTGCTTCAGGCAGCAGCACTCTCCGCACCCGCTGTCGCCTACTACACCTGGGCCACCTTCCTTCCCACCTACGCCAAACTCACCACCGGACGCGACCTCTCGTCCACACTCGCTGGAAGCGTCATTGGCCTGGCCCTACTGGTCATTATCGTGCCGACCTGCGGCGCACTTTCTGATCGACTGGGCCGCCGCAAAATCTTCCCCATCATTGGCGCCATCGGCATGATCGTTCTCTTCTACCCCTTGCTCCTGCTCCTCAACCAGCCCGGCTTCTGGGTATACGTCCTGGTATCAGCATCGGGTTGGGTTGTTCTCGGTATCTGGCAGTCTGTCTATCCGACCATCCAAGCCGAACTCTTCCCCGCATCCGTCCGGGTGTCAGGCATCGGCTTCGCACACCAAATAGTGATCGCCGTCTTCGGTGGCACGGCACCGCTCATCGCCGCAGCATTCGTCGGCGCCGGACAGCCGATGCTCGTCGCCGTCTACATGATCGTCGTCGTCGCCCTCTGCCTCGTCGTCTACTTCACGCTGCCGGAGACCGGCAACCGCGGTGAGCGTTCCACCGTGGCACTCGCTGACCCTGAGGTTCTCGAAGGCGAACGGTTGGCTTCGAGCGCGACGTCGACGGCCGACGTACCCGGGCACTCCAAATAGACGGCATTCATGGAGCTGCCACGGTTTGGCCGCAGCTTAAAATTCAGATCGCGTTATGAAGGGAAACCTTCTTCTACATGGCGCGGAACCGAGAGGACTTCTCCCACGTGAACAGCATGATCATCAATACGTTTTCATATCTTTGGTCAGCGACGGCGATCGATGCGATAACCGAGCTTGTCGACAACGGCTACAAAACGTTCGAGGTTCCAGTCAGCTCTCCGCACTGCTGGCCGGATGAACTATCCATTTCGGATCGCAAAGCAATCGGAACGAAGCTGAACCAATACGACGCCAAAATCAGGTCCTTGAACGCTGGCGGATACGACATCAACCTGGCCAGCCCCGGGGCCAACATGCGTCGCAAGAGCATCGAGCACATCAAGTCAGTGATTGAACTGGCGGCCGACTGGGGAGTATCTGAGGTCGTTATATCCCCCGGCACGCGCCGTCCCATGATTTCACCGTCGCTCGAAAGCGTCCACGGATGGATGCACGAGAGCCTCGAAAATCTCATCCCTGTGGCCAAGCAGGCTGGCACACGGCTGCTCTTTGAAAACACCCCCTACTGCTTCACCCCCACCATCCAGGACCTGGCAAGTGTCGTCAGCACGATCAACGATGATTCAGTCAAGATCGTCTATGACGTCGCCAACGCCGCCTACATTGAAGAGGATCCCGTGGCCAGTCTCCGCGAGCACCACGAATCCATCGGACTCGTGCACATTTCCGATACCGGCACGGACACCTGGGGGCACGATCCCATTGGCACCGGGGTCATCGACTGGAATGGGCTGGGCAGCGCTGTGAGGGACACCTGCGGAGTCAACAACGTCGTACTGGAGATCATCCGCGAAGAAAACCCGGTACAAGAATTTGCGAAGGCAATGCAGGACCTCAAGAACCACGGCTGGGAACTCTAGAACTAAAACCGCCCCCGATAACGTGGACTCCACGAGGAGTTCGGACAATCAGAACTGATTCCCACAGGCAATTACCTGGAACGCCCCGAATGAAATACATTCCCGTCGGGCATGAGTAGTTTCGTGTGAATCCGTAGTAAAGGAGTATGTGCAATGAGAGCTTTGGTCAGCGGCGGAAGTAGTGGAATTGGTGCGGCCGCATCCTTGAGGCTCGCTGAGGCAGCCCTGGCCCGGGGAGAGCGCCCGATGATCGCCGTCTGTGGAAACGACACGAACGGCGGCCAAGAGGAAGTGGTGCGCTCGATCAAGTCCCTTGGCGGTACTGCTATTGCGCTGGCAGGAGACCTCGGCGACCCCGACGCGCCAGGCCAGCTCGTAGAAGCCGTAGTCGCAGAATTCGGTGGCCTGGACGCCCTGGTGGCCAATGCCGGAGTAGCCAACCCCGGTGCCATGTGCGACGTTTCCCTGGAGGACTGGGACGCCATGTTCGCGGTGAATCTCCGTGGTCCGTGGCTTCTTGCCAAAGCAAGCTACCCGCACCTGAAATCCAGCCGGGGAGCCGCCTGCTTCACTTCCTCTATGTCTGGGCAGTTGCCACATGCCGGGTCAGGAGCTTACAGCCCAAGCAAAGCTGCCTTGACCATGCTGGCCCAAACGCTCGCCTTGGAATGGGCGCCCGACGGGATCCGCGTCAACGTGGTGTCCCCCGGCATGACTCACACGCGGATGACCGAAAAGATGTATGAGGATCCCAGCATCAAGAAGGCCAGGGAAGACATCATCCCGCTGGCAAGGATCGGAGAGCCCATCGACATCGCCAACGTGATCGAATTTCTCGTCAGCCCTCTGGCGGGTTATGTCACAGGACAGGACATCTGCGTCGATGGCGGCTTCTCCAAGTCCATTCTCAGCCACATCCCTGGACGACCCAGCTCGAAGTAGAGCTGGCTTTTAGGTCATGGGTCCACGGAAAGTACCGGTGGGCCCATGACTGTTGGAGGGTCTATTTGAACCAGGACCCACGAATGCTCTCACTGATGGCGGTTTGAAGAATCGGTTTGCACTAATCTGAGGAGCCAACTTGTATATGGCTAAAAGCGTTCTCGACGGTACGGAATGGACTGCAATGGAGTTTGCAAGACTCCTCCCGGAGGAGCAGCGAGCAAACCGCCAGGTACTGGCATGTCTATCTTGTGATGGGCGCGCTGTGTTCAGGGCGGGACAGAAGCGTCAGCCGTCTTTTGCCGCCCGACACCGGCAGGACTGCCGTTTGGTAACGCGGCCGTGGGGTGCTTTCAAATTCCTTACAGCCGCAGGAACCCGCACTGAGCGTGCCCGTGCAGCGATCCTGCATTCTTAGAGATCATCGGACCGGACCTGCTGCGCTCAAGTGGTGGCTAATTTCAAAGCCTCGAGGAAAGACTTCAGGGCCCGGCGTCCTTCGGGTACGGGGAGCATCACGTGAACGTGCGCCATTCCGGGATCTTCACGGTAGACGTGGGGAATTTCCGCTTCTACCAAGCGGTCGCGAAGACGGCGGCTCTGGTAAACAAGCATGTCGTCGTCACCGACGATGATCCACGTGGGTGGCAGACTGGACAGATCGCCGTACACCGGGCTGACGCGAGGGTCATCCAGAGCGAGGTCACCTGCATAGGCTTTGGCTGATTGTGTGAGCCGGCCATAGTCGAGCATGGGATCTTCTGCTGCTTGTTCTCTCCAATCCGACATTGTCAGGTCCACCTAGGGCGCGAAAAGGCCGAGCATTGCGGGTAGCGGCAGGCCCGCGGCATGGGCCGCTTGTACCGTGGCGAGGGCAAGTCCGCCGCCTGCCGAGTCACCGGTCACGACGACGGTGCTTGGGGGCCACACGGTGATCAGTTTTTCGTAGACGCCCTGTGCCAGGGGCACCGTCGTTTCCGCAGTTTGCCGGGGAGCAAGGCGGTAGGCGGGTATCCAGACCTCGGCAGAGGTGTCTTTCACAAAGCGGGCGCCGAGCATCCAGGTTCCCGCTGAGGGGCCGTCGATGTACCCACCACCATGAAAAAACAGCACGGCCCGCTGCGGTTCCCGGCGCTTGTGCCGAAGACGGAACACCAATGTATCGGCGACAATCATGCGTGTGATTCTGATGCCAGACAGTGACATGCGGTTTGGCGTTGGGTCTGGCCTGCCGTCAACTTCTTCGGATTCCCTTTTGGTAATGGTTCCAGCGATGTCACTGGTGTTCTTGGTGCGGAGGAGGACGACGCGCAGCAGGCGGCTACGGAGCGAGAGGCGCGGTGGTGTGAGGGTTTCCATGGTCTATTCCTTGAAGGTGTGGTTCCCGGGGCCGGCCCTGTGCGAAGAACCGGAGGGCATGACGATGCGTGCGTTTGTCCCCGGCGGTACGGCTACCTCGAGCGTGAAAGTTCCGTTGTCGATATGCCAGTCGCTGGTTATGGTCCCGCGCACGGTTCTGAGGGTTCCGCGGGCCCAGCTCAGTCCGTGACCGGGCTTCGGTGCAATAGTGAAGTGCTCGTACCCGGGGTGGTGTTCGTCCGGGCGGATACCTGCGATGTACTCGTGCAGGAATGTGATGACTGCTCCCTTGGAGTAGTGGTTCAGTGACTCGTGGGGCGTTCCGTCCTCGGTGATTCCTTCCCAGGACTCCCAGATGGTTGTGGCACCGCGGTCGAGCATTGCCATCCAGCTCGGAGCTGTGTCCTGGTAGAGGAGTTCGTAGGCGATGTCAGTCCGGCTCTGGTCTGCCAAAACGGGCAGGAGGAAGGGTGTGGAGAGGAACCCCGTGGATAGGTGGATGTCCTTTTCCCGGATGAGGTCGACTAAACGCTCGACGGCGTTTGTGCGAAGGTCCGCGGGAACCAGCCCAAAGGCGAGTCCGCGTACGTAGTTGGCCTGCGATTCAACCCGCAAATGCCCTTCGGGGGTGAGGTATTCCGCGCGCCAGGCTTCTACGGCGTTGGTATGCAGCTCACGGTAGTGGTGGGCGAGGTCATCTTTGCCGAGGACTCCGGCGGCTTTCGAGACGATGTCCGCTGACCGGGCCAAGTACGCTGTCGCCACGATGCCTTTGTCCCCCGCGAAATCGAAGACTCCTCCGGGTTCTGCCCATTCTCCCCAGTGGAAGCCTGAGTCCCACAGGAATTGCTCGTGCGGCGCAGGGTGGGGTCGGCTTTTCTGGCGGGATGGGTGTCGCCCGCTGGCCGCGGTGCCAGCGATGTAGTCAACCCACCGTGTCATCGTGTCGAAGGTTTCATGAAGAACTGAGGTGTCCCCGTACGTTACGTACAGTTGCCAGGGCACGATGGTGGCTGCGTCGCCCCAGCCGGCGGATCCGTCGAAGGAGAACGGGATGGCGGGGTTGTGGACTACGCCGGTGTTGGGTGCGACGTTGGTGATGCATCCGCTTGGAAGCTGGTCGTCCGACAGGGATCGGAGCCACTTTCTGGAGAACCCGTAGACGTCGTCAAGGTAGGCGGCGCTGCGTACAAAGATTTGGTAGTCCCCGGTATATCCCCATCGTTCACGCTGTGGGCAGTCGGTTGGTACGTCGCAGGCGTTGGAGCGCCAGCTGGCCTCGGCAATCCGGTGCAGCTGATTCAGCTGTTCGTCGCTGCACTCAAACGTCCCGGTGACGGTGAGGTCTGTGTGCACGAGGACTGCGGTGATGTCTCCGGCGTCGAGGTTGTCAGACAGGCCATCGACGGCGACGTACCGGAATCCGTGCGTTGTGTGGCGTGGTTCGAACACGTCACCGGCCTGCCCGCGGGAAATGACGGTATCGGTTTGGCCTGTGGGCAACGGGTTGGGGTCCGGATACGGGGTATAGGCCAGGTGCGCGGTGGTCAGGTCACCGGTAGTGGGATCGAGGGCTTCTCCGTGAGTGAGTGTGATGGTGCTTCCTGCCGGACCGAGCGCGGACAACCGCACCCAACCGTTGAGGTTCTGACCGAAGTCCACGATCTGCCGGCCACCGGAGAGCCGGGTGACGGCGACAGCGGGGTATTCACGGATGCGTCGCACCGGCGGGGCAGGAGAAAAAGCCAGTCGTGACCGGTCAAGGGTCAGAGGGTCGTCAGCAATCCGCGCAGCCTGCCATGCGATGTCGTCCATTCTGGTGAAGTCGACGGTTTGCCCGTCCATGAGGTCCGCGGAAGTGATGGCGCCGGTGCCGCTTTCCCAGTCGGGTCCGGTGGCAACGATGACGCTGTCTGCTGTTGTTTCGGCTTCGAGCTGTGCGATGACTGCGGTGTGGGTTCCGAAGTTGTCGGGGACCCGGCTGGGGCCGGTCCGTCCACGGAACCATCCGTCGCTTAGGACCAGCCGCAGTTCATTCACGCCGGTCTTCAGTAAGTCGGTGACCTCGTGGTGTTGCACGTACAGAGTCTTGGCGTAGCTGGTCAGGCCGGGTGAGAGTTCCTCGTCGCCAACACGGAGCCCGTTGATGAAGGCTTCATAAATTCCGTGAGCTGTCGCAGCGAAGGTGACATGCCGTGGTGCCTCCTGAAGGGTGAAGGTGGTGCGGAATTCGTAGGCGGGGCGCGCCCCGGCCGGCGGGACGGTGTCTTCAGCGGCCTGGATCCAGGTCGCTTTGGCCAGAAGGTCTTGGGCAGTGGCATCAATCAGGTCAGTCAAGGGCGTACTTTCTGCAAGAAACTCATAGCTTTGCGTTTTGTCAGTCAGCTACATGGCCTCGGCCGGCTGGCGGCTGAGCGTGAGGAGTTGGTCCAGCGCTTCGGGCGGCAGGGCACCGTTGAGGAAACCGACGAATTGCTTCATCGGCATGGATTCGACCATCCGCATGCTGGCCTGGTTGGCTGCGGCTGCCGCTGCCTGTTCTTCGGACATGGACGCTGTCATTCCCTGCATGAGTGCCGGGCCTACGACGGGGTGGCCGAACCATTCGCCAACCGGGGAGTCCATGCTGAGCTCGCGGGTTATGGTGTCCCCCGCCAGACGGATGGTTGTTTCAGCTTCCACGGTCCCGGCGTCCAGACCAATCTGGATGACGTAATCACCGGCCGCGGCCACCCAGCGACCCAGGGGTTCGTCGTAGTACGCGAAGGACCGGTGATCCATTTCCAATTCCACTGTCGTGCTCTGTGAAGGCTCCAGGTGCACCTTGCTGAAAGCCTTCAATTCGCGGGCCGGACGCCGCACGGGGCCAGCGCTCGTACCCACGTACAGCTGGATGACGTGCTGACCTGCCCGGTCCCCGGTGTTGGTGACGGTCACCCTGGCCCGGGCTGAGGAGGGCCCGGTAACGTCTACCGCAAGGCTGTCCGTGCGGAACGTGGTGTAGCTCAGCCCATGCCCAAAGTGGTACCGGACGGGAACTCCGGCGCTGACGTAATAGCGGTAGCCCACGAAAACCCCCTCACCGTACCGGACGCTCAGCTGTTCACCCGGAAAGTTGAGCCAGCTGGGGTTGTCCTCAAGCCGCAAGGGAATCGTCTCAGCGAGGTGGCCGGAAGGGTTCACGGCGCCAAAAAGCACGTCGGCGATCGCAGCCCCGCCAGCCTGGCCCAGAAGCCACCCTTCGACGATCGCATCTACGTCGTCGTGCCACTCCTCCAGCGTCACCACGCCACCGTTGGACAGGACGACGACGGTCTTCGGCGCCACCGCAGCGACGGCCCGGATCGTCTCGATCTGTTGTGCCGGCAAGCCCAGGTGTGTGCGATCAAACCCTTCTGATTCGTCCTCTTCAAAGAGGCCGGCAAAAATGATGGCTACGTCGGAAGCCGCCGCGTTCTGGACCGCTTCTTGAAGCAGTGCGGCCGACTCATGGTCTGTGCTCCCTGGGGCGAACCCGAACGCATAGGTGACCGTGCCGCCGTCGTGAGCCGCATACTGTGCGATGGCTCCCAAGGCTGCTTCTTCCTCGGCGGCGTTGATGTGCGAGCTACCGCCAGCTTGGTAGCGTGGCGACGTGGCAAAATGCCCGATGACGGCCAACCGGACGCCAGGGTCCAGGGGCAGTGCGTCGCCCTCGTTCCTCAGCAAGACGATGCATTCCTGAGCGAGCTCGCGCGCCAAGGCATGCCCGTCCTCAACCAGCGGGGTTGACCGGTTGGCGTCCGACGGCCGGGTGGCCAAGTCGAGCACGCGGGCCACGGCACGGTCGACGTCGTCGATATCCAGTGTTCCGTTCTCAACGGCCTCAATAATTTCGCGGTCGGTGACTCCTCCGCTGCCAGGCATCTCAAGATCAAGTCCGGCCGTAAGAGCTGCCACCCGGTTGTATACAGCGCCCCAGTCGGAGATCACAGCTCCCTCAAAGCCCCATTCATCCCGGAGCAGTTCGGTGAGCAGCCAGCGGTTCTCAGACGCGTAGACGCCGTTGATCTTGTTGTAGGAGCACATCACGGTCGCGGGTCTGGTTTCCTTGACGATCCGCTCGAAGGCAGGCAGGTAGATTTCCCGCAGGGTGCGCTGATCAACCTCGACGCTGATCCGCATGCGTTCGGTCTCTTGGTTGTTGGCCACGAAGTGTTTGACACTGGCCCCGACGCCTTCGGCCTGGAGCCCGGTGACATGGGCTGCTCCGAGAATTCCGGAGAGCAACGGATCCTCTGAATAGTACTCAAAATTCCGTCCGCACAAAGGAGATCGTTTGATGTTCACGCCAGGCCCCAAGGCGACAGAAACGCCAAGACGGCGACCTTCTTTCCCCACCCCCGCTCCGAGCTTCCCGGCAATCGAGGGGTTCCAGCTGGAGCCCACGGCCACGGCCGGCGGAAAACAGATGGACGGCTCGCTGTAGTGCAGGCCGAGGTGGTCCTCCCCTTGCAGTTGTCGTCGGATCCCGTGTGGTCCATCGGTCAGAACGATGGCGGGGATGCCTGCATCCGGTAGTTCTTTGGTCTGCCAGAAATTTTCCCCGGACAACAAGGACGCTTTTTGCTCAAGGGTGAGGTTGGGTGTGTTGGCGCTCATGGAGCTCTCCTAGAGTGTGGTGGCTGTTCAGCCAGCGGCTTCGGTCAGGGCTTGTTCCAGATCCAGGCGGAACTCTTCTGAGGCACCCGGAACGTACTGGAGCATCACCGTCAGTGACATGGCATCGGCTCCGGGTCCGTTGCCGTCGATGGGGATGCCGGGGAGGTGGGCTGCGAAAACCCGCGTGAGCGCGTCCCAGGTGGTGATGTCCCTCGACAATTCAGCCAAGGGCGTGTCCATAGTGAAGTCCGGGCGGGCGCCATAGGATTCCGGCAGCTGGTACTCCCAGTGGTGCCCGCCTTCGCCAACGTTGATTGTCCTGCCGGACGGATCCAGTGGCAGGATCACTTCGGCCTCGGCACCAGCCGGAACATGGACTTCCAGGCTCATGGTGTCGGATTCGATTCGCCAGGAGACCTCGACGGCACCCAGAACGGTTTCGTGCCGCGCGGAGGCGTGCGTCAGACCGCCACCGGGACGGGGTTCAATCCGGATGCGGCTCCAGCCCGGGGCCGCTGCCTGAAGCCCCGCCACCACGCGGTACAGCCATGAGGTCACGGCGCCAAAAGCATAGTGGTTCAAGGAGGTCATGCCTGAGGGGTTCACAGTCCCGTCCGGCCGCACCGAGTCCCACCGTTCCCAGATGGTCGTGGCGCCTTGGGTGACCGGGTAGAGGAAGGACGGGCACTGCGTCTGGGTCAGTAGCTTGTAGGCTTCGTCGACGTGACCGGTGAGTGTCAGCGCATCGGTCACGTGCGGTGTTCCCGCAAAACCCGTGGAGATCGTGAAGCCTGATTTGCCCACCAGCTGAGCCAGTTGATTGCCGGCGTGGCTCATCTGGTCCGCGTTCAGGATGCCGAAACAGATTGCGAGGGCATAGGCCGTGGCTGATTCGTTGACGATCCTTCCGGCGGCCGTGACGTACTCCCTGCGGAACACGTCGCGAACCCGCTCGCTGAGCGCGCGGAAGTGCGCCGCGTCGGCTTCTTTTCCGAGGATCTCTGCAGTGTCGGCCATTTCCTTGGTGGTTTTACAGAAATAGGCAGAGGCAACCAGGTGCCGGTCGGTTTTTCCGCCTGCGGGATTGTCATCTGGAGCGTCAGGGTCCAGCCAGTCGCCGTATTGGAATCCGGTGCTCCACAGCCCGTTTTTGTCCAGCAGGCCTTCGACCTGACGGACGAAAGTGGTCATGGATTCGTAGGACTCTTCCAAGATCGATGCGTCTCCGTACTCTTGGTACAGGGTCCACGGGAGGGCCACGGCCACATCGCTCCACAGCGCCGTTGGGGACGAGGGGTTCGAAAGGATGTCCGGGACAACCCACGGCACAAAGCCCTTCTCGTGCTGCTCCGCGCGGAGGTCTGCCAGCCAGGACCCCAGCACTCCCCGGACGTCGTGCAGGAGCACAGCCGTGGGCCCAAAAGCGTGAAGGTCTCCGGTCCACCCCAGCCGTTCGTCACGTTGCGGGCAGTCAGTGGGAACACCAACAAAGTTGTCCTTCATGGACCAG
This sequence comes from Paenarthrobacter sp. NPDC057355, assembly GCF_042667405.1. NCBI lineage: Bacteria > Bacillati > Actinomycetota > Actinomycetes > Micrococcales > Micrococcaceae > Paenarthrobacter > Paenarthrobacter sp. NPDC057355. The sequence goes on along the minus strand of NZ_JBHVAL010000001.1, from coordinate 249,891 downwards.
ACAGTGTTTTCGTGCATCCGGTCCACCAACTCATGGGAGGAGGAGAACCAGCCTGTACGGGCCATGTCGCTGTGAACGACGACGGCGGTAATGTCGTCCGCAGAAAGCTCACCGGGGTAGGCGGTCACCTCGGCGTACCGGAAACCGTGGAAGGTGAAGCGCGGTTCCCACTCCGTTTCTTCCGGTCCGGCAAGGATCCAATGGTCCGTAGCTTTGGCGGTGCGGAGGGTTTCGATGTTGAGTGCACCCGCGGGTGTCAGGAGTTCTGCGTGCCGGATGGTGATCGTGTCACCCGCCTTCCCACCGCGGGAGCGCAGACGGACCCAGCCTGAAATGACCTGGCCAAAGTCCACAAGGATCTTGCCGTGGGCTGCGGTGACGGTTTTCGGCGTGATGTTCTCAATGCGTCGAATAGGTGGCGCCGATGGTTCAAACAGTGTGTTCAGGTCCCAGTCGAATGCCTTGGCACTGCTCCATTGGCTGTCATCGAATCCGGGCCGGGCCCACCCGTCGCTCTCCAGGCGCGCGTCAAAAGTCTCGCCGTCGTAAATGCTGTTGGCGCGGACCCCTCCGGTGGAGACTCGGAAGTCTGGTCCCGAGACGACGTGCTCCGTGCGGTCTACGTAGTGAAGTTCGATCTCCAAATAGAGCGCCGGCATGTCCGAATAGAAATGGCTCTTATTTTCCCAGCCTAAGCGTCCCAGCGCCCAGCCTTGGCCCACCACGGCGCCTACCGAGTTCTCGCCGACTGCGAGGAGATTCGTGACGTCGTAGCTGCTGACGGCGAGGCGGTTCCGGTAGGAAGTCCACCCCGGCGCCAACACTTCGTCCCCCACCCTGGTGCCGTTCAGATGCGGTTCCACCAGCCCTATCGCCGTTGTTTTGAGAATGGCCTTGGTCAGTCCCTGCGCGACCTGGAAGTCCTTGCGGAAATAGAGTGCCGGGTCGTCCAGTTCGCCGTTGAGGAAGTCCGAGGTAACGAATTCTGCGTGCCAGGTGGTTTTCATGGAATGTCCTTGTGTATCGGGAGAATGGTGGGGTGGGCCGCTGATGCGATGGTCAGGCGGCCACCACCTGGGCCAGGAACTTGTTGTGCTCAGCTTGCCGTTGATAACTGGCAGAGTCCGCGGTGCATGTGGGGCACCAATGGCCGGCGGTCAGGACGAGCTTGGGGCTGGCGGTGAACTGGTGACCGCTTCCGCAGACCCATTCAAGCGGCGCGGTGGTTTGTCCCTGCTGGACGTCAGCACTCAACAGCGTGCCGCCGCGGAACACTGCTGCGTCCCGGTAGTCCCTGGCTGACCACGCCGACGCGGGCTTGTCCTCGTCGTAGCCGTGGTCCAGATAGGACGGGGTCCGGGAAGGGGCGGGTGGTGTGAACGTTGACCAGTCACCGATGGCGCGCCACTCCTGGAAGCTTCCGAAGTGTGCGTCCACCTCAGGCTTGTTTTTGGACCGGATCGCAGCCATCGTTCCCCGGGGCTTGTGCGCAAGCGGTTTCATCACCAGGTGCTTAATGATCCATCCCGGTATTTTTCCGGCGTTCCTTACAGCGGATGGCGCGGCCGCGATCGCACGGCCCAAGGCGGCGTCGAAAGTATCCTCCCGGAATGGAACCAGTTTCTGGAGCCGATCGCTGTCGCTATACCACTGTCCGTGGAAGTTTTTCAGCGCGAACCAGTTGCGTTCATACCAGGTCCTGATGTCCTTGACACCCATGGCTCCGGCGATGGCGGTCTGCAACTGCCAGTTGGTCAACCGCCAGCCCTCTCCCCCACCGATGTTGTAAATCCCGCCCCACACTTCGTCGGGAACGTCGACTTCGCATAGATTGGCCAGAAGGCGGGCAGAATCTTCCGCGGAGGCCCATTCCATCACTCCGTTGAAAGGAGAATGGGTCATGATGGGGTCGCGGATCTCCAGCATTCCCGGGTGGAAGATCCCTGTTTGCCGCAACCACACCCACGTCGGCAGCCCGGACTCCACCAGCTCCCTCTCGGCAGTCACCTTGCTCTGACCGTAGGCGTCGAACCTGGACACCTTCACCGGGTCACCCACCCGGCCCCAGTGGAACGGAGGGTTACGGTTACCCGTCTGCGCCACGGAACCGACGCCTACCACCCGGATCCGGCCCGGATCTGGCTGGGCCTTCACCGCACGGATGACATTGCGCATACCACCGACGTTGACCCTGGTGGCCAGCTCCGGATGCTCGTCCGCCAGAGGCGAGACCACCGCGCCAACGTGCAGCACCACGTCCGTTCCCTCAACACATGCAGCCACCGTGGCGTAGTCGGTCAGGTCTCCCCAGACCACGTTGAGGTTTTCCATGCCGGAGAACCCCGCGATGATCGCTTTATCCTTCTCTCCAGGCAGGACAAGCGCGGTGACGGTGATGCGGTCTGAGCGCAAACCCAGCTCCCGCAGGGTTGCCCTCCCCCAGTTTCCGGTGGCTCCCGTGAGCAGGACTTTGGTGCGTGGTTCGGTGGTGCTCAATATTTCAGTCTCCTGTTTGCGGTGAAAAGTGGCTGTCGGTTTTCAGCTGCGCGGGATGTCAGCGAACGGAGCGGATCCGCATGATGACTGCTCCGCCCAGCAGCACGAAACCGGCTGCCACTAGGAACAGCAGGGTGTAGTTCTTCTGGCCCCCGGTTGCTCCGATGGCCAGGAAGATCGGGGCGATCAGTGGCGCAGCCGACTGAGGGATTGACGTCGCGAATCCAGTGATGCCCATGAAGCGGCCGGCGTCGGTGCTCTTCTCAGGCAGGACGTCGAGCAAGAGAGCTTGGTCTACGGCGGCAAACATGCCGATGCCCACCGAAGTCATCAGGGAACCTGCGATGAGGAGTGCAAGATCTGCCGAAAAGGCCATCGTGACCATGCCGCTGGCCATGAAGATCCCTCCTACCAGGACGAAGGCCCGACGACGCTTAAGACGGTCTGACAGGAACCCGCCGCCCAGTGCGCCCGCGGTCGTGGCCAACACGCCGGCACCACCCAGAGCTGCGATGATGCCGCCGACCTGTTCAACAGGGATACCCATCCGGCTGGCGAAGAAGAACGCAGTGAAGGTCGTGTTCAGGGTGAGGCCGAAGTAGAAGAGGAAGCGTCCGAGCCAGTTCCACGAGAAGTCCGGGTACTGGCGCGGGTTGTAGATGTACTTGCGCAGCATGGTCGCCGGGGTGAGGGTTTCGGCGAAGATCATGCCGCGGCTGTCAGCCTCGTGGATGAACAGAACAAACAGCGCCACCAGGGCAACACCAACCGCACCCGGAATCATGAACAGTAACAAGGGGTCAGCGGCGAATCCGCCCGCAATGACAACACCGAAGACAGGCGCAATCTGGGTGGAAAAGCCAGTCAGGCCTGCAACCTTGCCGCGCTGTGATTCAGGCAGCCGGTCCGCCGTCGAAATCTGGAGGTTGCTCAGTACCTGGCCCCAGCCCAGTTGGGCGAGGATCCAGCCGGCCCCCAGGATCAATACATTGGGGGCGTACGCCATGACCAGGAGCGAGAGAACACCCAGCAATGTTCCGGCGATCATGAAGGGCCGACGGCGACCGATCCTTGTTCTGGTGCGGTCACTGGCCATTCCCAGAAAAGGGCTGGTGAGCATGACCACCAGGGCGCCGGCGCCGGTGATGTAGCCAAGGAATTCCTGATTCCCGGGTGCCAACTGGTTCACCCTGATGGCGAGGGAAATAGCCAAAGGGGTGATGAACGCGACAAAGACGCCGAACTGGGCCAACACCATCAGCCAGATGTAGCGCGCGCTGACCTTATGCATATCGTTTGCCGCGACAGTCGGGGGCAACTCGGACTCGACTGCCACCGATGGCGCCAAAGCACCCGGGACACCAGCGCGAGATTCATGCGGATTCATACAGACTCCATTGTCAAGAGAAGAAGTGAAGTGGACCACTAGCCCGCGCTAGTGATTGAAACGATGCTAATCTAGGTCAACTAGCCCGCGCAAGTAGTTGGGCTGACGACTTCGAGACTGGAGTGCTTGTGCCCACTGACACGCCAACCCGCCGAGTGACGACGTACGACATCGCCAAGTCCTTGGGCATCTCGCGGGCTACGGTGGGCTTTGTCCTGAACAACACGGCGGGCCAAACAATATCCGAGGCAACACGTACCAAGGTCCTGCAGGAGGCCAAGCGCCTAGGCTATCGCCGGCACTCCGCGGCCCGCACCCTGGCCAGCGGGCGAAGCAATATTGTTCTCCTCGTCCTTCCGGACTGGCCCCTCGACTTCAGCCTTCGCCGGAATATTGAAGAAGCTTCCTTGACACTGGATCAGGCCGGCTACACGTTGGTCACGTACACGCCGCACCCCAGCGGTCAAGCCCGCCCCCTGTGGGAAGCCATCCAACCGGACATCGTTCTTGCCTTGACATCATTCACGGCCGAACAGACCCAAGCCATCACGGCTGCGGGTATCAAGCAGTTGAAACCTGACGCCAATGACGTCGGCGCAGAGGCCTACACGGACAACGGCCCTGTCCTCCAACTCGAGCACCTGGCGGAGCTCGGGCATACTGTCATTGCTTACGCAGGCCTCAACGACCCCAAAGTTGCAGATCTGGTGGAATCACGGCTGCATCGCGCGCAATCTGCAGCCGACGCGCTGGGTGTTCGCCTCGTCCACGGACCCAGCATCGACCTGACAGAGGAAACATCCATAGCAGCACTCAACGAATGGCGGGACGACGGCGTCACGGCAGTTGCCGCGTACAACGACGACGTGGCTGCTTCCGTCACCGGGACGGCCCTGCGCGCAGGCATCCTGGTACCTGAAGAGCTGTCCATCATCGGAATCGACAACACGCCGCTTTCTTCCATGTTCCAACCACGACTATCAACAATAGACGTCGACACCGCAGGACTGGGCCGCTACCTGGCACGTCTCGCACTCAGTGCGATACAAGGCACGCCGACACCGGAAGCCGGGCCGGAAATGCGGGCGACTTTGGTGCAGAGGGCCTCTACCGCTCCTCCCCAACGGCACTAGCCTTCCCCTCAGGCTAAGGCAGCCGCGGACCTTGCGTTCTGGACAGATGACGTGGGGTCGATACATTCATTGACCACGGCCTGAGGTCTGAAGTCATGTTGCCGTGACCACGCGTCGCGATGAAGAGGCGGGTACCCAGACACAACGCCAGTCGGCGCGCACCGCCGTCGGAGCTTTAGCTGGGTGATTTGACTGACTTCATGGTGAACCGTGAATGCACTTTGAGGATACCTGGCAGCGCCATCACCCGTTCGCTGAGGAAGGCCTCGTAGGCTTCCAGGTCGTTGACCGCGACCCGCACGAAGTAGTCCGGTGAGCCGAACATGCGGTGGATTTCGGTGACTTCCTCGAATCCGGCCATGGCTGCCTCGAAAGCGTAGACCGTCTCCCGATCGAAGGCCTTCAGGTCGACGTCGAGAATCACCTCGAACCCGCGCCCGAGCGCGACGGCGTCAACCACCGCCCGATACCCGCGGATGGTCCCCGACTCCTCAAGCCGCTGTACCCGGCGCAGGCACGGACCCGGCGTCAGGTTCACCTTCTCCGCCAGATCCACGTTGGAAATGCGCCCATTCAAACTAAGCTCACGGATTATTGCGCGATCAATACGATCCATCCACCAATATTGCCCCTACACCCGCTGATCAAGCAATCTTGGCAATCGCGTACCAGCCGTGTTCCGGGACCATGGAAGACGTGAACCACACCGCCACCCTCACCGCACCCCCGGGCCACCCCATCAAGGCCGGCCTCAAAGACTCCTTCGCCGCCGGACTGGGCATGTTCCCCCTCGGCATCGCCTTCGGGCTCCTCGTCATCCAGTCCGGCCTGCCCTGGTGGGTGGCCCCAGCCCTGTCCATCGCGGGATTCGCCGGATCACTGGAACTGTTGCTGATCGGCATGATGACAGCGATGACACCCCTGGGCACGATCGCCCTGACAACGCTGCTGGTGAACTTCCGGCACGTGTTCTACAGCTTCACCTTCCCCCTCCACGTCGTGAAGCACCCGCTGGCCAAGACTCTTGGCGAGCCCCCTTACCTCCAGCACAGTCAACGTCGTTGTTCCTCCCTGCAGTACGTCTTTTTCAAGATGTATTTCGAAAGCCCCGGGGAGTGTCCCGACCGTGACAGGCGTCACTGGGCATGTATTCGAGTATGAGATGAAACACAGAGGGTAACGACGTCCTTTGGACCACACTTAAGGCCGGTTAGCTGTCCCGCAAAACATAAGGCGCGACAGACGTAAGTCCCGGAGCGGAGCTATCCGCGCGTAAGGTTCGACAAAACTCGGGTCAGGGTAGAGGCCTAGGGCGTGTCTCCTAAAGCTGTCAGCCAGATGCTGATTGCTCGGAGGATGGCTCCGCCGCGGTAGGTGAGGGCGAGTTTGTCGTAGCGGGTTGCCAGGGCTCTCCATTGTTTGAAGGTGTTGAAGTTCCGTTCTACGACGTTGCGGCCTTTGTAGTCCTCTTTGTTGAATCCCGGGGGCCAGCCGCCGGTGGAACCCCGTCGTTTCCGGTGGCCGATCTGGTCGGAGGGCTGCGGGATGACGGCGCCGATGCCGCGATCCCGGAGGTGGGTTCGGATGGCTCTGGATGAGTAGGCCTTGTCGCCGCGGACGCGGTCCGGGCGGGTCCGCGGCCTGCCCGGACCGGAACGGTGGATCTTCAGCTGGTCCATCAAATGCGTGAACATGGGGGCGTCTCCGCACTGGCCGGGGGCGACCAGCAGCACCAAAGGCCTGCCCTTGCCGTCGACCAGGGCATGGATCTTCGTGCTCAATCCGCCGCGGGAACGACCAATGGCATGGTCCTCGGGTGCATCAAACAGATTCATGTAATTCGACCGGGCCCCCTGTGGGGCGAGGAAGGTTCGTGCCATGCTGATGGGCGCGATTGACCGTCGAGTCCACCGAAACGGCCCAATCGACCTCGCCCCTGGCGTCAGCTTCCGTGAGCAGCCCGGCCAGGATTTTGTCCCACGTTCCGTCGCCGCTATAACGCCGGTGACGCTTCCAAATGGTCTGCCACGGACCAAACTCAGAAGGCACATCCCGCCAAGCAATCCCGCACCGATACCGGTAAATAATCCCCTCGACTACCCGGCGATCGTCCCGGAAAGGACGACCCCGACGCTCATCAGAGGACGGCAACAACGGCTGCACGCGGGCCCACTGCCCATCAGTCAAAGCAGAAGTACGAGACACCCATCAAGCATCCCCGATCCACCCACGCAGTTTTAGGAGACACGCCCTAGTCCTGCAGCGTCTGGACCCTCGAATGGCTATGCCACCGTTGGTTGGGAAGTCATGTTGCCAAGAACTGAAAGACCAATGAAGAGGTGAACACTCCGAAAACCCCGTCAGGAGGACCCCAAGTGTTATCTGCTTTAAGTGTGGACATTGTCCACACCCCCTTTGGCAGGACAAAGCGGACTGCAACCACGACGACTTGCAGCACAACAAGACCGGATTCGAGAAGAAACCCTCATCGTGATCCCGAAAAGTCATGTCGTCACCACAACCACTGCCCATGAAGTAGTGAGCGGCCAACAGGGGCCGCCGGAACACCCCCGAAAGGACAGCAAATGACCCCACAACCCAGCAAGCGGAGCGCCCCATCGCCAGGACGCTGACCCCGCTGCCCCACCCAAACTGAACAGGCCGCACCCGGCGGCCAGGCACCATCCGGGACGATGAGGCAGAGGCACATGTCAAGCTTTGTCCACACTTAAAAGCAAAAGCCCCTCCGAAGAGGGGTCATGCCGTGCCCGAGGTGGGACTCGAACCCACACACCTTTCGATACCGCATTTTGAGTGCGGCGCGTCTGCCAATTCCGCCACTCGGGCGCGGATTACCGGGACGTTAATTCTCGCTGACAGCTCTCATTTCTGTGAGCAACGCGATCCGTTCCCAGCACGCGAAACTACTCTACATGCAGATAGGCTGATTCAAAGAACCGGACGCGCTGGTGCAACAAAAACATGCTCCGCAAGCGTCCCCACTAAGATGGACTTGAACCCGCCGAACCTTTCCAAGGAGATCCCGTGACCGAACAGACGGAGTCCGCACCCACAAGCCAGCCGGCCCGACGCGTTGTCGTAGCCGAGGATGAGACCCTCATCCGCTTGGACATTATTGAGATCCTGAAGGGCGAAGGGTACGACGTCGTCGGAGAGGCCGACAACGGCGAAAAGGCCGTGGAGCTGGCCGAAGAACTCAAGCCTGACCTTGTTCTGATGGACGTCAAGATGCCCGTGATGGATGGCATCTCGGCCGCCGAGAAGATCGTCAAGGCCCGCATCGCCCCCGTAGTCCTCCTGACCGCGTTCAGCCAGAAGGAACTGGTGGAGCGTGCACGCGACGCCGGCGCCATGGCGTACGTCGTCAAGCCGTTTACCCCCGCCGATCTCATCCCGGCCATCGAAATTGCCCTCTCCCGCCACGAGGAGATCAAGGCACTTGAGAACGAGGTCTCCGACCTCCAGGAACAGTTCGCTACACGCAAGCTTGTAGAGCGCGCCAAGAGCCTCCTGACCACCAAGATGGGCCTTACGGAGCCGGAGGCCTTCCGCTGGATCCAGAAGACCTCCATGGACCGTCGCCTCAGCATGCGTGAGGTTGCAGAGACCATCATCAATCAGGTCAACTAGCGTCCCGCGAAAGAAGGGCGGCTTCCTTGGGATGCCGCCCTTCTTTTTTGTTGTTTAAGAATGAAGAACCAGGCTGGCTGCCTTTGGCGTGAGGCCGGCCGCCCTGACTTTATCCGAGGCCGGCGGGTTCCTGGTGGCCATCGCCCTCGACGATCCGGCCGGCCACGGGCTTGCTGGACAGGCCAACTTCCCCGGCATCGGGACCTGTTGACGTGGCGGCAGCGACAGCATCATGGTCATCCGCTTTGGAATAAGCGTGCCGAAGATGGACCGGCTCGATGGATTCGCCTGACAGTTTTTCCTGGCGCCGCTTGTAGGTGAGGTTCAGGGCTTCGACGACGATGGCGAAAGCCATCGGGCCGTAAATGAGGGCTTTGTCGATCTTGACCTCGAAACCGTCGGCAATGAGGAAGGATCCAATCAACACCAGGAAGGCCAGTGCCAGCATCTTGACGGTGGGGTGCCGGTTTACGAACGCGAAAATGAACTTCGCGGAGAATAGCATCACGCCGAACGAGAGCAGGACCGCAGTGACGATGACAAGGAGGTTATCCACCATCCCAACAGCGGTGATCACCGAATCAAAGGAGAACACCATGTCCAGCATGATGATCTGGGTCAGCACGGCAGCAAACGTCACGGTGCCAATCCGGCCAGGGCCGTGGGACGGGCGTCCTTCGAGTTTCTCGTGAATCTCGGTGACTGCTTTGTAGACCAGGAACAGGCCGCCGAAGATCAAGATCAGGTCCCTGCCGGAAAAGCCCTGCCCGAAGAGCTCGAACAAGTCACTTGTCAGACTGATGATCCACGATGCAGCGAACAGCAGCACGATCCGCATCAGCATCCCCAATGTAAGGCCGAGGTTGCGGGCTTTGGCCTGCTGCTCCACGGGCAGTTTACTGGCCAGGATCGAGATGAAGATGACGTTGTCCACGCCCAAAACTATTTCCAGCACGAAAAGGGTTGCGAAAGCAATTGCCAGGTCAGGTGTCAGTTCAAATACTAAGTCCACTTAGCAATTGTAACTGACGCCGTTTTTGACTCCTGCTGCTTCCATTGCGTCCTGAAAATTCAGCCATGACTGACACCACAACGGGAACGAAACGGGCCCCGCCAAATGGCGGGGCCCGTCAAATGGCGGGGCCCGTCAACGCAAAACCAGGAATTATGCCTTGGCCTTGGACTTCTTTTCCGGCCACGGACCAACGGGTTCCTTGCGGGAGCCGTCATCGGTCTTGGATGTGTCGGCGAGGTCGCCTACCTTGTGGACCTTCAACGAGTTCGTCGAACCGGCCTGTCCGGGAGGGGAACCGGCAGCGATGACGACGAGGTCGCCTTCGTCCACGAGATCCATTTCCAGCAGGCTCTTGTCCACCTGTGCGGTCATCTCGTCGGTGTGGCCGACGGAGGGCACGAGTACCGGCTGGATGCCCCAGGTGAGGGCCAGCTGGTTCCACACGTGCTCAACCGGCGTGAACGCGAAGACCGGCTTGACCGGGCGCAGACGCGACAGGCGACGTGCCGAGTCACCGGACTGGGTGAAAGTACAGATGTACTTCGCATCCAGCTGGTCGGCGATTTCGACGGCGGCACGGGTGATGGCGCCACCGCGGGTCTTGGGCTTGGTACCCAGCGGGGGGACGCGTTCGAGCCCGTGGACCTCGGTGGATTCGATGATCCGTGCCATGGTCTTGACGGTTTCGATCGGGTACTGGCCTACAGACGTTTCACCCGAGAGCATGACTGCGTCGGCGCCGTCGAGAACTGCGTTGGCGCAGTCGGAGGCTTCGGCGCGCGTCGGACGCGGGTTGTCGATCATGGATTCGAGGACCTGGGTTGCCACGATGACCGGCTTGGCCCAGCGGCGTGCCAGTTCGATGGCGCGCTTCTGGACAATCGGCACCTCTTCGAGCGGCAGTTCGACACCGAGGTCGCCACGGGCAACCATGATGGCGTCGAACGCGTCGATGATCTCGTGGAGCTGCTCCACGGCCTGCGGCTTTTCGATCTTGGCGATCACGGGCACGCGGCGGCCTTCTTCGTCCATGATCTCGTGGACGCGGGTGATGTCCGCAGCGTCACGAACGAAGGACAGAGCGACCAGGTCAACGCCCCGCTTGAGCGCCCAGCGGAGATCGTCCTCGTCCTTTTCGCTCAACGCGGGGACGTTGACGGCAACGCCGGGCAGGTTGATGCCCTTGTTGTTGGAAACCTTGCCACCGACGGTAACAGTGGCAACAACCTTGACGTCGTCCACCTCGATGGCACGCAGTGCCACCTTGCCGTCGTCGATCAGCAGCGCGTCGCCAACGTTGACGTCTTCGGTGAGGCTTTTGAGCGTGGTGGAGCAGATGTCCTTGGTGCCGGGGACGTCCTCAGTGGTGATGGTGAAAGTGTCGCCAACGGCCAACTCGTGCGGACCGTCAACGAAGCGGCCAAGGCGGATCTTGGGGCCCTGGAGGTCGGCCATGATGGCCACGGGCTTGCCCAGTTGAGCCGCAGCCTTGCGGACATTCTCGTAGGTGTTGTCGTGCACGGAGTAGTCGCCGTGGCTCATGTTCATGCGAGCAACGTCGACGCCGGCCTCCAGCACCGCGAGGGTGTTGTCGAAGCTGGAGATAGCCGGGCCGAAAGTTGCCACAATTTTCGCGCGTCTCATATACCTACCCTAAGTAGTTCATGCTGATTGAGTAAAAGATCAGTTCCTGCCGGCGCTATAAGACCGCTATCGCCCGGTCGGTGGGGGCGACCGGTGCCGGGAGAATGGTGCTTCCCATCAGGAACTTGTCCACTGCGGCCGCACATGCACGGCCTTCCGCAATGGCCCACACAATCAGAGACTGGCCACGTCCGGCATCGCCGGCAACAAACACTCCCTCAGTGTTTGTCATGTAGTAGCCGTCGCGGGCCACGTTGCCCCGACCGTCGAATTCTGCGCTGACTTGCTCCGTGATCCCCGCCGGCTCAGCGCCGGTAAAGCCGAGGCTCAGGAACACCAGGTCAGCCGGAATAATCCGCTCCGTACCCGCCTTGGGCAGGCGCTTGCCATCCACAAACTCTGTTTCAGCAACCTTGACGCCGGTGAGCTTGCCGTTCTCCCCCACGAACTCGACGGTGGACGCAAGGTAGGTGCGTTCGCCGCCTTCTTCGTGGGCACTGGCCATTTCGAACAAGGTGGGGAAAGTCGGCCACGGCTGGTGCGCGGCACGTTCCGACGGCGGCTGCTTACCGATGGCGAGAGTCGTCACCGAGGCTGCCTGGTGGCGGTGGGCGGTGCCGATGCAGTCAGCACCGGTATCGCCACCACCGAGGATGACAACGTGCTTGCCGCGGGCGTCGATGTGGTTTTCGGGGCTCTCCCCCGCGACGACGCGGTTTGCCGGGACCAGGTACTCCATGGCGAAGTGCACGCCGTCAAGATCGCGGCCCGGGATCGGCAGGTCGCGAGGGACGGTGGCCCCGGTGGCGACAACAACGGCGTCGTAACGGCGGCGAAGCTGCTCCCAAGTGACATCAGTTCCCACGGCGACGCCGGTCCGGAAGCGGGTGCCCTCGGCCTTCATCTGCTCAAGGCGGCGGTCAACCTGTTCCTTCTCCATTTTGAAGTCGGGGATTCCGTAGCGGAGCAGGCCGCCGATCTTGTCGTCGCGCTCGTACACTGCAACGGTGTGGCCAACGCGGGTCAGCTGCTGTGCCGCGGCAAGACCTGCAGGTCCCGAACCAACGACGGCAACGGTCTTGCCCGTGAGGCGCGTCGGCGGAAGCGGTTGGACCCAGTCGTTGTCGAACGCCTGGTCAATGATGGAGACCTCAACCTGCTTGATGGTCACAGCCGGCTGGTTGATGCCCAGCACACACGATGCTTCACAAGGGGCCGGGCACAAGCGACCGGTCCACTCAGGGAAGTTGTTCGTCGCGTGAAGACGCTCAATCGCTTCTTCACCCTTGTCCCGCCATACGAGGTCGTTCCACTCGGGAATGAGGTTGCCCAGCGGACAGCCCTGGTGACAGAACGGAATGCCACAATCCATGCAGCGGCCGGCCTGGCTCTTCAGGACACCCTTTTCCTGTGCTTCGTACACTTCCTTCCAGTCCATGATGCGGACGGGAACGGGACGGCGTGGCTGCGTCTCGCGCTGCCGGACTTTCAGAAATCCGCGTGGATCAGCCACCGGTTACCTCCAGGATTCGAGACCATACTTCTTCGCCATCGGGGTCAAGGCCCTCTTCGATGGCGTCGAGACGGGTTTGCAGGACTGCGGCGTAGTCGCGCGGCAGTACCTTGGTGATGCGGGCGGCGGTGTCGTCGAAGTTTTCGAGCAGACGGCCGGCCAGGACGGATTCGGTTTCCTCAACGTGCTTGGTGAGGAGGCCGTGGACAATGTCGCGGTCCTCGGCGTCGAGCTCCAGGAGCTGGAGTTCGCCGGAATCGAGGGCGAGCTTGTTGACGCGCTCAGGCTGCAGGTCCAGTACGTAGGCGGTGCCGCCGGACATGCCGGCGCCGAAGTTGCGGCCCGTACGGCCGATGATCAAAGTCTGGCCACCGGTCATGTACTCGCAACCGTGGTCGCCAATGCCTTCGACGACGGCGGTCGCACCGGAGTTGCGGACCAGGAAGCGTTCGCCAACCTGGCCACGCAGGAACATCTCGCCGCTGGTGGCACCGTAGCCGATGACGTTGCCGGCGATCACGTTGCGTTCTGCCTGGAACACGTTGGTGCGGTCCGGACGGACGATGATGCGCCCGCCGGACAGGCCCTTGCCCACATAGTCGTTGGAGTCACCGAACATGCGCAGCGTGATGCCGGCAGGCAGGAAGGCGCCAAGGGACTGGCCGGCGGTTCCGTTCAGGGTCACATCGATCGTGTCCGTGGCCAGTACGTCGGTACCGAAGGTCTTGGTCACCACGTGGCCGAGCATCGTGCCCACGGAACGGTCCGTGTTGATGACGTCCAAGGTGATCTTGACGGGCATGCGGTCGCTGAGCGCTTCCTGCGCCATGGTGATCAGCCGCTGGTCGAAGTGCTTGTCCAGCTCGTGGTTCTGGCCGGTCATGTTGCGCAGCGGCACGTCGTCGTCGAACTCCAGCCCGTGCAGGATGGGATCCAGATCCAGGCCTTCGGCCTTCCAGTGGTCGATGGCTTCACGGGTGTCCAGCACTTCGGCGTGGCCGATTGCCTCTTCCAGGCTGCGGAAACCAAGCCCGGCAAGGATTTCGCGGACTTCCTCTGCGAGGAACTCGAAGAAGTTGACCACGAACTCGGGCTTGCCGGTGAAGCGTGCACGCAGTTCAGGGTTCTGCGTGGCCACGCCCACCGGGCAGGTGTCCAGGTGGCAAACGCGCATCATGATGCAGCCTTCAACCACCAACGGAGCTGTTGCGAAGCCAAACTCTTCGCCACCGAGCAAGGCAGCGATGACAACATCACGCCCAGTCTTGAGCTGGCCATCGACCTGGACCACCACGCGGTCGCGCAGGCCGTTGAGCATCAGGGTCTGCTGGGTCTCGGCCAGGCCGAGTTCCCACGGCACACCCGCGTGCTTGAGCGAGTTCAGCGGCGAGGCGCCGGTACCGCCGTCGTGACCTGAAACCAGCACGACGTCGGCCTTCGCCTTGGTCACACCGGAGGCCACAGTGCCGATCCCGACTTCCGAAACCAACTTCACGTGTACCCGGGCCGAAGGGTTGGCGCGCTTGGCATCGTAGATGAGCTGCGCAAGGTCTTCGATCGAGTAGATGTCGTGGTGCGGGGGTGGTGAAATCAGACCGACGCCGGGGGTCGAGTGACGGGTCCGGGCCACCCAGGGGTAGACCTTCTGGGCCATCAACTGGCCACCTTCACCGGGCTTGGCGCCCTGTGCCATCTTGATCTGGATGTCGTCGGCATTGGTCAAGTAGAGGCTTGTGACACCAAAGCGGCCGGAAGCGATCTGCTTGATGGCCGAGCGGCGCTCGGGATCCAGCAGGCGGTCAACATCCTCGCCGCCTTCGCCGGTGTTGGACTTGGCCCCCAAACGGTTCATGGCAATCGCGAGGGTTTCGTGCGCTTCCTTGGAGATGGAGCCGTAGCTCATGGCTCCGGTGGAGAAACGCTTCACGATGCTGGAAACCGGTTCCACTTCTTCCAGCGGAACGGGCGGGCGGACGTCATTCTTGAACTTGAGGAGCCCACGCAGGGTCATCAGGTTCTCGGACTGGTCATCAACGCCCTTGGTGTAGGACTTGAAGATGTCGTAGCGGCGTTCGCGGGTAGCGTGCTGCAGGCGGAAAACCGTCTCCGGGTTGAAGAGGTGCGGTTCACCGTCGCGGCGCCACTGGTACTCGCCGCCGCCCAGCAGCGGCTGGTGCGGGTGTTCGATGCCACCCTCGGGGTAGGCCATCTGGTGCCGGGCAGAAACTTCCGCGGCGATGACGTCGAGGCCGACGCCACCGAGCTGGGAGTGCGTCCCGGAGAAGAATTCGTCCACAAGTTCCTGGGACAGGCCCAGCGCCTCGAACGTCTGGGCGCCCGTGTAGGAAGCCACGGTGGAGATGCCCATCTTGGACATGATCTTCAGGACACCCTTGCCCAGGCCCTTGATGAGGTTGTAGACGCCGTCTTCAGCGGTCACACCCGTCACGTCGCCGTTGGAGATCAGCTGTTCCACCGACTCCATGGCCAGGTAGGGGTTCACGGCCGATGCACCGTAACCGATGAGCACGGCAACGTGGTGCGTCTCGCGGACGTCACCGGCTTCGACAACCAGCGCGGTCTTGGTCCGGTTTGCGCTGCGAAGCAGGTGGTGGTGCACAGCGCTGACCAGCAGGAGCGAAGGAATCGGTGCCCACTGCGCGTTGGAATCACGGTCGGACAGCACGACGTACTGCACGCCACGGTTGATAGCACCGGAAACCTGCTCGCAGATCTCGGTCAGGCGGGCACGCAGGGCCGCTTCTCCGCCCTCGGGGCGGTAGAGGCCGCGGACCTTCATGGCGATGCGGTCGCCGTCGGGGCTTTCAATGTTCGCGATCTTGGCGAGCTGGTCGTTATTGATCACGGGGAACGGCAGGGAGATCTGGGGCTGGCGAACCTGCTTGCCATCCAAAAGGTTGCCGTTGGGGCCAATGGCGCACTTCAGGGAGGTGACCAGCTCTTCGCGGATGGCATCCAGCGGTGGGTTGGTGACCTGGGCGAAGGACTGCACGAAGTAGTCGAACAGCAACCGCGGGCGCTTCGAGAGCACGGCAACGGGAGTGTCCGAACCCATGGCACCCAGAGGCTCGGCGCCTGTACGGGCCATCGGTCCAAGCAGGATCTTCAACTCTTCGGTGGTGTAACCGAAGGTCCGCTGGCGGATGTTTACCGAGGCGGCCGTGTGGAGCACGTGCTCACGCTCGGGAAGTTCGTTGATGTCGATCAGGTTGTCCTTGAGCCATTCGGCCCACGGGTTGGCTGCTGCGACCTCGGCCTTGACCTCGGCGTCGTCAATGATGCGGCCGGCTTCGGTGTCCACCAGGAACATTTTTCCGGGGGCAACGCGGCCCTTCTTGACCACGTTGGAGGGCTCAACCTCGATCACGCCAACCTCGGAGGCGAAAATGATCAGGCCGTCTTCAGTGATCCAGTAGCGTCCCGGACGCAGGCCGTTGCGGTCCAGCGTGGCTCCAACGAGGCTGCCGTCAGTGAAGGACACGGCTGCAGGACCGTCCCACGGCTCCATGAGCAGGGAGTGGTACTCGTAGAAGGCACGGCGTGCCGGATCCATGGTGGCGTGGTTCTCCCACGCCTCCGGGATCATCATCATGATGGAGTGCGTGATGGGGCGGCCCGAGAGCCACAGGAGCTCAGCCACCTCATCGAAGGAAGCGGAGTCGGAGGCACCCGGGGTGCAGATGGGGTACAGCTCTTCCGGGGTGTCACCCAGAAGGGGACTTGCCAGCTGGGACTGGCGTGCGCGCATCCAGTTGCGGTTGCCCTTGACCGTGTTGATCTCGCCGTTGTGCGCGATGGTGCGGAACGGCTGGGCCAGCGGCCAGGACGGGAACGTGTTGGTGGAGAAGCGCGAGTGGACAATGGCGAGCTTGGTCTTGAAGCGCTTGTCCGAAAGGTCCGGGTAGAACGGCTCCAGCTGGGCCGTGGTCAGCATGCCCTTATACACGATGGTGCGGGAGGACAGCGACGGGAAGTAGACGCCGAACTTGTTCTGGGCGCGCTTGCGGATCCGCCAGGCACGGGAGTCGAGTTCGTTGTGCTCAAGCTGCTCGCCGTTTGCGGCGGCGAAGAACGGCTGCGAGAAGTAGGGCATGCACGCACGCGCCATGGCACCGACGAGGTCTGCCACTACGGGAACCTCGCGCCATCCAAGGACCGTCAGGCCTTCATCGGCAGCCAGAGCCTCAATGCCGGCCTTCGCCGTTGCAGCTTCACGGGCTTCAGCAGGCAGGAAAGCGGTACCCACAACGTACTGGCCGGGTGCGGGCAGTTCGAATTCGGTGACGGCCCGGAAAAACTCGTCGGGGACCTGCATGAGCAGGCCCGCGCCGTCGCCGGTTCCTTCGTCGGCGCCCACGGCGCCGCGGTGTTCGAGATTGCGGAGGGCGGTCAGGGCCGCCTCCACGATGTCGTATCCCGGTTCCCCGCGGAGCGTGGCGATAATGGCCAAGCCGCAGGCGTCCTTCTCCTTATCAGGGTTGTAAAGACCCTGGGCCTCCGGGAGCGCAGCGAAGCGCTTGAACGGAGACATGGCACCCTGTGGTTCCATATTTTCGGACCAGCCGGGGTTATGAAGATGGGTCATGGGAGACGTCCTTCCTCGAGATCGTGCGTATGGAAGGGACAACGTTGGCCCCACCTTGCCTGCCCTGTGACGGGCACAACAAAGCGCTAGTTATTGGAATTGTAGGCCAGCCGATCCAGCGCAACTAACAGTTACGCAGACCTCTGGCCCCGGCTTGACCAGTGAACATCGGTATGCTGCGATCCGGTTTCCGGGGTGCCACGACGCTGTGGACTGGGCCCGACGAGCGGTGACTCTGTTGCCCCTTTACCTACGGCGACTACTTGGTGTCGTCTGCCTTAGGCGAGGATCCGGATGCTTTCCGTGCGGCGGTGGCAGCAGCTGATGTGTCCGTGGCAGACGTCGTGTCTTGAACGGTCTTCTCTGATGCGTCCCGCGGCCCGTCAACGTTGTCCGGATCACTGTGGTTATCAGGGAGATTATCACGTGAACCACTATCCGAGACAGATGCGTCCACATCATGACTGGTGACGCTCGTCACCGCTGAAGGCTCGCCGGAAGCGTTCTTTTCCGGCTCCCGCCCCGCCAAATAAGGGGTATCCGGCTCCGGCCGAGCCCGTCGACCCAACATCAGGAAGATGACCAGGGCCGCCACGAAAACGAAGATGCTGGTCCACACGTTGAGACGGGTGGTGATGCCAAAGAGCGTGATCTGCTCGGCGTCGTCGATGCGCAGTGCCTCGATCCAGACTCGACCCAGTGTGTAGTACATGGCGTAGAGCCAGAAGAGGCGGCCCCGACGGAACGAGAACTTCTTGTCCAGCAGCAAGAGTATGGCTACACCGGCAAGGTTCCAGAGCAGTTCGTAGAGGAACGTCGGATGGAACAGCGTGTCCGCTGCCATGCCTGGTGGAAAGTTTGCGTTGGACGGATCAATCTCAAGGCCCCACGGCAAGGTTGTGGGAGCGCCGAAGAGTTCCTGGTTGAACCAGTTTCCCAGCCGCCCGATGGCCTGGGCCAGGAGCAAGCCGGGCGCTGCCGCGTCCAGGAAGGAGGTCAGCTTAACACCGGCACGGCGGCACCCGATCCAGGCACCCACCACGCCAAGGACCACGGCACCCCAGATGCCCAGTCCCCCGCGCTGGATTTGCGGGATCAGCGAGAGGTCGCCCGTGCCGTCAAAGCCGGGCCCGAAGTAGGCGTCAGGCGAAGAAAATACGTGGTACAGACGGCCACCGATGATGCCGAACGGGATGGCCCAGATGGCGATATCCCACAGGCTGCCTTCCGGCGCACCGCGCTGCTTCCATCGCGCCGAGGTCAGCCACAGACCAACGATGATGCCCGCAAGGATGCAGAGGGCGTAGGCGTGAATGCGCAGAGTCCCCCACGGAAGCGGAATGTCGAAACCGGACCAGGACGGGCTCGGAATACTCAGGGGGACCATTGCCGCTGCGTGGAGGACGGTCTGCATGCGCTTCGCTGTTTCCTTTTCCTAGGCTTCTGCAGCGGCGCGGCCCAGGCCGGCGCTGAGGTTCTTGGTCAGTTGCCCGACGGCGTCCACGCCGCCATCGCGGAGGGCAGCCACCAGGGCGGTGCCAACGATGACTCCATCGGCGTAGGCGGCGATCTCACGGACGTGGTCGGGGTTGGAGACACCAAGACCCACACACACCCGTTGAGCACCTGCGGCGTGGGCGCGGGCCACGACGTCCTCGGCAGCACTGCTCACCGAAGTCCGCGCTCCGGTGACACCCATGATGGAGACGGCATACACAAAGCCACGACTGGCCTTGACGGTCATGTCGAGCCGCTCGGGGGTGGAGGAAGGAGCTACGAGGAACACCCGGTCCAATCCGTACTTGTCCGAAGCTTCCAACCATTCGCCGGCTTCGTCAGGCACAAGGTCGGGTGTGATGAGCCCCGCTCCCCCGGCTTCTGCCAGGCGACGGGAGAACTCGTCGACGCCCATGCGCATGACCGGGTTCCAGTACGTCATCACCAGCACGGCAGCATCGGTGGTTGCCGTGATCCCCGCAACCACGTCAAAAACGTCTGCTACGCGGAATCCGTTGGAGATGGCCTCCGTGGTGGCTGCCTGGATGACCGGACCGTCCATGACGGGGTCGGAGTACGGGATGCCGATTTCGATGAGGTCGGCGCCGTTGCGGGCCAGTGCGATGCCCGCTTCGATGCTTTCCTTCACCGTCGGGTACCCGGCGGGAAGGTAGCCCACCAAGGCGGCCCGGCCTTCGGCGCGGGCCTTGTCGATGGCGGCAGCAGACTTGCTGGCGGTTTGCTCGTTCATCAGTTCTGGTCCTCGTTCTCGTCCGCCGATGCTTCAGCCGCGCGCTCCGATGGCCCCTTGGGCTTGCGGGTGGACAGGGTGGTGCCCTTGACGTGCCCCTCATCATCGAGCATGTTGAACCAGGCCGCGGCGGTTTCCACGTCCTTGTCACCACGTCCGGACAGGTTCACGATCACCGTGACCTCGGACGGGTCGTCCTTGCCTTCGGTAAGGCGGTGGCCAATCTTGATGGCCCCGGCCAGGGCGTGCGAGGACTCAATGGCGGGGATGATGCCTTCGGTCCGGCACAGGAGGCTGAACGCATCCATGGCTTCAGTGTCCGTGACGGCCTCGTAGCTGACGCGTCCGATGTCCGCGAGGTAGGAGTGCTCGGGACCCACACTGGGGTAGTCCAGGCCAGCGGAAATCGAGTGTGACTCGATGGTCTGACCGTCCTCGTCCTGCATGAGGTATGAGCGCGCACCATGGAGCACACCGGGACGGCCCAGGGAGATGGCCGCTGCGTGCCGACCGGTTTCCACGCCCTCGCCACCGGCTTCAAAGCCGTAGATCTTCACCGAAGCGTCGTCCAGGAACGCGTGGAACAGGCCGATCGCGTTGGAACCGCCGCCAATGCACGCGCAGATGGCATCCGGGAGCTTACCGGTCTGCTCAAGGATCTGGCTTCGCGCTTCTTCGCCGATAACTTCGTGGAAGTAGCGGACCATGGCCGGGAACGGGTGCGCTCCGGCAGCGGTGCCCAGAAGGTAGTGGGTGTTCTCAACGTTGGAGACCCAGTCGCGGAGGGCGTCGTTGATAGCGTCCTTCAGAGTCTGGGAGCCGTTGGTGACCGGAACCACCGTTGCACCAAGCAGCTGCATCCTGGCAACGTTCAAGGCCTGGCGGCGGCAATCCTCGGCCCCCATGTAAACCACACACTCGAGCCCCAGCAGTGCCGCGGCCGTTGCACTGGCAACACCGTGCTGCCCGGCACCGGTCTCGGCGATGACGCGGGTCTTGCCCATGCGCTTGGCCAGGAGCGCCTGTCCCAGGACGTTGTTGATCTTGTGCGAACCGGTGTGGTTGAGGTCCTCGCGTTTGAGGAAGATGCGTGCTCCACCGGCGTGCGCCGAGAAGCGCTTGGCCTCCGTCAGCAGGGACGGCCGGCCGGAGTAGTTCTTGTTGAGGTCCTTCAGCTCGGCGATGAAATCGGGATCGGCCTTGGCTTTTTCGAAGGTGTCCTGCACTTCGTCCAACGCGGCGATGAGAGACTCGGGCATCCAGCGTCCGCCGTAGCTTCCGAAGTAGGGCCCCGATGCGTTGCGCAGCGAAGGGCCGCCTTGCAGGAATGCATCTGCAGCATTCTCTTCCGAGCCGGCTGTTGGCGCGTCGACCATCAGTCTCACCGTCCTGTTCCAGTTAGTTCTTTGGGTAGTTCCACGTGCCACAAGGCAGCCACGGGCATGAGCCCGGGCTGCCTTATGACAACTTGCCGTGATTCAGTGACTGCCTCAGTTCCTGACGGCGATGGCGGCAGCTCCAGCTGCCTTGAATTCAGTAATGCGCTCCCGCGGGGTGGAATCGCTGACCAGCGCTTCACCCACGAGGATGGCGTTGGCGCCACCTGCGGCGTAGTGCGCGACGTCATCGGTACCCCTGACTCCCGATTCGGCGACCACGACTGCCCCAGCGGGAATCAAGCCTGCCAGCGAACCGAAAACGGAGCGGTCGACGTCGAGCGTTTTGAGGTTCCGCACGTTGATGCCGATAATCCTGGCCTCCGCAGCGACAGCCCGCTCGATCTCTTCCTCGGTGTGCGTTTCCACCAGGACGTTCATGCCGAGCTCGTGGCTCAATTCGCTGAACCGGACCAACTCTTCGTCGGTCAAGGCGGCGACAATGAGCAGGATGAGGTCCGCGCCGTGGGCCCGGGCTTCCCAGATCTGGTACTCGTCAACCGTGAAATCCTTGCGGAGCAATGGCGTTTCGACGGCGGCACGTACGGCATCAAGGTCTGCCAGCGAACCGCCGAAACGGCGCTGTTCGGTGAGCACGCTGATCACTGAGGCACCACCGTCGGCGTACTGCACGGCCAGTGAGGCGGGATCGGCGATGGAGGCAAGATCACCCTTTGAAGGACTGCGGCGCTTGATTTCGGCGATGACCTTCAGTTCACTGCGGTCAGAGGCAGAGCCCCCCAACGCAGCCCAGGCATCACGCGCAGGCGCAGCTGCGGCGGCGCGTTCCTTCAGCTCCTCGAGGGACACAAGAGCGCGGCGTGCTTCCAGGTCCTCCTTGACGCCAACGATGATGTCATCAAGAACGGTCACGATTAGTGGCCGTTGTTCTGCAGCTTGCTGCCGCCCACTCCGTAGCCCGCCTTGCGCATTACCAGGCCAACGATGAGGCCGATAACCATAACAACCAGGCCACCAACGAAAATGGGGGTGCTGGCGATGACGAAAGCAATGGAGGAAATCAAGGCGCCAACCAGCATCACAATCACGCAGGTCCAGGCAGCCGGGCTGTTTCCGTGACCGATGGCATCAGAGTGGCTGGCCATGGTGGATTCAGCTTGGTTTGCGGACACTGTGGTTTTGCTCATGTGAAATCTCCTCAGGATGAATACTGCTTACATTCTGCCATTTATTGACGTCGGCCGGGGACATCGTCCGACTCGTGGGGCAACGCTGGCGCAACGTCGCACCGAAACTTTGCTGTCGTTCGTCTACGTGGGGTCCTCGCCGCGTGACAAGCTGTCCCAGCTGTCTATCTCGTCCACCGGCTCGCCGTCCTGCCTGCCCCTGGAACCGGCGTCGTACTTGGTCCGGGTTTTCCAGTAGCGCCCTGCCAACGGCAACACCACAGCGCACAAACCCAACAACGCGCCGGCCACTATGGCCACCACCGGAAAGGCTGTTGCAGCCACGCCCGCCTGCCCACCGGCAACACCCGTCGCCGCAGCGATGGAACCTTGCGCGGCACCCAGTGGATCCGCGAGCACCGTGGCGGCGGCAAGGATGATCCCGGCGGCGGACAAGGCAATAATCACAGCAATGATCCACCGTGCCACCCTGCCGGCGATCGACGCCGCCAAGCCACCGGCCAAAGCCACAAGTGCCAGTGCTGTGACCGCGGTGGCAGCTTTGTTCCCGGGCACGTCGAGGTTGCTGTTGGACACCCCCGTGGGATCCAGCTCCACCTCGATCCAGGTCTGCGTGGTGGTTCCGAAGACGGCCAACGCAAGTACGACGGCGGCGAGGACCAGCGTCGACTTGCGGGCCCAGCGGGGCGAGGCCTTCACGGGAGACGATGCGGCTGCGTCGGCGCTCACGGGGCGGGCGTCCCGCCGTCGGACGTTCCGTCCTGGGCTGAATCCACCGCAATGTTCTGCAGCGAGCCGGCGGTGTGCACGGCGCGCAGCGGAGCAGCGGCCTTGTTCACTGTTTCCAGGGCCTCGGAAGGCTTGTGCGAGTCTGCGACGATTCCGCCTCCGGCCTGAACATAGGCACGGCCTTCGCGGAGGAGGGCCGAACGGATGGCGATGGCCATGTCCATGTCCCCTGCGAAGTCCAGGTAGCCCACCACGCCGCCGTAAATTCCGCGACGGTGGGGCTCCAGCTCATCCAGGAGCCGGAGTGCGCGGGGCTTGGGGGCCCCGGACAAGGTGCCCGCCGGGAAGGTGGCCTTGAGGACGTCGTAAGCCTTCGCGTGGGGAGCGAGCTCGCCCACCACCGTGGACACCAGGTGCATGATGTGGCTGAAGCGCTCAACTTCCATGAACTGGGTGACGTCGACTGTTCCGGCGACGCAGACCTTGGAGAGGTCGTTGCGGGACAGGTCCACCAGCATCAGGTGTTCGGCGCGTTCCTTCTGGTCCGCCAGCAGCTCTGTCGCGAGGGCCTTGTCCGCTTCCACGGTCTTCCCACGCGGACGGGAACCGGCGATGGGGTGCGTAATGACTTCATTACCGGTCACCGTTACCAGCGCTTCCGGAGAAGATCCCACAATCGAGTACTCGCGGCCGTCCGCATCCTCCAGGCTGAAGAGGTACATGTACGGGCTGGGGTTGGTGTTGCGCAGAACGCGGTAAACATCCAAGGGATCAGCGGCGCACTCCATCTCGAAGCGCCGCGAGATCACCACTTGGAAAACCTCACCGTCCACGATCGCTTCCTTGCCGCGATCGATGGCCTCCAGGTACTTGGCTTCCTCCCAGCGTTCCTGCACGCTGGAGGCAAAGTCCAAGGCTGCCGTGTCAAGCACGGACACAGGTTGGGGCACCGGCGTGCTGATCTGCTCCAGGAGTCCCTTCACCCGGGCCACAGCGTCGTGCCAGGCCTCGTCCACACGTTCGGTGCTGTCATCGAAGTTGATGGCGTTGGCAATCAAGAGGACCGTACCGTCGACGTTATCGTGGACGGCCATGTCAGTGACAAGGTTCAGCGCCATTTCGGGCAACTGCAGGTCATCCTCGGGCGGGGAGGTCAAGCGCTCCCAGTGACGAACGGATTCCCAGCCAAGGAAACCCACCAAGCCGGAGGTGAAGGGAGGCAGGCCCTCGAAGCGGTCGGTCTGCAACGCGGAGATCGTGTCGCGGACGGCCTCGACGGGGTTGCCGGAAACGGGCACGCCCACCGGCGGTTCGCCGATCCAGTGCGCCTGACCGTCCTTGGTGGTCAGTGTGGCGCGGGACTTTGAACCGATGAAGGAGTAGCGTGACCAGGCGCCCCCAACGGCCGCTGACTCCAGGAGGAAGGTACCCGGCTGTCCCTTGGCCAGCTTCCGATAAAGCCCGATCGGGGTCTCGGCGTCGGCCAGGACTTTCAGTCGGACGGGGATGACACGGCTGTGGACGGCGAGTTCCCGGAACTCTTCCAGGCCCGGGCTGATGATTCCAAGGTCCTGCATGGCTATTGTTCTCCGCCTTTTGGTCTGAGGTGGTGCGTCAGTGGAAAGTGCTGGGTGCCTTTAGTCGCGGTGACCCGTAACGACGGTGAAGTCGCGACCATCGAAGCAGGTCCGGGTTCCGGTGTGGCAGGCTGCGCCGATCTGGTCCACGCGGATCAGGAGGGCGTCGCCGTCGCAGTCCAGGGCGACTGACTTCACGAACTGTACGTGTCCGGAAGTGTCGCCCTTGCGCCAGTACTCCTGGCGGGAGCGGGAGTAGAACGTGACGCGCCCGGTGGTCATGGTGCGGTGGAGTGCCTCGTCATCCATCCACCCCAGCATCAGGACCTCGTTGGTGTCATGCTGTTGCACAATCGCGGCCACAAGGCCCGCGGAATCGCGCTTGAGGGCGTCCGCGATCTCCTGCGGCAACGGACCCGTGGGGTCGCTGGAAGGCTTCACGGCGGGAGAGGGGCTGGGGGCGGACTGCTCTGACATCAGATCAAGTCTAGTGCCTTTGCCGGGACTGGCTGTTCTGCGGCGGTTCCACTGCGCAAGTGCGCGCCGATCGTGCTAGTTTCACAAGTGATGCATTTCGTCGATCCCTCCCGAGAAGTACTGGCCGAAACCCTGCTGGCGGCCGGACCTGACTCCCCCACGCTCTGTGAAGGGTGGCGGACACGGGACCTTGCCGCGCACTTGTACCTGCGCGAGCGGAAATTCGCCGTAGGCGTCGGATTGCTGATCCCCCGCCTTGGTAAGGCGTCAGAGAAAGCCACCTCCAAACTGGCCTCCCAGTTGAAGACCACGGACGACTACGCAGACCTCGTCAAGACCTTCCGCTCGGGCCCGCCGGCTTTCTCCCCCTTGAAGATCAAGGCGCTGGACGAGACCTCAAACCTCATCGAGTTCTTCGTACACACCGAGGACATCCGCCGTGCCGGCGACCGCTGGGCGCCCCGTGCACTGGACGAAGCATATTCGGATGCCCTCTGGAACGACCTCATCAAGCGCGCGGCGTTCCTGTACCGCGGCGTGGACCTTGGCATCGTGTTGGTCAGGCCGACCGGGCCGCGACACGTTGCCAAGCGCGCACCCGTTTCGGTGGCCATCGTTGGCGAGCCGGGCGAGTTGCTGATGCACGCCCATGGACGCACCAACCAGGCATTGGTCACCTTCGAAGGCCAGCCGGACGCCGTCGCGCTTTTGCAGTCAGCGGACATCGGACTTTAACAAGCAACGCGGGGTCACTTATGGCCCATCCCGGAGGGGATTATGGGCCATAGGTGACTCCGCGTTGGACGTTTACGGCGGGAATCAGCGGACTTCGAAGCCCGCCTCGCGGATGGCGCTCTTGACCTGCGAAATCATGTCGTCCGGACCAAAGTGGAACACCGACGCGGCAAGCACGGCGTCGGCACCTGCCTGGACGGCCGGCGGGAAGTGCTCAGGCGCTCCCGCTCCGCCGGAGGCGATGATCGGGATGTTGACCGCTGCACGGACCAGGCGGATGAGTTCAAGGTCGAAGCCATCCTTGGTGCCATCGGCGTCGATGGAGTTCAGCAGGATCTCCCCGACTCCCCTGTCTGCGGCTTCCTTGGCCCAGGCAATGGCGTCGATTCCGGTACCGGTGCGGCCGCCGTGCGTCGTGACTTCAAAACCGGACGACGTCGGGACGTCACCTTCCCGGGTACGGCGCGCATCGACGGAGAGCACCAGAACCTGGGAGCCGAAGTGCCGGGTGATCTCGTCAATAACGTCAGGCCTGGCAACAGCGGCCGTGTTGATGGAGGCCTTGTCTGCACCAAAGCGCAGGAGTTTGTCCACCTCGGCTACGCCACGGACGCCTCCGCCAACCGTGAGGGGAATGAACACTTCCTCTGCGGTGCGGCGAACGACGTCGAACGTGGTTTCGCGGTTGCCTGAGGACGCCGTGACGTCCAGGAACGTCAGTTCATCGGCCCCGCCATTGTCGTAGCGGTGGGCAAGTTCCACGGGGTCCCCGGCGTCGCGAAGGCCTTCAAAGTTGACGCCCTTGACGACGCGGCCGGCGTCCACATCCAGGCATGGAATGACGCGTACGGCTACAGCCATGTGCTGCTCCTCAGTTTCTGCTGGCTCTACTCGATCAGTGCGCGGGTCAGATGCGGCAGGCGTCAGATCCGGCAGGCGTGGATGCTGCTGACCAGGATGGCGCGGGCGCCAAGGTCGTACAGTTCATCCATAATGCGGTTGGTTTCCTTCTTGGGAACCATGGAACGCACTGCGACCCATTCGGAATCGCGCAGCGGAGACACCGTAGGCGACTCAAGACCGGGGGTCAGCGCTGCGGCGTCTTCCACAAGGTCCTTGCGGATGTCGTAGTCCATCAGCACGTACTGCCGTGCCACCAGAACGCCCTGAAGGCGGCGGATGAGGATGTCAATCTCCTTGGCCGTCCCGTTTGCCGCGCCACCGGAGCCCGAACGCCGGATCAGCACAGCTTCGGACTTAAGGATGGGGTCGCCGAAGATTTCCATGCCGGCGGCCTTGAGCGTGTTGCCGGTTTCCACCACGTCAGCGATGGCGTCCGCAACACCGAGGCGGACAGAGGACTCGACGGCGCCGTCGAGGCGAACCACCTTGGCATTGACGCCGCGCTCGGCCAGGTAATCGCGAAGCAGACCGTCGTAGCTTGTGGCCAGGCGCTTGCCTTCAAGCTGTTCGACGCCGGTGAAGTCGCCAACAGGGCCGGCGAAGCGGAAGGTCGAAGGCGCAAAGCCAAGGGGAAGCAACTCTTCGGCTTCGACCTTGGCGTCAAGCAGGAGGTCCCTGCCGGTGATGCCGACATCCAGGGTTCCCTGGCCTACATACACAGCAATGTCACGCGGACGGAGGAAGAAGAACTCGATGTCGTTGTCAGGATCAACCATTACCAGTTCGCGGGAGTCGCGGCGCTGGCGGTATCCGGCCTCAGAGAGCATTGCTGAGGCGGCTTCGGACAGGGATCCCTTGTTGGGGACTGCTACACGGAGCATCGGGGAGACTTTCTGTTTGGAATGGAGGTTCAGGCACATCGGCCACGCGGCTGGCTCCGCCGGCGGGCATGCGGAGTGGCGTGGCTAGAGATGCTTGTAAACGTCTTCCAGGCTGAGGCCCTTGGCAAGCATGAGGACCTGCAGGTGGTACAGGAGCTGGGAGATTTCCTCAGCAGCAGCCTCATCCGATTCATACTCCGCGGCCATCCAGACTTCAGCGGCCTCCTCGACCACCTTTTTGCCGATTCCGTGGATTCCGGAGTCCAGCTCGGCTACCGTGCGCGAGCCTGCCGGGCGGGTCGCTGCTTTCTCACTCAGTTCTGCGAACAGCGTCTCGAAATTCTTCACGCCCTCCAGACTACTTGCTCCTGGGCCGACGCCGCTCGTTGGGGCGTTGCATGACGAAGGGGATGTGAGTGAACACACACCCACATCCCCTTCGTACAGGGTTAGTTGAAGCAGTACCCGCTTAGCTGAAGTGCTTGAGCGTCACTGCGGTAGCCAGGGCAGCCGTGACTGCCTCGTGGCCCTTGTCTTCCTGGGAACCGGGCAGACCGGCCCGGTCAAGGCCCTGTTGTTCGGTATCGCAGGTCAGTACACCGAAGCCCACCGGCACGCCGGTGCGGACACTGACATCCGTAAGTCCCGACGTCGCGGCCTGGCAAACGTAGTCGAAGTGCGGCGTTCCGCCGCGGATGACGACGCCCAAGGCCACGACGGCGTCAAAGTGCGGCGCCAGCCTGGCAGCGGCAACCGGAAGCTCGAAGCTGCCCGGAACCCGCAACAGCGTAGGTTCCACTATGCCTGCTTCCTTGGCCGCGCGCAGGGCGCCGTCAACCAGGCCGTCCATGATCTGGGTGTGCCAGCTTGCCGCCACGATGGCGAGCCTAAGCTGCGAGGTTTCCTCAGGATTGAGGGTAGTGAGGTCGATGGTGGGCGCGCCGTGTCCGCTCATGTGTGCTGTGGATCCGTTCAGTCTTGGTTGCTGTCAAAGGTCGTGGGTGAAGCCGTTTTCTTGCCGTTGCTGACCTGCTCTACCTCGAGAGTCAGCCGGTGGTCCATCCGGTCCTTCTTGGTCTGAAGGTACCGGAGGTTCTGTTCCCGTGATGGCACCTCAGTGGGAACCATCTCGACAACAGTCACCCCTGCCTTGTCCAGACGGTGCTGCTTGTCGGGGTTGTTACTCAACAGACGGACTTCGTGGAGTCCCATCTCGGCGAGGATCTGTCCGGCCGCATCGTAAGAGCGCGCGTCAACGGGCAGGCCAAGTTGCTCGTTGGCCTCGACGGTATCGAACCCGGCTTCCTGCAGGGCGTAGGCCTTGATTTTGTTGGCCAGCCCGATCCCGCGGCCTTCCTGCCCACGCAGGTAAAGAAGCGTTCCGCCTTCCTTGTGGATGAGTTCCAGCGCGAAAGCAAGCTGTTCACCGCAATCGCAGCGGTAGGAACCAAACACATCGCCTGTCAGGCATTCCGAGTGCAGGCGTACCAATGGAGCCTGGCCACCCCGGGGCGGGTTCGGAGAGCTGACAGCGAGGTGTTCAACTCCCGTGACATGGTCCGTCCAGGCCTGCGCTACGAAGTCGCCAAAAGCCGTTGGCAGCTGGACGATCGGTCCGCCGCTCACCGGGTGCGGCCCGGGGACCGCGTGCTCACTGCTGTGTGTTGTCGAAGCGGTCATCGCTACTCCTCGTCTACCCGATGCGCCGCCTGGGAATCTACCGCCTCAACATATGACACCAGGTCCTCGATGGAGATGAGGGGGCATCCATGTTCGGCGGCAAACCCGCGCAGGCTGTCCAAGCGCATCATTTCACCGTCGTCATGTACCAACTCTGCGATCACACCCACCGGGGCGAGCCCGGCCAGACGACACAAGTCCACGGCAGCTTCCGTGTGTCCCGGACGTTCTCGTACTCCCCCCTTAACGGCCCGCAGCGGAAATATATGCCCAGGACGGGTGAGTGACGCCGGAGTACTGCCGGGATCTGCCAGGATCCGTGCCGTCAAGGCCCGGTCCGTGGCGGAAATACCCGTACTGACTCCTATCGCAGCGTCACAGGAAACAGTATAGGCAGTACCCTTAGCATCTTGGTTTATTTCCACCATGGGAGGCAGGATCAGGGCGTCGGCCCGCTCACCTTCCAGGGGGACGCAGATGACCCCGGAGGAATACCGGATGGTCCAACCCATAAGGGCGGGCGTGGCATGCTCAGCGGCAAAAATGATGTCGCCTTCGTTTTCCCTGTCCTCGTTGTCCACCACAATGACGGCCTTCCCAGCCGCCATGGCGGCGATGGCCGACTCAACGGAATCGAGTCCAGGCCGCTGCGCCGCTGTTGGTTCCGGCTTGGTGGTCGCGCTCATCGGGTGCCTCCCTGCGGGGCGAACGACAAAAGGCGCTCGGTGTATTTCGCCAGGACATCCACTTCCAGGTTGACGCGGCCGCCTACGGCCTTCGCCCCCAGACCGGTCTCTTCCAGCGTGGTGGGAATGAGCCCGACCTCGAACCACGGTTCCGCTTCGGACGCCGCGCTGACGGCGGTCACGGTCAGCGAAACACCGTCGACGGCGATCGATCCCTTCTCGGCGATGTAGCGTGCCAGCGGGGCCGGTACGCCGAAGCGCAGTCGGTCCCAGTTGCCCAGCGCTTCGCGTTCGAGCAGCTCACCAACGCCATCCACGTGGCCCTGGACGACGTGGCCATCCAAGCGACCACCGGCGGGAACACAACGCTCAAGGTTCACGGTGTCCCCAGCTGCCAGGGCCCCGATAGTGGTACGGGTCAGGGTTTCACCCATGACGTCCACGCTGAAATCCTGGCCGTCGATGCTGGTGGCCGTCAGGCATACACCGTTCACCGCGATGGAGCCACCCAGAGGCAGGTCTGCCGAGGTAGTTGGTGCCTTCAAGCGCAGCGTGGCGCTGGCCTCGCCGTCGTGTTCAATCCCAAGGACGGTGCCTTGTTCTGCAACTATTCCAGTAAACATCAGTGTCCTCCTGTGACATATTCCGCAGCTCCACTGTGTGAGACCATGCCCGTCTGCGGAATCGAACTCTTGGTGGGGTTGGCAATGCGTCCGGTGGGTCGAAGATGCAGCCGAAGGTCATTGCCCAGCGTGCGGACGGACCCTCCTGAGGCCTCGTCCCACGCCCAGTGCTGGGCATCGGCGAGGGTGCCGATACCCAAATCATTCAAGGCCGGTGTGCCGGATCCGAGCAGGGTCGGCGCCAGGTACACGATCAGCTCGTCCACCAAGCCGGCAGCAAGGAAAGTGCTCAGGATGCTCGAACCCCCTTCGACCATCACATGGCGGACACCTTCCTCAAAAAGCATCCCCAGCGCCTCCGCAGGGTACCTGGTTGGCAAATGCCGGAAGCGTCCGTCCGTACCGCGCACGGCCGCTTCCTCCGGGACCTCCCTCAGGCCCATGACTGCCCTGATGGGCTGGCGCTGGGCAAGTTCGCCGTCACGGGAGCGGGCCGTCAATCGCGGGTTGTCGATGAGCACCGTTCCTGTCCCTACCAGGATCGCGTCGATGAGCCGCCGCAACCCGTGGTTGTCGTCCAGCGACTCCGCGCTGGAGATCCATTGGCTGGTGCCGTCTACCGCGGCAATCCGACTGTCCAGGGTCTGGGCAATGTGCAAGGTGACGAAAGGGCGCTTGGCGGCAACGGCGTCGAACCACTCCCGGTTCAGGTCAAGCGAATCTTCCTGGCTGAGCCCGGAAGTGACCTCAATGCCCGCTGCGCGCAGGGTCTTGGCACCGCCGGCGGCCGGATCGTGGGGATCGTCGACGGCGTAAATCACCTTGGAGATACCGGCCGCGATGATTGCCTGGGCACAGGGACCTGTACGGCCTACATGGTTGCAAGGCTCGAGGGTGACCACCATGGTGGTGCCCTTGATGTCGATTCCCTGGCGCCGGGCCTCGGAGATCGCGTCGGCCTCCGCATGGGGAGTCCCTGCACCGCGATGGTATCCCGTGGCCAGCTGCTCGCCTTCAGGACTGAGAATGACGGCCCCGACCAACGGATTCGCCCCCCGGGGGCCCTCCAGAGCCGCCGCCAGCGCCGCATCCATGGCCGCCTTTTCGGCTGGAGCAAATGCGTCGTGCCCTGTCATCGGATAGCTCCTGCGGCAACGGGAACAGCCTGAACGGCGCCGCGCTCACGCTTGTCAGCACGCCACCAAACAAAGAACCCGGCCAACGTAAAGAATCCGTAAAAGAGATACATGACAGCACTGGCGTAATAACCGGCGCTGAAGAGCAAAGGCACTCCGACAATGTCCACGGCCACCCAGATCAGCCAGAATTCGGTCCAACCTCGCGCCATGCCGTAAGTAGCCAGGAGCGAGCCCATGAAGGTCCAGGCATCGGCCCACACCGGCGGATAAGAGCCCAAAGAGTCAAACAAGGGCGTGAGGGCCGCGGTTCCGGCGATCATTGCGCCGATCAACGCCAGGCGCACCTTGTTGGAAGCCCAACCGGGGATCACCGCACGGCCCTGAGTGTTGGTTTGCCGGCCCTGCTGCCACCGGTACCAGCCATAGACTGCCACAGCGATGAACATGATTTGCCGTCCGGCCTGCCCCCACAGGGTGGCCGGTGCAGCGGCGCCAAAGACGTTGCCGAGGAAAACGGTAAGCAAGAGAATGTTGCCGACTATGCCGACCGGCCAGGCCCAGACTTTCCGGCGCATTCCGCCGAGGGCGCTGAGCAACCCAAAGATGTTTCCAAGCACTTCGCGTAAGACAAGAGCAGATCCTCCAACGGGGATCTGTGCTTCGAAGAGCCATCGCAGAAAGTCCATGCCGTTCCTTCCCAGTAAGCCGCGATGACTCCGGGGGTGTACGACAGCGCAATGCCGGGCGTTCGCTGAAGGAACGCCCACGGCATGACTGTACGTGCTTCTCCCATCCAGACTTTAACTGTCGGTACCGGAATTCCACCGGTTCAACCGTCTGCCACCGGAATCCTGATCACTCAGGGCACCAATGGCTCGCGGGTCGCGGACTATGACCGCCGGTTCGGACTTACACCGACCCCGGAGCACGTATGTGTGTTGTTATTGTGCCACAACTACGAAGATGGCCAGGGTATTCCCGGCTATCTTCGTAACATCCGGTGGGCCCCGTCAGGCCGTTGCTGTGGCGGCTTGTCCTGCAGCCCGCAGGCGCTCGATCGCTGCAGCGGGGTCCTCGTGGCCATAGACCGCCGAGCCCGCTACGAAGACGTTGGCGCCAGCTTCTGCAGCCCTGACGATGGTTTCCTCCGTGATCCCCCCATCGACCTGGATCGCCACGCCAATGCCGGAGCCTTCAATTGCCGCCCGGGCCCGCCGGATCTTGGGCAACGTGATGTCGAGGAAGGATTGCCCGCCGAAACCGGGTTCAACGGTCATGATCAAGAGCATGTCCAGTTCGCTGAGCATGTCCAGGTACGGCTCCACCGGCGTGGCCGGCCGCAAGGCCATACCAGCCTTGGACCCCCGTGCACGCAGTTCGCGGGCCAGCTTGACCGGTGCCATCGCCGCTTCGGCGTGGAACGTCACGGACGCGACGCCGGCGTCTGCGTAGGCAGGCGCCCAGCGGTCGGCGTCGGAAATCATCAAGTGCGCGTCCAGCGGAACCGGGCTGACCGCCTGTATCCGCTGCACCACGGGCAATCCGAGAGTCAGGTTGGGCACGAAGTGGTTGTCCATGACGTCCACATGGACCGCATCGGCGTTGCTGATGCGCTGCAACTCTGCCTCAAGGTTGACGAAGTCCGCAGACAGGATGCTCGGGTTGATACAGCACTGAGACAAGGCAGCCCCTTCGGGTCGGTTTGGGTCGTGGTGTGACCGCAGCGGGGTTTCCGCTGCGGCCAAAACGTGCAACTACGGCTTCTTGCGGATGATGGCCATGAACATCGCATCTGTCTGGTGGATGTGCGGCCACAGCTGGGCAGTGTGCTCGTGGCCTGCGCCAAGGTTGCCCGTGAGGCTGACATGGTCAAGAGCCTGTCCGGAGTCGAGCAATTCGAGGTCCGCGCGCTTGCCCAGCACATCGCTGACCACTGCGGTGGTCTCCGCCGGGTGGGGTGAACACGTCACGTAGGCCACGACGCCGCCAGGCTTGACCGCGTCGATCGCGGAATTCAGGAGTTCACGCTGGAGTGGCCCGAGGTCTCCGATGTCCTTGGGCGAACGCCGCCAGCGCGACTCGGGTCGCCTGCGCAGGGCGCCCAGGCCACTGCACGGAACGTCTACGAGGACACGGTCGAACGATTCGCGGTGCTCGTTGCCCACTTCGCGTCCGTCACCTGTCCGCACGGTCCAGGTTTCTTCCGGGACAGCCGAGAGGGCCTGCTGAACCAGCTTGGCACGGTGTGGTGCAGGCTCGTTGGCCAGGAGCGTTGCGCCATCGCGGTGAGCCAAGGCGGCCAGGAGCGCTGCCTTGCCGCCAGGACCGGCACAAAGGTCCAGCCACTTCTCGCCTTGGGAGGGACGTTCCCCCAACTCGACGCCGGCCAATGCGCGGGCGACGAGTTGGGACCCGACGTCCTGGACACGGGTGGTGCCGCGCCGGACCGATTCGAAGCGGCCAAGGTCACCGCCTGCCGAAAGCGCCGATCCTTCCACCAGCTCACCGGGGGTCGCACCGTTATCCAAGGCCTCATCGAGGTCGCCCAGTCCAGGCAACGCCACAAGGTTCACGACGGGGGCGGCATTGTCGGCTTCAAGCAGGGCATCGATTTCGCTCTTGGGACGCCCGTGGTTCACCAGTGATTGTCGCAGTGCGCGAACAATCCATTCCGGGTGGGCATGGCGCAGGGCGGCGATTTTGGTCTCATCCGTCTCCTGGTCCAACAGGATGTCCAGCCACTGGTCCATGGTGTGGGCAGTGACCTTACGGAGGACAGCGTTGATGAGGGCTGACGGGCCGGCCCCGATCACTGCCCTGGCCAAACCAACAGTCTGGTCCAAGGCAGCATGCGCAGGAACACGCATCGACAACAGCTGGTGCGCGCCGATCCGGAGGGCATCGAGGATTGCAGGATCCAGCTGGTTCAGGGGCCGGTCCACGCAGCGGGCCAGGATGGCGTCGTAGGTGCCCTGGCCGCGGAGGGCCCCGTAGCTCAACTCGGTGGCGAACCCGGCATCGCGCCGATCAAGGCGGTGCTCCCGGATCCGTGCGGGAAGGACCAGGTTGGCGTAGGCGTCTTCGGAAGCAACAGCGCGGAGAACCTCGAAGGCGACCAGACGGGCGGGGTCCGCCCGGCGGGTGCGCTGCGACGGAGCGTTGTTGGTGAAGCCCCGCTGGGGTCCCCGGTTCCGCTCCCTGCCTTGGGCGTTGCGGCGGCTTCCGCCCTGCGCACCGCGGTTTCCCTGCCCGCGGTTACCTTCCCCACGGTTGCCTTGCCCGCCGCCATCCCGGCTGCCGCTGTTGTTCGGGCCTCGGCGGCCGGACTCACTCATTCGAATACCACTCTCTCAGGTGCTGCCAGGCCGCGGGCCCAATCGGCCGACGACATCATCTTCTTGCCGGCCGGCTGGATACGGCCCAGTTCAACTGCATGGGAACCTGTTCCCACCAAAACAAATTTGCCATCCACCCGGATGGTGCCCGGTGCCAGGTCTTTGACCTCCGGCCTCAGCGCCACAGACTCCAGTTTGACCCGCTGTCCGTCCAGGGTGGTCCAAGCACCGGGCTCGGGAGTAACGCCCCTGGCCTGGCGGTTTAGCGCGAGAGCGGGCTTTTGCCAGTCCAAGCGTCCGTCCTCCAGGGTGAGTTTGGGCGCAAGCGACACTTCGCCTGCCTGCGGTTGAGGCGATGCTTTCCCGGACTCGATAGCGGAGAGTGTTTGGCTCAGGAGCACCGCGCCGCTGAGGGAGAGCCGCTCCAGCAGGTCCCCTGCGGTGTCTTCCGGGCGGACTGCCTCAGTGAGCGTTCCGAAAACGGGCCCGGTGTCCAGGCCTTCCTCCAGCTGGAACGTCGCGGCCCCTGTGATGTCGTCGCCGGCCATGAGCGAGCGTTGGACAGGTGCAGCCCCGCGCCAGGCCGGAAGCAGGGAAAAGTGAAGGTTGACCCAACCGTGCTTGGGAACATCCAAAGCTGCCCGGGGCACTATTCCTCCGTAAGCCACGATGGCCGCCACCTCGGGCGCGTATTCGGCGATGCGTGCCGTGGTGCCGGCGTCCACCTTGGCCGCACGGATAATGTCGATGCCCAACTCCTCCGCCCGCGCCGCCGCCGGCGAAGGCGTCATGACGCGCTTGCGTCCCAACGGAGCGTCCGGCCGGGTCAGGACGGCTACGACGTCGAAACCTGCCTCAACCAAGGCGTCCAATGACGGAACAGCTACGGCGGGGGTGCCGGCAAAGAGCACCCTCACTCGGGAACTCCGAAGCTGCCGCCGCCGAAGCTGGACCCCACCGTGTTGGCACGCTTGGACGTGGTCTGCTCAGTGATGGCATGGTAGTTGGCGTTCCGGATGGCGCGCAGTGCGGCCTTGCGGTCCTCGCCCTCCAGCCTGTCTGTGTAAAGCACGCCGTCGAGGTGATCTGTTTCATGCTGGAAGCACCGGGCGAGCATGCCTTCGGCTTCGATGGAGACAGGGTTGCCATTCATATCGACGCCGGTTGCACGGGTGGCCCTGTAGCGGCGCACGGGGAATCCGAGGCCTGGAATGGAGAGGCAGCCCTCTACTTCATCGGGTTGGAAATCCTCGCTGTTTTCCAGGACGGGGTTGATGATGTGGCCCTCCACCCCCCCAATGCGGTAGGTGAAGACCCGCTGGCTGACCCCCACCTGTGGTGCGGCGAGTCCTGCACCGTCCACATCCTCCATGGTTTCTGTCATGTCGGCGACCAGCTTGGCGAGCTCCGGACCGAAGTCGGTGACAGGGTCAGCTACGGTGCGCAGCACCGGATCCCCGATGATTCGGATACTCAAAATTGCCATGCGTTGCCTGTCCTCACGATCGTCAAACCAAGGTCCGTGTGTTGCGGAGCCTAAGCCAGTTTAGTTGAGGCCATGGCGTTGACAGAGGCCATGGCGCCGCCTCCGTTGATCGAGGCAGGAGCTGCGGCAGCGAATACCGGTGGGGCAACAGGTAACAGTGCTGGTCCCGCTGCCGTGACGTCCGCCGACATTTCCCACACCCGTCGAAGGGCGCAGAACTTCCACCAGTGATGCTTGAGGATCTCAGGATTGGCGCGCATGGGCCTGACCTCGGTCTCTCCAATGGCAACAGCCAGAAGCATGGGGTTGTCCCCATACCTCCACGGCTCCCACTCACCCGAGACGGGATCCACCAGGCTTTCCTCGGCCTTCATGCCGGCCGTGAGCTGCATGACCACCTTGTCGTCGAGGGCCTTCACCGTTCCGTCCCGCGTGGTGCCCTTCGTTTTGTAGTCAATGAGGCAGATCCGGCCATTGATTCTTGCGACGAGATCCAGTGTGCCCGCGTAGCCCACCGTGTTGTTCCAGACGGTGATTTCCGGCGCCAGGGGCTCCACCCGGTACAGCTCCCACCATTCATCGAAGCGTGCAGCGAACGCCTGCTCACCGTTGGCGGCGAGTTCTTCCCTGCATTCCTGCATGCGGTGCGGTCGCCCCAGGGCCCGCAAGGCAACCTGCTCGCAATATGTGTGGACACGGTCGCCGCGGGCAGCCGCCGCGTCCCGGTATAGCTCAGCTGCCTTGGAAGCCTTATTGACGGCTTGCCTTACTCTTGCGGGGCTTCCAAGAATCGCGGGAAGCTCCGGATCCGCGGCCAGACTGCTGGCGCCCATGTAGCTGAACCAACCGTCCAAGGCATGCGCCTGCTGACCGATCACTGTAGTGATGGAGGGCACCGAGAATTGCTCTGTAGTGGAGCGGGCGTACATCCGGCCGTAGTCAGTAGCGTGGGCAAGCAGTGGAGCAGTCATATAAAGACTGTGTCATACAGGGCCGACAGAATTCTCCGGCGGAAAGATCATTTCGAGCTGCTCCGGCGCCAGCCGGGCCAGCTTGCCGGCAAGTATCGGGGCCGTGCGGGCAAGTTCGCCCCACGGCAACTCCGGTTCCGGCAATGTGCCTGGCCGCTCTGATTCTTCTTCTCCGTACACATAGGAGGTGTGCCTACCGGCCGGGATTCGTGACGGAAAAGCGGCTCCGGTCGTGAATAAAACCCATGCGGCATGAAAAAACCCCGTTTGGACTGATCCAATCAGTCCAAACGGGGTTCCCGGTGGGCGATACTGGGTTCGAACCAGTGACCTCTTCGGTGTGAACGAAGCGCGCTACCACTGCGCCAATCGCCCGGGTGCATAGAAAACACTAACGGACCCCGGCCGGATTGCAAAACGGGACGGTAAGTCCCGAAAAACCACGAACTACACAGCTGGAATTACAACCATGAAACTTCCCCGAATCCGCGTAAATTCAACGATCCAGGGGCCGCGGCACCCAAAAGGACGCAACCGATTTGGAGAATGCAGGAACCTCCTATAGAGTTTTTACTCGTCGGAAAGCGACGGAATGCCTGCCGGGCAGGCCGTCGGAACCGCACTGCGGACGTAGCTCAGCTGGTAGAGCACCACCTTGCCAAGGTGGATGTCGCGAGTTCGAATCTCGTCGTCCGCTCGCAAGGCACTGTCAAGGCAAGAATTCCCCGGAATCCTGCTTACACGGTGGGTTGGCCGAGAGGCGAGGCAGCGGCCTGCAAAGCCGTATACACGGGTTCGAATCCCGTACCCACCTCGGTGAAAACCATGCCTTCCAGCTTTAGCTGGATGCATGGGCGATTGGCGCAGCGGTAGCGCGCTTCCCTGACACGGAAGAGGTCACTGGTTCGATCCCAGTATCGCCCACAGAACAAGGCAACTTGTTTGTTGTTGAACGCCGTAACCATCCGGCAGGCAACATGTGCGGACGTAGCTCAGCTGGTAGAGCACCACCTTGCCAAGGTGGATGTCGCGAGTTCGAATCTCGTCGTCCGCTCTCCTTATTGCAAGGACCCGGAAACGGGCGATTGGCGCAGCGGTAGCGCGCTTCCCTGACACGGAAGAGGTCACTGGTTCGATCCCAGTATCGCCCACCAGAACAAGGCAACTTGTTTGTTGTTGAACGCCGTAACCATCCGGCAGGCAACATGTGCGGACGTAGCTCAGCTGGTAGAGCACCACCTTGCCAA